>DDPV01000031.1:19358-22275 GCA_002342365.1 Burkholderiales bacterium UBA2459 | reverse complement strand
GTTCCCGCTCTCAGGTCGCCAGCCGGCGACGCGACAGCTGATCGGTTTTACCACCGTTTCAATTTGCAACAGTGCATCAGCAAAGAATTGCTTACAGATCTGTCATTTGGCGTGAAGCTGATCCGCATTGAAGCTGATCCGGCGTGAACCTTATCCGGCGCAAAGCGCTCAAGACCTCAAGGCAACAAGCACCTCATCGAGCATTTTTTTTGCATCACCAAAAAGCATGCGATTGTTATCTTTGTAAAACAAGGGGTTGTCTACACCCGCGTAGCCGCTTGCCATCGAACGCTTCATCACGATACTGGTGCCCGCTTTCCAGACTTCAAGCACCGGCATGCCAGCAATCGGACTGGCCGGATCGTCCTGTGCAGCCGGATTCACGATATCGTTGGCACCAATCACCATCGCCACGTCGGTATGGCTGAAGTCCTCATTGATTTCATCCATCTCCAACACGATGTCATAGGGCACTTTGGCTTCGGCGAGCAACACATTCATATGACCCGGCATACGTCCGGCAACCGGATGGATCCCAAAGCGTACGGTCACACCCTTGCTACGCAGCGTCGCTGTAATTTCGTTCACGGTATGCTGGGCTTGTGCAACAGCCATGCCGTAGCCGGGAACGATGATCACGCTTTTGGCGTCTCGGAGTAACTCGGCGGTCTCGCTTGCGCTCAGCGCCTGCACTTCACCTTGCGGTTGAGCAACTCCACCCTGGCTCGATGAAGCCGGACTCGCCGTGCCACCACCAAAGCCGCCTGCAATCACGCTGATGAAGTTGCGATTCATCGCATGACACATGATGTAGGACAAAATCGCACCGGACGAACCGACCAAGGCCCCGGTCACGATCAGCAAGTCGTTGCTGAGCATGAAACCGGTTGCCGCGGCCGCCCAGCCTGAGTAGCTGTTGAGCATCGATACGACCACCGGCATGTCGGCGCCGCCGATTGCCATCACCATGTGCACACCAAAAAGCAGCGCAATCAGCGTCATGATGATCAAAGGTTGCATACCGCTTTGCACCCCATCGGCAAGGATGAACTCGCCACCCAACCAGATGACCACCAGCAAGGCGATCAGATTGAGCCAATGACGCGCAGGCAACAGCAGCGGCTTGCCATCAATCATGCCATTAAGCTTTCCAAAGGCAATCAGCGAGCCAGAAAAGGTTACCGCACCAATCAATATACCGATATAAATCTCAACTTCGTGGATAAGCTTTTCAGCCCCAGCGTACTGCACTGAAGTATCCACGTAGCTGGCAAACCCCACAAGGCAGGCAGCAAGACCCACCAGACTGTGCATGAGCGCCACCAACTCGGGCATTTGCGTCATCTTGACGGTCTTGGCGGCATAAAAACCGATCGCGCCGCCAACGAGCAGGGCAGCGATGATCCAGGGCATACCTGCTGCAGCGACCCGCGGCCCTGCGATGGTGGCGATAACAGCAAGCGTCATGCCGATCACGCCATAAAAATTGCCGCGGCGGGATGTTTCGGGGTTGGAGAGGCCCCCGAGGCTGAGAACAAAGAGTATGGCCGCTCCAAGATAGGCCAGCGTTGCCACGCCCGAGGAAATGAGACTTGAACTCATCGTGAACACACCTTGTTGTTTTATTTTGTTATTATTTTCGGAACATATCGAGCATTCGCCGCGTAACAGCAAATCCGCCAAACATGTTGATCGCAGTCAAAACAATCGCAGCAAAGGAAAGCGATTGGATCAGCCCATCCGGCCGCCCCTGTGTTCCGGCCTCAGGCGGCAAGATCTGAACCAACGCACCGATCACGATAATGCTTGATATCGCGTTGGTCACGCTCATCAGCGGCGTGTGCAGCGCAGGGGTCACATTCCAGACGACCATGTAGCCGATAAAGCATGCGAGCACAAACACTGTAAAGTGCCCAAGAAAAGCTGCCGGCGCATAGGCCCCGATTGCCCAAAAGACCAGAGCACCCAGACCAAAGACCCAGGCAAGCGTGCTGGTTTGCATCGGCGCGCCTGCGCCGCCATGACCGTGCCCACTCTTTTTTTCTATCACAGCGCTTGACGGCTTGGCTGCCGCCTGAGGCGCAGGCAAGGCAAGTGGCGGAGCCGGCCAGGTAATCTCGCCATCTTTGATGACGGTCAAGCCCCTGATCGCTTCGTCATCCATATTGACGTGGATGAGGCCATCTTTGGTCTTGCAAAGTTCCTCGGTCAACCGAAAAAGGTTGGTGCTGTACAAGGTTGACGACTGCCGCGCCATTCGCGAGGCAAGATCGGTGTAGCCAATGATGGTCACACCATGCTTGACAACCGCCTTGCCCGGCTCGGTGAGCTCGCAATTGCCTCCCTGCTCGGCTGCCATGTCCACAATCACACTGCCTGGCTTCATCGACTCGACCATCTCGGCCGTTATTAAGACTGGCGCGGGTTTGCCTGGGATCAGCGCGGTGGTGATAAGGATGTCGACCTCGCGAGCCTGCTGGGCATACATCGCGCGCTGGGCTGCCTGAAAGCCCTCACTCATCACCTTGGCGTAGCCGCCGCCACCCGAACCCTCTTCGTCAAAGTCGACCTTGACAAACTCACCGCCCAACGAGACCACCTGATCGGCCACTTCGGCGCGGGTGTCATTCGCACGAACCATGGCACCCAAACTTGCAGCCGCGCCAATCGCAGCCAGTCCCGCAACACCGGCGCCCGCGACAAAAACCTTGGCGGGAGGGACCTTGCCGGCGGCTGTGATTTGGCCGTTGAAAAAACGTCCGAAGGCGTTGGCTGCCTCGACCACTGCGCGATATCCGCTCACACCAGCCATCGAGGTGAGTGCGTCCATTTTCTGGGCGCGACTCAAGGTGCGAGGTAAAGCGTCAATGGCAAGTACCGTGACTTTCTTCTGAGCCAGTTGCTGCATGAGCTCGGG
>DDPV01000031.1:15577-19306 GCA_002342365.1 Burkholderiales bacterium UBA2459 | reverse complement strand
GCGATGCGGGCGCCCGCCTGCTCATAGGCAGCGTCTGACAAATCGGCGCGATCGCCTGCGCCCCGTTCAACCAGCACCTCAAAGCCCAGTTTCATGAGCTTGCCCACCACATCGGGAACCGTGGCGACCCGTTTCTCGCCTGGATAAATCTCCCTCGGCACGCCAATGATCATCGTCTCTTCTCCTGGGATCCATCGTTTCAAAAACAGCTACAACCAAAAAACGAAGTCCCTTGCCTTAAGGGACGTGCGGGCAAGCGACTTGGTCAGTCAAATTGACTAAGCAGTCGTATACAACATAATGAGAGCTCGCCATGAATTTATCCCCTTAGCCTGATCGAGCAAAACGCACCATGACCGCAAGAAAAGCCTTTGTCTTTGACGCCTACGGCACGCTGTTCGACGTTTACGCCGTCGCAAAATCGGCCGAGGCGATGTTTCCGGGCATGGGATCGCGCATCGCAGTCATCTGGCGCGATAAGCAAATCGAATACGCACGACTGGTTTCCTTGTCGGATCCCTCATCGGGGGGTAGCCGGTACTACCAACCCTTTTGGGACCTCACGCGCCACGCGCTGAGCTACAGCCTGCAAATGCTTCGCCTCGAGCACAGCATCGAGCAGGTTGATACGCTGATGGCTGCTTATGAAAAGCTTGATCCTTACCCCGAGTGCGCCGCAGTGCTGCAAACGCTCCAATCGAAAGGCCTCGTGACTGCAGTGCTATCGAATGGATCGCCGCAGATGCTCAAGATGGCAGCGCAAAGTGCTGGCTTGTCGGACTGGCTGGACCATCTGATTTCCATAGAGCCTGCAAAGCACTTCAAGACCAGCCCTGTCTGTTATGCCCTCGCGCCGGATGTGCTCAAGCTACCGACGTCTTCGCTGGTTTTTGTGTCGTCCAACGCCTGGGACGTCGTCGGCGCAAAATGGTACGGTTTTTATACTTGTTGGATCAACCGGCAACAGTTACCTTACGAAACGATAGGCGTGCCGCCCGACCGCAGTTTTGCCTCGCTTGAAGGCCTGCTTGATTTGCTTTAAATATTATACCTAGCCAAGCCTCGGTGGCCCGCTTGAGGCCCCGTTGCTTGCAAATCCGATTCTTGTAGATCCGATTCGCTGACCTGTAAGCTCAGCGAATCGATCGATCGTTCTTGAAACTTACTTGGGCATAACCACTGTATCGATGACGTGAATCACACCGTTACTGGTTGCGATGTCGGTCTTGATGACATTGGCATTGTTCACTTTGACGCCGTCTTTGGTGGTAATCGCAAGCGTTGATCCCTGCACGGTTTTCACGTTTCCAGCCTTCACGTCCTTGGCCATGACTTTGCCCGGAACCACGTGGTAGGTGAGCACCGCAGCGAGTTTGGCTTTGTCAGCGAGCAAGCCGTCCAAGGTCGCTTTGGGCAGTTTTGCAAATGCCTCGTCATTTGGGGCAAAGACTGTAAACGGGCCCGGGCCCTTTAAGGTATCAACAAGACCTGCCGCTTTCACAGCAGTTACAAGCGTTTTGAAGCTGCCTGCAGCAATGGCGGTGTCGACGATGTCTTCCGCTTTAGCGCCGAGACTGGTTGCAGCGATGGCAAGGGCGAGGATTAGTTTTTTCAAGGTGTAACTCCATGAGGATCGATTGGAAGGTGGCATCACGAGTTTTTCTCGCAGCGACACAGTACGCCTCTTTTGTGACAAGCCCCTATGACCCTTCGATGAACTCCACCAAGCCGAGGCTATCGGATCCGAAATCGCTTGGTGTAGGGGCGGCCTACGTAGACGCCCCTAGTGTTTGCCCCAATTTTCAAACACGCAGCGACTGCATACAGTGGCTTCGTCACTTCAAGCACTTGAGGATCCAGTATGAAATCTGAAACTAAATCGACGCACCGGTTGCGCCAAATTTTCGGTGGCGCACTGATGTTTGCCGGGGCAAGCACCTTGATGATTTCGCCCGCTATTGTTGGACGCAATCCGATTCCTGAGGGCGTTCTGATTTTTGGGCTGGTCTCGATCCTTGCCGGATGGGTGTTGATGCTAACCGGCAAGGAAAGGCCCGATGAAGTTGCCCAGCCATCGATGGGTGACTGAGCAGCCCCTTTGAAGTCGTCGTCATTTCTTCATGCCCTGAACTTAAGCTGACGATCAGCTAAGGATTCGTGCCTGCTTCGTTCCATGAGCAGGCACGATCGTCTTGTTTTTGCTCGCTGCTGCAGTGAGCCCATCGACTCAGGCCATGAACATTCTTTTGTGTAACGACGACGGCATCACCGCCGCGAACATCCGGGCATTGAAGGCCCGATTGGTTGCCGCGGGCCATAGCGTCGTCATTGCCGGCCCGATCGATAACCAGTCGGGCAGAGGCGGCTATATCAACTTTCTTGCGCCGATCGAAAAACTGCGAGGCACCGAACGCNNTATGGCATCGATGTGGTTGCTGGAAAAAAGTGGCAAGTTGCGCCCGATCTGGTCATCTCGGGACCTAACGAAGGCAACAACACCGGGCTGATCAATGCAAGCAGCGGCACCTTCAACAACTTGCTGTATGCCATCAACCGGAATCTTCCCGCAATTGCGGTGAGTGACTATGCCAGCACGCCAGTGTGCTGGAGCAGTAACTTGCCGGCCACGCATCGATCCTATGAAGTCGCCGATATCGTACTGCGTCTTGTCACAGCACTGGCCGACAAAAGGGACTTTGCAGGCGGACTTCTGATGCCTTTGGGCGTGGGCATCAACGTTAATGTTCCTGACTTCGCCGAGGGCGCCGGCGTTCATCAACAATTCAAGTTCACCAAGATCGGCAAGGCAACCGCACACCCACCGGCGTTTTACGCAAAATTCTCAGACAGCCCGGTTGCTGTTGGCTACGGCCTTGATCTTCCTGTACCCGGCGTGAGTCTGACCGAAAGCGGCTCCACCACGCCGGGTGGCTCGTTCATTCCTGAGGATGACGCGTTGACCTCTGAGCAAAACGTGCTCAATGCCAGGGGCTTTGTGACGCTGTCTCCGATCGAGGGCGCACCCCAGGCACGCCCCTTTCTGGAAGACGCCCTGCGCTTGAAACTCAAGGCGATTGCTCAGTAAGCCAGACAGCAGAGCTCTTTTTGCTTGCGAAGCCCTGTACAGGCCGCACCCGCGCAACGCAAACCCACTCACTCTCTTTATATACTCAGGGCTTCTTCAACCAAAACTTGGCGGCACTATGTCCATCACCTTGTCTTCCGCTTCACTCCCCGTTTTCGACCTTTTTTTGAGCAATTTGCGCCATCTCTTGCTGAAAGCACAAGCCGATGTATCGGACCGAGCTTATGACGAACAAGCCTTGGTTCAATTCAGACTTGCGCCAGACATGCTACCCCTCAGATTCCAGATCTACATCGCCTGTGACGCAGCAAAGTTGTGCGTTGCAAGGATCAGTGGGCTTGAAGCACCGAAGTACGAAAACACCGAAAACACGCTTTCGGAACTCATTGGACGTATTGACAACACGCGTGCCTGGCTAGCAAGCGTCCCTGCCCAAAGCCTCGATGGCCAGGAGTCGAAAGCGATCACTTTTCCGATCGGCAAAGACCGTAGCCGCACGATGCCAGCGGAGACCTACCTCAAAACCTGGGCTTTGCCGAATGTGTTTTTCCACATCACGACGGCGTATGCGATTCTGCGGCACAACGGTGTCGCGTTGGGTAAGGCTGACTATCTGGTCGGTGAAGACCTCAATGCTTAAGCGC
>DDPV01000031.1:319-15552 GCA_002342365.1 Burkholderiales bacterium UBA2459 | reverse complement strand
CTGCGATCAAGCCCTTGAAAGCGCAAAGCTTGCCGCTCAAGAGATCCGAAACACGAAAATAAAAAATGACTTGGTAGCGACCTTACTGGCCTTCGATCAACTGGGCGCGGTTGCCCAGGACGCCGCCTCTGTGGCCAGTCTGATGATGAGTACCTCGCCTGATGCATCCCTGAGGTCGCAAGCAAGTGACTGCACGAAGCGCTGGAATGCTTACGCGACGGAGCTCTATCAGGACCGAAGCCTTTTTGACACCTTGAACCTGCAAGGGGGCGACTCGATTGATCGGAAACTCCAGGCCGATCTGAAGCGACGCTTTGAGTCATCGGGGGTACAGCTTGATCAGGAAGCTCAGATGCGCTTGCGCGCGATCCGCAAGGAAATGACCGAACTCAGTCTGGAGTTCGAGAAAGTCTTGCGCGATAACACAACAACACTTGCCTTTACGGCCGAAGAAGCCAGAGGTGTTCCGCTTCAAGTCCTAGAAAAGGCCAAGAAAGACGCACAGGGGCGCTATCTGCTTGGATTCAGTTATCCGGAATATCAGCCGTTCATGGATAACGCACATGATGACGCTGCGAAAAAGCGCTATTACATCGCCTTTACCAATCGTGGGGGTGACCGAAACATCGAGATTCTTGCAAGGCTCGTTGAGTTAAGGGAGTCCTTGGCGCAACTGCTGGGCCACCGGTCTTATCCTGCAATGATTACAAGCGAACGGATGGTTGAAAAGCCTGAACGCGTCCTATCGTTTTTGAAGGAGGTACAACAGGCAGCCGAACCTCGGGAAGCGCAAGAACTTGAAGAAATCCGCTTGTACATGAGGGCTAAGGGTGCTCAAGAAAATCTCAGCCGATGGAATGTTTCCTACTGGCAGGAGCAACTAAGAAAAGAACGTTATCAAATCGATCAGGAACAGATCCGTGCCTACTTCCCAACGCAAACGTCAATTGCGTTTTCCTTGGACGTTGCATCACGGCTTTACGATGTTGACTTTCGACCGGTCAAACTCCCGACCTGGCACAAGTCAGTCAGCGTTTGGGAGGTACGAAGCAAGGCGCCGGCAGAAACTGACGAGCCACTCGGACTTATTTACCTCGATTTGTTTCCGCGACCGGGCAAGTTTACGCACGCTGCGGCGTTTCCCACCCGCGGGGTAAGCCGCGCGCTGCAGCGAAAACCGATCTCGGTCATGGTCGCAAACTTCAACGAGAGCGGTCTCACTTACGGCGAACTGCGAACCTTGCTTCATGAGTTTGGCCATGTCTTGCATGGCGTACTTTCAGACACGCGGTATTTGTCGCATGCAGGCACGAGCGTTGAACGCGACTTCGTCGAAGCGCCTTCACAGATGTTTGAAGCCTGGGCCCAAAGCTATGAAAGCTTGAAACTCTTGAGTGATCGTTGCAGTCCCAGCTGCAAGCCAATTACGCAGGAGCTTGTCGATCGGCTCGAAGCCTCCAGGCGGTTTGGGCAAGGCATACGCTTCAACACGCAGCGACTTTATGCAGCCTTTGACATGCAGCTGCACACGGTAGAGCCGGGCCGGGCCCCCGACCCGATGGAAACCTGGAAATCTTTGCAGTTGAAAACCGCACTCGGCTATGTTGAGGGCACCAAGTTTCCCTCAGCCTTCGGGCACATCGCGGGTGGCTACGCAGTTGGTTATTACGGCTACCTCTGGGCGGAAGTGATCGCATGGGATATGCGTACCGCCTTTGACAAAAACCTGATGAACACCCGTGTGGGCAGACGCTATCGGGACACGATTCTTAGCCGCGGTAGTGAGCGGAAAGCTGCTGACATGGTGCAGGATTTTTTAGGGCGATCGCCCAGCACCGAAGCGTTTTACCGGGAATTGAACAGCCGTTGACCTCAGCCTTGGCGCATGGTTTCGATCATGCGCCGACACAACTGCAAATGGCTTTCCTCCAAGGCACCCTGCGCTGAGGCTTCGACAAGCGATTCAATCAACAACAGGGCTTGCTGGTTGCGTTGTCTTGCCTCAATCAAGGCATGGCGCATGTCGGCGATGAATTGATCGCGCGCATCAATTTCTCGAATCAAAGGATCCCAGTGCAATGATCGATGGCGCTGAAGAAGATTTTCAATGACCGTGGGGTGCGCACTCAGGTACTCGGGATTGAAGTCACGAAGTCCGAAGTCCTTGAGGGCGGGGACTTCGTTCAACGCTGATTCGCTGAGCCGCTCAAAACCCATGCTCCAGTTTGCATAAAGCCGCTCACCAATCGACTCGCGTTGAATCACTTTGTAGGCTTGATGCCGTTTGTCGGCCTCGATCTTTTCTAGAAGTTGATCAACCGTATCAACCTCACCTTCGAGTGTTTGCAAAAACGTGCCGTTGGCATAAATCAGCACCCCTGTAACACCCAAGCGCGGATTCTTTTCCCGGCAATGTTCTAAAAGATCGACCAAAGCGCGCGCTGAGAAGGGCTCAGTCGCCTGACTGAGGTAAGTCACACGAATCATGATCAAGCCTTTAATTGAATGCGCTACACGGAGGATGTCAGCCTTGAGCTTCAGGCTGATCATTCTATAGAAAAATGCTGGGGTAGATGCTTGGGTAAGACCAGGTCGTTGATAAGCAAATCGACTGGGCCCACTATGAGCCAAAGGATTAATCCCCTGGGTAGCGGCGGTGGTTTGCTTCGCGTCAACCGCCGATGCGAGCGCTCACCCCTGATGCCTCACGCTTGATTGTTCAACGCGCTCAACAACCAGGCCCTTGAGGGCTGTACCGGATTTCAGGTGCGCGAGCGCCTGACGTGCCAAATCGAGCGAGGTGGTGCTGATGATGAGTTTTCTACCCTTCAACACCACGTAACGCGGTCGGTCCATCCCATCGAACATCAGTTTTTCAAGAAACATAGGTCCATCGCTTAAGGCCTCATCATGCACCAAGTTTAGTCAACGATAAAGCCGCTTGGCAATGCGGCGCTGCCCCAATCGTCGACCCGATGAACGTCAACCGTTTGTCACCTGAAGTTGTCATAGACAACCTTCTTTCATCAGATATCGGGAGCATGCAATGGTTTTGAGACGAATCATGGTCAGTGGCTTTTTTGCGCTTGTTCACAGCTTTGCAAGCGCTCAGACCGAATATCCTGCAAGCCTTTCAGGTCATGCCCTCATCCCGGCACAAACCTACATCAGCATGCCTGCCGATGCACCTGCCGATCTGAGCATATCGGGCAAGTTTACGGATGCATCGACCCGCAATGAGCGGATCGGAAGCTTCGAGGGTCGCTCGGCAGGCCGCCCGACAGGCGTGTTCTTACCCTTCAAAGGTCAACCTGTTCAAGGTCATTCCGGCATTAAGAAAATGCCCGACGGCAGCTTTTGGGTGCTGACCGACAACGGTTTCGGCACGAAAGCCAACTCGCCCGACGCGGCACTTTTTTTATCGCATTACCGGATTGACTGGGCAAAGGGATCGACCACACGATTAAACACCGTCTTTCTCCACGATCCCGATAAAAAAGTACCGTTTCGAATCGTGCATGAAGGCACTGAGAAGCGCTATCTGACCGGATCAGACTTTGATTTAGAGGGTTTTCAAATCATCGACGGCAAATTCTGGATCGGTGACGAATTTGGACCCTACCTCATCCGAGCGACCATGGAAGGTCGGGTCGAGGCGGTATTTGAGACCTTGGCAGACGGAAAACCCGTGATGTCACCCGACCATTTCAGGGTTGTTGCCCCAAACCCCGGACAAACCGTGCCGGCTTCGGTGAACCTGGGGCGTTCGCGCGGCTACGAGGGTCTGGCGGCAAGCAAGGACGGGCGTTTTTTGTACGGCATGCTCGAAGGCCCGCTTTGGGATCCTCAGACCAAGGACTGGGAAAAACAAGCCGGACAGCAGGTCTTGAGAGTGCTCGAGTTTTCGGTGGCTGATCAAAAGTGGACGGGCCGTCACTGGAAGTACGTGCTTTCGCCAGGAGCGACTGCAATCGGTGACTTCAACATGATTGATTCAACAACCGCCCTGGTTATCGAACGCGATAACGGCGAAGGTACACAAGACCGCGCCTGCTCGGACAACAAAGCTGCACCGAACTGCTTTCATGATGTCGCCAAGTTCAAGCGGATCGTGAAAATCGAGATGAGCGATGCCAACGTGAATCAAGCGGTGCGCAAAATCGGCTTCGTGGATCTGATGAAGATTCAAGATCCCCAAGGCAAGGCGCGTAAACCACTCAATGGCGGCGTACTGACCTTCCCCTTCTTCACGATTGAGAACGTCGACATCGTCGACGAACGGCACATTATTGTCGGCAACGATAATAATCTTCCGTTCTCCTCATCGCGTGAGCCCAATCGCGCCGACGACAACGAGTTCATCTTGCTTGAAGTCGAAGCACTTTTGCGCGCCCGTTAAGCCATCGAAAGCGGCCTTCCACGGCCGCCATTGAGGCGAGCAGCGAGCTTAGAACTGCAGCGGCGCGCTTAGAACTGCAACCGCGCTGTCACGCGAATCGTGCGCGGTTCGGCAGGGTGAACATGAACGCCATCCACGCCAGCGGCCGGTTCACCAGCAACCCGGGATGTGTAGTAGTAGCTGATGTCATTGTTTTTCCGATCTGCCAGATTCAGCACATCGACCGCAACCTGAATATCATTTGTCACCCGCCGTATAGCGCGCAGGTTCGTTGTTACGCTGCACAGCGATCGAACCGAATTGTCTTCGATCAGCGGCGCTGAACCGATGTAACGCACTCCGAGCGATCCGGACCACAAGCCAAGATTTCTGAGCGCAAAGGTGAGATTTGCAACGCGTTGCGTCGCATTGACGATCGCGTTGCCCGCAGGATCATTGTCCGCATAACGGGGTCTTGTCCAGGCCAGATTCACATCCACTAAAACCTGCTCGTTCGGCGTCCAATGGTTACTCCATTCGATGCCTGAGCGCCTGCTTGGCCTGCTGGCCTCCGTGTTGCCTGCATCCCCGACGTAGACCAGCTCAGAGTCAAAGTCCAGCTTCCAGAATGCGATGGCGCTTTGCAGATGCGGTATCACTTCAGTTTTCACGCCGATCTCTCGGCCACGAGAACTGACCAAACCCGGAACACGATCAACCTCCAATCCTGTTTTCGGATCGATTCGAGCGACCATACCGCGCGCATCGTTGCTGTGAAAGCCTCGCCCCGCATTCACAAAAAGCTCGGTCTTGTGCCAGGGACCGAAGATCATCGACATTTTGGGCGAAACCTTGAATGCGGAAGCTGATCCCGTGTTTTCAGCAAGCACAAAGCTTGTAACATCAGCTTGTAGTTGATCGGCTCTGATCCCCGCGAGGGTTCGGAACCACGAGGTCCACTTCAGCTCGTTTTGTCCGTAAATTCCGAGGATCGTTTGCCGAACCCGATCGTCCCGGACCGCGCCCTCGATTTGACGCTGCACGGTGTCGAACAAACCTACGCGGATTTGGTCCTGTCTTACTTGCACCCCAAGCGTGTTGAGCATCGAGCGCTCCGAACCCAAATCACTGATCCAGGTACGGAATGCATTCGCCCCCAAGACCGAGCGATGATCTTTCTGGGCGAACTGATCGCTGGCGCGGTCAAGCGCATAGGTAAAGTTGGAATAAAGATCCAGGTCGTACTTGATCAGGTACCACTGCAGCGCCGTGATCTGGTCATCCCGCGAGCGCTGCCAGTTGCCAGACAGGCTCAGGCGACTTGTCCTCGCCCCATCGCTTGGATCAAGGGAGTCGAAGCGGCCAAATGGGCGGCCCAGGTAGCTGCCCGCGTCGATCAGACGCTGGGGCACTTGGTCGGTTGAGTTCCAATAGGCCGAATAGGCCGACAGGCTTGTTGACCAATTCTCGCGAGGCGTACCCCCACTCACCGTAAACAACAGATTGGCTTTTCGCAGACCCTCTGGCGTTGTCCAGGGACCATCGTTGTTCAAGCGCTCGACCGCGGCCAGGAGCGTTACCCCATCGGCGATTTCACGCGACCCGGCGGCAATGGCTCGAAGATAGCCACGCTGCCCGACGCTTACCGCTGCAATCGGCTTGTCGAGTTGACTTCGGTACATGATGCTTGCTGATCCGGCCGAGGAGAAGTCGCCCTCAGCAGCAAAGTATGGGCCCTTTCGATACTGAATACGACTGACCAGTTCAGGAATAAGAACGTTCAGATCACTGTATCCATGACCGTGTCCATGACTCGGCATGTTGATGGGCACACCGTTGACGGTTGTTGCAAAGTCGGTCCCGTGGTCAAGATTCATGCCTCGCAGAAAGTACTGGTTGGCTTTCCCATCACCAGAGTGCTGGGTGACAACCATGCCAGGAATGTACTCAAGTACTTCCGCCGGGCGGAGCAAGGCCCTGTTACTTAAAAGTTCGGGGCCGATGACCCCCTGGCTTGCTGAATCGCTCGAACCGATATCATTTGCATAATGACCAAACACCACAATTTGGGAAGACTCATGGGCATGTGCACCAAGGCATACGGTAAGCGCTGCGAGCTTCAGGCCAATACATCTGCTACTAAAAAATGATTTCATCGGAGATTCCTCAACGAAGGATTGTCATGGCTGAGTCTTGTGTTCGCTGCGACCTGACCGTATCAGTCTGCGCTGCTCATGGACATCATCACCGTCAGGGTTCCACTGCGTTCGAATCGCAAGCTGAGCGGGTAACTGCGGTCGCGGTACAGTGGCTGCGCAAGGTCCTTGAGAAGCACATGAAAGCCCTCGGGGCTGAAATTCATGGACTCACCTCGGCGGATGTCGATCCACGGGACTGGGGGAAGTTGATTGTCGATTCCAGATCGCAACTCGGCGACTCTCGAAAAGGCGAACTGAGCGCCAATCAAGCGGTCATCGTCGGTGATGGATTGCAAGCGAAAGCGCACACGAGCCTCATTTTGTCCAGGCAAGGTGGGCTCCGTCCAAGGGTGGATCAGCATAAATTGTAGTGCGTAGTATTCGTGTGCCCTAACCGGTATGAGACCCAGGGCACCAAGCCCCATGGCCATAATCCATTGCCTGCGAAACATGGCTGGGGCGAAAGCTTTGCCGGCTAGCGTCAGGGTCACGATCAGGCTCCAAAAGAAAGACCGTAACCCCAGGCATCGATGCGGTCGGGGATCGCATTAAAGGCCACGGTCATACGCTCAGCGCCCTGGTTCAAGGGCACTTCATGAAGCAAGTAGCTTGGAAATAGCAGCGCATCACCGGGTGAAGCCTGTGGCGCGCGCCAGCGCTGTGAATTGAAGGCTGTCGGCTTTGTGCGTTGATTCTCGTTGCTCAGCTTATAGTCCTGACCACCCATTGACTTTACAAACACAGTCTGGGTGCTATCGACTGTGGACGTGAGATAGACGATGCCAGACAGCATGCAGTTTGCGTGGTTATGAATGGACTGATGTCCACCCTGCTGCATCACATTACCCCACATTTCCTTGATCGACCACGGGCGCATTTCACCGAGCAACAAGGCACCAAACTCCTGAATGAAGGGCAGCAATTGGCGCGCCAGCGCATCGATGCCGGCGTCTTGCCCAGGTTCCATCAGTGCGGTGTGAAACAACGAAGACGAGCGCTCATTGCCTACAGAAGTGCGGCTCCGAAGCATCTGAACCAGCGCATCGCATGCTTCATCGGTGATGACGCGATGCAGAAGTTGCACAGGTGTTGCAAAAAGCCGGTGCAAGTCCTCGTTGGAATCGGCGCTCATCACTGTTCAAGACCCGGTAACGATCGCAACGACCCGACTGATCGTCCAATAGGCGCCCATCGAACCGATGGCGTAGAGCTGCAGCCGAATCACAAAGGCCTTGTTTCTTACCCAGTGGTCAGCCACCCCCCCGACGGGTTTGAAAGCTTCGGATGCTGACCCGCCAGGCTGCGCATCCCGCCCTTTACCAAAAGGTTTGAAAACAGCCGCCAGACCCCAACAAGCAAGCACCAGCATCAGTTGCCCTGCTTCAACGCCCAGGTTGAATGTCAGCAAAGCAATAACGGTATAAGCTTCGGGAAGACCGATTTCCTTAAGCGCTCCGGCAAAGCCAAGGCCATGGACCAGACCAAATACCATGGCAACCAAAGCCGGAAATCGGCGTGAGAGGGTGTTGCGCTGACGAAGCGATTCGCCACTCACGAGCATGATCGACAAAGCAATGCTGGCCTCCACGGGTGCTGATCGAAGCGTCAAAAGCCCCAAGGCGCTGGCAGCAAGCGTTAAGCTGTGCGCCACCGTGAAGGCTGTAATTGTGACAATCAGGCGTCGGTTCATCCCGACCAAAAGCACGAGGCTGATCACGAAAAGCAAGTGATCCCAGCCTGTGAGGATGTGCTCAACACCAAGCGCACCGTAGGACTTCGCAATTTCACCGATGCTTCGCGCATCTTGCCCGCCTGCAAACAATCGCGCTCCTGGAATCGCCTCGGTCAGGGTGACCACTTGGGAGTTACCGCTGTACCAGTAAATGTGCATCATGACCGCTGAATACGATCGCCCGACACCGTCAATCGTCATCATGCCGTCGAGACCCGTTGAACCACATCGCATGGCCTGACCCTTGACCTCACATTGGGAAGGCCAGCGAATCGAAAGATCTTCGGACACTGGACGGCCTTTTGAGGGAATACCCCAAGTCCAGATAAAGTCGCCCGGGGCAAGTTCTCGCACGCGAAGGTCCACCATCGTTGCCTCATGGGCATGCAGCGCGGTCGGAAGCAGCCAAAGCACGGGGAAAAGCAAAAGCAAAATCAAGCCCAGCTGCGAAAGCTGTCGAGTTGCCAGCCGCCTGCGGGCTTTGCGAAGCATGTCGACCATCCTCATTTGCCCGCCTCGCGCCTTGTAATACGGTACTTGGCTGCAAGTTCGCGTACCGCTTCGGTTGTTTGCTTTGATACCGCTTCATTTTGCCAATCCTTAACGGCGGTATTTTTGACCGAATCAAACGATGCGCTTGTGCCCGGCTTGATCTCCATCAAGCGAACGACCCTCAAGCCGGAGCTTGAGGGGAGCATGATCCATGCGCCACCGGGTTCCGCGGATTCAAGGCCCTTGAGAAACTCAGTTCCGTAGCTTTGCTCGAGGTTTGCGCGAGGGCGATCCCGAAACACATTCAAGCTACTTTCGGTGTCGCTTTTTCCCTTGCCGTTGAGCGCATCGACAAACTGCTTCAGGAGCGCCTCTTTGCGCTCACTCGTTACAACAGCTTCAAGGAAGTCGAATCGCGTTGGCGTTTCATAGCGCGACCTGTTGGCTTCAAACCAGCGCTTAAGCGTCTCGTCGTCTACCGGTGGAAGCTTCAGTCCTGCCTGAACCACACCGAGTGATTTGAAGATCACGCGGTCTCGAATTGCGGTATCGCCCTTGTCCAAACCCAGCGCAAGACCCTCGCGATACAGGACTTCGTTATCGACCCACCGGTCGATCAGCACCCGAAGGTCATCATCGGTTGGCTCTCTGTTGAGTTTGCCGCTCACCAGTGTGCGCGCCTCCTCATACACCGACTCCGGAACCGCGATGCTTCGCGGGTCTCCGCGCTTCGTCAGCAGCACCTGATCCAGCACAAACAGCAGCAACCCAAGCGCAAGAAAGTGAACGAGTGGCTCGCGCAACAGGACTTGCCATCGATTGAGGAAGGTGCTGCGATCGGGTTCGGTCATTGTGTGGGTGCTCATCGTGAGGAAGTCGTATCTGGCGACGTGGCGCGCATGCTGCGTAGTGCATCGATCGCCGGTGTGAACTGTGGGCTGGTGCTCAAAAGGAGTTGAAGCTGATAACGGAGCGCGTCACGTGCGCTGTCCTCGCTCAGATTCGCGGAAAATGAGATCCCAAGTCGGAGGTAACGATTCCGTGCATCAATGTATGAGGCCAGTGAAGCAGCATCTTGCGAAACGCTATCGAGCTTGCCAGTTGTCGAAGTGCTCCAGCCAAATGCTGCACGAACCGATTGTGCTGTCGGGTTTCCCGCTTCAGAGAGCAGGACCGAGATCCGCTGACGTGATGAACTGCTCGGCTCATAGTTGTCCCAAGGAGCCATGTAGGTCACGCGCGGAAAATCGTCACTGTTTGGCTTTACGTCGCGAACCCATCTGGCGGTTTCAGCCGGTCCGGCAACCAGTGTTCCCATCACAGCGTAGGCGTCGACCAGGCGCGACATCTCCAGGTGGCGACCCAGTTGCACGCGTGAATCATCGATGCGTTGCTGCAGTTCGGGAAGCGTCAAAAAGCTGGCCTCCCGCCGGGATATCAGGCCGAGAACCGGCGTTTCCAGGCTGTTGGTCGCGATGATTACGATCGCTTCGGGAAACACCTTGCGAAATGCAGCAAGAATAGGCCGGAAGGTAGCCCATTCGAGTTGGTGCAAAGCGATCCATTGGCAAATGACGCCGCCCGGAGCCAACCTTTGAGACATTGCCTCAAAGTGCTCAACGGTGTAAAGGCTGCCCGCGCCGCTGCGAGCTGGGTGAAACAGATCGGCCACGATGATGTCGTATTGGCGATCACTGCCAAGAACAAACCTTCGAGCGTCAGCGGTGATGATCCGCGGCGTGTCCTTCGCCGATGAAAAATCATCAGGGCTCTTAAAGAGTTCAGAAGCGCGTACGACTTCCGGAATCAATTCAACCGCATCAACATGAAGACCGTCCGCACGTGCTGCGACCCGCGCGGTGTATCCGGTTCCCCAGCCCAGAAACAGCGATTGCCTGGGGTTTGGATGAAGCAACAAGGGAATAAGGGCCAGCCGGGTCTCTACAGGGCTCGCTGCGCTGCTTCCCTCTTGTACGCGATTGTTGATACGCAGCCTGAGAATGCCTTCGGAGTCTTCGATCACACTGACTGCCGCCATCACACCGTCTTCGAAAAACCGAAGTCGAGAACCGCTTTCAAGATGAAGGATACGAAGCGGTGTTGCGATGGCACCGGTAATCGCGATCGCACTGATTGCAGAAGTTGCCATCATGAAAGCAGCTTTCAGTGGACTGCGAACGCCGTCATAGACAAGGTAAGCAGTGAGCGCATAACCCGCAATCAGCACGCCCGATGTCTGAGCCATGCCAAGCTGGGGAATCATGATTGCGCCAACGCATGCAGGTGCCAAGGCGGCCCCAGCCATGTTCGCTGCCAGCGAGGTACCCAGTGACTTGCCTCGCTCCTGCGCCCAGTCACACAGCGCGGTGAAACCCACACCCATGCAAAACGATGGCAGCAACATCGCGCAAAGGGCCATAGCAAATTCGGTCGAAATTGACCCGACGGGCAGGCCAGCGGAACCTTGCAACGGCGCAAACACAACATCTACCCACCACAGCGCCACCGACCCCATAACAAGAGCAATCCCGGTTGCGCCAAGCACTCGCCAGGGGGCAAGCTGCCTGATCCACAAAACCCTGGATCGGCACAGTGCACCGCCCGCATTGCCTGCCAGGTAAACAGCGATCAGTACCGCATAGCTGAACACGGTGTTTTCCATCACCTGGCTCAAGACCCGGACGCAGAGCGTTTCATAGCCTATACCGAGCAAGCCGCTAAGCGCCAATACAAGCGAGAGTCGCTGAAGACCGCCCATTTGAACCGTATCCGCTTGGCTGTGGGTAGCGACACCTGATTCAACAGCGCCGCTCAAGGATGCTCTGCGCCACAGGTAGGCTGCGCTCAAAGCGCAGGCAAAGTTCACCGAAGCGGCAAACCACCCCGTCTGCTTGACACCCAGCAAAGGAACAAGCAACCACACGGTGAGCAAGACTCCAGCCATGGCACCTAAGGTATTCAAACCATAGAGCCAGTCGAGATCTTTTTCACGCTTTGACTGCGCCCGCACGAGCGCAGGCAGGCTAGCGCCAATCGCGACCGCCGCAGGACCGAGTGCAAGTCCGGTCAGCACGAAGGCGTAAAGCACATGCTCAAGCCTTGACGGCTGTTCGCCCAGCAGCCGCGACGCGTAAGAGATCATGAAGGGACTCATAAACAGCGTGAACATCCCCCAAATTCCGATGCCCAGCTCGAAGGCTGCATAAAGCATGCCGACCTGCCTGACGCTTTTGATTGCCGGAGCCATGACCCCGGCCCCCAATGCCATTCCGAGAAACATGGCAGCCGTAACACCCAGTACAGCCATCCATTCGTGTCCAAGCACGGTGGCAAACTGAATGTTCCAAAGTCCCTGCCAAACGAATCCCGCTGTTCCGCTCGCAACAGCCAAAAATGACGGAACTGCTTGTGCGCTCGCTTTCACCGGAGCCTAGAACAAAGTCCTAGCCCGCAGGCCAGGACTTATCAATGAACTTTTTGTTATCGCAGCGCTATTTGATCAGGCCAGCCACTGTCACCGAACCGTTCACCTGAACGAACACAGGGTTTGCATAAAACCACAGGTCGGACCAAGCTGCCACATCGAAACTTGAATACTTCACACCGTTCAAGGTGCGTAGATGCGCCGGACAGGCCGCATCGGTACACGGTATCGTTCCGGGCTTGGTTGAATCGACGGGAATCACTGCCCAATCCAGTAAAGGATTTCCGTCTGCGTCGGTCTCATTGGGCGTTGAAGGAGGCAGATTGGTTCCGCGAAGACGGAAGTACTGTGACTGTTGCACATTTTTGATCACAAAGGACATCGTCCGGATACCCCCAGCCGACGCTGTCCAGCTGCTGGCATTGAAGGTCTTGATCTTGCGCGCTGAATTGTTCAAGGTCGCAGGATCGTCGGGCTTGTAAGTGGCTGCCGGATCTCCAGCGGTACCGGTCAGTATTTTGCCCGCCTCGCCTGCGTATGCGGCAAGGTTGGTTGGACTCACGAAGCCCGAGACATTCCCGCTGATCAGATCAACATGATCAAGCACGGGTTGGTTAAGCGGTTGCGTGATATTGATTTGCTTGAGCGAAGGATTTGCAAAACTGTAAGGCGAGTAGTTTTGGCCTTCAGGATCTCTCAAGGCTATCGCGACGATGAGGCTCGAACCCGGACGGGCGACCAATTTCTCGCCCATGGTGGCGCATCCATCGATTCTGACGTCGGTGTTTGCCTTGACTGCATTCGTCACCGCGGTCTCAAGCAGGGTTCTGTTTGCTTTCAGCGGTAAAGCCGGGTTAACCGCACAGACGACAAAGGCAAGCCTGTCGATGATTTGCCCGCTTGTAGCAAAGGAGTTGCCGCTGCGCAACCCGTCAATAATCCCTTGCGCAGACAGGTTGCCGCTACCCTTTCGAACCATCACATGGGTGCGCTGGTACTCACCTGGATGAAAATCCTGCGTGCTTTCAAGCTGGTCGTTGCCAAAAATACCTCTGTTATGGTAGTCGGAGCTTGCAAAAAACCACCAGTTACGTCCTTCACCCAGCAGCGCGTCCCACACACCGCCCACTTTTGCAGCGTAGTAACCCGTACCACCAAAGGTTCCGCCAGCGATCGTGCGAGTAAATCCGGTGCCGCCATACTCGCCTCGGTTTTGTGAGGCCTGGTGACCCGGCATCGACTCGAAACCGAAAGCAATTTGCGGTGCAGCGTTATGGAAGTTACGAAGATGTTCAATGTTGAAGCCGCGAGAGGTCGTCGGGTCATAAACGCCTGCCCGCTCAAGGTGGGCGGGCACGTAGTAGCTGCCGTTCGGAGCAACCTGATTCATCCACTTGATCGCTTCAATCGACTTCGTATGGCCGAGGTCTGGGTCCGTCGTCGTATTGGTCCCGCTGAGGTTTCCAGCTTTTCCGATCTTTTTCGAAGTGGCATCGACCAGCGTATTCTTGGTCGGGCTTCCGGTAAATGAGCAGTCCCAATTGTTTTCAGCACCCCGACTTGTGTCTGTATCGCTTCTGTCAAAGCAGTACTCAAACTGCGCCAAGAGGTTTGCGTTACCAGAACCGGTTGACGGCCAAGGCAGCTGTCCGTCGAGGATCGTCATGGATACATGCTCGTGACCTGGCGCATTGGTCTCGATGCCCATCCAGATTGGTTTACTCAGACGCCGGCTTTCGCTCTCGGTAACTGCGTATTGGTACTCCTTGATCTCCTGCCATCGCCACATGGCTTTGGGATTGGCTGTTCCATCGCCCTTGATACCGCTCACACCGTTTGCAAGCGTTGATTGCCAGCTGAGATTAGGGCCTTTACCCGTGGCTGCAGGCTGTCCGCCGGGCGGGAAAGTGTTTGGTGGAAATGGACCATCCGTGTTGTTTGTGAGCTTGAGCGCGGGTGTCACCGGGGTAAAGGGGTCTTCAGCAAGCGTGCAATTCCTTGCAGAAGCACCACCGTGGTCGGCTTGAACAAACCAATCCAACCCCCAGAAGTTGACCGACTTGTCGATTAGCTTTTTCATCGACAACGTGCCATCCGAGCAGGTGCTGTGATTGTGAAAGTCACCAGTTACGTAGGCACCAGCCGCTTTGTCTTTCGCTTTGTTGGCGGCGGTGGCAAAAGGCGGCAAGGCTATCGATGCTGCGGCACAAACGCACGCACTGGCTAAGGCGATTTCACGAAGGCGAAGTTGCGTCATAGGAGCACTCATATCGGTTGGTTGAAAATCCCGCGTCAGTCGGGCAAATGATCTATAGAACAAGGGCTATCGGAGGCTTTCAGTTGAAGGCTGTGAGCTGATCGCCGTAAAGCCTGAGCTTGCCGTCTGCCATGCGAAGCTGTGTTGTAAATTGCACCGAGGTCACATCAGCGTCCTGGTTCGAGAGGGTGCCCGACAGCGTGCATATCAAATCGCCTTGGGTGGTTCCCACGCAATCCGTAACCGAGGCGTTGGCAAGCGTGACTTGCGGAACGCTTGAGTAGCCGCCAGCGCTTTGGATTGCCGATGCTTCGCCGTTTAAGGCGGCGACAATGTCGGCACGGCTAAAGCCGCTATCGAGAAACTTTGCGTCGAACAAATCCTGCAAGGCACTCCCCGTCAGCACGGCCTGGGTGCTTAGTCCAGCGAGGCTGCTCGAATACGATGCCTTAAACGCATCAATATCGCCTTGGGTTACGCCATCGCTGCTGCTGCATGCGTTAAGGCCTAGTCCGGTTATGGCGCAAAAGCCAACGACCGCGAAAAATTTGAAAGCAGAAGTCATTGTTAACGGTCCAAACTGGGGTTAGCGCCGCATGGCGCAAATCGGTAAACCAATCAGGTGTTTGCCAGCTCCCGAGAAGGAACTTGCTCGATTGATGGTGAGGCCAGCGGATGACATTTTCATGACGCAAATAGGCTGCCTACCAACGCAATCGTAACCACAAGTAAGCAATGGGTAAATGAGCGCC
>DDPV01000031.1:0-311 GCA_002342365.1 Burkholderiales bacterium UBA2459 | reverse complement strand
ACCAGGCTTGGGCACGCCAAATCTCTGAGGCGATTCAGCGCTTATCGGTCTTTTCGATTGGATCGGTTGGTAATCCGAGATCCGAGGGTTTGAGTCGTTTTGCGAGAAGCTCGTCGATGCGACGTGCTGCAACCTCGCGCTCTTCGTCGCTCAACTCATAACAGCGCGACTCGCGCTCGGGGTGTCGAAAAACATGGAAAAGATCGCGAAGCTTCATGACTCTTCCTTTTTAGTCACAGAATCGGGTCACTACACTAACGAGATCATCCTGCACGCGGTGCATTAGCCTAGTGTTTCGCTCGATCTTCAAA
>DDPV01000046.1:67994-88160 GCA_002342365.1 Burkholderiales bacterium UBA2459 | reverse complement strand
TAAGACAAGACGTCTGCATTGCGAGCCGAATCGCAACTATTTGCTTTGGAACGCCGCCAGAGTGTCGTAGGATGTAGTCTGCACAAAACCAAGCTCGCATGACTTCAGCTTACCTCTATGGATTAGCCTGTGGACTTGTCCCGGCGGTTTACAGCCTGGCAAAAGCTGCACTCGATGTACGCCGCATCGGCTCGAATCGGAGCAAGCCCTGGATCGCTGGTGCAGCGGCCGTGAGTTTTTGGCTGGTTTGCTTTCTTTTCTTCAGCGCCTAGCCGCGCACCGATCCCTCCGCTGCACAGTTCGACGATGTCGCGAGGATGGATCCCCGTTTTGGGTTGGGTCATGATTGCGCTCCTGCTTCGCTGCGTCGATGCCAGCGCGCAGTCGGAAGCTTTCCAACCGGTCCCGGAAAATCGACTGATTCAATTCAGCGCAAGCGATGGGACGCGCATCCCCATTCGCTTTTGGGGAAACCTTCATGAACCGACTCAGATCATCCTTGGGGTTCACGGGTTTAGCGACTACGCCAGAGGCTTTTCTCACCTGATCCAAGCGCTCGATCCAGAGGGCAGGCGATTGTTGGTCGCCTTTGATCAACGGGGTTTTGGCGAGCAGGCAAGCCGTGGTCAATGGTCTGGTGTTGAGCGCATGGTTGATGACTTGACCGAAATTCTGGTCTATCTTTCCTCGCAGTATCCAAATCGTCCGCTTCATGTGATCGGGGAAAGCATGGGTGCAGCACTGATCCTGGTCGCGATGCACCAGACGCAAAGTGCAAGCTTCTTTGCGCTTGATTCCCTTGCCCGAGAAAAGCGAACGGCCAGGGTGCAGTCAAGCGTGCTGCTTGCCCCTGCAGTCTGGGGCTGGTCATCGATGCCGTGGTACCAACGCTATGGCTTGAAGCTCCTCCATCAGCTGGCGGCCGATATGACGCTTTCATCGAGGCACGCCCGAGACCTGGGTGTACGACCAACCGATGATGGCGCTGTTGCGAGCTATCTGGCAAGAGATCCGCTGATGCTGCGCGATATTCGCGTGTCCATGCTTGCCGGCCTCACAGACCTTATGGACAACGCAAGCGCATTGATGCCAGCTGCGGGCCACCGAAGTCTGATTGTGCTCGGTACCCGCGATGAGGTCATACCTAAAGTGGCCTACTGCCATTGGCTCGGCCAATCCAAGGCCCCCGCAAGCAGCCGTTGGTTTATCCAGGACGAGGGGTTTCACATGCTCACGCGTCAGACACGTCGCAAGGAGATTATCCAACTGCTTCAGACATTCTGGGACCATCCCCAAAAGCTCACAACGCCCAGCGAGGCGCCCCAACAGGCCCTCAAGTGCACTTAGGTATCTCACCATGGAAGAAGATAAAAACTCAATTCCCCGAAGCCATTTTGCTTGGACAGCGAGCACGAAATCGCCCAAGCTGGAGCGCTGCTTTCTAGAAGTCAAGGCCTCGGCAATCGACGATTTAATGCATCGACTGTCGATTGCGCGCTGGCCTGATGAAGCCCCAGATCAGACAGAAGCTGGACACTGGCGATACGGCACGCCGGTTTTTTGGCTCCGAAAGCTTCACGAGCATTGGCTACATGTGTTTGACTGGCGTGAACAAGAGAGAGCGCTTAATGCCTTGGAACAATGGCGACTCAAGCTTGATAGCCATGACCTGCACTTTGTACATGCCAGAGCGGAATCACATCAGGCAAAGCCGCTGCTCCTGCTGCACGGCTGGCCTGGATCGGTGTTCGAATTTCTTGAACTGATACCTAAACTCAGGCAGGCTTCAGGTTCACAAAGCAGCTTTCACGTGGTTGCAGCAAGCCTGCCTGGATTCGGTCTTTCGTTTCGCAAGGGGCAAGCTCGGCTCGGTCTTGAAGCCATGGCCGATTCGCTCCATCACCTGATGCATGACGTGTTGGGCTATACAAAGTATTTCGTTCAAGGCGGTGATTGGGGATCGTTTATCGCCTCGGCGATGGCTTATCGGCACCCGCAAGCTGTGTCCGGGATTCATCTCAACTTGCTGCCTTTGCGACGCGACGCCTTATTGTTTCAGGAGCCCATCGATGAGGATGCGAGGCAGTATGCGCAGGCGCTCGATGCGTTCTTGCGCGAAGACACAGGCTATCAGGCCATCCAGGGTACCCGTCCGCAGACTCTTGCCTATGCCTTGAACGACTCACCGCTTGGCCTTGCCGCATGGATTGCTGAGAAATTTGCAGCCTGGAGCGACTGCAATGGCAATCCCGAGTCGGTGATTCCCATGGACCGTATGCTCGCCAACATCAGTTTCTACTGGTTCACCGAGTCGATTGGCGCATCGTTTTGGCCCTATTACGCAAGGCTTCATTCGCCCTGGTTCATCCCAAAAGGCGAAGGCATCACCGTCGCCACAGGCTACTGCCAGTTCCCCAGGGAAATTCTCAAGCCACCGCGTTCGCTTGCGGCGCGAACCTACCAAAACATCGTGCGTTGGCATGAGGCAGATCGCGGCGGTCACTTTGCTGCACTCGAACAAACCGATGTGCTAGCCCAGGAGATTCGCTTCACATTTGACGCACTCTGAGCCAAGGCTCTTAGCCTTTTCGCCATGCAATTTCTACACTTGCAAGCGTCTTAAGGCCTTTTCCAGGCGGCTCATGCGCCTGTCACGCAACTGCCAGCGATCGAGCGCTTGAACAGTCTGAAATATATAATCTTGATTCGGACCAAGCGGACCGCAAGCTTGCGACAGAATCGCGAGTTCCTGCTCAAATTCAAGTGGCCCCACAAAAGATGGGTGCGCCGGATTATGATCAAACACGAGGCATGACAAAGCGCCCTCTTTCCTGTGTACAGGCAGCCAGCGCGGCCGATACGAACCCGACACCATTTCGCGCCGCCAAAGCAGCGCCAGTTCTTCGGCAACCCGGTCAGCTTGAACAGCCAAGATCACCCCATCACAGCAACCGCCTGGCAACAGCGTAAGCATCAGGCCAGGACGCTCGGGCGTTCCTCGACCAAACATTGAGCGCATCGCCATGCGGCGGTGACGCCCAAACAAGCGTCCGGTGCCCACAGCTTCGCAATGGATCGCAGGGTTCCAAATCAGAGACCCGTAGGCAAAGACGTAAAGCGGTTGATTACCGCACCAGGATTCCAAACATTGCTCAAGGCTTTCTTGTTGCTGCTGCGGCGTCAAGAAGACGACTGACTGATACTTTTGCTGCAAACGCATACGCACCGCATCGTCGAGCAAAGACTCGCGCGTAATTTGTACGAATTCATCGGTCTGCTCAGGCTTCATCGGTACATCGCCCGCGGTGCATCGCCATCTTGAACCCCCAAAGTCTGCGCCGCTGACTTGCGAGGAGTCGCAGCCTGCGACTGAACCGGAGTCGGACAACGACCGTAGCTGAGCCAATATCGGGCACTCTCGACAAGCGGATCGCCCGCACGACCAAGGGGAGTTTGATAATCGTCGCCTGCGACACAGTCAGGGGTCATACCATCAAGTTCCGAGGCCTGACCTCTCGCATTCCGTACCATAAAGTTAACCGCGTGGTACTGCAAACCGCAGGCATCAGCGGGATGAAATCCAAAAGGCTTTCCACAGGTTTTTCCCCCAACACTCACCACCTGCAGCGATGCGGACCGGGACTTGAGGCCGTTGATCAGCACTTCGCTCGCTGAGCAGGTTCGGGGACCGGTGAGCACCACCAGGCGATCTAGCTCAAGCTTTGGCAGTGGCGCCGGGTCACCGAAGCGTTCAACCTGGATTGCTCCAGCATGCTTGTCGTTGTACACCAATTCGGCAAAAACCTCCCCGCGCAAGGATTGTGGTGCAAACGAACTTGCAAGCCTTGTGGCGAGATCAAGACGGCCGCCACCGTGGTAACGAAGATCAAGAATCAGATCGCGAATGCCCCGGCTTGCCAGCTCGTCTAATGCGCGTCCCAGAGGCTCCATCGAGGCGTCGATAAAATCCTTTAGAAACACGTAGCCTGCACGGCGACCATCGCTTCCTAGCCATGTCGATTCGACCGCCGGTACAAATACCGAAGTAACCGGATACAAGCTCGCAACAAGTTCAACGCGCCGCGTTCCCAGATCAGTCAGGACCTCGAGCTCTAAGCGATCGCCCACCGTATTTGCCAGAAGCACCGAGAAATCGTTGGTCTGTTTCCAAAACTGCGCGGGTCTTGACTGCATCGAGACAATGATGTCGCCGCGCTGAAGTCCAGCCGCTCCTGCAGCCGACCGAGGCTCGACCCACCGAATACGCAAGGGAAGCGGATCCTCAGCCTGACCAGCCACAGACAAGCCAAAACCCAGGTTCATACCTGCGCCGTAATACTGCTGATAACGTTCGCTGTCCTCTACAAAGCTCCAACGATCGGCGGGAAGATTGTCCGATCCTTGAAACAGCATCGATTTGAAGTGGGCACGCATGGCGTCCTGAGGGCCGAGCACGCCAGGGCTCTGCATCGGTACCGCTGGAACCGACTGATACCAAAAGTACCAATCCCTCATCCACGCCTCCAGCCAGAGTCGCTGTGCTTCAAGGCTACAGTCCGCTGGGCTGCTGCTTAGTCCAGCACGCTGCTCGCTGCCTTGACCGGGCCCGCCACAGGCGATCAGCTGGGCGCATAGCGCAAGCAAACACAGTCGCTGCCACAATCGCATAGGCCTAGCCTTGTTGCCGGGACCGTAACCCTTGCCACAAAAGTACGATCGTGAGCGCGGCGATACCGAGGCTGGTGTTGTAGTCAAAGCGAAACACGAGCGCAATCCCGGCGAATATCAAGAGCATGCGTTCGAGCAGGTTCACCCTCACCAGCAACCAACCCTGAAACGCACCTGACATCGCCAGAATACCAAGCGCTGTGCTCAGACTGATCCAGGCAATCGAAGCCATGCTTGCATCGCCGAGCGCTTTCATGGAGCCCATCAGCAGCAGGCCCACACCCTGCTGATCGAGCACAAAAACAAAGGGAACCAGAAATGCCGGCAGCGTGTACTTCCAGCTCTGTAGCGTTGTCTTGTAGGGATCGCCGCCGGTTATTGCTGCGGCAGCAAAGGGGGAAAGTGCAGTCGGCGGTGACACCTCAGACAGTACAGCGTAATAAAAAATAAACATATGCGCTGCAAAATCCGGAACTCCGAGTTTGATCAGCGCCGGCGCGGCAACCACCGCGCAAATAATATAAGACGCGGTCACCGGCACTGCCAGTCCCACCACCCACACGATCAGCGCCGTATAAATCGCGGTCAAAAGCAGTGAGCCTGCGGCGTATTCAATCACGATGCCACTGAACTTCAAACCGAGTCCAGTCAGGGTTACCGTTCCAACAATCAGACCGGCACAAGCGCAGGTCACCGCCACACCGAGCGTGCCGACCGCGCCGCCTTGAAGCGCCTTAATCAGACCGACATCTAAAATGCGCTCATACCAGGGTCGCTCACTGGGCTTGAGGAGCTGGTAAGGGATAAGGCTTGTGTCAGCCCTGAAAAAGCTGGTGAGAAGACTCACACCGGTCGCGTAAAGCACCGACATCGTCGGCGAAAATCCCATCAGCATGAAAACAATAATGGACACCAGCGAAAAGAAGTGAAACCAGTAGCGGCTTGCAAGCCCCCAAACGCTTTCAACGGCCTCAAAGCTTGCATCACGCATACCGTACTTGCGGGCGTCAATTTCCACCATGATAAAAAGTGAAACATAAAAAAGCAGTGTTGGAATGCATGCCATCAGCAAGACATCCAGATAAGAAAGCTTGAGGAATTCGGCAATCAAAAATGCAGCCGCACCCAACACCGGCGGCGAAATAATCGCACCCAAGCCAGCTGCGGCCAACAATCCGCCGGCAGCATTTTTTTCGTAACCCGCTTTGGCAAGCATCGGGTAGGCCACCGTCCCGATGGTTACTGTGGTGGCAACTCCAGAGCCTGATGGCCCTCCGAGCAAAAAGGAGGCAAGAACCACCGTTCGTCCGACGCCGGTCGGTCTTCCACCCATCGCTGCAAAGGAGAAATCAATAAAAAACTTGCCGGCACCGGAAAATTGGAGAAAGGCTCCAAATATGGAAAAAAGAACGATCAAACTTGACGATACGTCAACAGCAACGCCGAAAATCCCCTCTAAGGTCATGAACATATGACCAACGAGGCGCCCCAAGTCGTAGCCCTTGTGTGTCCAGGGTTGCGGAAAATGGGCACCCAAAAGCGCATAGAACAAAAACCCCGAGGTCACGATAACCATCACCCAGCCGCTGGTTCGGCGCACCGCCTCAAGAATAAGAACAATCAAGGCAATACCCAAGCCGATATCGAGTGCAAGCGGTGAGGTGTTGCGGTCGGTGAAATCGTCGCCGCCCGCATACATGTACCAAGCGATGTAAAGCGGCACCAGCGCAAAACAAAAATCCCACCAATGAAGCTGGTCCCTGAAACGCCTTGCTACTGGAAAGAGCAAAAAGATCAAGGCCAGCACCATGGCCACATGCACGCTGCGCATCAGTTGGGTGGGAACAATCTCATAGGCAGCGTACAGGTGAAACAAGGACATCAAAACCGCAAGCACGCACACGAAAAGCAGCGGAATGCCCTGAAAACGATGGCTTGCGCCCTCTTCTTGCTCGATGTATGCCTCGAGCTTCTTTTGGATATCGGTCAACGCAGTCTCCTTGGCCCAAGGCGATGGCTCGCCTTGGTGATCATCCATCAATCGAGCTTAATACCCTTTTCTTCCAGATACTTTCTTGCGCCGGGATGATAAGGAACCGGGCTTGCCGATGCTTTTTGATTCTCAAGTTTGATGTTGGCTGCCTCTTTGTGCACCGCGATCAAGTCGTCACGACGCTCAATAATGGTTTTTACAATCGCATACGCTTGATCATTGCTCATTTTTCCCGGCGCAACGAGCAGGTTGGCAACCGAGGCCATCTTGTTGTCCGAACCCATGCCACTGTAAACCGACTTGCCAATTACATCGGCGTAGTACAGGTTGCCATATTTCTTGTTCATCGCTGAAACAAGGTCATCATGGTCAATCATCTTGATCTTCATGCCCGGTGAATTCGCAAGATCAGTCACCGCACCGGTTGGCAGCCCACCCACCCAGAAAAAGGCATCGATTTTCCGGTCCTTGATTGCGTTGACCGATTCGGCCACGCCTAAACGTTCCCGCTTGAGATCCCGATCCTTGTCAAGTCCGGCGGCTTCGATCAAGCGAAAGGCCATCACCTCGGTGGCACTGCCGGGCGAGCCCGTGGACACGCGCTTGCCTTTAAGATCAGCAAACCGGCTAACGCCGCTACCTTCTACGGTCACCACATGCATGCGATTGGGGTAGAGCACGAGAAGCGTTTTTGCATCAATCTTGCCGGTCGCCTTAAATTTATCGGCGCCTTCGATTGCGTCTTTGGCAGCATCGGCCATGGTCATGCCAAGATAGGGCTTCCCGCTGCCCACAAGCTTGAGATTGTCGACCGAGCCGCCGGTGACTTCAGCCGTTGCTGCCATGCCCGGAATATGTTTGGACAGCGCTGCAGCGATACCACCTCCCAGTGGGTAATAAACCCCGCCTGTGCCGCCCGTACCGATCGACAAGGCGTTGTCCGCAAAAGCCATACCTGAACTCATCAGGCCAAGGCTTGCAATCAGGCCCGCAAAGAGGCCTTTGCAGGCGATTCGCTTGATTTGTTGCGGCAGTGATGGGCTGTGATGCTCGTATTCTGCTTGCTGAATTGGGCTGGCGATACAAGTTTTGATTTGCATATCGATCTCCTTGAAGTTTATGGCTTTGATGATTCAGGCTCCACGTGCCCTGCCTGAAACTTGGCACAATAGCCTGTCTGATGACTTCCATCCAAATTGGGGACTTGATCTTGAGGAAAATTCGAGGCTTTGCACTGGCCGCCATCGCAGCATTCGCACTCGGCCTGGTAGCGTGCGGTGACAACGGTAGTTCTGCAGCGCCGCCGACGCAACTCAGCGCACAGGCTGGGGACAGCCGTCTCACGCTGCGTTTCAGCGGCAGCAGCGACATCGAATACTGGCTTTTTGCAGCGCCGAGGGCTGACATTGACTCAAGCAACTGGTCATTGACCCCTGGCGCACGAAGTGCCACCAAGGTGAGTTCACCCTTTGTCTTGTGCGGCCTCGATAACGACATTACCTATTGGCTTTTCATGAACGGGCGCAAAAACGGCGGACCCGGGGGAGCCCCGAGCGAGAAGCTTGCAGTGCAACCGCGCCCAGCCGGCACGACCTGGGACAAGCTGAGCTTGCCGACATCGGCAGGGTTGTTGCCATCGGCAGTCGAATCCATTGCCATGGCAAGGCTGAGCACCTGTCCTTCGCGCAGCACCCTGGCCACCGAGGGTCGCTTTGTCAGCGTTTCAGCCAGCGGTGCGATCCATTACAGCGCAGACGCCAGAACCTGGTCTTCTGCCACGCTTCCTGCAAACTGGACGAGCCCGCTTTATGCGGTCGCAGGTTTTGCAAGCAGCGTCAACACCACCGGTGACCCGGGCCTCGTTTTTGTCGCCACCGGAGCCATGGGGGCAAGTCTGTCAAGCAAGGACGGCATCAACTGGACGCTGGCACAAGCGCCGAGCGCCAGTACGCCTGTTCTTCGCGCGATTGCCGCCCTCAGCTCAAGCTTTGTTGCCGTTGGTGAAAAGGGCGCGATTCGCAGCAGCTCCGACGGCCTGAGCTGGACCGACCGCAGCAGCGGCACAGCGCAGGACTTGCATGCGATTCTTGTCGGCAACAACCGCGTGTTTGCAGCAGGTAACGCAGGCACTTTGCTGCTGAGTAACGACAGCGGAGCGAGCTGGGCGAGCGTGTCATTGCCAGAGGTCAGAGACGCGCAGTTACGTGCGATTGGGCACGGCTATTTGCGCGGCAGCGCTTCGACCGACCTGGATCGCTTCTTGGTGGGTGGCAGCGGTGGTTATGTCGCCTTAACCAGCGATGGTGGAAGCACATGGAGCGCCCAACGCATTCCGGGCGCTTCAACCATTGTCGGCATCGGACGAACGAGCCGCTACCTGCTGATCGATGACCTCGGCCAGGTCTTTACCAGCACCGACGCATCGAGCTGGTCTTTACAGACATCGATCCGGCTCGATCAGGCGAAGAACTTGCTGAGCTTTGACTGGGGCTATCTGGTCGGCTCAGCCAGTGGGCAGATTTTCAGCAGTTTTTAACGCGAGTAGCGGACCACCCGTTGATTCAGGGGTTGAACAGGCCTCGCGTTCATACCCACCACCTTGAGAAAAACGCTTGCCTGCTCAGGACGGATTTTCACGGGCTCCTGAAACAGGGTCCACAAAACGCCTTCGGAGCAAGGAGGCGTTGTCAGCGAACCGATGAACTGAAAGTATGCGCGCTCCTTTGGGAGCAATTGCATCAAGTCGACCAAGGCGGTTTTTGGCTCAACCGTATCGCCTTTACTCAAAGGCAAATGGGCCCACAAGTGATCCATCGCAGGGTTTGCGCCGCCTGCGTCAAGCAAGACGCCAATCACAGCAAGTCGCCCCTCAGCATTTTTATGAACAAAATGCGCAACCATGGAAAAATTACGGAAATTGATGCGCTCCTCGCTGGGCGCGTGGAAATGAAACTGGATCAGTTCATAGCGCATACCCCGAATGACCACATAGTTTTCACCCGCCGGGGTGACCTGAAGCGTGTGGCCATTATGTTCGAAACGATAGGCCGAGGGTTGGTAGTGAAATTGGATCGATTCAAGTTCTGAAACAATGACTTCGCGGTCCATGATGTTGACGGGGGATTGGCGAGTACCCTGGCTGCACTTGGCATTCTCAGGTGAGAGCGCAGCCCAACGTTCGGGGCCATATGCCCCCTCGTAGGCCCACTGCGCGGCCTTTCCTTTTCCATCGGCAAAAGCAGGCATCGACAAACCCGCAGCCAAAACCATGACAGCAATCTTCTTGAATCGTTTCATCGTATCAACCTTTCGATCATTCATTTAGACGAGGGCAGCATCAGCAAGCTTTGCAATCAGACCGGCAACCAGCCGCGTCAGCGACTTGGCGTAAGCAATATCGAGGAACTCATTGGGGCCATGCGCATTGGACTGCGGACCCAAGACGCCGGTGATCAAGAACTGCGCTTGAGGGAAATGGGCGCCGAGCATCGTCATAAAGGGAATCGTACCGCCTTCACCCATATATGCAGCCGGCTTCGCGAAGGTCTTGATCGATACCTCATCGAGTAACTGTCGAAGACCAGCAGGCATGGCTGGTGCATGCCAGCCAGAAGCCGCCCAGTCGGCCTCAAAGCGCACCCTGGCCTGATAGGGCGCATCACGCTCAAGTATCCGCTTGAGTTCCTGGCTTGCCTGCTCCGCATCGACGCTTGGCGGAATCCGCATCGACAGCTTGAGGACTGTTTTAGGTCTCAGGACATTGCCCGCCATGTCGAGCGAGGGCAAGGCAGCCGCACCGGTGACTGAAAGCGCCGGCCGCCACGTGCGATTCAAAATCGCCTCAACCGGGTCTGTGGTGGTGGGCTGCGAAGTCTGACAGGCTTGCTCGTAAGCTGCAGGCGCGTGCGAGCAGCTCACCCAGGGGAACTGCTTCCAGACCATATCGCCGAGGATCTCACCGGCCTGCTTCGCCTCGTTGATTCGCTCTTGAGGAATCGGCGCGTGGAAAACCGGCGACACGACGATACCGCTATCCACGTCGTCAAGCCGGTTGAGCAATCGCCTTGCGACGCGAAATGACGAAGGAACGATGCCGCTGGCATTTCCCGAGTGCACGCCCTCTTGAAGGATCTCGACCGACAGCACTCCGCCGACGAGGCCTCGAAGCGATGTGGTGACCCAAAGTTGTTCGTAATTGCCGCAACCTGAATCAAGCCCGATCACCAAGGATACATCGCCCAAGCGCGGCTTCAGATGCTCCAAATACTCGGGCAGATCCGGCGAGCCGCTCTCTTCACAGGTCTCAATAAGCCCCAGGCAACGCGGCCTTGCGATCGATTGCCGATCCAGGCTCGCGAGCGCGGCAAGCGCGGCGTACAGCGCATAGCCATCATCGGCGCTCCCACGACCATAAAGCCTGCCCGATTCAATCACCGGTTTCCAGGGACCGAGATCCTCTCGCCAACCGCTCATCTCAGGTTGTTTGTCAAGGTGTCCGTAAAAAAGCACCGTCCGATCGCTGCCTTGCATGCCGGTCGCCGGAACGTCGAAGAAGATGCAGGGTGTTTTTCCTTCCAGCTGAAGGATTTCAAGGCGCATACCGGCAAGCACCGGCGTCTCCCCCGCCTGACTGCACTGATGGCTCGCCCAGGCGTGGGCCATCTCAACCACCGATTTCAGGTGCCCGTGCGCATCCCAGGAGGGGTCAAAAGCAGGCGACTTGGCAGGTATTTTGACGTAATCGACAAGAGCCGGCAGGATAGACTCATCCCACTGGCGATCGATTTGCGCCTTCAAATCATTGAGGTTCATGACATGACTCCGCATGCACAGTGAGACCTAGAATACCGCAGATCAGACCGTCAAAGCCAGTAGCTTTAGTTGCGCCAACCGCTTTGGTCGCGATCGAGCAGGCGTTTGATCGACGCGAAAAAGAGATCGCTTTGCTGTCTTTCACCTGCAATTTGTGCCGCAGTCGCCTCGCATATCGCCTCGGGAATCAGGCGTAAAGCTCGACCTGCTGCAGCCTGCGTGGCGAGCACCTGATGCATGCAAGCCCGTTCGAGGTAGTAGAGATCGTCAAAGGCCCAGGCAAGACTTTGTCCGACGACGGTCACGCCATGCGAGGCCATAAAGACCACGTCCTTGCCCGATAAGCTGCGGGCTATGCGCTGCCCTTCGGCGTCGTCAAGCGCTACACCGTTATACAACTCATCATAAGCCACGCGATTCCAGAAGCGCAGCGCATTTTGGTTGCACCAGGCCAGGCGTCCGCCCTCGACCAGGCTGAGTGCCGTGGCGTAGGGCATATGCGTGTGGAGCACCGCTTTTGCCTGCGGATTGAGCTTGTGGATCCAGGCATGAATGAAGAAAGCGGTCGGCTCGATCGGATGCTTGCCCTCGATAAGCCGTCCTTCACCGTCAATCAGCAAGATATCGCTGGCACAAACCTCCGTCCAATGCAAACCCTGAGGATTGATGAGGAAACGATCAGGCTGCCAGGCGTAGGAGTAGTGGTTGCAGACGCCCTCATTCAGTCCGAGATGCGCCGACCAGCGCAGCGCAGCGGCAAGGTCTTCACGGCAGGCTTGCAGGCTGGGCGGATTTTGGCCTGTCACGAGCCGATCCCCGGATTGCCTTCCATCCCGACAAGCCTTGGCGCGTTGAGCTTAGGCGGCTGCACCCGGGGATTGGCCTTGAGCCAGCGTTCAAGAACCTCCCAAATCGGCTCACCGACTGCGCCCTCAGCGACCGGCGCCCAACCCGCTACCTTGTAGCGCTTATCGGCATCAATCAGCTTGCCATGAAGCCGCATGTCGCTGATTCGGGAGCCCGCCTTGGCCCTGGGATCGATGGTGTATTGCAAACCGCCCACCCGGACCATATCACCGCCTTGTTGGTAGTAGGGATCCGGGTTGAAGAGGTTATCGGCAACGTCCTCCAGAATCGTCTTGATCATCGTGCCATCCAAAGCATTGACCGTAACCTGCGGGTAGGTGATCGCGGTTTGATCCATCACATGCTCTCGTAAGATGGCTTGACCAGGCATCAGCGAGGTACCCCAACGGAATCCTGGCGAAAAGGCGATCTCAGCTGATTTTTCTGCCATCAGCGCATCAAGAATCAGTTGATCAAAGCTACCATTAAAGTTTCCGCGCCGATATAAAACGCCCTCGCTCACTGCAAGCGGCTCAGACAGGCGCGCAGCGTAGGGGGCTCGGACCTTATCGATCAGCGCTTGCATGTCTGCATCAGCCTTGAGTTGATCGGAAAAAATAGGCAGCAGGCGATAGCGATAGTCCTTCACGCCTGCCGGCCCCACATCGAGATCAAGGAGCGCAAGAAACTTGCCGTTGGAACCGGCGTTGGTGACCAAAGTCTTCCCACCGGCATTTGAAACAATCGCCGGAGCCGGTATCCCATCGTGGGTGTGCCCTCCCAGGATAGCGTCAATGCCACGCACCCGCGAAGCCATCTTCAGATCAACATCCATACCATTATGGGAAAGCACAACCACAGCTTTTGCACCCTTGCCCCTGACCTCGTCGACCAGCTTTTGCAGGCCTTCGTCACGAATACCGAAACTCCATTCCGGCACGAGCCATCGCGGATTTGCGATCGGCGTATAGGGAAAGGCTTGGCCAATAATCGCTACCGCTTGTCCATTGATGATGCGCAGGCTGTAAGGGGAGAAAACCTGATCTTCAAAATCGGTGGTCTTGATGTTTTGAGCAAGGAATTCGGTGCGGCCCTTGAGATCTTTCGTGACAATTTCCTTCACGCGCTCAGCGCCGTAGGTAAATTCCCAATGCGCGGTCATGAGGTCAACACCCAGCAACTTGCAGGCATCGACCATGTCCTGACCCTTGGTCCACAAGGCGGTTGCGGACCCCTGCCAGGTATCGCCGCCATCCAAGAGCAATGCAGAGGGCCGAGACACGCGGAGCTGCTTAATCAGACTTGCAAGGTGCGCAAAGCCGCCGACCTTGCCAAATTGCCGGGCAGCCGCTTCAAAACCCAGATGGGTAAACGCATGGGCCTGAGCCGAGGACTTCGCGATGCCGTAGTGCTTGAGAAAAGCATCGCCCACCAGGTGCGGGGGCTTGCCAGCAGCGTCTGCTATGCCAAGGTTGACGCTTGGTTCTCGAAAGTAAATCGGCAGCAGTTGCGCGTGGCTGTCGGTAAAGTGCATCAGGCTGACATTGCCAAACACTGGAACGTCATAAGAAATTTTCAGATCGCTTGCAAACGACGATCCGGTCAAAGCGATGCCGGCAGCAGACGCTGCACCAAGGAGGTGGAGAAAATCCCGCTTATGCACTGGCTAAGCTGATGAGCAGGCTTACTGATTGACCGGCGATGCAGGATCGAGCAGGAGCGCCATCACGTCTCTCATTTGATCCTCGGTCAAAATCCCGGCAGCACCGTATCGCGGCATCGCATTGCAGGCGTTGAAAGCGTGAGCGTTATAAATTCGAGCCCAGGTGTACTTCAGGATCGGCTCGGAATTGCCCCGAAATTTGCCGTAATGATAGAGCGAGGGACCGATGTTGCCGTAGGCGAGCTCTTGCTTGCTGATCTGGTGACAGGCATAACAATTACCTCCAGCCACCGTGCCCGCCGGATCTGAAAACTGCATGCCGACGCCGCTTTGTGCGATGCGCTCGCCACGTTTGAAATCGCCCAAGTACTTGCCATCGGCAGGATACTTCACCGACGCCAGAGCCGCCTGTTCGAGACGCTCTCGCGTCGCTTTGGGGATTTCCTTGCCGCTGTATTCGCTACAAACCCGCTGCAGTTCGGACTGATCCAGTCGATCGAGCTTGGCAGCACCACGCTCAGCAAAAGACTGCTTCATCAACTGTGTAATCGCTTCAGGACTTGGACTCTCGGGGACGATTGCGCATGCGCTTAAAAAGCCAAAGGCAATCGCAGCGCTTGCGATCCGTCGCATCCGCGCTGACCCAAGCAGCGCAGCTTGCGATAACAATGCCCGGTCACGCAAAAAGGGGCCCGGTCGATCCGAGGATTGGAAGGCACTCATCACGATCTCCTTAGCGCTTAATCGCCGGGGTTTCCATCACGCCACCGTTGGCACGTGCACCCAAATAAGTAATCAGATCAACGGATGCCGGTGACAAATACTTCAGCTCGGGGAAACGTTGCTGGCGAAAGCAGTCATAAATGCGCCACTGCATGGTTCGCAATGCACCTTGCGAAACACGGTAAGCAGGCCAGCTGGCAAAGGCCTTTTGGGCTGGCTCGGTTTTTGTCAAATTGGGCAGGCCCTGCAACCGGATGCGCTGGTTATCGACCGCATGACAGGATGCACAGGAAAAATCATAGGGCCCACCGCGGAAATAAAAGATCTTTTCGCCACGTACGTAGGCTTCCTTCTCTTTAGGATGTTGTTGCGGCACCATAATCGTCATCCCGCGGGATTCCTCTACCACGTAGGCCACAAGCGCCTCCATATCGGTCGCCGACTCACCTGCAGACGAGTAGGGTTTCGCAATCAGCTTGTCCCGCTCAAGGCCCTGTATCGTGACCCGGCAGTGCACAATCCTCGCCTCGAGATCCATGACCGTGTCGGCATCGGCAAAGTAGCGCGGTAATTGCGCATTGGCGCCTTTCACCACACCGGGCCCCAGGCCCAGATCACAGCTCTCAAGACTGAGCTGCTTTGGCCCTTGCTTGCGCTTCCAGAGCCCTTCGCCCTTGAGCGATACCAACTCGGCCGGGTTGCCGTCTTGAAGCATTTGTCTGTACTTTTCAATTTCCGCTTCGGTCGAATCGCGCGGCTGCGCGCTGCCAATCGAGGCGGTTCCAAGACCGATGCAAAAAAGAAAAAGATTAAGCCCAAGTCCAAGTCCTCCCGTCTTGCGCTCCATTCGCTGTGGCTTGGGCAATGCGTTCATGCTCATAGCAATCTCCTGTTTTGCGCGGACATAACCAAAGACGGTTGTAATCGATTCGCGATCGCGATGTTCAGCTGACCGTGACTTCGTCGGTCCGTTTTTCGCCCTTGTTGTCAACCCAAGTAATACTGATTTTGTCTCCCGCCTTGCCCCCCTTGACCTTGAACTGCAAATAGGGATTCTTCGATACCGCTGGGCCCCAAAACGCTTTAACCACCGGTTTACCGTTGAGGCTTGCTGTGACATCACTGATAAACCAGGCCGGCACCAATTTGCCGGCTGCATCCTTGCGCTGCCCGGTCTCCATTTCGTGCGCCATCAAAACCCGAACATCCACCACATCACCGCGCGCCGCCGCGCGGATTTTCATTGGATCAGCCATGTCAATCTCCTGTATGTCGCTTCAACAAAAAAGCATTTGCTGCAGGTCAGGCATCGGCATTTGTGGTCCTTCGACCTGTGATGCCGCTACCGTCTCCAATCCCGATCAAACTCAACCGCCGCAACCGCCCAAGGTGACTTTGATCTCTTTTTTTGCCATGTAGTACTTACCGTCGGCGCGCACAATCGCAAACACATCCGAGCTTTGGCCCATCTTCACCCGCATATTCACTTCAGCAAGACCGCCGTCCAGAAACTGATAGGCACCGGCGAGCGCATTAGGGTTTTTGTCCACAAGCAGGGCAACCATATCGCTATTGGGAATCCTGCTGCTCACGCCAACCGGAACAACAGCGCCGTTTTCAGCAATATCGGGCGAAATGATGCTGATCTCAGCCGACTCGCTAACACCCACCGCGCCAAGCGCCTTCAAGGTATCGGGAATACCCTTGGTTTGAAATGCCGCTTGCATCACGGCCTGAGCCTGCGCTGTGCCAGCGCGAATCATGCCCAGGCTCAGCAAGGCGCCATAAAGGCTCGCGCTCGCGCTTGTCTTGAGCACATCACGTCGTGAAAAACTCATCCTGCTCTCCTTGTAAAAAACCTACATGACCCTGCGGCACGCCACCCGTTGCAAGCTCGCCGCATAGGGCAGGCGATGCTGACCGCACCGCCATCCAACACCGCTACTTTGCGCCGTCGAGGATCCATCGTGCAAGTATCCTTGCATCATCGGATCCAAGCTGGGGTTGAGCGGGCATCGGAATCGATCCCCAATTTCCTCCGCCGCCCTGGCTGATTTTGCTGATCAAGATCGCTTCAGCTTGATCGTTCGCCTTGTAGCGAGCGGTCACATCACGAAAAGACGGTCCGACCAGCTTTTGCTCCACGCCGTGGCAGGCCAGACAATTTTGTGCCTTGGCGATCGAAAGTGCTGTTTTGATGTTTGCGGTCACCGCTTTACCGGCGTGCGCTGTCTCGGTAGCCAAAGCCAGTCTCAGTGGCTCTGATGAGGGCGGTTTGCTGGTATCGGCGCCGCGCGACGGACCGATGAAACGGTTTTGCTCGGCAAGATTGCCATGTGCGTTACGGGCATGTTCAGGAAGTATCGAGGCCACCTCGGCCGAAACCTTGCAATCGCGCATACACAACTCGCCCTGAACGTCGGGCTTTGCCCTGACATCCCATAAGCCATTGAATCGGACTTTGCCCTCCCGGTTTGGAATGCGCTTTTGGATCTCCGCCATATTGCGGTCGTTGAGCGTGAACTCCGCCGGTACGACATCTGCCAAATGCAAAATATAGGCGGTGACCGCATAGACTTCGTCCACCTTCAAGGATTTCGGCGCGTTCCAGGGCATCGCTCGATTGATGTAGTCCCACAGCGTGGACAGGGTCGAGAGCTTCATCATCGTGGTTCGCTGCGGAAAATCGCTGCGTTTAAGGTTGGCTACAAGACCGGTTTCGATATCTTTTTTCGTAGTGCCGCCCACAATCGGTGTAAACACGTCGTTGGACTCACCAAAGCTGCCATGGCAGGACGAACACTTCGCCTCCCAGACTTCCTCGCCCAAGGCAACCGATCCGGAACCCTTAGGCAAGCCGCTAAAGTCAGCGCGCACGTCAATATCCCAGGCCTTGACCTCGGCCTCGGTGGCCGCACGACCGATTTGCGTCCAGGGCTTGGTTTGGGCCGCGAGCGTCTGAGCCAAAGGGTTCAAGATAAAAAGGGCGACTGAGGCAAGCAGGCCGAGCGTGCTTCGTGACAAGCAAGCCCAAGCGGCAGCTTGTTGCTTATGACACTTGGACATTAAACACCTCACCACTTTCAGTCACTTTCCAGGACTGGATTGCGTTGTTATGGTATATAGATCTTGTACCTCGTACAGCTCGAAGCTGCCGCATCATCGGTTGAACATGACCCGAATCATCGATGGCCCGGCTTTGCAGGATCGCTGGGCGGCCATCCCACACCCAGTCGATGTTGAAGCGGGTGAGCGCCTTTGACAAAAGCGGTGTTTCAAGCCTTGCGGTTTGCCAATTACGTCCGCCATCAACCGACACATCAACCCGCTTGATTCGGCCGCGTCCTGACCAGGCCAGACCAGACACATTGTAATAACCCTTATCCATGAGCACCTGTCCGCCGGAGGGCGTGGTGATCACCGACTTCACTTCCTGAATCGAAGTGAACTGACGGTGCTTGCCATCAGGCATCAGGTCGACGTAGTGCATCACCTCGTCTTTGGTGTGGAAGGGCTGATCGCCAACCTCGATCCGACGCAAGTACTTCACCCAAGACACGCCTTGAACGCCGGGCACAACAAGTCGCAGGGGATAGCCGTTTTCCGGGCGCAGCATTTCGCCGTTCATCGCCCAAGCCACGATCACATCGTCGAGCGCACGCGCCATTGAAATCGTACGCGTCATGGAAGAGCCGTCTGCGCCTTCAGCAAGCAGGTAACGCCCTTTTTTTGTGTCGGCGCCAGCCATATCGAGCAGGGTCGAGAGCAGCACGCCGGTGAACTCCGAGCAAGACAACATGCCGTGTGTGTACTGCACGGTGGGCACGGCGACATTACCCCATTCCATGCCGGTATTGGCCCCGCATTCGATGAAGTGGATACGCGATACCGAGGGAAGGCGCATCAAATCATCCATCGTGAAGACCTTGGCTTGCCTCACCAGACCATTGATCATCAAGCGATGCTGTTCAGGATTGATGTCCCACCAACCCTGGTGATGGCGCTCAAAATGCAAACCATTGGGTGTGATGATGCCAAAGAGCGACTGAAGCGGCGTGAAGCTCACCGATGCAGCTCCGACACGGGTAAGCCCCGGACTCTCGCGCCGTTGCAGGTTACGCTCATACTGCGATGGCACACCGTAGCCTCTGGCAGCCACCGGCTGCCCCAAGCCAAGGGTATGAGCAGGCAGCTTCAGGATCGCGTCCTCACCCTCGGACTTTCCAGCAGCGGCTGCAGCACCTGAAACACCAGCGCCCATTGCAAGCGCCTTGGCCATGAAGCTTCGCCTTGCAGTCGCTGCCTTGGACTGCAAGGCTGTGTTGAGGTGGTTTTCGGGCGCCTTTTGAATACGCCCAGGCAGGATCGATTGGACCCTGGCAGCCGGATCCGTAATCACAGCTTTGCCATCGCTTTGCGTCATTTCGGTCTCCTCATTGAGCGAGCGTTTTGCGTCGCCGGTCCTTGCGATGCGAGGGACTTGGCCTTTGGCTTAGGTCTGGGTTTGAGCGTCTCGTCAAGATTCGCGGGCTTGGGCTTGTTTTGCGAGGCTGCAAGCGGCTTGCGCGCTGATGAAACCGACTCAAAACCGCGGGCAAGACTGAGCAGCCCGTCACTGTGCGAACCCTCGTCGTCAAGACGCGAAGCAATGTGAATGCACACCCCCCGGCACAAGGCAATGAGGGCAGAGTCCCGGATGCCATAAAAAACATGATTCCCGGCCTTGCGGCGATACACCGCATCGGCCTGATAAAGCGCAGCAAGATGTCGTGACACATTGGTTTGGGTAGCGCCGACTGCATCCACAATATCGCCCACGGTTCGCTCACCATCGCAAATGCTGTGCATGATGCGAACCCGCATCGGCTCGGCCATCAGGCTGAAATAGCGCGACACCGACTCGAAAACCCGCTCGAGTTGTTCACGTTCGAGGAGGTCATCGTCTGTTGCAGGTTGTGGTACAGCCAAGCCTACTCTCCTTTCAAACCCGAGCTATCATCAACTTGGATTGCTAGTCTTCTGATCCGGTCTTCTTGTTTCTCAAACTATATGATCATATACGCATACAGTCAACAGCATTTTTGCGTTTCTTTTCGCGTTTCGTGATGGGCAAAGCAAGTCAACCCGCGAGCCAGGCAGCGCAGTCTCACCCGGTTCAGACTTCATCGCATCCGGTGCCCAAGCTTGACCGCCTCGACAAACAGCTAGAGCGTGCAGCCAGGCAAAAGCGACCTCTTGTGCTTTTGGTGACCATGCCGGGCTGTGGCTGGTGCGATTTGGTGAGGCAGGACTATGTTCAGCATCTTGCCCGCGATCAGGATAAGGAAGGCGTTATCGTGTTTGAAACGATTCAGGGCGGTCTTGAGTTGCAAAGCTATCGCATCACCATGGTGCCGACGGTGCTCTTTCTGGGGGTCCAGGGTGAACTTGCCGAACGCTTGGTGGGCTACGCTTCGCGCGA
>DDPV01000046.1:227-67953 GCA_002342365.1 Burkholderiales bacterium UBA2459 | reverse complement strand
GTAGCCTGACTTATCGCCCGTAAGCTCGCGGATCGCGCCGCTCAGTGAGAGTGGGCGGGTCGCGCCGCTTAGTGAAAATGACCGGGGTTGGGCTCAGAGTCTTCGGGCATCTCGGCGTGGACCACTTCGCCTTCGCTGTTGGGGTAAAGCGGTGAGCCGCAGTCGTCGCAAAACTCAGGTTCACTGCAACCTGCATGAACCCGGATATCGTTCACCCCAAGTTCTCGCAAATGCTGCCTGATCTGATCGAGCGGGCTTGGGTCATCGCCTTCTGACTCCGCACCGAGCATCGGCCAGACGACGCCCTGGGAGACTTCCTCGTCCGAATCAAAACTAAGGCCAACCCGATACTCGTCCAGGCGGTCCTGTCCGAAGGCTGCGATGTTGGCGCGCAATTGTTTAGCTTCAATCGATAAGGCGTGGGTCAGGTAATGCACTGCAGCACGCAAGGCATAAGGTCTAACCCGACGGTCTGATTCGCGTAAATTGATATGAAACGCGTCCGGAAGCAAGCACTCAAAGCCGCAACCCACCATCACCGGTTCGAGATTGGGCCTGCCCTGTGCCACCCATTGTTCGAGACATTGCACGCGGGTTGCATGGTCGTCTGCTTCAAGATCCTGCCAACGCAACAGGGGCTGACCTAGCGGTGCAGCCACCCCAGCCAAGATAAAGCGGGAATCGGCCAACATCTCAGCGGTTTCCGGAAACGCTGAAAAATCAAGCCGCGGATCCTGCCCCTTTAAGGCTGCCGTGCCGAGACGACGGGTGAGTTTGCGCAACTCGGAAAAGTCACGCGGCAGCTGATCGATTGAGTAAAGCCATGGCACCATGCAAAAGCGAACCGGATTGGCCAGGCAGTGTGCCTGCCAGTGGGCCCCCAGCGCCGTGGCGTGCGCCGCCGGCAAACGTCCGGAAGTGATGCCAAAGCGGGTCCAGGCCACTAGCGGGGCGGAGACCAAAAGACACTGCCAAGGTTGACCCTCGTACTCCACGATCACGGTTTCAGCGCAGTGTTCAACCATCTCGATCAAAGCACCGTAGGCTTCAAGATCGGTGAGATGGGTTCGGTCAAGCGCATCGTAGATGGCTTGCGGATGGTTGGTATCGAGCAAATGTTCGAGTCGCTTGGCAAGCATTTGCTGCCAATAGGCGTCCTCTAAGCGGCTGCCTGAGTTGGCCAGGCCCAGGGCCGAGGCAACAAGCCTTTCTGCATCCGGCGACAACTGAGCCTTGCGCTCGCGTCCACTACGCGACATACGTGCTTCTTTCATGATGCTTGCTCTAACTCCTGCGTTGGCTGAGACTGTTGCAAACGACGCCACAAGCTCGGACCACGCGCCTCCCGTTCCATCGCCGCATGATAAGCCTCATGCGCCTTTTGCTGAAATGAACTGAGCTTAATCTGTCTCAGGTTTCGGATCGGCCATTGCCCCTCCTCGCCCGAGCCCGCTATGGTTTGCCCGTCACGGCTCAGCCCGATTTCAAGCGACTCCTGCCCGCGCGTCATGGCGAGGTAGACATCGGCCAACAAACGCGCATCGAGCAAAGCCCCATGCAAACTTCGATGCGCCTTGGAGATGCCGTAGCGCTCGCACAAGGCATCAAGCGAATTACGCTTGCCGGGATGCAGGGCGCGAGCCAAGGCCAGCGTGTCGGTGATTGGGCACTGCTCACCCAGGCCGGGCAAACCCGTTCGAGACAATTCAGCCTTAAGAAAGCCGAGATCGAAGGCCGCGTTGTGAATCAACACTTCAGCATCGCCGACAAAATCGAGAAAATCTGCGGCAAGTTCGGCGAACTTGGGCTCGCCCTTGAGCCTTTCACGGCTTAGACCATGCACAGCCTGCGCGCCCTCATCGATATCGCGCTCGGGGTCGAAGTAGTGGTGCCACTGCCTGCCGCTAGCCTGTCGATTGATCAGCTCAACACAGGCCAATTCGATAATGCGATGGCCGTCGCTCACACTCAAGCCGGTTGTTTCTGTGTCAAGCACCACCTGCCGCATGCGATCCTCCAAGTGCCTCTTCGGCTTGCTTGCGCCTTGCGATCAATGAATAGACCACGGGAACCACAAAGAGCGTCAAAAGCGTGCCAAAGGACATCCCTCCCACGATGACCAGTCCAATTTGGGTGCGGCTCTCAGCGCCTGCACCGGTCGATAATGCAAGAGGCACCGCACCGAGCACCATCGCCCCGGTCGTCATCAGAATCGGCCGAAGTCGAAGCTTGGCTGACTCGAACACCGCATCAAGCGGTGAGCGGCCCTCCTGTTGCAATTGATTCGCAAACTCGACAATCAAAATGCCATGCTTGGTGATCAAGCCCACCAGCGTGATCAAACCGATTTGGCTGTAGACGTTGATCGATCCCCCGCCATATTTCAATAAGGCCAGCGCGCCGGTCATTGAAAGCGGCACCGAAAACATGATGATCAGAGGATCGACAAAACTTTCAAATTGCGCCGCAAGCACAAGATAAATAAAGGCTAAAGCCAAAAGAAAAGTGAGGTAAAGCGCGGTCGATGAAAGCTTGAACTCGCGTGTCTCCCCGTTGTAGTCAACCGCATAGCCGGGTTTGAGATACTTTTGTGCACTGCTCTCCATCATGGTAATCGCCTCACCAAGCGAATAGCCCGGCGCAAGATTGGCGGTGATGGTCACGGCACGGCGTTGGGCGAAATGATTCAGTTCACGCGGAGCAACCGACTCCCGAACGGAAACAAGGCTCGCCAAGGGCACCATGGTGTCGCCTCGGCCGCGCACATAAATATCGGCGATATTGCGTGGTGACACCCGGTCTGAAGCGTCGAGTTGCACCATCACATCGTACTGCTCACCGTCCCGCTTGAACCGGGTCACCTGGCGCCCGCCTAGCATGGTCTCCAAGGCTCGGCCGATGGCCTCCACCTGCACGCCCGCATCGGCTGCCCTTTGACGGTCAATTTCAAGCTTGATCTCGGGCTTATTGAGTTTCAGATCGATATCCACCCCTTGCAGACCTGGATGGCGCTGCAATTCGGCCACAAAGGGCGCAACGGTTGCTTGAAGCTTGTCGTAGGGCTCAGAGGTCAGCACCACAAAATTGATCGGGCGCACCCTTGGCGACTGTCCGAGCGAAGGCGGTGCGACAGCGAAGGCCAAGACGCCCGGGATCGATAAGAGCTTCGGTTGTAATTCCTTGAGAATCTCTGCGGTACCACGCTTCCGATCCTGCCAGTCGACCATCCGGAGAAAACCAATGCCTTGGGTGACTGTGGGTGATCCCGACACCACGAAACGACGGTCAAACTCAGGAATTTTTTCAGCAATCTCGCCAATCAGGCGTCCGTAGCGGGTGGTGTAGTCAATCGACGAGCCCTCTGGCGCACTGAAGATGATCACCACCGTCCCGCGGTCCTCGAGCGGCGTGAGTTCTTTTTTGGACTCGGTAAAAAGCCAGGCGCTTGCCGCACCCACGGCCAATCCAAGGATCAACACAAGCCATCGCAAACGCAGCGCCCAGCGCAACATCAGAGCGTAGGCGCTTGTGATCTTCTCCACCACGCTGTCAATTGCCCCCACCACATAACGCGACAGGCTCTTTTTTTGCGCATCTTCGGCATGCGAGCGCAGCAATCGCGAACACATCATCGGGGTGAGGGTGAGCGCCACAAACCCCGAAATCAGCACCGCACCCGCAAGCGAAAGCGCAAACTCCACAAACAAACGACCGGTTCTCCCGGTTGTAAACGCAATCGGGGTAAACACCGCAGCGAGCGTGAGGGTCATCGCAATGACCGCAAATTGCACTTCCTTTGTGCCCCGGATCGCCGCTTCAAAGGGTTTCATCCCCTCTTCAATGTGGCGATAAATATTCTCAAGCACCACGATCGCGTCGTCGACCACAAGCCCGATCGCAAGAACCAGTGCGAGCAGCGTGAGCGTATTGATTGAAAAACCTGCGGCGTACATCAGCGTACAAGCGCCCACCAGACAGACCGGAATGGTGACCAGTGGAATCACCGAGGCCCGCAAGGTGCCGAGAAAGAGCAAGATCACCAGCGCAACAAGGGCGATTGCCTCGAGGATGGTGCGAAACACCGCCTCGAGCGATTTGTCGATGAACACCGTCGTGTCGTTAGCGATGCGTACGTTCAAACCCGTGGGCAGGCTTTGCTGAAGCTTGGGTAACTCGGTCTTGAGCGCTGCAGCCAGCACCAATGGATTGGCTGTTGCCTGCTTGATCAACCCAACCGAAACCGCAGGCTGGGCATTGAGGGTAACGTTCGTTCGTTCGTTGAGCGCCCCGATCTTCACCCGAGCGACATCCCCAAGCACAACCGGGTAGCCATTGACGACCTTGACAATGATGTCGAGAAATTGTTGCTCGCGTTGCAAATCGGTTTGCGATGTGACGGTGAACTCGCGCTGCACGCTCTCAATCCGCCCGGCCGGCACTTCAACGTTTTGGCGTCTTAGGGCCTCTTCGACGTCGGACGGCGTGAGCTTATATGCTGCCAAGCGATCGGCATCCAACCAGATTCGCATCGCAAAACGCCGCTCGCCGAAAATCCGCACGTCGGCAGCGCCAGGCAAGGTTTGCAAGCGAGGCTTTACGATACGACTGACCACATCGGAGACCACAAGCGGCGGCAGCGTATCGCTATAAAAACTTAGCCAAATCACCGGATTTGCGTCGGCATCGACCTTTGCAACCACCGGTTCATCAATGCCCTGCGGCAGGCGCGAACGCACCCTAGAGACCCGGTCGCGCACATCGGCTGCAGCTCCGTCTGGCTCGCGATCGAGGCGAAAGCGCGCTGTGATCTGGCTTGTTTCCGCGCGCGAAATCGAAGTCAGAACATCCACACCCTCGATGCCAGCAATTGAGTCCTCAATGATTTTCGTGACCGCAGACTCGACAATCTCGGCCGAGGCGCCCAAATACTTGGTCTCCACGGTAACAACCGGCTCCTCGATTTTCGGATACTCCCGAACCGGCAGCCGATCGTAGGAAACAATCCCCAGCAAAAGCACCAGCAGCGAGAGCACCGTAGCGAAAACCGGTCGCCGGATGCAAAGTTCAGGAAGGTTCACCTGCCGCCCCTCGCCTCAGCAAAGCTGCGCACTTCCTGCCCGTCGCGCATCAAGCGTTGCTGACCTGCAATCACCACCTGATCGCCCGCATGAACCGCGCCAATCAGTTCAACAAGCCCATCTTCGCGTAGTCCGGTTTGAACTTTTACCCGCTTTGCTTTTCCTTCGACCGCAAGCCAGACGAAAAGGTCGTTGCCGATCGGGGTGATCGCCTCCTCAGGAACCATGACCGCCGCCTTGCGTTCGGCAAGCACGAGCGAAGCGCGTGCAAACATACCGCTGCGCAAGCTCCCGCCAGGATTAGCCATCGAACCACGAACCAGCACAAAGCGGCCATTGGCATCGACCTGAACATCGATAGCATCAACTTGTGCCCGAAAGACCTTGCCCGGAAAAGCGTCGATGAGAACTTGGATCGCCTGACCCTTTTTCAGCCGGCCGAGAAAACGCTCGGGCAGACGCAAATCCACCTTCAGGCTTGCAATGTCTTCGAGTAAAACCAGATCAGTACCCTCCTTGACATAATCGCCCAGGCTCACATTTCGAAGGCCAAGTTGACCTGCAAACGGCGCCCGAATCGAGGTTCTGTCAAGACGCGCTTTGGACAATTGGAACTTCGCTTCCAGCACGCGCAGATTGGCTGCGGCCTGATCTAGAGCGCTTTCGCTAACAAATTGACGCTGCGCCAAATCCTTGCTGCGCTCAAAACTTGTCTGACCAAGCGCCAACTCGGCCTTGGCTTGTGCAAGCTCTGCCTCTTGCACCGAGGCATCGAGCCCGAGCAGGCTCTGCCCTTTGGCCACCAACTCACCGTCTTTGAAATACAGCGAAGCAATTCGACCCGCGACCTCTGAGCGCAACATGACCGTTTCGTTGGCTCGCAGGGTGCCCACCGCGCTTGCGACGTCGCTCAGATCCTTTGCGACCGCTGCCTGAAGCTCGATCGCAGCCGGCCCGCGCGGGCCGGCTTTTGACGCCGGGCCTTCGCCTTTCACCGCTGCTTCGGCTTTGCCTTTGACCGCATCCCCTGAGGCGGGACCGGCTGAAGGTGCTCCGTCTGTCCTTGGCTGCTGCTTTGCACTTTTGCCATCCATGGCAACTGCGGTACTGAGTTGCCGCTGCGCTTGCCAGCCATACCAGGCAAGGGCCGCGATCGCAGCAAGAGAAAGAAAGACCACAAGGGGTTTTTTGAGCATAGCATTCAAGGCTAGCACAGCACGATTGATTTATCGCTGAGTAGCCGTTTCGCCGCCCGCCGCCAGCACCTGTTGCACCCCCTGATTGGCAAGCGCATCAGCACGGATATTGCCGGGGTTGCCCGCATGCCCCTTCACCCAGTGCCAGGTAAGCCGGTGCTGCGCAGCAAGATCGTCGAGTTGCTCCCACAAATCGCGATTTTTTACAGACTTTCTGTCTGCGGTCTGCCACCCCCTCGCCTTCCAGGCGGGAAGCCATTCCTCGAGCCCTTTGATGAGGTACTGCGAATCGGTATAAATATCGGCGATCACAGGCCTGCGCAAAGCCTTCAAAGCTTCAATCGCCGCGGTCAACTCCATACGGTTGTTGGTTGTATCCGCCTCACCACCGTAAAGCGCCTTTTCCTGGTCGCCTGACCGAAGTAAAACGCCCCAACCCCCCGGACCTGGATTACCTTTGCAGGCCCCATCGGTATAAATTTCAATATGCTGCATCAGCCATCCAAAAATTGCTTCACGACCGTGATCGACAGGGTCCCGCTTTTGCCCGCGCTAAATTCTCGCGACCTGAGCACGGCTGAAGATTCGTCGCTTCTGGCCAGGGATCAAACCAACCCAGCGCATGCCTTTGGATCGTTTGACCGCCCCAATCACATAACTGGCTCCGCAAATCGGCCACCAGCGATCGCCAGCAGACTCCATCCAGGCCCATCGCTCAAGCCACAGCTCGGTCTGGCAAATCGGGCGGTAACAGCCGAAACGACCCCGATCCATGTCAAACTCAAGCAGTCCCATCCAGTCCCTTAGCCTGCCCAGCGCAATCATGCGGCATTCCATAGGCAGGCTGCTTCCAAACCACGATCCCAGCGCAAGCTCGCGAAGTCCCCAAAGACTCCAGGGGTTGAGCCCGGCGATCACAAGCCGCCCCTCGCTGCGCAAAACCCGTTGTGCCTCGCGCAGCACTGCATGCGGATCAGGCGAAAACTCAAGCACATGGGGTAGCAAGAGCAAATCAACCGAGGCCGAGGCCAGCGGTAAAGCTGCAAAGGAATCGACCCAAATGCGTGGATGTTCGCCAGGCCCGTCTTCCAGAGGATGCTGCAACACGATCCTGTGACTCATTCGATTGTTGCGCAGGCCCTCCAGGTTTGGCATGCCGCACTGCACCGCAAAATAGCCAAATTCATCTGCTAGCATGACATCGAGCCGATCTTGCAACCAGGCAAGCAAATAGGCGCCCGCTGGCGTTTGAAGCCAAGCCAACCATGCGGCATGGACCTGAATCTCAGCTTGGTGCAGCATGTGCAGCTTTCCGCCTTGTGAATCCAAAGCCTCGATCGCGATTCATTCGCCTTATCCTATGCCGAACACGGGCGACGATCAGCCAGACCTTTGCAGGAGCAAACCGATGACATGTCACAGCACAGAAGCTTTAGCATCAGCCAATCCCCCAGGACAATTTGTGGCCAGGCTTTCGCCACAACTGCATCGTATCAAGGCCTTTGCGGATAACTATCTTTGGATGCTTCAAGACCCGCGATCGAGCCACTGCTGGGTTGTTGATCCGGGCGATGGACAGGCGCTGATCGACGCGGCTTGCGCACGCGATTTGCAGATTGTCGGGATTTTGCTGACCCATCATCATGCCGATCATCAGGGCGGCGTTGACGACTTGCACCGATGGGCAGCGAATCAGGGACGGGTGCTTGAAGTCTTCGGACCAAGGGACGAGCGGATCCATCGATCGGCTCAGCCAGTTGAGGACGGCAGCGAAGTGGATCTCGGCTTTGGCGTGGCACGGGTCATCGCCGTGCCGGGTCATACGCGCTCGCACATCGCCTATTACCTCGAGCAGGAACGACTGCTCTTTTGCGGTGACTGCTTGTTTGCAGCAGGTTGTGGCCGAATTTTTGAAGGAAGCCCAGCGCAAATGCTCGATTCGCTTGAAAAGCTTTCTGCACTCCACCCCGAATCGCTGGTTTGCTGCGCCCACGAGTACACCTTGGCCAATCTTCGATTCGCTTCAGCGGCCTATCCCGATCATCCACAAATCGCAGCGCGTCTTCAGGAAGCTATTGCACTACGCGCGCAAGACCTGCCGACGGTTCCAAGTCTTTTGCGGCATGAATTGCAAAGCAATCCTTTTCTCTTGGGACTTGTCCCCCAAGCTCAGCCTGCAGCGAGCGCAAAGCCAGCGCAAATAGACGAAAGCCATGCGGCTCGCGTCGATCGTTTTGCCGCATTAAGAGCCTGGAAAAACGAGTTTCGAGCGGTTTAGCGGTAAGACTAGAGCTCCGCACTGGATAAGCGCGCAACAAGTTGTATAAAATGCCGCGCTTGATCATGCATTTCAAAAAAAATCTTCACCTGATTTCTTTTGCCGCCGGGCTTGGCATTGCCCTGCAGGCCTATGCAAGCACGCCCACCGATAGCGGCATTTATGAGGTTGGCATCGTATCGAATCTGGCGCAGTTACCGCCGTCCACAGCTCTCGAATCCGAGACAAAGCAGCCCTTAGCGCCCGCCCTTGATCAACTGACGACTGTTTCGCCGCCGCAATCTGTTGAACCGTCTGGGTCATTGATCCTCAACGATCGTGGTGAAGCCTTAGCCGAACCGCGGCTTGACAAACCCCTTGAGGCGCTCAGCCCGAGCGAACCTGAAGGATCCGTCAAGTCCGCCCATGGAACCGTCAAGGTCGACTACAAGGACTTGTGGGAGCGCATGCGCAGCGGTTTTGCCCTGCAGCCACTCGACTCGCCACTGGTCAATAAGCACATTCAGTTTTACGCCCAAAAGCCCGAATACTTGGAGCGGATGTTTGAACGCGGTTCACGATACCTTTTTTACATCGTCGAAGAAATCGAGCGGCGGGGCATGCCTGGCGAACTCGCCCTGCTCCCCTTTGTTGAAAGTGCGATGAACCCCACAGCTTTATCACCGGCCAAGGCCGCAGGCTTGTGGCAGTTCATTCCCTCAACCGGTAAAGCCTTTAACCTGTCTCAAAACTGGTGGGTCGATAATCGACGAGATCCGGTGCACTCAACCCAGGCCGCTCTCGACTATTTGCAAAGGATCTATGAACTGCAGGGCAACGACTGGTTCTTGGCGCTTGCCTCCTACAACTGGGGCGAAGGCGCCGTAGGCCGTGCGATGCGCCGCAATCAGTCCAGCGGCAAGCCCTTCGATTACCTGTCCTTGAACATGCCCAACGAGACAAGGCATTACGTCCCCAAGCTCATGGCCTTGCGCGAAATCGTTGCCAACCCGCAGGCCTACAACCTGAGGCTACCCTTGCTTCCCAACAAGCCCTATTTTGTCGAAGTTGAAGCGCCATTACATCTTGATCTGAAGCTTGCCGCGCGCTTTGCAGGCATGTCGGAAGAAGAGTTTCTTTCGCTTAATCCGGCGCACAACCGGCCGGTAATTGCCGCCAGCTCGAATGACCAAATCAAAATCCCAGCCGATCGGGTCGATGCTTTCCTCGCCGCGATGAAGGCCCATGAAGCGTCGAACAAGCCGTTTTCGCGCTGGCGCCCGTACACGCTTGAGCCCGGCGAAAGCCTCCAAAGCCTGGCAGGTCGCCTCGGCACCAGCAGCCAGGAAATCATGCGTGCCAACGGTTTGCGCTCTGCAAAAGTGCTCCCGGGCACGCGCTTGCTCGCTCCTGCGCCAGATGATAAGCCGTCAACCATCGCGGTGATGTCAAGCTTTGATGGGCCACGGATTCTCGAGAAAGTTCAACGTCCAGCGCAATACCATCGGGTCGGTAAAAAGGAAACCACCGAATCGATCGCCAAGCGCTACGGCGTGAGCGTCACAAGCCTGCAGACTTGGAACAACCTGAAACATGAAGTCAAACAGGGTATGCGTATCCTGGTTCGGCCGGCGAGCGCCCAGACGGTGTTGACCAATGAATCGGGCGTGGCGCGCGTGATCGCAACCGAGCTCGTAACACCCAAGCAAAACGCTGAGGCGAAGAAGGATGCCTCAAAAGACAAAGCGCCTGCAAAGCCTAACGCCTCTGCAAAGTCCGCCGAGGTGAGCAAGGCGACAACATCGGCGAAAATCAAGCCAGAGCCTGCACAAAACACCCAGATCGCCAAGGCATCAAGCAAGCAGCAGGCAACTCCAAGCGCCACCAAGCCGCAGCCAAGGGCCGAGACCTCCAGGGCGAATCGCGCGGCAGGGCCTGAGATTCAGGCTGCCAAACCCAAGGCGAGCGCAGACAGCAAAAACAAGACCGAGGCCAAACCAACGCCCGACAGTAGTCCCAAATCCGCATCGAGGGTGACCGCGGGTCTTGACACGCAAAAAGCGCATGGACTTCTCTGATCAGGATTCAGGCGTAAACCGCCGCGCCACCGGCTTTGCCGTGGCCGTGCTTGTCCATTTGGCAATTGGCTACGCGCTGGTCAGTGGGCTTGCTCGACAAGTCGTCGAAGTCATCAAGCAGCCGCTTGAGACAAAAATTATCGAAGACGTAAAGCCGCCGCCGCCTAAGCCCCCGCCGCCGCTTCCACCTCCGCCCAAAATGACGGCGCCGCCACCGCCCTTTGTACCACCGCCGGAAATCCAGATTGCGACGCCGCCACCGCCGAACGTGATCAGCGCGGTTACCGCAAAGCCGCCACCGCCGGCACCTTTTGTCCCGGCTGCGCCTGCACCGCCGGCGCCCGCGCCAGTGAAAGCCGCGCCGCCGCCTGCACCGCCCGCACCTGCTGCGCCGCCGCCGAGCTATCCGGCTTCGATTGACAGCAAAACCTGTTCAAATTCGGATGAGTTTTACCCCCGCCAATCGCGGCAGCTGAACGAGACCGGGACGGTGGTGTTGCGTTTTGTGGTTGAAGCCAATGGTAGCCTGTCCTCGGTCGATGTCGAGAAATCAAGCGGCTACCGACGGCTTGATCAGGCAGCGCGTAAACTGCTCGAAACCTGTAAATTCAAACCCGGCATGGTCAGTGGCAAACTCGAAAAGAGTTCGGCCACACTTGAAGTGGTATGGAAACTCGACTAGACCTCATGCAGAGCCACAAAAATGCCCGGCTGAATCGGTGGCAAATTTTTTTTACCGTTGATTTCATTTTCTCCTGGCCCCTTGCCATTTCCTGAATACCGTACAAAGGACTTACTTCATGTCCCCTGTTGCTTTGACCCGCCGCATCCTTGCGATAGTCCTGTCGTCTTCCTTATTGATCGCTCCGCTGTCAACGCTTGCGCAAACCGCCAAGGACTCCAAGACTTCCGCGACAAAGTCAACGGCCGCACCCGCTGAAAAAGCAGCAGAAAGTCCATCGTCGGCTTCGGTTCCGATCAGTACGGCACCGGCTTCAAACAGCGCAGATGCTTCGGCCACAAAGTCGTCCAAGGCGGAAAACGCGGACGGGGCAGCGATGGTCGAAAACCCTTATGGACTCGATGCGCTTTGGGCGCAAGGCGATTATGTAGCCAGAGGCACGCTGATCATCATGCTCATCATGTCGATCGGTACTTGGTACATCGGCATCGTCAAGTGGCTTGAACAGTCCAAGCTCATGCGGCAGATCCGCGAGGCCAAGGAGAGTTTCTGGAGCGCAGTATCGGTTGAGTCGGGCGCTGCGGCGCTTGGCAACGATAGTGCGGTGCGATTTATCGCTGAATCAGGCCTGAAAGCCGATGCAAACCATCGTGGCAGCCTGGGTCAGCATGTGGATAAGCACACCTGGATCGGTATGGCTGTGCAGCAATCGGTGGATACGATTCAAAACAAGCTGCAAACCGGACTTGCCTTTCTTGCCACCGTCGGATCCACAGCGCCCTTTGTTGGCTTGTTTGGAACTGTCTGGGGCATCTATCACGCGCTGACTGCCATCGGCGTGGCTGGCCAGGCGTCGATTGACAAGGTTGCAGGCCCCGTGGGCGAAGCGCTGATCATGACTGCGATCGGACTGGGTGCTGCAGTGCCGGCGGTGATGGGTTACAACTGGCTGGTTCGTCGCAACAAAGTTGCGATGGAGCAGGTCCGACGCTTTGCCGCTGATATTCATGCGGTGCTTCTTAGCGGCAACAAGGAAGTCAGGGGCTAGGCCATGGCGATGAACCTCGGCTCGCAAAGCGAAGACGACGAGGTGGTTTCAACCATCAACACCACGCCACTTGTGGACGTGATGTTGGTGTTGTTGATTATCTTTCTGATTACGATCCCGGTGATTACGCAGACCGCGCAGGTCGAATTGCCTAAGGAGAGGAATCTTCCAACGCAGACAAAACCCGAGAACATTGTCTTGTCCGTGACCAAGGATGGCGATGTTTTTTGGAATGAAGCACGGATTCCCGACCAGGATGCACTCGTGAATCGCTTGAAACGGTCCGCTGTGCTTGTGCCGCAACCCGAGGTCCATATTCGCGGCGATAAAGACGGACGCTATGAGTTTGTCGGCAAAGTGGTGGTTGCCTGCCAGCGGGCAGGCATTGTGAAGGTCGGGTTTATCACAGAGCCGCCTCCGAAATTCGCGCGTTAAAGGATTAGTCAGCATGGCGATGAATGTTGGTTCTGCAAGCGGCGATGATGAGGTGATGGTTGATATCAACACCACGCCCTTGATCGATGTGATGCTGGTCTTATTGATCATGCTCATTATCACGATCCCGATTCAAACGCATGCCGTGAAGATGAATATGCCCATCGGTAACCCGCCGCCCTTGCTCAAACAGCCGACTGTGGTGAAACTCGATGTGGATTTTGATGGTACGGTTTACTGGAACGGTCAGGCCCTCACCGATCGGCAGACACTCGAATCAAGACTTATTGAGGTCGCGACTCAACCCGATCAACCCGAAGTGCACTTGCGTCCGAACAAACTTGTGAAGTACGAACATGTTGCTGCGGTGCTTGCGGCTGCGCAACGCCTTGGCGTGACAAAAATCGGCATGGTTGGCAACGAACAATTCATGAACTGATCGACGTTGCGACACGCAGACCCGAGGGCCTTGCCATGAGTTCAAGCATCAACCCATACATCCGCGACCGAGCAACCGCAGACCAGAGCCTGGCCTGCGGCCCGGGTCGCAAACGTTTGAGCCACCCAATCGCTTCGCTTGGTCTATTTTTTGTAACTATTGCATCGGGGATTGCAGCCCACGAAGCCAGCGCGCAAACCCAGCTACGCCATTCGGAACCTGCTTCCCTTGTCATCGCCGCTGCCACGCCTGAAGCAGCACCCAAAGCGGCTACATCAGCTACACCCGCAGCTGCATCGGCGGCCAATGCCGACACGGTCCGTAACGAAATGGGTAAACCGCTGCAAGCGATCCAGGATCTTTTAAAAGCCGGCAAAGGTGCTGAGGCCTTGCAAAGGCTTAAGGAAATCGAGGCTTTTGCAAACCGCACGCCTTATGAAAATTACATCCTAGAACGCATGCGCGGGGCTGCAGCCAGTCTTAGCGGAGACGCTGATACAGCAGCCAAGGCCTTTGATGCGGTGATTGCGAGCGGGAGACTATCAGCGGCTGAGAAAATTAAAATTCTAGAAGCGGTAGCGGGAAATTTTTATCGCGCTAAGAACTATAGCAAAACCGCTGAGTGGTGTGCGCGGTATTTCAAAGAGGGGGGTTCCGAAGGCGGGATGCGCACGCTTTGGGTGCAGTCGATGTACATGGCAGGCGACTTCGATGGTGCAGCTCGCGAGTTGCTGGTTGATTTTCAAATGCTCGAAAAGGCTGGAAAAAACCCTCCTGAGGATCGACTCCAACTGCTTGCAAGCATTTACCAGCGCAAGAAAGACGCCGCGGGTTATGCGAGCACTGTCGAGAAGCTACTCACTTTTTATCCGAAAAAGGATTATTGGGCTGAGGCTATTTATCGCGTCTCAACGCGACAGGGTTTTCCTGATCGGCTGGTGATGGATGTGGCGCGCCTGAAGATGGCGACTGGAAACTTGCGCACTGCCAATGAGTATTTTGAGTATGCGCAAATGGCGCTGACCGCGGGTTTTTCGTTCGAAGCCAACCGTTTTCTTGAGCAAGGCTTTGCAGAAAAAGTGCTCGGTAGCGGTGATGAGGCCGATCGCCATCGCAGGCTCCGGACGATGGTGACAAAAAGCGTTGAAGAGGACCGTAAGAGCCTGACGGCACTCAAAAATGAAGCTTCAGCCGGCAAAGACGGTAACGCCATGCTTAACGTGGGTTACAGCCTGGTGCTAGCGGGTGAAAGCGCTGAGGGTCTTCGCCTGATGGAAAAAGGTTTGGGCATCAAGGGTGTCAAGAGGCCTGAGGATGCCAAGCTGCTTTACGGCAGTGCGCTCTTGATGGCCGGCCAACGTGACAAAGCCAGAGCGGTGTTTGGCTCAGTGCAAGGCGACGGGACCAGCGAGCTTGCAAAGCTTTGGGCGGTGCTTGCTGCGTCGAATCGCTAGTGGGCGATGACAAGCACGCACCGGGTCGTTGAGCGCGAGGCCTGGAGCCGATACTGGAACAAGGGCCTGCTGCATGCTTGTGCGAGCAGCTTTTCAAGCAGTTATGGCGGCGCGATTGCAACATTTTGGCAAGATCAGTTGATCAGGTATTGCAACGCTGACCAACAAATCATCGACTTTGGCTGCGGTAACGGCCCGATTGCCATGTTGCTTTGCGAAGGTTTGCAAGATCTGCCCCGCTATCTGGGCATCGATTACGCCGAATTGGCACCCCAATGGCTTAACCGCCTTCATGAGCAGCAGCGAACCCAAATCCGGTTTCTTTCACCGCAGGACTTTCGAAACCTTCCCATCGAAGACAATGCAGCAGACTGGCTCGTCTCTCAATTTGGCGCTGAGTACGGCGGGCTGCAAGCAGCGCTGAGCGAGGCCTTGCGGGTTTTGAAGCCCGGAGGGCGATTGCTGTGGATGGTGCACCACCACGATTCAATCATTGTTCGTCAGGCTGCGGAAGAATCTGGCCATATTGATTTCTTATGCCAACCGGGCGGTTTGATCGATCTCGCATCGAAACTGCTTGATCCGTTTTCACGCGCAACGAGCGCACAGGCAGTTCGCCGACTCAATGCAAACAAGCGGAACATTGAACTTCGCGAAAACTATAACGTCTGTCTGGACCTGCTCGCGGACCGCTGCGCATCAAGTCATGTTCCTGCCATCTTGCTTGATTCTCGTGACTGGGTCAGTGCGATCGTGCAAGGGTCAAGAACCGAGGGCGCGAAGGCGGCGCAGCAACGCCTGGGCGAACTGTCAGGGCTCTTGTCTGATTCAAAAGAGCGCTTGCGGCAGTTGAGGATTGCAGCGCAGAACGAAGCTTCGATGCAACATCTTTTTGAGCCGGCGAATGCTTCTCTTGCTATTGACGCGATGCAACGCGAAATCCTGTATCAAGGCGACGAGATCATCGCCTGGTGCCTTGCCTTGAGTAAGCCGATGCATTAACCAAGGCTCAAGCTTAGGGGCTGCGCCGCTCAAGGCCCCCTGCGCAAGGCTCGACCTGACGTGTTACTGAAGCTTGCCGATATGTTGGTCAAGAAAGGCAAGCACCTGGGTGTACATGTCAACCCGATTGCTCACGTCGTAAAAACCGTGCCCCTCCGGTTTGATCATCCACTCAAAGGCTTTGTTGACGCGCTTGAGCGCATCGCGCAGGCGGTAGGCGTGTTCCACCGGAACGCGCACATCCTTTTCACCATGGATGATGAAAAGCGCTGCCTTGATTTTGTCCACATGGTGCACTGGCGACACGGCCCGCAAGGCATCGGGATCCTCACCCACACGCGCCTTCATAAACTTCTCAAAATAGTCGCCTCCAAAACGGTTGAAATCCGATCCGTCACCTTTTCGGAACTGGACCAGATCGTAAACACCGACGATACCAACCGCACAGCGGTAGAGATCAGGATCCTTGATGACGCCCCACAAAGCGGCGTATCCACCGTAGCTTCCCCCGTAAATACAAATCCGCTTTCGATCAGCGATACCTTCCTTGATGGCCCACTCGGTCGCATCAACAAGGTCTTGCTGCATGCTTTGACCCCATTGCTTATAACCAGCCCGCTCAAAATCGGAACCGCGATTCCCCGAACCCCGATAATTGACTTGCAGCACAGCGTAGCCGCGGCTTGCAAAAAATTGCGATTCGGGATGGAAACCCCAAAAATCAGTGACGCCAAATGGACCGCCATGCACATTGATGATCAGCGGTAGCTGCGTCTTTTTATCAGCCGGTCTCGTCAGTAGCGCATGCAAACGCATTCCATCGCTCGCAGCGATCACGAGGGGTTCGGTCTGAAGCATGTCCTTTGCCTTGATCTTGGGCAGGCTGGCTTCAAGAAAGCTTGCCTTGCGGGTTGTGAGATCAAAGTGATAAAACTCCCCAGGGTTGCGATCGCTACGAACCCGCACAATCGCCTGATTGCCGTCATCGCTATAGGAAGTGACGGTGACGACTTGACCTTTAAAGGCCTGGGCCAGGAGCTTGATGAACTCTCCATGCTTAACCGTATCGTCCATCAACAGTTGCTCACCCTTGCCTCCTAGGTGATAAACGCCGAGCAGTTCCCCCTTCGCACCGAGCAAAGGACCGGCGAGATCAACGTCGACTTCACGATGTACCAATTCGACCTTCCTTGACTTGAAGTCGAACTCAAAAAGACCAAGCCGATCGTTCTTTTCCTGATCGAAGTTGGACAAAAAGTAAGCATGCTGACCATCCGCTGAGAAACCCATCGGCTGAAAAGCCACCCGCTTGCGCTTGGCAGCCAGATCAAGCTTGGTCCACTTCGACTCGCCCGCGGCGCGAACATGCAGGAATGTACGTTCCTCATCTTCGGTTTTCGCTTCCTGCGTCTCAACAGCAATACGGACCCTACCCTCGATGTCCGCACCCAAACCCCGTATATCCCCCGTGGGTTCATCGGCTGTGTATTCGAGCCTTCCGTTCTCGATGTTAAGACGATGAACCTTGCCCTTGCCGTTATCTGCCCAGTGGTACTTGGCAATCAGAATATGCGCTGGATCCTTGGGCAATCGATGCAATAAAGCGTATCGAGAGGAAGCCATTTCAAAGATCTCTCGCCGGTTATCGCCATTGATATCGGATGCATAAAGATTGGTCGGTCGACCATCATTGTCCAGGTATCCGGTTACCCGCCCGACAGCCATCACGAGCCGCATATTCGTTGCCCACAGAAACTCCTGAACATGCATCGAATCACCGAAGCTGAAATGGTTCACCACTTTTCGTTCAGCAGTCGTCATCACCGCCAAACGAACCTCATTGCCCTGCTCATAAGAAAACGCGATGTGTTTGGCATCCGGCGAGAGCTTCATGTTGATGAACTGTCGCCGCTCAAAAAAATCGCGCAGGGGAACTTGCTGGGCGAGCACCTCAGGCAAGCCAAGGACCAGGAGGTTGACAGCGGTCACAAGCAGCATGACAGCCAGAGCAAAGCGACGGGACTTGCTGTTGAATTTGCGTAAGTCAGCTTTGGAGCCCAAGACACCCGCGACGCCCGAGACGGCCGCGAAGTTCGCTGCTGCCATGAAGCTTGAGGCTGTTAATAGCCCCTGCGCATCGCCAAACAATAGCGATTGGAAACGACACTTCATTTTGATCTCCCTGGGCCTAAAGAAGGCAACAAGATTTGCAAGCCGAGGCGCCCTGCATGCATCGTTCGACTTCGACGATCAGCGCCTAGGATTTCGTATTGAGGTCTTCCATTGTCCTTTTGCATGGTCCGTGCAAGTCTTTGGACGTCACAACCTTACGTCGTAAGGACATTATGTCATAAAAAGAATTTGGTCGCCAAAGGCTAACAAAAAAGGGCAAAACCCAAGATTTTGCCCTATTTTTTGAACCAGTAAGCCGACGGTCCGCATGTGAGGCATCAACCTCGCATGCGGGTTGGACCACTTTAGAAGCGCTGCGTGAAACGCACGTAGGGCTGGCGCCCGTAAGAGTCATAGAGATAGAAGTTGAAGTTCCGGCCATCATAAGGAATACAGTTGGCTGATCCGATACCGTCTTTACAGGGGTACCAGCCGGTCAGATTCACCACGCCGACCGACACCCGCCCTCCTTTTATCGGAGTATCCCAAATCAATTGCACATCTTGCGATGTGTGCCCGCTGTAGCGCGTGCCTGCTTCTGCATCGCCATGCGGTCCGATATAGTTTGCGTACCAGAAGAAGTCCATCTTTGGCATCACGGGAATCTTGGTCGACAAAACAACCCTGTCCTTGGGCAAACCTGCTGTTCCTGCAAGCTCGTCACCATCGTCCACGTAGCTGTTCATCCTCGACCAGGTCAAACGCTGGTCGATGTCTTTGCCAAGCAGCTTGTAGCGCGCCGTAGCTGTGAGGTCAACGCCCCGCAAACCAATTTCACCTTCGTTGCCATAACCAGCCTGGATACGCTCAATCGCACCCGTAACCGCGTTACGCGTCACGCCAAGCCCAGCGGGAATCGCCCGCGGATCGGTACCGTTGGACCGGTTAATAATCCCCTGCGCCGTGATTTGAGCAATCTTGTCGCTCACGTCGATCTTCCAGACGTCTGCCTTGATGCTGAGCTGAGGCACGACATCCCAAACAAACCCCAGGGACAGGTTTTTGGATTTTTCGGCTGCAAGCTTGGGGTTTGCGATGTAGTAAGTATCAACCTGAACCTGCCTTGTGCTCGCTTGCGATGCCGCGCCTCCAAAGGCAATATAGGTTCTGGGATCGATCACTGATTCGGCGCTGAATGATTCCTTCTGGGTTATCTTGTCAAGCGAGGGCGCAGCAAAACCCGCACCCACCGATCCGCGCAGCAACAGATTGTTGCTGAGCTTCCAGCGAAGCGAAGCCTTGGGCGCATTAGAGCTGCCGTAATCGGAGTAATTTTCGTGCCGGGCTGCGAGCGATACCTCAACGCCACTGGCAACAGGCAATAAGGCTTCAGAAAACATCGAGGTCACGCCACGGGTGCCACCAGCCGAATTACCAGCCGACCCGAGAATCTGACCGCCCTCTGACAGCGAGTCGTATTGATCCTGATACTGCTCAAAACGACGCTCGCCGCCAAGCAACAATTGCACCTGCCCACCAGCCATTTTCATCAAGGGCACGGTCGCAGTGCCGTAGACCTCGGCAATCTTGAAGTTTGAGTCCCGGCCGATGGTTGCCTTGATCGAATTCAAAACGTCGGCGCTGTTGGCGCTGGGTTTAAAGATGTTGTAAGCACCCGAGTTCATGAACTGCGTGGCGATCGCTGTAACGATATAGTTCCGCCCAAGTTCCAAATATTGGTAATCAGTCCAACGAAAACCGGCATCAATGGCAACACTGCCAATCTGGCCTTGTGTGCCAAGCAACATGTCATAAATATTGCTGTCGGTATTGGTGTCCCGGTTCCCTGCTGCCGCAAAACGGTGGCGCAAAGTCACCGACTTGCCCGCAAGTGAGGGGTCAACTTGCGAAGCAATATTGTTGGGGCTTGTCGCACTCAGCACCACCGCACCTGGAGTTGGCGCATAACGGCCAAAACTCTCCACCCGAGTCACTCCGGTGTTTGCGTAGAGCGACCAATCCTTATTGACTTTATATTCGCCGCGTGCAAAAAGCGAAGCATTTTTGATCTGCGCCTCATCGGCAGCCCGCGAATTGAAGTCAAACGAGCAGGTATTTGAACTTGTCAGCCAGAAGTCCTTGTCGGTACAAGCTCCGGGAACTGCGATCAAGCCCTTGCTGGTGACGTAGTTGTTGCCATAACTCGAGACGCCTTTGTCAGTACCCCAGACACGATCGCGGGTGTAGACCATGCCACGCTCGTTATAAGAAATTCCGGCCAACACCCTGCCGTCTTTTCCGGAGGTACCGAATAAAACCGAGCCTTCGCGGCGCTCTCCGCCCGGATTTGAGGGATTGGTGTAGCCAAAGGAGTACTGGAAACCTTCAAAATCCTTGCGGGTGATGATGTTCACCACGCCAGCAATCGCGTCTGAACCATAGACCGCAGATGCACCGTCGGTAAGGATCTCGATCCGCTCAACAGCACCGAGCGGGATGGAATTCATGTCTGCAGCGGTCGCAACCATCGGGCCCTTCGGCGCACGACGCCCATCGATCAAAACAAGGGTTCGGCCCGAGCCAAGGCCTTTCAGATCAATTGATGCCCAAGCTTGAGCGGAAGAACCCGATTGCGGCCTGAAGTTGCCAGCGGCTGCAAAGGTCACGTTTCGCATCACCTCGGCCACCGAAGTCACGCCACTCGATTCAATTTGCTCCCGGGTGATTACGGTCACCGGAACAGCACCCTCGGCATCAACCCGCTTGATACGCGAGCCCGTTACTTCGACCGTGCCTTGGGCAATTGCCTGTGCGGAGACAAAACTTGCACCGGCAGCACATAAGAGCGCTACACAAGCGCTGATGGGCGTCTTACGAAACATCACTTGGTCTCCCCGAAAATAATTGGATCGATGCGCTTTGAATAAGCGGCTCATCGATGACTCATCACAAAAAAGCTCGCAAAAAAACTTCACAATGAAACCGCCACAAAGCCCTCAACCAAACCTAGATCTTCGATGCCTTGAGGGCTCTTGGCTAGGAAAAATTCTGACAGAGAAAAGAAAAAAAAGACAGTTTTGTTTCATGCTTTGGCACCACAAGTCTTGAGCCCCATGCAAGTTGTGCGATTTCCGAAGCGCCATTCGCGGTGCTGTGGAAGATTTGATACAGTTTTCGCGATTCGAATCCACCATCATGGCTGCAAAACGGACAGGTCAGGCAGAGCAGGCCTAGGCTGAGCATGAGTTCGCAAGCACCGAATGCACTATGGAAATCATCCTTGATCGACTTGACCAACCCACGAAAACTCAGCGCCCAAACCATCGTGCTGGCAGCCATTACCCGCATCGAAATGGCAGGCGTCGAGACGCTGAGCATGCGCAGCTTGGCAAGACATCTCGGGGTGGAGGCGATGTCGCTGTATCACTATTTCAAATCAAAAGAGCAGTTGCTCGATGCGGTTGCCGAAGAACTGGTTACGCGCGCGCGACCACGGGTTGAATCGCCCTGGGACGCGGCGCTGCGCGATTGCTTTCAGCAGCACACCGCCATTGCGAGCCAGTTTCCTCGCACTGCCCCGCTGATTTACAGCCGCCTTTTGCGTGACGGACAAAGTCTTCGATTGATGGAATGGATCCTCGAACGCTTGGCGCAAGCAGGCATCGCCGAGCAGCAACGCCTGCACTGGTTCAGAATTTATGGGACGGTGGTGGATGGCTTTGGGCTGCTGCTTTCAAGACGCGCACTGCAAGGTCATTTGATCAAACCCCAAAACCTTAAGGCCTATCCGCAATTGCGACTTGCCATGGCGTTTGCCAGGACCGGCGAGGGCCGTATCGATGAGAGCCTGGAGACCGGCATTGACTGGCTTATCGAAGGCATCAAGTCTGCAGCGCAAGAATCAGCTGAGGCCAAGAAACCCTCATCCGCATAAAGACGGTCAGCGTTGCAGGCGCGGTACCGATGCGAGCAAAGAGCGGGTGTAATCCTGCCTGGGGTGTTCAAGCACCTCGTCTGCCCGACCCTGTTCAAGGATCCGGCCTTGGTGCATCACCGCAACATGATCGGCGAGATACTCTACCACGCCAATGTTATGCGTTATAAATATCAAACTAAGACCAAGCCTGTCACGCAACCGAACCAACAAATTCAGAATTTGCGCTTGCACCGACACATCAAGCGCTGAGGTCGGCTCATCGCAAATCAAAAGACTTGGCTCAACAGCCAGAGCACGGGCAATCGCAATACGCTGCCTTTGGCCGCCTGAAAACTCATGCGGGTAGCGGTTCAACACCTCGGGTTCCAAGCCAACCTGCTCAAGCAAAAGCCTGATCGCTTCGGATCGCTCCTGAGCCTGCAGGCTTTGACGCAGCGCCAGGATTCCCTCTTCGAGCACCTGTTGAATACGCATGCGAGGATTGAGCGAGGCAAAAGGGTCCTGGAAGATCATTTGCATCCGCAACTGGATCTGCAATCGACGGCGTTGATCACGCGGAATCAGTGACAGGCCATCTTCGGAAAACAAGGCCTGACCTTCAAGCTTGGCGTCTTCGGGAAGTAAACCCATCAAGGCCTTGCCGATCGTTGTCTTGCCACAACCGGACTCACCCACAAGCGCAAGCGTTTCGCCACGGCGTAGCTCAAGGTCTACGCCGCCTACGGCTTCGAACCAGCCGCCTGATCGACGATACCGCACAGCCAAGCCGCGGACTTCAAGCAGTTTGGTGCCTGACTTTGATGGCCTGTTGTCGAAGGTCTCGAGTCGGAGTCGGTCCCCGCTCGCGGCCAACTCAGCATCCCGAAAACAACGCACACCCCGCTCAGCGTTGAGTGTGGGCAGCTGATGCATGCAGGACTCAAGCACCCATGGACAGCGTGATGCAAAGCGACATCCGGCAAAGGTCTGGCGCAGTGAAGGGACTAGCCCCTCGATGGCAGCCAGAGCGCGCCCGCGATCACTGGCCTTGGGCAGGGCCCGCAGCAGGAGCCGGCCATACGGGTGGCGCGGCTCGGCAAAAAAATCGCGGCTCGCTCGGGACTCCACAATCTGCCCGGCATACATCAGCGCGAGGTGATCGGCCACATCAGAGACCAAGGCAAGGTCGTGGGTGATCAACAGCATCGCCATACCGCGCTCTTGTTGAAGTTGCTTGAGCAAGGCCATGATTTGCGCCTGCAAGCTCACATCCAGTGCGGTTGTGGGCTCATCGGCAATCAGCAGCTCCGGTTGCGCAGCCAGCGCGATTGCAATCATCGCCCGCTGCTTTTGCCCGCCGGAGAGTTCAAAGGGATAGGCATGCAACTGCCTTTCGGGCTCCGGCAGCCCCACCCTGGCAAACCATTCGAGCGCAAGTTCGCGCGCCGCGGCAGCACGCGCCAGGCCATGCCGCTCGATGACTTCGAGCAGTTGCTGCCCGATTGTCATCACCGGATTAAGGCTTGTTGAGGGCTCCTGAAAAATCATCCCGATCCGACGACCGCGCACCCGCAACATGTCCGACTCGCGCAAAGCGAACAAATCATCGTCGCCCATCAGCACTTTGCCTTCACGAATCCGCAAGCCCTCAGGTAGCAATCGCAGCAATGCAAGCGCTGTCATGGATTTGCCCGAGCCCGATTCGCCAACCAGCGCGAAGGTCTGCCCCTGGTCGATGGAAAGCGACAACCGATCGATCACATCATAAGCGCCGCTGTCCGAGGCAAGCCGCGGAAGCGCAACCCGCATGCCTTCAACCATCAAGCTGGTTTGCGGCGTCCTCATGCTCGCTGCCTTGCGCGAGGATCAAAAGCGTCGCGGACCGCATCAGAAAAAAGATTCGCACTCAGCACCAGCAAGAGCATGAAGACAAAGGCTGTTGTGAGCGTCCACCAGACCACCGGTGTTGCCGCCAGTTCGGCGCGCGCGGTATTGATCATCACGCCGAAACTCGGCGTCTTTGGGTCAACGCCCACGCCGACATACGACAACACCGCTTCAGCGAGCACAAAGCCCGAGAACTGCATCACCAGCGAGATCAACACAATATGCATCAGGTTGGGAACAAGATGCCTTGAGATAATCCCAAAGGACGAAACCCCAAAGGCCTTCGCCGCCTGGATGTACTCGAGTTCACGGAGTTTCATCGCCTCACCGCGCACAAGCCGGCAAAGTCCGGTGAAGGCGGTAAGACCAAGGATCAAGCATAAAAACAGCAAGCGGGCATCCGATCGCTCCAGTGCGCTTGCAAAAAGATCAGGATGATTGTCGATTGTGACTTGCAACAGCAAAACCGCAGCCGCAATCAGCAAAACGTCTGGGATCGATGACAGCAGCGTGTAAATGTACTGCACCACTTCGTCGATCCACCCACGGAAGTATCCAGCCATCACACCAAGACCGAGCGCCAGCGGAAGCACCACCAGGGTGGTGAGCACCCCGATCACCAGCGCTGTGCGTATACTTTTCAGAGCCATCCAAAGCACCGAGTTGCCGGTTCGATCGGTACCGAGTACATGATAAGCCGCAGAGAGCTCGGCAGCCCAAAGTGAAAGAAGCAGGATTAGCGAAAAACAGGCGAAGGCCGAACGCCAGGGATAGATCGATTGACGCAATAACCGGCCTAAGACCCATCCGAAAAGCACAATCATCGAAAGGCCCTTTGCCACTGCATAAGCAGAACGTTCTAAAACATCACTCAGCCATTGTTTCTCGGGATCATCAAGATGAGCGCCACCAAACTTCAAGCGCGGGTAATCACGGAGCGTTTTGCCATCCCTTTCGATGGACTCCTTTCGAAAAGAAAGGTAAGCGAGCGGCGCCGAGTAGCGCCGCTCACGCGCTTGCACAAGCGGCGCAAGCACATGATCGAGTACAGATAAAGCATTTGTCCCGGGTTTGCTCGGATCGCTCCATCGAATCGAATCCATGAGCGCAATGATCACAAAACAGGCAAGCACCACGCCAGAGACCATCGCTGAGGGCCGTAAAAAGACTTTCTGCCAGTTTTGCATCAGCATGGCCTGATTGCGCAATCGCAACACCGCGACCACGATCGCCGCCACAACGGCCCAAATCAGCCAATCGGTAGGTAGCATCGACGGCATCATTGCAGCCGAATCCTCGGATCGGCGAGGCTGTAGCTGATGTCGGTGAGAATGAGGCCGATGATGTAAAGCACAGAACCGATAAAAACCATCGCACGAACGATTGCGAAATCCTGCGAGCCGATCGCCTCAATCAGGTAGCTACCCAAACCCGGAATCGAAAAAAAGGACTCGGTGATCAAACTGCCCATAAAAAGCAGTGGAATGATTGCGACCGATGCACTGAGAATCGGAATCAGGGCATTGCGCAACACGTGAACAAACAAGACAGTGGCTTCATCCAGGCCTTTGGACCTTGCCGTCCTCACATAGTCCTTGCCGATTTCCTCCAGAAAAATGCTGCGATGAAAGCGGGTTTCACCCCCGAGTCGCGCAAGGATTGCGATCAAGATCGGCAACAGCAAAAACCGCCAGGCATCCACCGTGGGGCTAAAGCCTGAGACCGGAAGCCATTGCATCAGGCGCGAAAATAGAAACTGACCTGCCACGATGAAAAATAATGACGATATGGACATCAAAACAACGCAGCAAACCGAACCCCAAAAATCAATGGAAGTTGCCCGAAAAAAGGCAAGGCCTAAAGCAAGGCTGATCGACAAGCCGAGTCCGACAACAAAGCTTGGCAAGGCCAGGGCCAGACTTGGACCGGCGCGGCGCTTGATTTCGGTGGCGATGTCGCGACCGCTGTCAGCACGGCCGAAATCAAAAACAAACATCCGCAACGACGAGTCCACAAACAAGGTATCGCTAAAACGATCCAGACCTTCTGCCTTATCGTTATAGTAAAGCGGCCTATCGTAGCCGCGCTCAGCTTTCCACTTTTCGATGGCATCGGCTGTTACGCGCTTGCCGCCAAGTTGAAGGCGCGCCATATCATCGGGCGAGCTCAGCTGGAAAAACAAGACAAAGGTCAGCAGATTGATGCCAATCAGCACCGCGAAGGCATAAATCAGCTTGCGTATCAGAAAGCGTACCCATGTCAGACTCATGTCTGCCGACCTTGAGCAGATACTGCAGGTTGAGCCTCACCGAAAGCGTTTTGGCGCTGTCGCTGTCGCCAGGCATGCAACGCGGGCGTGACCAGGAGCAAGACTAAGGCAGCGAGCAACAACAGGGGCCAGCGATGCGGCTGGTTCCATTGCTCAATACGTTCGAGCCGCAAGGCGGGGTCGATACGCAAATACTGCAGTTGATCGCGGATAATGTTGGACGGCTTACCGTTATAAAGCCACTGATGATAGGCACCTGCATACTCTTCTGACCAGCCAAAAATCATCGGCGCATCGGTCTGCACAATCCGAACCATTTGCGCAATCAGCGCAGCCCTTTGGGGTCCGTCATCGAGATCCTTCATTTGCTCAAAAAGCTTGTCAAAGGCAGCGCTGCTGTAGTTCCCCGCGTTTTCACCGTCACTCTTTGCCTTGGCGTTGGGGCCGTAAAGCAGAAATAGAAAGTTCTCAGGATCGGGATAATCGGCAAGCCAGCCCCAGAAAAAAAACTGCGCAGCTCCTTTGCGCATCTTGTCCTGAAATCGGTTGTAGTCGGTATTACGAACTTCCAACTGGACATTGAGCTTGGCAAATTGCCTGGCCACCCAGTCCAGACGCGCCTGATACCCGGGCCCCACGCCTTGCACATCGTAATTGATCACCAGAGGCCGACCGGTGATGCGGTCCCGTCCTTCGGGGTAGCCCGCCTCGGCTAGCAAGCGCTTGGCTTCCTCGATCGAGCGTCGCCTGACCTGCCCTGAAGCTTCGTTGTAAACCACCGGGTTGGTCCGGATCAGGTCACCACCAAACACGCCCCGCACCACCGGCGACATATTGGCCTGCGCCCGATTGTCCTCAAAAATCGCGATGTACTCTTCGATATCAAAAGCTATCGAAAAAGCATGGCGTAGCTTGCGATTTCGCTCAGCTTCCTCAGGCGTTCGTCCGGCACCAACAACCGGATCAAGCCAGTTGAAGCCGAAATACCAAAAACCGACTTGAATGGTGTTGGGTAGCTGAATCTTGCGATCCTTGAGTAACCTGGCAACACCGCTGCCGTCTTCGATCGAAACCTGATAGCCCACACCGGGTTCGCCGCGTTCGAGTTGGGGTACATCGTAGTAGCCTTGCATGAACTTGGCATGCACCGAAGTCCCTTCCTTTTCGATGAAGGAAACCATCCGGTCGATAAAGGGCGTTGTCCGGCCACAATCCTTCAAAAAACCTTGTTCAACATCGTCGGGCTCTCCTTCGCAAGGATAAGGTTCACCGCGATAATTCGGATTACGTTCTAAAACCATTCGGGCATTCGGAACAAATTCAGTCAGCTGATAAGGGCCAGTGCCAACCGGCCAGGTATCAAGGTTGAGGTTGCGCCGCGACATTCCGGCTTGCGAATAAAAGGCATCGACTTCCCAGGCGACCGGTGCGAAAAAACTCATCGCGAGCCAGTACTTGAATTGCGGGTACTTGCCGATCACCCGAATCCTCAGCTTGAGATCGGATAACACCTCTACACCTTCGAGCTCGAAATTTCTGAAGTCGATCCAAGGCAGTTCGCCAAAAACGCCGGCCTGCCGCGCATGAAGGCCTTGCTTTAAGCCCTGGTCGTGTTGCTTGATGGTTTCACCCAGCGCCTGTAAGCCGACAATCTTTTCCGACAAAAACCCGAAGGCTGGCGACTTCACCCGGGTGGTTGCAAGGCGCTTGATCGCATAAGCGTAGTCTTGAGCCAGCAAAGAGCGGGTCCCGGTCTCGGAAAAATCAGCCGGCTTGTTTTTATCGCGCAGATCACGCTCAGTAAGCCTGTGGTAACGAAGATCGCCCTTTGCATCGCGCGCGAAAGCCGGATGGGGTTGCCACAAAACACCTGGCTTCAGTTCCAGATCAAACCAGCTTTCTGCAATCAACGCGGCTGGCGCATCAGGGGGCAAGGGCTTACCCTCAGCGCTGATGTATGTGACCTTCGGAAGCGATGTCAAGGTTCTTGGCAAGAGCTCATAGGGACGCTTCAGGTAGTGGTATTTGAGCGGAGGCTCGTAAACCGCATAAGTCCAAGGCGTTTCATTGTTTGAGTACGATGAAGCGGGATCAAGATGTTTGGGTGTTTCCTGATACGAGGTGAAAAGCGTGTTCTCAGCGAGCCATTGTTTGGGGACGGGCTCGTTTGATCGACCGCAGCCCGCAAGCAGCAGCACGCTAACGATCCAAAGCCAAATACGATTCTGATTCACGCGCCCTGGACCTGATGTGCCTGAAAACCGCGCGGCACCGCTTGAAGCAAAGCCTGGGTGTAGGGCTGCTCAGGATGGCTATAAATGCTTGAAGCGCAGCCTTGCTCGATGACTTTACCCTGATGCATGACGATCAAATCGTCTGCCATGTGACGAACAACGCCCAGGTCGTGTGAAATGAAAACGTAGCTCAGTGCAAGTTCACGCTGCAAATCCTTGAGCAAATTCAAGACTTGCGCCTGCACCGAGACATCAAGCGCGGACACCGCTTCATCACAGACAATCAGATCGGGCGATAAGCTAAGACAACGGGCAATCGCGATGCGTTGTCTTTGGCCACCCGAAAACTCATGTGGATAGCGGTTGACGGATGCAGCGGGCAAACCAACCCGATCCAGGAGTTGTTTGACCATCGCTTCACGGTCTGCGTTGCTGGCACCCACGCCATGCAAATACATCGGCTCGCTGAGAATCTGCCCGACGGTAAAACGCGGGTTGAGCGAAGCGTAGGGATTTTGAAAAACAATTTGCAAACGCCGCTTCAAGGGCATCCAGGCCGCCTCAGTGATGCCGCGCAAATCCTTGCCCTCAAAACGTATCTGACCGGCGCTTGCTTCATGCAAGCCCACCACGCAAAGCCCTGCGGTGGTTTTGCCTGATCCCGACTCGCCCACAATACCGAGCGTTTTTCCCCTGAAGAGGCGAAACGAAAGATGGTCAACCGCAACCAGATCGTCGCTGCGCCAAAGCCCGACGCGACGCGCAAAAACCTTTCGAAGACCAATCACCTCAAGCAGAGGCTGCTCATCGCCAGCCTCGGCGGCGATCTGCGTTTTCATCGGATCGCGAGCAGGCTCATGCGGCATCACGGTCCGATCTTCATCCTCAGCGCCCGAGACGGTGGCTTGCGTTTCCTGCCAGTCATCAATCGTGAGCAGACGCGTGCGCGGGGTCATCGGATCAGGCCTGCAATGAATCAACGCTTTGGTGTAGGCATCGCGCGCCTGGGTAAAAATCTCAGCAGCAGAACCGGAGTCGCGCACCTCCCCGTTGCGCATCACCATCACATCATCAGCGAACTCACCCACCAAGCCAAGATCATGGGTGATGAACAACATCGACATACGACGACTTTGCTTGAGTTGCAAAAGTAAGCTCAGGATCTGGCGCTGAATGGTCACATCAAGCGCAGTCGTCGGCTCATCAGCAATCAGCAGCTCAGGACCGCAGGCAATCGCCATTGCAATCATCACCCGCTGCTGCTGACCGCCCGAGAGTTGGTGCGGGTAGGCATGCAGCCTGCGCGCTGCCTCGGGCATACCGACTTCCTCGAGCAAGGCTTGCGCTTGCCGCATAGCTTCGTTGCGGCTCTTGGCTTCATGGATGCGAAGCATTTCAGCGAGCTGATCGCCCACGGTGTAAACCGGATTGAGCGAACTCATCGGGTCTTGAAAGATCATCGCGATTTTGCGACCGCGAATTCTGCGCCAGGCGGCTCGATCCAGTCCAAGCAAGGACTGGCCTTTGAATCGAATCACCGACTCAGGATCGATCTGTGCACTTCGCGCCGGAAGCAAACCCATGATCGCCAGCGAGCTGACTGACTTGCCGCTACCGGATTCGCCCACCATCGCAAGCGTGCGTTCGGCAGCCAGGCTGAAGCTCACCCGCTTGACGGCATGCACAAGGCTTCCGTCAGCACTTTTAAAACGGACACTGAGATTAACCACTTCGAGCAGTGCTTGTCGCTCCTCGCTTTGCGGCTTGACAGCTTCGGTGAACATGGTCCCTTAATGCGTCAGCTTGGGGTCAAGCGCATCGCGCAAGGCATCGGTAAGCAGCGATAAGGCCGTTACAAACACCGCCATGGCGAGCGTCGCAGCGGCCAGTTGCCACCAAATCCCCAATAAGAGGTCATTTTGCGCCTCGGTCAACATCGTGCCCCATGAGACGCCGTCGACCGGCACGCCAAAGCCCAAAAAGGAAAGAATCACTTCGGCCTTGATACAGGCGACTGTGAGGAGCGAAAACTGAACCAAAATCACATGGCTGACATTGGGCAGCACATGAACAAACATGCGTCGAAGCGGTGATGCCCCAATCGCATAGGCGGCGCGTACATAATCGCGTTCGCGATGCTTCAAATACTCCCCACGCACCAGCCGATATACCCCCGTCCATCCGGTGACCCCCAGGATCATGACGACCGACAACACCCCCTTGGAGTCAAGCACAGCAGCAATCGCAAGAATCAGCAAAATACCCGGTATCGCGTTAAAAACGTTATAAATCCAGTTTGTCAAATCATCGATCCAGGATCCATACCAACCCGAAAAAGCACCCAGGATGCTCCCCAACAGCGTCGAGATCAAAGCAGCACAAAGCCCAACCAAAATACTGGTCTCGGCACCCTTGATGGTTTTATCAAGCACATCGCGCCCCCACTTATCAGCGCCGAGCAGGGTTGACTGCGCCCGCTCGGCAAGCGGGACCGGTCTTTGCTGACCCAGTTTTTTGGCTGCCGTACTGAGCTCATTCGCTATCGGATCTTGAATATCGCTACCCGTCGGCGGCTCTGCTGATCGTGCGGCTCCAGTAGCGCCAATCTCGCGCATTTCGCGCGCAATCGGGTCGATCACATCGGTCGCTGTCGGGCCAGCTGGCGACGCTCCGCTTGGCATGACGCCAGCCTTGTCGCGTTGCTCTGCGCCTGAACCCGCAGCCTGGCTTTTCAGCCAATGCGGCGGCGCGTGCCCGATAGCCACTTCAAGACTCCACTGCGATGCGATCAAGCCAGATGCGCTGAGCGCAACGATCAGGAGTCCGAGCATCACAAGCAGCGCACTCACCACCCCAACACGGTCGGCAAGAAAGCGCTGCCAGGCAAGCGACCACAGGCCACGACCTTCCGCCGCTTGCTGCGCCATCATTTCAACTGAATCCTGGGGTCGGCAAGCCGATAGAGCAAGTCCCCGATGAGGTTGAAGATCATGGTGGCAAGCGCCACATACACGGTGACCGCCTTGATCACCGGAAAGTCGCTGCGCTCAACCGCCAGAATGATCTCCCGACCAACCCCCGGAATCCCGAAAAAGCGTTCCAGCAAAAATGCACCCAGCAGCAAGCCGGGCAGGTTTGAGACCACAAAGGTAATCACCGGAATCAGAGCATTGCGCAACACATGAATAAACATCACGCGGATCTCGTTCATCCCTTTGGCTCGCGCAGTACGCACATAATCCTGATCGATTTCATCGAGGATAAAGCTGCGAAATAGGCGCGTGTTGGGCGCAATGCTCACCACAAGTCCAAGCAAAATCGGCAGGGGCGCATAGACCAGCAAATTATTGCTTAGCGTGTCACCCCAGCCTTGAACCGGAAACCAGTTCAAACGGTAAGCGAGCCAATACTGACCGACAATGATAAAAACCAGAATGCTGACCGACATCCCCAGGGTGCATAACATCATCACGCCGCGATCGATCCATGTGCCGCGAAGCCATGCAACCGCGACCGCGATCACCACCCCAATCAGCGTCTCAATCACAAGCAGCGGACCCACCACGGTCAATGAGGCGGGCAGGCGCGTGGCGAAAATCTGTGAAACCTTCTCGCCGGTGGTCCAGCTCGTCCCAAAATCGAAAAAAACAACCTGTTGCACAAAGATCCACAGCTGCCTGTGCATCGGCTCATCAAGGCCGAGCTCTTTTCGGATACTGGCGATTTGCTCCTGACTCGACATCAGGCCGGCAAGCACATAGGCTGGATCGCCACCCACCCAATTGAACAATACAAAAACCAGAAGAATCACGCCGGCCATGGTGGGAATCATTTGCCAGAGGCGTCGGATCACATAGCCAAGCATGTTTAAGGCTTACGAATATCCATCAGGTGAAAATCAGAAAGCAGCAAAGGGTGTTTGCGATAACCTTCAACCCAGGGATGATGCAAGCGGGTGGCAATCGATGTTGAACTCAGGCCCAACACGCCATAAACTTCCATCAGACGATACATATTGTGTAACACCCTGGTGCGTTCGGGTCCGTCAGGCAAGCGCTTCAAATCCTCGAAATACTGGTCGTAGGCTTTGGATTCAAAACAAGCGTAATTGTTCTGGCCAATCGTTTTCGATGAAAGCAGCTTCATCACGAACTCCGATTCGGAGGATCGCGTCCAGCCAAGCGCCCAGGAGGGAATCTGACACTGCTTACCCTGTTTGAGCAACTCGGGAAACTTGTCTTTTTTAACCTCAAGCCGCACCCCGATCCTGTCCATCGAACGTTTCCATAACTCATCACGTTCACGGTCGATCGAATTGGTGGTGGAATAAATCGTAAACACCAAGGGCTTTCCGTCGGGCTGATTCCGATAACCGTCAGCGCCCTTTCGATAATTGAATTGGTCTAGCAAGGCGTTTGCAAGTCCCGGATCGTAGCGGACAATGCTGCGGTAGTTCGGGTCGTGGCCCGGTATCACGGGCGCCACCATTTGTTCGGCTTTGACCGCCTGATTCTTGCGAATCACCCGGATTTCCTCATCAACATCGTAACCCATGATGATGGCGCGACGCAGGGCGATTTTCTCTTTGCTATAGCCTCCAATCACCGGATCTTTCAGGTTGAAGAACTGGTAGCGAATATCAGGTTCAACCGAGCGATACATCCCAACCCCTTGGTCGACCCAGTTGGGTAACAAGCGGTTGTTGGCATCGAGCGCTTTTTCGATGAACGAAGGTGGTACTGCGATGCTGTCGATGGACTTGCTGCTAAAAGCAAGCCAGGCCGACTGGGGCTCTTCAATGATGCTGATTTCGACTTTGCCAATTTGCGGCATCGTGCGCCCTCGCATTTGCGCAGCAACTCGTTGATCGACTTCGTCGCCCGGCGTGGGTTCAAAATCCCATGTGAAAGCGGGAAAGTCCGGATTGGCCGCCAGAATGATTTTGGAACCGCGCACCCATTTTTCAATCCGATAAGGTCCGGTTCCGACCGGGTTGGACATCACGGCCTCCAGGCCGTAGTGGTCGACAACCTCGCGGGCCATGCCACCTGCGTAGGGATTGGCAAGCAAGGTCAGAAAATTTCGCTCGCGTCGTATCAGTTTGATACGCAAGGTATAGCGATCCAGAACCTGTATTCCGGGTATTTCCGCATCGTAGTCAAACTGCCCGGAGGCAACCGCAGCTTTGTTTGCTTCGGCAAAGCCAAGAATCTTGTCTTCAAGATCGGATAGCTGCGGCGAGCGGGTCTTGGGATCGGCGTGACGCTTCAAGGTGTAGGCAAAATCAGCCGCGGTGAGTTCGCGCCGCTTACCCTTGAAAGCCGCATCAGGCGTAAATAGCAGGCCTTTGCGGATACGAAAGGTATAACTTGTGCCGTCTTCGCTCAATTCCGGCATGCGCTCAGCCGCATAAGGAACAAGCCTTGCGGGCTTTGCCATCCAGTCCCAGGTCACCAAGGTATGAAAGAGCGCATGGGTGACGGTATTGGAATACAGATCATTCACACGCACCGGATCAAATCCTGACTCAGCTATCGGAAAAGCAATTTTCAGAACTTTTTTGGGGTCAGCAGGATTGGACGTGGCCTGCGAGACCCAGGGCAGCAGAGCAAGCATGAAGCTGCCCAAGCGCAACCAGACAAACAGGCTTGCCCTCAGCGCCCGGACAAGGTCTCGGCAGGGTTCGGGTCCGAAAAAAGCAGGCTTGAACAAATTCGCTCCGTTTCAATCAAACATGATCAGGCACCCCAGGTTTGCTCAAAGCACCCGCAGCTTAGGCTCGGATCAGTTGGCAGCCACCCTTAAGCGGAGTTTAGCGTTAAGCGTTGCGGATGCAAGCGAAGTGAGCCTGACCCGCACAGCGTATGCTTCGGCTACCCTCTTCACAATCGCTTCCGGAGTGTTAAATGGGTTTGCTACAAGACAAAAAGATTTTAATCATGGGCGTGTTGTCAAACCGTTCCATTGCTTATGGCATAGCCAAATCATGCGCTGCACAAGGTGCAAGGCTGGCATTCACCTACCAAAACGAACGCTTTGAACAACGGGTGAAGGATCTGGCGCAAACACTCGGAAGCGATAGGCTGTATCCCTGCGATGTGAGCGATGATGCGGCAATTGCAAGTCTTTTTGAAAGGCTTGCGCTTGACTGGGACCGTCTCGATGGCCTGGTGCATGCGATTGCCTTTGCGCCGCGCGAGGCTATTGCCGGCGATTTTCTGGAGGGCGTATCACGCGAGGCCTTTCGCATCGCCCACGATGTGTCCTCCTACAGCCTGATTGCGGTTTGCAAGCAGGCGCAATCGATGCTCGTCAAAGCGCCCTCATCGGTCGTGACCCTGTCTTATCTTGGAGCCGAGCGCATGGTGCCCAACTACAATACGATGGGTTTGGCAAAAGCAAGCCTGGAAGCCGGCGTTCGATATCTTGCCGGATCGCTCAGCCCTCAAGGTGTGCGCGTGAATGCGATTTCGGCCGGACCCATCAAGACGCTTGCAGCAAGCGGCATCAAGGGCTTTTCGAAGATTCTAGAACATGTCCAGCAGCATGCGCCAATCCGGCGCAATGTGGACCTTGAGGATGTGGGCAATGTCGCGGCTTTCTTACTTTCTGATCTCTCCCGCGCGATGACTGGCGAGATACTGTATGTTGACGGCGGCTTTCACTGGGTCGCTAGCGGCATCGGTGGCGAGGCCGCCTCCTGAGCAAAAGCACGCTCGGCTGCTTGCACGGTGAAATCGATGTCCCCGTCGCTGAGCGCAGATGAGGTGAAAAACGCCTCTACCGTCGAAGGCGGAAAGTAAACGCCTTGCTCGAGCATGCGGTGAAAAAAGCGCTTGAACGCGTCGCTGTCCTGCGTCTGAATTTCCGCAAAATTTCGCGGCGCCTTCGACATGAAATACATACCGGCCATACCGCCCACGCTGCGAGCGCTGAAGGCAAGCTTGTGATGTGCAGCAGCATCGCTGAGCCCTTGAATCAGATGCGATGTTTTCGCTGACAGTGCCTCAAAAAATCCTGCTGTCTGTATCAAGTCAAGCGTTGCAAGCCCGGCAGCCATCGCAATCGGGTTACCCGATAAGGTGCCTGCCTGATAAACCGGTCCCAGGGGCGCCATATGCTCCATCACAGCCGCCGGGCCGCCGAAAGCGCCCACCGGCATACCGCCGCCAATGACCTTGCCAAAGGCTGACACATCGGGCGTGATGCCTGTCACTTCCTGAGCTCCGCCCAAGGCAACGCGAAAGCCGCTCATCACTTCATCGAAAATCAACAATGCGCCGTCGCGACGGCACAGCGACTGCAAGCCCTCAAGAAACCCCGGCTCTGGCATCATCAAATTCATGTTGCCAGGCAAAGGCTCGACCATCACACAGGCAATCGCACCCGGATATTGATCAAAAAGCGCTTGCACACTCGGCAAATCGTTATAACTTGCAACCAAGGTGTGCTGAGCGAGATCGGCCGGAACGCCAGCCGAACTGGGTGTGCCAAAAGCCAGCGCACCCGAGCCGGCCTTCACGAGCAAGCTATCGGCCGTGCCGTGATAACAGCCTTCAAACTTGAGGATTTTGGTGCGACCGGTTGCACCGCGCGCCAGTCGAAGCGCAGACATCGCAGCCTCGGTTCCCGAGCTGGTGAATCGCACCCGCTCCATATGCGGATGGATTTGCTTCATGCGCTCGGCTAACTCGGTTTCCATCACGTTGGGCGCACCGTAGGACAGCCCCCTTAAAGCAGCCTCCTGAACGGCTCTGACCACCACCGGATGCGCCTGGCCCACGATCATGGGGCCCCAGGAACCAAGATAGTCAATATAGCGTTTACCCTCAACATCCCACATGTAGGCGCCTTGCGCTCGGTCGATAAATCGTGGCGTGCCACCCACCGCTCTAAAAGCGCGAACAGCACTGTTGACGCCACCGACCAGGCTTTGCTGGGCTCTGGCGAACTCTTGCGCATTACTGCGTGTTGTCATTTGCATCACTCCCCTCGCTTATCGGACCCTTAGAGGCGCGCCTGGCTTGCCTGCTACCTGTCGATGCGACGAGAATAGCGCGTTTTCAGATCAGCCGACCCAAGCAAGGAGATCGCTTTGGAAGTACAGCAGCCCGACGCAGGCCGCGTGGACGCCATCGCTGATGGCCATCTCCTCATCATCCGTTTGAATCGGCCCGAAAAGCGAAACGGCTTCACTCCGGAAATGGGGCTCGCGCTTGCGCAGGCCTACAGCCGCCTTGAGAAGGATCCCGATCTGCGTGTGGCTCTGCTGTGCGCCGCAGGCGATCATTTCACCGCAGGTCTAGACCTTCCTCGATGGGCCGATGCAATGCGCGAAGGTCGATCGATGTGGCCGCCCGATCTGATCGATCCATTCGATTTGCGCGAGCCGCGTCGAAGCAAACCGGTGGTTGCTGCGGTGCAAGGGATTTGCTTCACGCTAGGCATCGAACTGATGCTGGCCGCTGATATGGTCGTTGCGGCTGACAACTGCCGCTTTTCGCAACTCGAGGTCAAGCGCGGGATCATGGCCACCGGCGGTGCAACCATCCGAATGGCTGAGCGCGCTGGCAGCGGCACAGCGCTTTACCACTTGCTGGTCGCAGGCGAATTTGGTGCACAAGAAGCATTGCGTGCCGGTTATGTGCAAGAGGTCGTCCCGGCAGCGAAACTCCAGGACCGGGCCAGGACTTTGGCCATCCTGATCGCTGCTAATGCACCGCTGGCTGTGATTGCAAGCCGTGCAAATCTGCTCAAGTCCGTGGAGGCGGGACGCGCCAGCGCCATTGAAGACTTGCAAAGCCTGCAATCAAAGCTTGCCTCAACACAGGACGCAGCCGAGGGCGTTGCCTCTTTCAAAGAGCGTCGAGCCGCTCAATTCAAGGGTTACTGATGAACCAAGCCAGCACTATGCAAACCCCAAGTCTGCCAGTTGATCTGCAAGCGCTCAGAGCCTGGCTGGGTCGCACCGAAGTGGCAAGCGATTGTGTCGAAGTACAAAGGGTGCAACAACTTGCAGCAAGCTTTGATCTTGATCACCACCGCTTTGTCGCAAACAACGTCTTGCCGCCGCTTTGGCACTGGTGCTTCGCTACCCCGATCAGTGCAATGCATCAGGCCGGGCCCGACGGACACAGCGCAAGGGGCGGCTTTCTGCCACCGGTTCCTTTGCCGCGTCGCATGTGGGCTGGAAGCCGACTGCATTGGCATGATGACTTCCGGATTGGAGATCCGATCAACCGCGAGTCAAGGGTGGTCTCCGTTGAGTCGAAAACGGGTCGCAGCGGCAGCCTTGTCTTCGTTACCGTCGGCCATCAGTGGAAACGCGACACAAGGCTCGTTCTTTCAGAGGAGCACGACATCGTTTATCGTGATATTCCTCAGATCGATACTCCAATTCCCCTCGGACCCTACCGGGCCCCGGTGTGGCCGATGACGCTGCAACAAGCCTGCGCCGAGGCGCAAAAGCGCGGCTCCAAGGAAGTACGCTGCACCATGCAACCCGATGAGGTCTTGTTGTTTCGCTATTCGGCCCTTAGCTTTAACAGTCACAAAATTCACTACGATCGTCGCCATTGCCTTGAGATCGAGAAGTATCCCGGATTGATTGTGCACGGCCCCTTGATGGCATGTTTGATGGGAACCCTTGCCTGGTACCAGTCAAACTGCCAAAGGCCAACGTACTTCGCGTTTCGGGCACTGTCGCCAGTTTATGACGGTGAAGTGATCGAAATTCTGTCACGTCAATCGGATGTCATGCCTGAAGACAGCCTGCTTGCAAACATGCTTCAAACACAAAGGCTAACCTCAGGGCTCAGGGCCGAGTTCGCAGGCACGCCAGATGTGGGGCTTGTGGCCGAGTGCGCGATTCAAAAAGCGGACGGCAGCAAGGCAATGACCGCCCAGATGGCCTGGTAGCGCGAGCCTGTTAGCGCGCTGATTGAAGTCGTTTGCAGCGCACGATCACGCTAGGGCGACGCCCACCGGGAGGCATCGATAGCTTAGACCTTGCGAACGAAGGAAAGCTTATTTGAAAAAATCCTTCACCTTATCGGTCCAGGACTTTTCCTTCGGGCTGTGTCTGTCGTTATCCAATAAAGACCGATCTAATTCCGCAAGTATTTCACGCTGGCGGTCAGTCAATCGCACCGGTGTTTCGATCTCGATATGTGCATACAAATCACCCACTTCCTGCGAGCGCACACCCTTGATCCCCTTGGCTTTAAGGCGCAGCTTACGACCAGGCTGCGTGCCTTCTGGAAGATCAATTTCCACGCTGCCATCGAGTGTTGGCACCTTCAAGCGCCCACCAAGCGCAGCCATCGTCATGCGCACCGGAACCACCACATGCAAGTCGTCGCCATCACGCTGAAACACCGGATGTTCCCGCACATGAATCTCAACATAGAGGTCACCCGCTGGTCCACCGTTGACACCGGGCTCGCCGTTGCCAGACGAGCGTATCCGCATGCCATCGTCAATACCCGCGGGAATCTTCACCTCAAGCGTCTTGGTGCGCTTTGTGCGGCCCACGCCATCGCAGGCTGTGCAAGGGTTGGGAATCATCCGGCCTGTGCCATGGCAGGTCGGGCAGGTTTGCTGAATTGAGAAAAATCCTTGTTGGGCGCGCACATTACCAGCGCCCCCGCAGGTGCCACAGGTCTCTGGTTTGGTTCCGGGTTTGGCGCCACTACCTGCGCAGAGTTCGCACTTTTCCCAGGACGGCACCCGGATCTCGGTTGCAAAGCCTCGCGCCGCCTGCTCAAGGCCGATTTCCATCGAGTAGCGCAGATCGGCACCGCGATAAACATTACTACGGCCACCGCGCTGACCTCGACCACCAAAAATATCGCCAAAAATATCGCCAAAGACGTCGGCAAAATCAGCGCCGCCCCGCCCAAATCCCGCCCCGCCTTGAGAAGGATCAAGGCCCGCATGACCGAAACGATCGTAGGTCTCGCGCTTTTGCGCATCCGAAAGTACTGCGTAGGCCTCGTTGAGCTCCTTGAACTTGTCTTCAGCCGTTTTGTCACCCGGATTACGATCCGGGTGAAACTTCATCGCCAGCTTCCGATAAGCCTTCTTGATGTCATCGTCGCTGCCATTCTTAGCAACGCCAAGCACCTCGTAATAATCACGTTTGGCCATGGTTTACCTTCATCGGGCCGGTCAGCCGCGTTTGACTTCCTTGAAGTCTACATCGACCACATCCTCATCTTTTTTCTCGCCCGCAGCGCCTTTGGCGCCCGCTTGCGCTGCCCCAGCACCCCCGGCAGCGGCGGCGGCCGCTGCGGCTTGTTGAGAGGCCGCCATTGTTTGCGCAAGCTTTTCCGAAGCCTTCATCAAGGCCTCAAGTTTTGCATCGATCTGCGCTTTATCATCGGATTGAATCGCCTGCTCAGCCTCGGCAATCGCAGCCTCGATGCGTGCCTTCTCGGTCGACTCAAGGCCTGCGCCCTGCTCTTCGAGCGACTTTTTCACCGAATGAATCATCGCATCGGCCTGATTACGCGCATTGGCCAGTTCAACCCGCTTGCGATCGTCATCGGCGTAAGTGGCCGCTTCTTTCACCATTTTCTGGACTTCGTCCTCAGACAATCCGGAGTTTGCCTTGATGGTGACTTTGTTTTCCTTGCCGGTATTTTTGTCTTTGGCCGAGACATGCAAGATACCGTTGGCATCGATATCGAAGGTCACCTCGATTTGCGGCATACCGCGCGGTGCCGCCGAGATACCCTCCAAATTGAATTCGCCCAGCATCTTATTGCCGGTTGCAATCTCGCGTTCGCCCTGAAACACCTTGATCGTGACCGCAGGCTGGTTGTCTTCGGCAGTCGAGAAGACTTGCGAATGCTTGGTGGGAATGGTGGTGTTGCGCTTGATCATTGCAGTCATCACACCACCCAGGGTTTCAATGCCGAGGGTAAGCGGCGTGACATCGAGCAAGAGCACATCTTTGCGATCGCCAGAAAGCACCGCACCCTGAATGGCAGCACCGACTGCGACCGCTTCGTCAGGGTTGACGTCGCGACGCGGATCGCGTCCGAAAAACTCTTTGACCTTTTCCTGAACCTTGGGCATGCGAGTCATGCCGCCCACAAGGATCACATCGTGAATATCTGCGGTCTTCAAACCGGCGTCTTTCAAGGCCTTACGACAAGGTTCGATCGTGCGATCAACCAACTCGTCGACCAATGACTCGAGCTTTGCGCGGGTCATCTTCAAATTCAAATGCCGGGGACCACTGGCATCAGCCGTGATGTAGGGCAAATTGAGTTCGGTCTGTTGACTCGAAGACAGCTCGATTTTGGCTTTCTCTGCCGATTCCTTAAGCCTTTGCAGGGCCAGCACGTCCTTTGATAAATCAACGCCCTGCTCTTTTTTGAACTCCGCAATGATGTAGTCGATGATGCGTTGGTCGAAATCCTCGCCACCCAAAAAGGTGTCACCGTTGGTCGACAAGACTTCAAACTGCTTTTCGCCGTCGACATCGGCGATCTCGATGATCGACACATCGAAGGTGCCGCCACCGAGGTCGTAGACAGCAATCTTGCGATCGGCACCGCCTGCCTTGTCCAGACCGAAGGCGAGCGCGGCTGCGGTGGGTTCGTTGATGATCCGCTTGACTTCCAGCCCGGCAATCCGGCCGGCATCCTTGGTAGCCTGACGCTGACTGTCATTGAAGTAAGCCGGCACGGTGATCACAGCCTCGGTGACTTCCTCGCCCAGGTAGTCCTCGGCGGTCTTTTTCATTTTGCGCAAGACTTCGGCAGAGATTTGCGGTGGCGCAAGCCGTTCCTCGCGCACTCGTACCCATGCATCGCCGTTATCGGCCTTCACGATGCCATAAGGCATCAGGCCGATGTCCTTTTGCACCTCGGGTTCATCGAACTTGCGACCGATCAGGCGCTTGACGGCGTACAAGGTGTTGCGCGGATTCGTGACCGCCTGCCGCTTGGCTGGCGCACCGACCAGAATTTCACCGTCTTCCATGTAGGCCACGATCGAAGGCGTCGTTCTTGCGCCTTCAGCGTTTTCAATCACCTTTGCAGTACCGCCTTCCATCACCGAAAGGCATGAATTGGTTGTTCCAAGGTCAATACCGATAATTTTTGCCATGTTGCTGTTCCTTGAAGAATCTGAAGACTGATCTGTGTTTGAAGATGGAGACAGCTGTGGAAATCACAAGACCGATCCACCAGGCTGCCAGGCAATCAAGCCTGAGCAACCGTTACAAGCGCCGGGCGCAAGACCCGCTCGTGAATGAGATAACCCTTTTGCAACACAGTGACCACATGGTTTGCAGCCACCGCAGGCGTTACTGACGTACCGGGCACCATGGAAATCGCCTGGTGGCGATTCGGATCGAATCGCTCGCCCACCGGCTCAATCGCAAGCAGGTGATGTTTGCCAAACGCGGTATGTAAAAGCCGCAAGGTAGCCTCGGCGCCCTCTTTAAGCGCTTCGACGCTCGGTTTGTCAACCTTCAGCGCTAGCTCCAGGCTGTCGAGCACAGGCACCAATGATTCGGCAAAGGACTCCACCGCGTACTTGTGCGCATTGGCAACTTCGATGGCGGTGCGCTTGCGCAGGTTCTCCATGTCGGCCAAGCCACGCAAAAGCTGGCTTTGCGCCTCTTGAAGCTGCGCGCGAACCCGGCTGAGCTCCTGATCGAGGTCTTTCGGGCTGTCGGCTCTGCCGGGGTCACCGGCAGCCGGGGCGGATTCCGCGAAATCGCCAGACCGCGAATCGCTCAAGCCGTCAAAGTCAGCAGCGGGTGGATCACGCATGTCGGCGCTGGAATGCGCATCACCGCTCGAATGCGCGTCAGCGCTCGCATGCAATTCGCCGCTCGGTTGCCTATCACCGCTCGATTGAAGCTTGTCCTGCCCTTGGTCGCCTGCCTCCTCTTGATCGGAGTCGATGGGAGTAGAAGCGGTCTTTGATGGGTTGCTTTCGGAAGTGCTTGCGGAGGCCTTGGGATAGGCGTCGCGGTGGGCGCCAGATTGGGCGCCGGGTTGGACGTCAGGGTAGGCATTGGGAGGGTTGATTGACATCGTCTAAACCTTGGAGGTGTGTCACACGTGCTTGCAGGTGGGGCGTTGTTGGCCATATTCAAGTCCGTCTGGCGGTTAAATTCGACCGCAGAGCGTCGTTCCGACTCGTGAACCGGCAAAGCACGACCGATCGCTGACTCAGCGATCGGCGCCAATAGCCTTGGCCCGCAAAAGACGTTGTTCGTCGTCGCTTTTGATGCAGGCAGGGCTGCGCACCGGAATTTGCCAATCCCCGGTTGCTGCATGGATGCGTTGCGCAAGCGCTTCAATAAAATCCGGGCGGTCATTCAGGCAGGGAATGTAGCTGAACACCTCGCCGCCGGCCTCCAAAAAAGCATGGTGTGCTTCCTGCGCAATCTCTTCGAGCGTCTCAAGGCAATCCGATACAAAGCCCGGACAAAATACATCGACCCGCTTGAGTCCGCCCTCAGCAAGGCTTATCAGCGTCGGTTCAGTGTAGGGCTGTAACCACTCGGCGCGCCCAAATCGCGATTGAAAGGTCACCTGATAAGCCTCTGCACTCAGCGATAAGCGCTCGGCAACCAGCCGGGCTGTAACATGACATTCGCAGTGGTAGGGGTCGCCCATTAAGAGGCTGCGCTTGGGCACACCGTGAAAGCTGAAAACCAGTTTTTCACCGCGCCCGTGCTCGGCCCAATGTTCCTGAATGCGTGAAACCAGCGCATCGATATAAGCCTTATCGCGATGAAAGCCGCGCAGCATGCGCAACTCAGGCAAATTCCGCCATCGTTTTAATTCATTGAACACTTCGTCCCAGACCGTCGCGGTGGTCGACGCGGCATACTGCGGATACATCGCCAGCACGAGCAGGCGTTGCATCCCCTGTTCGCGAAGTTCTCGCATCACCGAGGCGATCGACGGATCGCCGTAACGCATTGCATAACGGACCATCAGGCCCGGATAGCTTGACTGCATGCGCAGGCTCAACGCGTCGCACTGGGCTTGCGTGTGCAAAGCCAGCGGCGAGCCCTTATCGGTCCAGATCGAAGCGTATTTTTTTGCCGAAGCGGCAGGCCGAAAACGCAAGATGATGCCGTGAAGGATAAAAAGCCAAAGCAGACGCGGGATTTCAACCACGCGTGGATCCGACAAAAACTGAGCGAGATAACGCCTCACCGCGGGAGCTTCGGCAGCCTTAGGCGTACCAAGCTGCACCATCAAGACCGCATCGACCGGTGTTTGATCATGGCGGAAACTGGACGAGGCCGTGTACCTCGAGGATGACGAAGCCCCTGACATGCGGCAAGGGTAACCGATGCCCGAATGCCCAAGTGCTTCATGGGCCTTCTGCTAACCCGAGCGCACCGCCAGCTCGTAGTTGAGATGATTGAGCGCACCCGACACAAGCCTTGCGGTGATGTCCACAATCGGTATCACGCGCTCATAGGCCATGCGCGTGGGACCAATCACGCCGAGGGTTCCGACGATGCGGCCATCGACTTCGTAAGGCGCAACCACAACCGATAACTGGTCCATCGGTACCAAGTCCGATTCACCGCCGATAAAAATTTGCACGCCCTTGGCTCGGCTCGATGCATCGAGCAGTTGGAGCAGCGATGTTTTCTGGTCGAAAACATCAAAGAGCCGGCGTAAACGCTCCATGTTGTCCGCCAAATCGCTCACCCCGAGCAAATTACGCTGCCCCGAGATCACCACCGGGTCGCTTTCTTCGTTGAGCGCCGACTCCGAGGTTTGCACCGCCGCCTGCATCAGGGCCGAAATATCGAGCTGCAAATGCTGAAGCTCCTTGCGCAACTTACTTTTAATTTCCCGAAAACCAAGGCCTGCAAGATTCTGGTTGATGTAGTTCGCCGCCTCCACCAACTCCTCCTGCCTGTAGTCACGGTCTGTGACAAGAATCCGGTTTTGCACATCACCTTGATCGGTGACGATAATCAGCAAAAAGCGTTGCGCATTAAGCCTTAAAAACTCGACCTGCCGAAACCTTGCACTTCGGCGCGTGGTCATCACCACGCCTGCGAAAGTCGACAATGAGGATAAAAGGCTGGCCGCCGAGGAAAGAACCCGCTGCGGGTCCGCGCTTTGCAAGCAATCCTGCATCGCTTCGGTTTTTTCCACCTCGATAGGCTTGACGGTAAGAAGACTATCGACGAAGAGGCGATAACCACGCGGGGTGGGCACTCTTCCAGCCGAGGTGTGCGGCGAGGCGATCAGGCCCATGTCTTCAAGGTCCGCCATCACGTTTCGAATGGTCGCTGGCGACAAATCAAGCCCGGAGTGTCGTGACAAAGTCCGCGACCCGACGGGTTGTCCGTCGAGGATGTAGCGCTCAACCAGCGCCTTCAGCAGCAAACGAGAACGGTGATCCATGATCGGTAAAATTCTAAGCGCAACTATGGTGTAATCAAAGTCATGCCACTGCGCTTTGAAAAGATCGCCCTCGTCGGACGCCCGCAGACCTCGGGATTGGATCAAACCTTATCGAGCATGGTGACCTGGCTCAGACTCCGCGGCGTTGAGGTGCTTGCGGAGGCCTCGCTGGTCTCAGGACTCGGGCTGACTGCGGTGCGGTCGGTCAGTTTTGCCGATATCGCTGCGATCGCAGATCTGGTCGTCTCGGTCGGGGGCGATGGGACCTTGCTCGGTGCGGCGCGCCAGATCGGGCCCAAGGAAGTGCCGCTTTTGGGGATTAACCACGGGCGGGTTGGCTTTGTGACCGATATTCCTTTGAGTCAATGGGAACAAGGCCTTCAAACGGTACTTGATGGGGACTACGCCATCGAGCGCAGGGGACTGATCTCGGCGACAGTCACTCGTGATGGCGTTCGCGTATGGTCAACGCTTGCCGTCAATGATGTGGTGGTCAACCGCTCTTCCCGAGCGGGCATGATCGAGCTCGAGGTCGAAGTCGACGGCGAACACATGGCAACCCAGCGCGCCGATGGATTGATTGTCGCCAGCCCAACCGGTTCGACCGCTTACGCCTTGTCGGCCAACGGACCCATACTTCACCCGAGACTGCATGGATTTATTCTGGTGCCTATTGCGCCTCAGTCCCTGTCTAATCGGCCGATCTGCTTACCCGATGATGTGTCCATCACCATCCGCGTGGTCGAAGGCAGAGAGCCTCGAGTCTCGGGCGATATGCAGGTCTTTTCAGACTTGCATATTGATGACGACATCCATATTCAACGTGCGCCGCATGCCATGCGGCTCGTCCATCCCAAGGGCTACAGCTATTTCGGTACCCTGCGCTCAAAACTCAATTGGCACGAACCGCCCCTGTACGAAACCCCAAGATACTGACATGCTCAGCAGCTTGCATTTGCGCAACTTTGTGATCGTTGCAGAGACCCAAATACAGCTCGCCGAGGGCTTTACAGCGTTTACCGGCGAAACCGGCGCTGGGAAATCGCTTCTGATCGATGCGCTGGGTCTTTTGAGCGGCGAACGCGCCGACCCCAAGATGGTTCGCCAAGGCGCCAAGCGCGCTGAGTTGGCCGCAGCCTTTGCAATCCTTCCTGACCATCCGGTGCATGCAAGCCTGCTTGCCGCAGATCTGGAGGGCGATGACGGTGAGCTGCTATTGCGTCGCACGCTTGAGGCTGATGGCCGCTCTAAGGCTTATATCAACGGTCACCCAGCGACAATGCAGCAACTGCGTGATATTGCAAACCAGCTCATCAGCACGCACGGACAGCAGGCCTCGCAAACGCTCACAAGCAGCGATGCGGCACGAATATGCCTTGACCGATACGGTCAGCACAGCAGGCTGCTTGAGAGCTATCGTGAGGCCTATGAACATTGGCAGTCGACGCAGGATCGCTATCGACAAGCCTGCGATCTCAAAACCCAGGGTCAGGCGCGTTTTGAACAATTGCAGTGGATGCTGGAAACCCTTGAGGAAGTCGCGCCGCGCGTCAACGAGTGGCAGGAGATTCAGACCGAACACCACAGACTTTCGCACGGCGAAAAACTGAAGGAGGCGATTCACCGTGCGCTTGAGCAGTGTGCAGACGATGAGGATGCGATGCTGAGCAAGCTGCACCGTATCGTCGGCAAAATGCAGCACATGCTTGAGTTTGACCCGGCGCTCCAGGCAAGCGTTGACTTGCTGGATGGTGCGCGCATTCAGCTTGATGAGGCTGCTCAGCAGTTGCGGCGCGATCTTGACCGTACCGAGGCCGACCCGGCGCGTTTTGCCCAGCTTGAAGCGCGGATGAGCCTGTTGCACCAAACCGCGAGAAAGCTCAGGATCCCGCCCGAAGCGCTTGCCGAACAACAGGCTCAGTACCAGCACGAGCGTTTGCAGCTCGAGCAGTTGAGTGACCTCAACGCCTTGGCACAAGAGGCTGAAATCGCGCGCGCAGCGCTTGAGGCCAAGGGACTTGAGCTGCGCAAACAGCGTGAGCAGACGGGGAAAGCCTTCGAATCGGCGGTTAACGCGCTCTTGCCTGCGCTGGGAATGCCCAAGGCCCGGCTCAACCTTCAGTTTGAAGCGCTTGAGCCGCAAAGCTATGGCATGGATCGACTGAGCTTTCTCTGGCAAGCGCACGCTGGCGGACAGGCCCGACCGCTGGCCAAAAGCGCATCAGGTGGCGAACTCTCCCGGATCGCCTTAGCGATCAGCACCGCCGCTGCACAAAGCAACCCAACGCCGACCCTGATTTTCGACGAGGCCGATGCCGGGGTGGGTGGCGCGGTTGGACAGGCCATTGGCGAGCTGATGCGCACACTCGGTGGCAGTCGACAAGTCTTGTGCGTTACCCACCTCGCGCAGGTTGCAAGCCAGGCGCATCATCAGCTGAAAGTCATCAAGCGCGAAGATAAGGGCCTGGCCTACAGCGAAGTTCTCAGCCTCGATTCCGCAGATCGCATTGAGGAAATTGCCAGAATGCTTGGCGGTCGGGACATCACGGACACAACCCGCCGCGCAGCCCATGAAATGCTTCAGCGTTGACTGTCCGATGGCAAGGGCGGCTCGCGATCAACTGCAAGCCAATCGGGTGCCGGAAGCTCGTTAAACACCTTCCTTAGCCCTTGTCCCCAACCTTGCCGGATCTCGCGAAAATACTGATCGTCGAGATCAATTCGAAAACGCTGAGCGATCCTCAAGTCATCTTGCTTGAGCAGTGCAAGATCAATCGGCAAGCCAACCGATAAATTACTTTTGATGGTCGAATCGAAAGAAACCAGCATGCACTTGACCGCCTCGGCCATGGCAATGTCGGGCCTGATCACCCGGTCGAGAATCGGCTTGCCGTATTTGCTCTCCCCGATCTGAAAAAAGGGCGTATCGGCGGTCGATTCGATGAAGTTGCCCTGCGGATAAACCAGAAAAAGTCGTGCCGCCTCGCCCCGGATCTGACCGCCAACGAGAAAGGTTGCACTGTAATCAACATCGCTTTGACCGATGGTTTCGCCACGGCTGTGGGCAATGACTGCGCGAAGCGTCTCGCCGACCAATTCGGCAACCGAAAAGATCGAATCCATTGCCGTAAGCGGGCAAGCCTGGATCAACTCGTGTTTTCGTAAACGCGAAACCACTTGTTGCGTGGTGGCAAGGTTGCCACTGTTCAAGAGCACGATCGCGCCTTCTCCGGGCTGCTCGAAGATTGTCATTTTGCAAAAAGTCGATACATGATCGACGCCGGCGTTGGTCCTGGAATCCGAGGCAAAAAGCAAGCCCTGTTCGAGGGCGATGGCAACGCAATAAGTCACGATGAGGATACGCTTAGGGTTTCGGGTTGGGGAGGCGGTGGAGCGCTACCGGAATCGCCATGCAACTCTAAGTAGGCCTGCCCGATTGCCACACCGACTTCCGTGTTGTATTCAATAAATCGCTCTAAATAATCGTAGAGTCCGCGTTCATAGACTTCCTGCAAATCGCCGTAGCGCAAGCGAGCCTGCAGCTGGACCGCAAGGCGCCTTGCGGTTCTTCCGCTTCGCAAAGGCAAACGCTCTAAAATTTCACAAATCTCATCCACACAAAAGCGCAGCGATCGCGGCACCCGCGCGCTGAAAATCAGCAGCTCTGCGACCCGGTCTGCATCGATCGCGTCGCGGTAAATATCCTGGTAAGCCTCCAGCGATGATACCGATCGCAAAACCGCACCCAAGCGGTAATAGTCAGCCACAAGATCGGCTTGCTCGCGCTGCCTGGTTTTAACCGACAAGATTCTTGCTGTGTTATCGGCGCGTTCCAAATAGGTCCCAAGGCGGATAAAGAGGTAGGGCTGATCGCGCTGAATGGTTGCAAAGGTCACCCCGCGAACCAAATGCGAACGCTCCTTCACCCATTCGAAAAAGGACGAGTCGACCGTACTTGCGCCTGTTCCCGTCAAACTGCGGCGTTCTTGCAGCTGAAGCCAGGTGTCGTTGATGCATTCCCACATCTCGGCTGTGATTGCACCACGGACTGAGCGGGCGTTTTCACGGCATGCCCGTATGCAATTGCTAATCGACGAGGGATGGGCATCATCCCAAGCCAGAAACTGGGCGACTTGATCCATGCTCAAGGCGCGGCCGCTCGCGGCAAAGGCGCTTTCGGTATCGGTAATGACCAGGGGTTCAGATACTGCGAGGTCATCTTGTGCTGCACCGGTGGTCGATAAGAGCGCAATCGAAGAACAAACTTCCAAAATACGCGCCATGCTCTCGGCTCGTTCGAGATAACGTGACATCCAGTAGAGCTCCGAAGCCACCCGAGACAACATCAGCTTCGCTCCCTTTCGAGGACCCAGGTGTCCTTGGTGCCCCCGCCTTGGGAGGAATTAACGACCAGCGAACCCTCACGCAGCGCGACCCGGGTTAATCCGCCCGGCACCATGCGAATATCGCGCCCGACAAGCACAAAGGGCCGCAGGTCAATATGGCGTGGCGCCACGCCCTGCTCGACAAAGGTCGGGCAGGCTGAAAGTGCTAAGGTGGGCTGGGCGATGTAGTTGGCCGGATTGGCGCGCAAAACCTCGGCAAATTGATGAATTTCACTGCGCGAGGCCGCTGGCCCCACGAGCATGCCGTAGCCACCAGCCCCGTGAACCTCCTTGACCACCAAGTCGGGCAAATGTGCCAGCACGTGCTTGAGGTCCTCCGGTCTGCGGCACTGCCAGGTTGGGACATTGTCCAAGATCGGCGATTCGCCGAGATAAAAGCGAATCATTTCGGGTACATAGGGATAGATCGACTTATCGTCCGCAACACCGGTACCAAGTGCGTTGGCGATCACCACTTCGCCAAGCCGGTAAGCGGCAGCAAGCCCAGGCACGCCGATCATGGAATCGGCCCGAAAGGCAAGCGGATCAAGGAATACGTCGTCAAGCCTCCGGTAGATCACATCGACCCGACGCGGGCCGTCGGTGGTGCGCATGTAGACCACGCGGTCACGCACAAACAAGTCCTGGCCCTCAACCAGCTCCACGCCCATTTGCTTGGCGAGGAAGGCGTGCTCGAAATAGGCCGCGTTGTATCGCCCCGGCGTGAGCACCACCACCGTCGGATCGTCGACCAGGCTCGATGAGCGAAGCGTTTGAAGCAACAGCGCCGGGTAGTGTTCGACCGGCCTCACGCCCACGCGTTGGAAGAGATCGGGAAACAATCGCATCATCATTTTGCGATTGCTCAGCATGTAAGACACGCCGGAGGGCACGCGCAAGTTGTCTTCGAGCACGTAAAAACGCCCATCACTGTGACGCACGATGTCGACACCGACCACATGGGCATAGGTCTCGTGCGGAAGATTCAAACCCATCATCAAAGGCAGGAACTGGGCGTTGCTCAGCACCTGCTCGGCCGGCACAATCCCGGCGCGAAGAATAGCCTGTTCGTGGTAGACGTCGTGCAAAAAGCGATTCAAGGCTTTGACCCGCTGCACCAGGCCTTGCTCCATCAGATCCCAGGCCGCTGCGTCGATGATTCTCGGAATCAGGTCCGAGGGAATCAGCCGCTCGGTACCCCCATCATCGCCAGAGAGGGAAAAGGTGATCCCGATCCTTCTGAAGAGCAAATCGGCTTCCGCGCGCTTTACCGACATCGCATCGCCCGACTGGGATGCAAACCATTGGGCAAAACCTGCGTAATGTGGCCTGACCTCGCCGCTTGCGAGGTACATCTCGTCGTAGAGGGCCTTAGACGGAATCGTGGGCCGGGCGGTGCTCACAGGATTCCCGTGTGCAACGGCCATGCAAAGCAAGACTGTGGGTCTCTAGCCGAAAGCCCTGCTGCTCGGCGATCTCGGTTTGCAGGCGCTCGATTTCCGGATGAAAAAACTCGACCACGCGTCCGCAATCCAGACAGAGCAAATGATCATGATGCTCGCCCTCTTCGAGTTCGAAGACCGCACGCCCCGAATCGATGTTGGCACGCCTTAGCAGCCCCGCTTGCTCGAACTGCAGCAAGACGCGATAAACCGTACCCAAACCCACCGAAATGTCTTCGTTCAACAAGGCCTGCTGAACATCCTCGGCACTCATGTGACGAATTTTGCCGGACTGAAAGGCAGCCAAAATCCTCTGACGCGGCAAAGTGGCCTTAAGGCCTATGCTTTTGAGTTCCTGGTGGGTGGTCATAATCCGACGTCACGAAGTTCTACGTATCATACTGGTTCTGTGCTTGCACCGTGCATTAACCGTGCATCTGAGCGCCAGGACGCTGATCCGCGCGCTTGGATGCTGACCCGGACGTCGGGATACTGATCCGAGCGTCCGCGCTTGAAACCACGCTACGAACGAGGAGCAACATCTGTGCCACCGACCCAGCCGTCTGAGCCGCGCAAGCGGCCTGTGCGATGCACCAACAACGATCATTGGGCACGACGATCGATCGGCAACGCCCGGGGAGTTATCCTGCGGCTGATTGTCCTTGGTGCGGTGACTGGCCTGCTCGGTGCCTGTGCGGGCATGAAGAATCTCAATCCCATTCCCGAGAGCTGGCGCGGCACCGGCGAAAGCAAAGCCGGCACCGAGCAGGATCTTGGCGCAAGGAGCGGTTTGCAAAGCCTTTTTTCACCCTATCGGACCACCGTTCAGCAGGGCAACTACGTCACCCAGGATCAGCTGGACCAGGTCCGCGCCGGAATGACCCGCAGCCAGGTGCAGTTCGCCTTGGGACAGCCGCTTTTGACGAACAGCTTTCGCGATGATCGTTGGATTTATGTGTTTCGCATGCTCTGGCCCAATTTGCGCCACGACACCCGCCGCGTAACCGTTTTTTTTGACGAGCAGCAAAGGGTGGCGAGGATCGAAGCGGACCGCTTGCCGCCCGCTGACGATGGCAAGGATCCTGCCGTCCCCGGCTATCGACCGCCTCGGGCCAACGACCGATGATGAAAATCGCGATTGCCGGGGCGGCCGGCCGTATGGGGAAAATGCTTATCGAAGCGGTCCATCAGGCACCTGATGCCAAACTGGTCGGCGCCATCGAAGCCTCTGGGCACCCACTGGTTTCGCGGGACGCCGGCGAAAGTCTGGGGCTACAAACCGGAGTCTTGATCGTCGATCAACCCGAGAAGGCCTTGTCTGAAGCCGAGTTCCTGATCGATTTCACGCTGCCTGAAGCTTGCATGCGGCATGTAAAAGCCTGTGAGCAGCGCGGCGTGAACATGGTAATCGGCACCACCGGCCTGAGCGCCGAAGACAAGGCCCAGCTTGCGTTATCGGCACAGCATGTGGCGATTGTTTTTGCTCCAAACATGAGTGTGGGTGTCAACGTCTGCCTCAAACTGCTGCAAATCGCAGGCAGCTTGCTTGCAAAGGACTATGACGTTGAGGTGATCGAAGCGCACCATCGGCACAAGGTGGATGCGCCCTCAGGGACGGCGCTGGCCATGGGTGAGGCGATCGCCAAAACACTGGGCAAGGAACTCCGACAAGACGGCGTTTTTGCGCGCGAAGGTCACACTGGCCCCAGAAAACCTGGAAGCATCGGCTTTTCGACAATCCGTGGTGGCGATATCGTTGGCGACCATACCGTTCTTTTTGCCGGCACCGGTGAGCGGCTTGAGATCACGCATCGCTCAAGCAGTCGGGCCAACTACGCCATGGGAAGCCTCAGAGCCTGTCGTTTCCTCCAAGAAAAGTCCAAGGGACTCTTCGATATGCAAGACGTACTGGGCTTATCCTCGCCCGATTCAAGGAGTACCTGAGCAATGACGATGCGCATTCGCAAAGCTGTGTTTCCGGTTGCAGGCATGGGCACCCGCTTTTTGCCGGCCACGAAAAGCATCCCGAAAGAGATGCTGCCGATTGTTGACCGCCCGATTATCCAGTACGCGGTCGATGAGGCTATTGAAGCCGGCTGCGATACCCTGATTTTTGTTACCGGACGCTCAAAACGCGCGGTTGAAGACTACTTTGACCGCGCCCCCGAACTTGAGGCCGAACTGGAGGCCAAGGGGAAAACCGCCGCCCTTGAACTTATTCGCAATATCGTACCTTCCCACGTCAAAGTGCTGTTTGTCCGTCAGCCCTCGCCGCTCGGACTCGGACATGCGGTTGCCTGCGCAAGTCCGTTAATCGCTGCCGATGAGCATTTCGCGGTCCTGCTGCCCGACGATCTGATCGACGGTTCGCCAAGCGGCGTGCTCTCACAAATGCTTCGTGGCATGCGCGATCAAAGCGGCAGCGTGATTGCGGTTGAGCAAGTCGCAAGCAAAGATGTCAGTCAATACGGCATCGTCGCCCCCGAGAGCGACGAAGGACTGTTGATGCGCTTGCGTGGCGTGATCGAAAAACCTGCGCTTGAGGATGCACCTTCGAATCTTGCGATCGTCGGTCGTTATATTTTGCATGGACAGGTGCTGCAAACCCTGGCCACCCAGCCCCCCGGAAGCGGTGGCGAGATTCAACTCACAGACGCCCTTGCGCAGGAAATCGCGTCTCGAGGGCTCTGGGCTTATCGATTTGGCGGAAAACGCTTCGATTGTGGAAACAAGCAGGGCTTTCTCACGGCCAACATTCATTTCGGTCTCAAACATGGTTATTGATGCCGGGATCATCGGAACTGCGCTGCTTCTTGCGCTGATGTCGATCATGAGCTGGACGCTCATCATTCGACAGTGGCTGGTGCTGCGCTGGATGCGTCAAGGTATCGACGACTTGAGCAAGGGCATGCGCAACAGCGACAATCTTGAGGGCATCATCGCTTCGCTTGAAGCTCGCAGCGATAGCGCAAGCCATCGCATCGTGGCCGCAGCGCAAGGGAAAGATGCAGCCCGCGGCAGCTATGTGCATTTGGATCGGCAAACGCGAAGCGACATCGCCTTGCGAGGCGTCTTGCGCGCACTCGATCAGCTCATGACCCGGGGACTTGGCGTACTGGCATCGGTTGCATCAACAGCGCCATTCGTCGGACTTTTCGGGACCGTCTGGGGTATTTTCGGTGCGCTCACCGAAATAGCGCAGGCCAGTGAGGCATCGATTCAGGCGGTTGCGCAACCGATGGGTGAAGCTCTACTGATGACCGCAGCCGGCATCGGTGTTGCCCTGCCTGCTGTGGTCGCGTATAACCGTTTTTCTCGTTGGCGCAAAGACTTGGCTCTGGAACTTTGGACTTTAGCTGAGGATTTGAGACAAATTGTGCAAAGCCTTCATGCACGCGAAGCGCAGCATCCCGCCGGTTCATGACTTCATGACACAAAACGAAGAGGCTCATCGCAACAACGCGGCGCTGGGTCCAATACCAGGATCCGAAGGCGAAAACAGCAGCCTCTTTAGCGACATCAATGTCACACCCTTTGTCGACGTGATGCTTGTGCTCCTTGTGATTTTCATGGTCACAACGCCAGCCCTGCTGCCCATGCTCAAGCTTGACCTGCCGTCAGGCGGGCCTGCCCAAAGCCTTGAGTCAACGCAGACCGGCGGCGCCGAATCCCTGCTTTTTGAGCTCGACGCCAAGGGCTTCATGCGGCTAAACCGTGAGCCGCTGCCCGACGACGAGGCGCTGGCAGCCCGCTTCGCTGAAGCAGCCCAGCTCAGGCCGCAGCCAGAGTTACAGCTTCGCGTTGATGCAAGCACCGCCTATGCAAGGATCAGCCGCATTTTTCTCATCGCGCAAGAACAAGGGCTTACGCGGATGAGTCTGGTGATGGATCAAGGCGCAGCTGCAGCAAGCACCGCGTCACGGACCAAACCATAGCTCAGAACCTCCGGCAGGATCTGGGGCTCGCGGCCGCTTCGTAACACCAGGTAAAGCGGCACACCGCGGCGGCCGTAGCGGGCAAGCGTCTGGGTAATGCGCGCGTCCTGTCGGGTCCAGTCACCCCGAAAGCTTCGGACCTTGTATTGTTCAAAGAGCGCTTGCAAATCCGGGGTGGACAGCACCAGTTGCTTGTTGACCTGACAGCTCACGCACCAGGCGGCGGTGAAGTCAACAAACACGATTTCGTCCCGCCCCAAGGCCTCATCGACTGCCTCGGGAGACCAGTTGCTCCAGGCCTGTTGACCCGATCCTGGCAAGGATTTGTCGGTCACTTTGTCGCTCAGATCGGTACCGGGTCGAAGTCCGGTCGCGAAAGGCAAAGCAAGCCCCCCGATCAGCAGCAAGAGACTGAAGGTGGAACTCCAAGGTCTGCCTTCGGACTTCAGCCATCCAGTTTGCACACGCTCGCCAAAGAGCCAACTGCTGCAAAGCAAAAGCACCGCTGAGAAACCCAACTGCAACACCGATTCGGCATCGGTTTGCAGTACGAACACCCACGCCAGCCAAACCGCTGCGAGAAACATCGGAAAGGCTAACGCTTTGCGCGTCCAAAGCATCCAGGGTCCGGGACGGGGCAGACGATGAATCCACTGCGGACGCAAGACCAGTGCGCCATAAGGCAGCGCCATTCCGAAGGCAAGCGCTGTGAACACCGCCATCGCCTGCATCGGCCCTTGGCTCAAACTCGCACCGAGGGCAGCGCCCATCATGGGTGCAGTGCATGGTGTGGCCACCAAAACCGCCAGCACGCCTGATCCGAGCGCACCGACTTCAGCCTGTCCAGCCCAGCGCATAAAACCAGAACCTACTTCAAATAAACCCAGTAAATTAGCACCGATCAACAAGAAAAGCCAAAACATCGCCAATACAAAAAGCGGCTCTTGTAACTGAAAGCCCCAGCCAATGCTGTTGCCTCCGGCCTGCAGCAGCACCACGATCAGGCCGAGCGCCCAGAAGCTGAGGACAACCCCCAGGCCGTAGAGCAAGGCCGCCTTGCGCACGCCGTGCTCGATATCGGCTCGCGCGTCGCTTGCCTGCGCCTGCGATGTTGTTGACGAGCCTGATGCGCGCAGACCTTGCTCATCGCTGGTTCGCGGAACCAGGCTCAAGAGCTTGATCCCGATCACCGGAAAAACGCAGGGCATGGCGTTGAGCAAAAGGCCGCCGATCAGAGCCATAAGCAGCAGCACCAACAGACCTCGATCTGAAAAACCCGCCGTCGTCGCCGCTTCCAGCGTTTGGCTTGGTGGCGCACCGGAGGGGTTTGGCAGCGACTGCGTGCGGGGCCCTAATACACGAAAAGCTTGCTCACCCACCCGCAAGTAACCATCAATCAGGAGTTCGTCATTGAAACTCTTGTCGGCAACCAAGGAAAGCATCCAGCCTCCCTTCTCGTCGACCTCAATTCGCTGCGCAGCAGGATTGAGCATCCAGCCGGCTTGTTCGGGAAAATAGCTGGCTTCCAAGCCCTTGAATCGGCCACCTTCAGCGCCAACCAGCAAGGCCTCGCCCGCCTGATCCGGCCGCAGCACAATACGGTCGCCATCCCGGCTGTAGCGCATGTTCATGGCTTTGTGCGGCACACGCATCAGCGCTTCACGAAGGGCTGGCAAACCAGGTGGATTCGAGGCAAAGGCTCCCAAGCTGGACTCGGCTGCTTGAGCTTTGTCAGAGGCAAGCGCCGATTCGTTTGACGAGACGCTTGCGCGATGACTGGGGTCGGGCTGACGGAGTCTTTGTTCGGGCAATCGAAGCTCAGCGCCTAGGCTTGCCTCTCCCGGAATGCAAACATCGCTGCACATGAGCCAGTGCACGCGAGCCTTGACGCGATAAGTCCCAGCCGGCGAATTGGCGGGTACATCCAGGGCTAAAGGTACCCACAGATCGCCCTCGTAGCCAAAATTCATCAGCGGTCCCACGGGAATGCGCTTGGGCATCGGCCAATAGGCCTGGGGCGCGGTCCAGCCCGAAGGCAATGTCCACTCGATACGACTGGCCAGGCCCGAGTCGCCCGGATTGATCCAGTAGGTATGCCAGCCGGGCTGGTGCTCAAGCCGCAGTCCAAGCCACACACGAGCGGGCACCGCGGCTTTCGTTGGCGCGGCCGCCTTCGCATCGTCGGCGTGCAAACTTGCCTTGACTGGCTCTTCCGTTTGCCTGGCAAGCGTTGATGGCCATAGGGACGCTTTTGACTCCGCTTGCACCGAAGCCAGGCCGAGCAGGGGTATCGCAAGAAGGAGAAAAACCAGCCGGTGAAGCAGCTTTCGTTGCCGTCGCATCGTGATTTGCATGCTGCGATCCTACCAAGGAGTTGATAGCGGAGTGATTTGCGGGATATCCTCAGCAAGATGTCAGGCAGCTCAGTCAGGTTTGCCGGGCATCCGTCCATCCGAAAAACACCGGTACATCAAAGACGAGGCCGCATGAACCCCATGATCGAGGCATTCGATTTCATCGAGGCCCAAGTCCATCAACTCATCGACCTGAATGCGGCCCTTCGCGCCCAATGCGCCCATCTTCAAGAACAACTCCAGGCACATGCGCATCAACCGAGCAGCCCTGAGAATTCCGACAACGCTGAGAAAGACCAGGCGATCGCGCAACATCAAGCGAATATCGCCGAACTCCACCAGCAGCTGATGTTGCATCAACAAGAAATCACCGAACGCGATCAGCAGCTGACCTTGCATCAACAATTAGTCAGCGAACGCGATCAGCATATTGCTTTGCAGGCCAAGGCGATTGCCGACCGTGATCAACACATTGCCTCGCAGGCGCAAACGATCTCTGACCGAGATCAACAACTTCGAGAGTTTCGCGAACGTATGAACCAGGCCCAGCAGCGTGTTCGCAAAGCCCTTGAGGTTTTGCCGCCGCACACGCCAGATCTCTTTGAGCAAGCACCTCCGGTCTAGCCGGCACGAAAGATCCCCAAGAGAAGACGATCATGACCAGCACCTTTGTCCAGCCTCAGCCCGAGCCAGCACCAGGAAGCGATCAAAGCGAGGCTGCAACCGCCGCATCAGTGGCTACCCCGGCAAAGTCTGCGCTCAGCATAAGACTGCTTGAGCGCGAGTATCGGCTCGCGGTCAGCGATGATGAAAAGCAACCCCTGATCGATGCAGCCCAGCGGCTTGACGCTCGCATGCGGGAGATCCGCGACCAGGGGAAAATCCATGCCGTAGATCGTATTGCGATCATGGCGGCCTTAGAAGCCTCGCTCGAAACCGTCAAGATCAGTCACGAAACCCGAAGGCAGCTTGAGCAAGCCCAGGGACAAGCCTATTCGGAGGACCTGCAAGCTAAGCTCCTCGTTCGACTCCAGGCGCTGTCGCAGCGCATCAGCCAAGCCCTTGATTGATGCGAGAGCCCTTCTTGAGACTACAATGCCATTGTCCTGCGGTGCGCGTTAAGGTCATAGATTCCTTGAACCAATGCTCTATGCATCCAGGCTACGGAAGTTCGCGTGTTGCTGTTGTGATCGTCCCCCGTCGGATGAACCTGATGCGGCACCCTCTGTGGCCAATCTGAACCCTCGGTTCAGGATGCCGGCCTGACGGCATTCGCGGGACACCTCCGTCGACCATCTTGACTGAGCTCATCGCCGCGATCCCGGTTGAGATTCCCTGGTTAACCATCACCGGTCTGTTGTTGTTAGGCGCTTGTACCGGTTTTTTATCGGGACTGCTCGGCATCGGTGGCGGGATGATCATGGTCCCCTTTGTCGACGCCATGTTGCGGCAGCAAGGCATCGCAGCTGAACATAGCCTTCGCATGGCAATCGCCACATCACTTTCTACCGTGCTCTTTACCGCCGTCTCAAGCATGCGAGCCCACCACCGCCGCGCGGGCGTGCGCTGGGACGTTGCCTTCAAGATGATGCCCGGTATGCTGGCAGGCAGCGCGCTTGGCGCTGTCTGGGCCAGCCAGCTCCGGACCCGTTGGCTGCTTGCATGGTTTGCGGCATTCCTGCTTCTGAGTGCCACGCAAATGCTGCTGGAGCGCAAACCCAAGCCGAGCCAAGCGCTGCCCTCAGGCCTCGGATTGAGCGCGGCGGGCACGGTTGTGGGCGCGCTGTCATCGATCGTTGGTGCAGGCGGCGCCTTCATGACCGTACCCTACCTGAGCTGGTGCAGTCTTGCGCCAGCCATCGCGATCGGCACCAGCGCCGCAAGCGGTTTTCCGATTGCCGCTGCCGGCAGTCTCGCCTATGTCATCAGTGGTTGGGACCTCGACCTACCGCATGCCATCGGCTACGTCTACTGGCCAGCGCTGCTCACCATCGTGTTAACAAGCATGCTAACGGCACCGCGCGGGGCCGCACTGGCTCACCAGTTGCCGACCCGGCAATTGCGACGCTACTTTGCGATTTCTCTTTACCTGCTGTCGGCACATATGAGCTGGCGAGCATTCACCGCATTCAACCCTTCGATCGCATCCTAATCCCTAAACCCAAGATAAAGGGTCAATCGCGCTGTAATATGCGTGACATATGACGCATGGATTTCCCGTGGGGGTATCTGTGAGGCTTTGCAACACATCATCGGCGCGGATCGGAGATCAGTCGCCTATCCATCAGGCAGTCCATGGCATCAGATATTGAAATCGCTCAGGCAGCAAGGATGCTGCCGATTGCCCAAGTGGCCCATGAACGGCTTGGCATACCCATTGAGCAGCTTGAGCCCTATGGGCACTACAAAGCCAAGATATCGCTTAAATACATTGAACAATTAAGTGAGCGAGCGCAAGGCAAGCTGATTCTTGTGACCGCAATCAGTCCAACGCCGGCCGGCGAAGGCAAAACAACCACCACGGTTGGCCTGGGCGACGGGCTGAATCACATCGGTAAAAAAGCAATCATTTGTTTGCGCGAGCCCTCGCTTGGCCCGGTTTTCGGTGTGAAAGGCGGCGCTGCCGGCGGTGGCCACGCCCAAATCGTGCCGATGGAAGACATCAATCTCCACTTCACAGGAGACTTCTCAGCGATCGCGCTGGCCAACAATTTGTTGGCAGCCATGATCGATAACCATATCCACCACGGCAATGAACTGGCGATCGACCTGAGACGGATCCAGTGGAAACGGGTTGTTGATATGAACGATCGCGCCTTACGCCATATCACGCAGTCCCTGGGCGGAGCAGCCCATGGTTACCCGCGCGAAGACGGCTTTGACATCGTTGTCGCATCCGAAGTGATGGCAATCTTGTGCCTGGCCACCTCGCTTGACGATTTAAAGTCGCGCTTGGGCAATATTGTGCTGGGCTACACCCGCGATTTGAAGCCGGTACATGCCCGCGACTTGCAAGCGCACGGCGCGATGGCTGTGTTGCTCAAGGACGCACTTGCCCCCAACCTTGTGCAGACACTTGAAAACAATCCTGCCCTGGTTCACGGCGGGCCTTTTGCCAACATTGCCCATGGTTGCAACAGCGTTCTCGCAACGCAGGCTGCGCTGCGTATGGCCGACTATGTGGTTACCGAAGCCGGTTTTGGTGCGGATCTGGGTGCGGAAAAGTTTCTCAACATCAAATGCAGAAAGTCCGGACTGAAGCCTTCGGCCGCTGTGATTGTTGCAACGGTACGGGCGCTGAAGTATCACGGCGGCGCCGATCTGAAGTCGGTCAGCGTTGAAAATCTTCAGGCGCTTGAACGAGGTATGGTCAATCTCGAACGGCATGTTGAAAATGTTTCGAAGATTTACGGCATCCCTTGCGTGGTTTCGATCAACCGCTTTGACAGCGATACCGATGCAGAAATTGACCAGATCAGGCAGCGTATGGGATCGCTCGGCACGAAGCTTGTGCTGGCTACCCACTGGTCCGACGGAGGCAAGGGCGCAGCCGAGCTGGCTCGTGTTGTTGTCGCGCTCTGCGAAGCGCCGTCGGCGGTGCGTTTCGTTTATGAAGACAATGACAGCTTATGGGATAAGATCAATCAGGTTGCCAAGCGGGTTTATCGGGCCAGTGCAGTGACCTGCGATGCGAAGGTGCTTGCTCAAATCCAGAAGCTGCAAGACGACGGCTATGGGCATTACCCAATCTGTGTGGCCAAGACGCCTTATTCGTTTTCAACCGATCCCTCGCTGCGGGGTGCACCCGAAAATCACCCGATTCATGTGCGTGAAGTGCGTCTTGCAGCCGGTGCTGAGTTTGTCGTGATGATCTGCGGTGACGTCATGACCATGCCGGGTTTGCCCAAGCAACCCTCGGCAACCAAGATTGATCTGATCGACGGCAAGGTTGTTGGACTGTTTTAATTTTTTGAGAATTCTTCAAGGCTTGCATTCATGCGAGCGCAACGACATCTTTTGATTCATCTGGCGATTCATGTCAAGGAGCCCGAAATGCCTGACCCAGCGTTCATTCATGCCCGATCAAAAAACCCAGCCGCTTCAGGCCTGCAACCATCGGCCAAAAAACCTTTCGCAAGCCTGCAGGCTTGGTTTGGCCCGGCCCGCCTCACACTTGCGCTTTGTACGGCCTTGGCTGCCGGTTTAGCCCCTAATTGGGTTCAGGCCTGGGAGCCGACCCGACCTGTCGAATTTATTGTGCCAGCGGGCACTGGAGGCGGAGCTGATCAGATGGCGCGCTTTATTCAGACGGTTGTGTCCAAACACAATCTCATGAAGCAGCCTATGGTGGTGATGAACAAAGGCGGCGGAGCCGGCGCTGAGGGCTTCTTGCTGATGAAGAGCTCCAAAGGCGACCCGCATAAGCTCGTGATCACCTTATCGAATCTTTTCACCACCCCGCTCGCCACCGATGTGCCCTTTAACTGGCGTGACCTCACACCGCTCCAAATGTTGGCACTTGACCAGTTCGTACTTTGGGTTAACGCCGAAAAACCCTACAAGACCGCCAAGGAGTATGTAGCCGCAGCCAAGGCAGCCGGCGCGGGCAAACTGAAGATGGGGGGAACCGGATCCCGTCAGGAGGACCAAATCATCACCGTCGCGATGGAAAAGCAAGCGGATGTGAAATTCACCTACGTGCCGTTTAAGGGCGGTGGCGAGGTGGCGGTCCAACTGGTTGGCAAACACGTCGATTCGACGGTCAACAATCCGATTGAAGCCGTTGCGCAGTGGCGCGGCGGAAAGCTGAGACCCTTGTGCGTTTTCGACGGCAAACGCATGCCCTACCCGGCCAAAGTGACCGAAAACATGGCCTGGTCCGATGTACCCCCGTGCAAGGACTCCGGTCTTGACGTGGAGTACCTGATGTTGCGCGGCATTTTCATGGCGCCTGAGGTGAGCGCCGAGCAGCAGAAGTTTTATCTCGATTTGCTGCAAAAAGTTCGCGAAACACCCGAATGGAAAGAGTTTATGGAACGGGGGGCATTCAACAACACCACGATGCAAGGTGCAGCCTTCTTGGATTGGTTGGGTAAGGAAGAGGCACGCCACTTGTTGCTCATGAAGTCTGCGGGTTTCCTGGCAGGACGGGCCAAGTAAGCATACAAAGCAGGCCGGCAGAGGCCTTGCCGGAAAAAGGGGAAGGGACGTGGACCAAGAGCCGGAAGTCAATCAAGAACCCGAGCTTTCTGCAGCGAGCCGACGCAGCCTGGAAATCGCAGTCGCACTGTTCCTGTTTCTGCTCGGTTTGGTGGTGCTGGCCGACAGTTGGCGGATTGGCGCAAGCTGGGCTGAAGACGGCCCACAGGCCGGCTATTTTCCTTTTTACATCGGGCTCATCATTTGCATCACAAGCCTGATCAATTTTTACAAAGCCTTTCGGATGCGCGATAGCTCATCCTTCGTATCGCGCCAATCACTCGGACTGGTTCTGACCGTCCTGCTTCCCACCGTTGTCTATGTTGCCCTGATTCAATGGCTGGGGATTTACCTTGCTTCAAGCCTATTCATCGCAGCCTTTATGTGGCGGCTTGGCGGCTATCGCCTGATCCTGATTGCTCCGGTTGCGATCGGCGTCAGCGCGATGTTTTTTATCATGTTTGAGATTTGGTTCACGGTGCCGCTCCCCAAGGGGCCGCTTGAAGCCATGCTGGGTCTGGCCTAGACCACAGCCTGACAAGCAAAGGCCCCAAGCCAGCACAACCGTCACGTCAACAAAGCTTTTTCCATTCACCGGAACCTGACATGGATGAGATCCAGTCGTTAATCCAGGGCTTTTCGATAGCCCTATCGCCGTTCAACCTGATGTTGATGGTCATCGGTGTGTTGCTTGGGGTGATCATCGGCGTGTTGCCTGGACTGGGCGGTGCCAACGGTGTAGCGATCCTGCTGCCACTTACATTCACCATGCCGCCAACATCGGCGATCATTCTTTTGTCCTGCATTTACTGGGGCGCCCTTTTTGGTGGGGCCATTACCTCGGTGCTTTTTAACATTCCCGGCGAACCCTGGTCGGTCGCAACCACCTTTGACGGCTACCCGATGGCCCGCGCCGGAAAAGCAGGGCAGGCACTTGCTGCTGCCTTCACTTCATCGTTTATCGGCGCCTTTGTCGCCGTGGTGCTGATTACTTTCCTATCACCGGTCGTCGCCAATTTCGCCCTTCAGTTCGGCCCAGCCGAGTTTTTCGCGGTCTACCTGCTGACCTTTTGTGCGTTTGTGGGGATGTCCAAAGGCGCTGCATTGAAGACCATCACGGCGATGATGCTTGGTTTCGCCCTCGCCTCTGTAGGCCTGGATACGGTAACCGGTCAACTGAGGCTCACCTTCGGACAAACCGAATTGCTCAAAGGATTTGACTTTTTGATCGCGGTCATCGGGCTTTTTGGTATTGGTGAAATTTTGCAAACACTCGAAGAAGGACTTGCCTTCAAAGGCGCAAAGGCCCGCTTGAATGTGCGTACGGTGATTGAGACCTGGAAAGAACTTCCCCGGTATTGGCTAACCTCGGTTCGCAGCGCAATAGTGGGCTGCTTCATGGGGGTGGTGCCAGGGGGAGCAACGCCGGCCTCCTTCATGAGTTACGGTCTGGCCAAGCGCATGTCTCCGAGAGGCGACCGCTTCGGTCAAGGTGAAATGGAAGGGGTGGTTGCGCCCGAGACCGCCGCCCACGCAGCAGGCACATCGGCACTGTTGCCGATGCTCACACTGGGCGTTCCTGGGTCACCGACAGCGGCGGTCTTGCTGGGCGGGCTTTTGATCTGGGGTCTGCAACCCGGTCCGCTGCTTTTTGTTGAACAAAAAGACTTTGTCTGGGGTTTGATCGCCAGCATTTATCTGGGCAACGTGGTAGGCCTCATCATGGTCTTGAGCGCCGTACCGCTTTTTGCAGCGATCCTGAGGATCCCTTTTTCAATTATTGCACCGGTGATTCTTGTGATTTGTGCGATCGGCGCCTACACGGTTCACAATGCTTTGTTTGACGTGTGGCTGATGGTGATCTTCGGGGTTGTGGGCTATGTGTTCAAAAAACTTGACTATCCTTTCGCCCCGCTTGTACTGGCCCTGGTGCTTGGCGATCGGGCCGAGGACTCTTTTCGGCAATCCATGCTTTTATCGCAAGGAGATCTGAGGATTTTCTTCAGCAATCCTTTAGTCGGTGGGATTACCGCCTTTGCTTTGTTGATGCTTTTTTGGCCGATGTTAAGCACACTGAAATCCAAAAGCCCAAGCGCATCCTGAGTCAGTCCTAAAAGCATCGAAGGGATCTTTGCGCGATGCTTTCAATCGATCAAATTAAGAGAGACAAGCAAACCATGGAGCACAAGCCAACCGCCCGCGACAACCAGGATGAGAGTTCGACGACCGACGGCTTTCATGTTGTGATCGACGCCCTGAAGGCCAACGGTATCGATACGATTTTTGGACTGGTGGGTATACCGATAACCGATCTAGCAAGACTGGCTCAAGCACAAGGGCTGCGCTTTATCGGCTTTAGGCATGAGCAGCAAGCTGCCAACGCCGCCGCTATTGCAGGCTTCATCACGCAAAAGCCAGGCATTGCGTTGACCGTGTCTGCGCCCGGGTTTTTGAACGGTCTGGTTGCGCTCGCCAATGCCACCGTGAATTGCTTTCCTATGATTCTGATCAGCGGGTCAAGCGAGCGTGAGATTGTTGACCTGCAACAAGGTGATTACGAGGAGATGGATCAACTCAACATCGCCAGGCCTTTTGCCAAAGCATCCTTCAGGGTCAATCACATCGAAGACATCGGTATCGGCTTTGCTCGTGCGATTCGCGCGGCGGCATCAGGTCGACCCGGTGGGGTTTACCTCGACTTGCCAGCCAAATTGCTCGCTCAAACCATGCCTGCTGCTGCAGCCAGGCGTTCGATCGTGCGGGTGATTGATCCTGCGCCCCGCCAATGGCCCGCTACCGATGCGGTCGACCGGGCGCTCGATCTGCTACGCTCAGCACAACGTCCTTTGATTGTGCTGGGCAAGGGCGCAGCCTATGCGCAGGCAGACGCTGCGATCCGCGAACTCATCGAGCAGACCGGGATGCCGTATTTGCCGATGTCGATGGCAAAGGGCTTGCTGCCTGACAGCCACCCTCAGTCAGCCGCTGCTGCGCGATCCTATGTTTTAGCCCAAGCCGACACCGTGCTCCTGATTGGAGCGCGGCTTAACTGGCTCTTATCCCACGGCAAGGGTGCAACCTGGGGCGCTGCCGACAAACAGTGGGCCGAGAAGCGATTCATTCAAATCGATATTGCGGCCACCGAAATCGACAGTAACGTTCCGATTGATGCCCCACTGGTCGGCGACATCGGCTCATGTGTTCAGGCCTTGATGCAAGCCATGGCAGGCAAGGTCCCAAGGGGCAACGAGGCCTGGCTGGCAGCCGTCGGTGAGAAAAAATCTAAAAACATCGAAAAGATGGCCCAGGCTCTGGATGCAGACCCAAGTCCGATGAATTTCCACAGCGCGCTGCGGGCGATTCGTGATGTGATGCGCGCGCATCCGGATATTTATTTTGTCAACGAAGGCGCCAACACGCTCGACTATGCGCGCAGCATCGTGGACATGGCCAAGCCACGCAAACGCCTGGATTCGGGCACCTGGGGTGTGATGGGAATCGGCATGGGTTATGCCATTGGCGCCGCAGTGGTGAGCGGGCATGGCGTGGTGGCCGTGGAAGGCGACAGTGCGTTTGGCTTTAGTGGCATGGAAATTGAAACGATTTGCCGCTATCAGCTTCCGATCACTACGGTTATTTTCAATAACAATGGCGTTTATCGCGGCACCGACCTCAACTTGAGCGGTGGCAGCGATGTTGCCCCCACCGTTTTTGTCAAGGGCGCACGTTATGACAAAATCATCGAAGCCTTTGGTGGCGTGGGCAAACACGTCACCACGCCCGATGCCTTGGCCGCTGCAATCGAAGACGGCATTCAGAGCAGAAAGCCCACGCTGATCAATGCGGTCATCGATGAAAAGGCCGGGACCGAGAGTGGCCGTCTTACCAACCTTAACCCGCAAAGCAGCGCAAAAAAGCCCTGAGCTATCGAGCAGCGAAGCGCTGTTGCAGACGATTTTCTTTCTTTCTCGTGAGGTAGTTAGTAATGAGTCAAGCCCTAGAAGGGATTCGGATCTTGGATATGACCCATGTGCAAGCCGGCCCGACCTGTTCGCAATTGCTCGCCTGGATGGGCGCTGATGTTATAAAATTCGAACCTCCTCAGGGCGACGCCACCCGTGGCCAGTTGCGCGATGTGCCCGGTGCAGACAGCCTGTATTTCACCATGCTCAACTGCAACAAGCGCTCGATCACGGTCAACATGAAGTCCCCCGAGGGCAAAGAGATCTTTGTCGATCTGCTCAAGTGCTGCGATATCGTGATGGAAAACTTCGGGCCTGGTGTGCTCGATCGACTCGGCTTTACCTGGGACACCATCCACCAGATCAATCCTCGCATCATCATGGGTTCGATCAAAGGCTTTGGCTCGAGCGGCCCTTATGCCGAGTTCAAAGCCTATGAAAATGTCGCGCAAGCTATGGGGGGCGCCATGAGCACGACAGGACTGCCTGATGGCCCGCCCTTTGTCACCGGCGCTCAGATTGGCGACTCCGGTACCGGCCTTCACCTTGCCATCGGTTTACTCGCGGCCTTGCAACAACGCCATAGCAGCGGCTTGGGCCAGTATGTTGAAGTAGCGATGATGGATTCGGTGATGAATCTTTGTCGGGTGAAGTTTCGTGATCATCAGCGTTTGTCGCATGGTCCACTGCCTGAATACTCGGTGCCAACAGCGGGTCAACACGAAACGCCCCGCGCCGGGAACGACTCGGGCGGCGGCCAACTCGGAAATGCGATTCAGTGCAAACCCGGCGGCCCGAACGACTTCATTTATGTTGTGGTCCAGGAAGCCGTATGGCCCGCGCTTGCTCGCAGGATCGGAGCTGCGATGGGTCAGCCCGAGCTTGCCTCCGATCCAAAATTTGTCACTATCAACGAGCGCCGTCAACATCAACACGAGATGTGGGCAATGATCACCGAGTTTGCATCGGCCTACAGCAAGCGCGAGTTTATGGCGATCCTTAACGAACTCGATGTGCCCTGCGGACCGATCATGTCAACCGCCGATCTGGCCGACGATGAACACGTTCGAGGCCGTGCCATGTATGTTGAACTCGATCACCCGCAGCGCGGCAACTGGTTTAACGTCGGTATGCCCATCAAGCTTTCGGCCTCGCCTGCACACATCCACCGTTCGCCTATGCTTGGCGAACACAACGACGAAGTGCTCGAGAAGGTTTTGGGCTACGATGCCGCGCGCATCGAGGCCTTGCGATCAGCAGGCGCGATGTCTTCCCCGCCGAAGAAAAGCCAGGAGTCTTAACCATGCGAATCGCAATCATTGGCCAGCAAGACTTTGGCAAGGCGGTGCTGGAAGCCTATTTAGCGCGCGGCGACGATGTTGCAGCGGTTTTTTGCGCACCCGAAAAGCCGGGCGCAAAACCCGACCCCTTGAAAACCCTCGCGCTTGACCAAGGTCTGATTGTTCATCAGTTCAAGTCGCTAAGAGAGCCCCAAGCGATTGAAGCCATGCGGGATCTCCGGGCGGATATCGGCATCATGGCCTTTGTCTTGCAATTTGCGCCTCAGGATTTTGTGAACCTGCCACGGCTCGGGACGATTCAGTATCACCCCTCGCTCTTGCCGCGTTATCGCGGTCCGAGCTCGATCAACTGGCCGATCATCCGGGGCGATCGCAAGACCGGACTGAGCATCTTCCGGCCCAGCGACGGACTCGATGAGGGAGCGATCATCGTGCAAAAAGAAACAGCGATCGGCGAGGACGATACCTTGGGCAGCGTGTACTTTGAGCGCTTGTTCCCGATGGGTGTATCTGCGATGCTCGAAGCTGCAGATCTTGTTTACTCAGGCAAGCACATGGAGCGGGTCCAGGACGAGCAGGAGGCAAGCTACGAGGGTTGGTGCCGCAGTGCTGAGGCGCGAATCAACTGGGCCAATCACATTGACCATGTTTA
>DDPV01000046.1:0-132 GCA_002342365.1 Burkholderiales bacterium UBA2459 | reverse complement strand
CTCAGCGATAAAAGTTTTTTCGTCAGCGTGCAAGGCGGGCGAATTGAAATTTTCAAAGTCAAGCATGAAGACGGCAAGAAACAGAACGCTGCGGAATTTGCAGCTGCCTATGGTCTAAAAAATGGCAGCGTG
>DDPV01000032.1:3793-35432 GCA_002342365.1 Burkholderiales bacterium UBA2459 | reverse complement strand
CCATGCTTTCGAATGTCCTCAATCAGCGCAGGATTGGCTGCCTTCGATGGCAGATACCAGTGGGTAACCGGAACCGGAAAAGGCGCAATTTCAATGCCGGACTCGATAAACACATCGTAAGCAGTTTTTGTCAGTTCGAGTTTTGTCGCGACAAAGTCGGTCACATCATCATCAAGAATCAAAGCCAGTTGGACCTCGGCATCGGCGGCATCAGCTGCGCTGCTTTCCCAGGGAAACTGGCCGTAAATCACAGCGAGTGTGACTTTGTTGTAGGCACGGGTGCGGTCGATCACCGTGTGAATTGCCGCTTCAAAACGCGCAGGAATGGTCGATCGGTTATCGAACAGCAAACTGTTGACTCCAAGGGCTCAAATGTGTTTTGGCACGATCGAGCGGTGCGCGACTCGACGAACGAACCAATCATACCAAAGTACAATCCCCTGTATCTAGCAAAGCCTGGGAACAGGCTTTGCCTTGCAAAGCAAACTGTCAGCTTGATGTAAAGCGTCTCACCACGTTAAGCAGCAGGCGTGAACAGGGGTTGTTGAAATCACCCGAGGGAAGTGATCCGCAAAAGGTGATCGATCCGACTGAAAACACAGCGCCACCGCCCGGGCAATCAAAATAGGTCATGTCTGCGCGGATCAGTTCTTGGTGGCTTTTGCCCGGAAGCGTTGTAATGTGGGTGAGTTGCTCCTCGGGTACCAGGACCCATGGCGCATCCGCTGGGTGCTTCTCCGACGATGCAATAACCACTGCCCGTGCAGGCGTGCCGAGTCGCTCATCGGCGCGATCAAGCTCAAAGCCAGCAGCGCCGTGTCCACTAAAACCCTCCAGGCCAATGATCTCCTCGTCGATACCCTCAAGGATCCAGCTCACCAAGGGGTCGGCACGGGCTTCTTTGCGGATTCGATAATAGGAGCCGACAAAATTGCCCTGCGCGGTGAAGCCAACGCCGACAAGCTGCTGGGGAGGCCTTGCGTTACGCCGCCAAAGTCCGCCGTATTCGCTATCGAACTGATGAAAATATTCTCCCGGTTCAGCAGCCCAAGCCCGGATGCCGCCCTCGGCCCGACGCACTTCGATGATGCCCTCGCGGGCGGGGTCAAGTGCGATCTTCCAGTAAAAGCCATTGCCTCCAAGGTAAATCAGTTTGCCGCCTTGGTCGCGGTAGTTTTGTAATGCATCGAGCATCGCTTCGCTGTGGTACTCCGGATGACTTCCGGTGATGAGCGTTTGATACGGGCGAAGCCGATCAAGGCCTTCCCGATGCAACTCCTCGTCAGTCACCAGATCAAAATCCAGCTTATGGTGTTTAAGCCACATCAAAAGGTGACTGTCGGCAGGATAGTGTCGCAATCCCGAGGCGCGAATCTCGGGATAAGGGTAGGTGAGATAGCCCATGCGCAGATTCAACATCGGCCTTCGCCAGCTCACGAGACCAATTCCCGAACCGTCGGGGTGGCTGTTGTAGGTGGATAGCCCAAAGTCCTGATGTTCGCCGGGATTGTGCGGATAGGCTCCCCAGCTTTGGACCTGATCGATATAACTTTCGCGCCAAGCCGGGTCCGCAAACCACTCGGGACGGGCGTGATTGCCATACACCGTGTAGGTATAAGTCGACACCAGCACTGCAATCTTGGACCTTGCCTGCCCTTTCGGGGGCACAACAAAAAAGGGAATATTTTCTGAGAACGTTCCGGTTTTTAGCAAGAGCGCGTAGGCATCAGAGGCGAAGTCGAGCGGGATTTGCACCGCATGCGTAGCTGGCCATCGGCAGTCATCCAGATCATCCTGATGAAAATGGATTGCTGCGTAGTGGCGGGGGGCATGGCGAAAACATTGCTCCTTGCCGTTCCACTGTGACCCTCTGACTGCCCGGGTTGGCGTATTGAAAAGTTCACCATGATCCTTGAAAGGACCGATATCGACCACTCGTTGGCTGTGCATCGCCTGTGAAAAATCCCAGGCAGCGATACAGTCCGGATCGGCCGCTGCATCGGCCAGTTCACGCGTTTGCTCACCATCCAGGATTCTCGCAAGCAGCCAGGGGTCTTCAATTCGCCCGTTAAAGCAGTCAAGCGGCTTGTGCGCCGATGCACTGGCAAGACTGAGCTGGGCTTTTGAACCCAATCTGAGCCTTGTGTTTGTGCAAAGCTCGCGCTCTTGTTTATAGCTCGATCTTAAATCTGTTGCGATCAACGCTGCCCTTTGCGCTGGGCCATCGACCGACAGCAAGACGCGGTACCAGCTGCCCAAATGGAGCGGCGCTTCAAGGCTCAGCAGATGATCCTGCCCTGTGGAAGACATCCTGAGCGCAAGCTGACCGTTGCTGAGCTGCTCGAGCTGGAAACCCTGAGCGCTCTCGTCGCGGTTACTGCAAATGACCTGGGTGTTTGCGCTCCTTAGGCGAGGTTGAAGAAGCAAACACAGCGTGAACCTTTCATGATTTTCGAGCAAACCTGCAGATCCAAGGCTTGCATAGGACCCAATCGGCACGTGCTGGGCGCAGGCAGGGCCAAGTTCGTGCACGTCAAGCGCGGTGCTTGTGTAACGAATACCGCCAATGGCAGGGTTCGGGTCTGCACAATCCACTCGTACAACCTCGGCTGTCAGCACTTCTGCGCTGGCCTTTGCAACATGGAACTGGATCGTATCGCCCGCGATGACCGATAGGCGGTTCGCATAACCTGTGAGTGTCAGCATGGGGAACTCATGAAGGCAAAATGAAGGTCCCCGATGATGGCATGAAGCCCCAAGCCCGAGGGATCTTTCACGCTTTGCAGCGACGTGGTTGCGAGTCCGCCGCAACGAGAAGATCTCGCCGATGCGAAGCCCTGGGCTTTCCAAAGCGCAGGACGGGGTGTTTCTCAAGTCCAGCTCGCGCTTGCGCATAAACTGCGCAGACTGCTTCAGGCTATTGCAGATCTCACCATCGTCGACATGCCTCTGAGCGCGTCAAACGATGGCATCCTTAGGGCGATTGCTTTGTGAGTTCAAGTCCGAAATCAAAGGCTCCAAGTCCACGCGCCAAAGCCGATGTGGCCTCGGGAAATCCGGGGGCATTGCCGCAAGCCATCGCTTTGCGCAGGGTTTTTATCGCGTTTTTCAGACTCGGACTGAGCTCATTTGGCGGACCTATCGCCCATTTGGCTTACTTTCGCACTGAATTCGTAGACCGGCGTCGATGGCTTGGTGACGCTGAATTTGCCGAGTTGCTCGCCTTATGTCAATTTCTGCCCGGACCTGCAAGCAGCCAGCTGGGTATGGCCATTGGTATGCGTCAAGCCGGTTTCTCCGGTGCGCTTGCCGCTTGGCTAGGTTTCACCCTGCCGTCAGCCCTGTTGATGTTCGCACTTGCCATGGGCTTATTGCACACAAGCTTTGAAAAAAGCGCTTCGGTGTTGAACGCTTTGTTGCTGGTCTCTGTTGCCGTGGTCGCCCAGGCATTGACGGCCATGGCAAAAAGTCTATGCCCCGACAGCCTGCGTGGCTGGATTGCGGTACTTTCCTGTTCACTTTGCCTGCTGATGCAAAGTAGCCTGGCTCAGCTCCTTGCGATCGGGCTTGCGGCCTTTGCAGGCAGCATGTTGATTCGCCCTGCTGGCGAGCAAGCGAAATCCGGATTGCAAAACCCATCGACATGGGATGCAAATCGGCCCGGCAAATCTTTTGGGTCAAGTGAGCCGCTCAGTCTGTTTTGCCTCGTTCTTTTTTTTGCACTGTTACTGGGTTTACCCTTACTCAACGTCTATGTTGACGACGCCTGGATAAAACTGATCGACAGCTTTTATCGGGCCGGGGCGCTGGTTTTCGGTGGCGGGCATGTGGTCCTGCCGCTGCTTCAGACCATGCTGGTGCCGGAATCGCTGCAGCTTGAGAGTTTCTTGGCAGCTTATGCTGCCGCGCAGGCAATGCCTGGCCCCTTATTTACTGTGGCAGCTTTTTTGGGTGCGGTCATGCCAGACTTGACTCCGTCCTGGCTTGGGGCGCTCATGGCGCTGACAAGCATTTTTCTTCCCGGTTTTTTGCTCGTGATCGGCGTGATGCCTTTGTGGTCAAGGCTAATCGGCTATCCGCTTGCAACAAGCATGCTGGCTGGGGTGAACGCCGCAGTCGTTGGATTCTTGCTGGCCAGTCTCTACGATCCCATCTTCGTTCACGCTGTCCGTAAACCTTTACATTTTGCCTTGGCCTTGCTGGCCTATGCGCTGCTTGTGTTGCCGCGCCTTTCGCCCTTGTGGATTGTCTTGCTAGGCGTGCTTGCCGGTTTGCTTCTGGATCTTTAAGTGCCTTAGGCGTGACAGCAGCAGTCCCAGATCATCCATGAAAGTGTAGACCACTGGAATGATCAAAAGACTAAGCAAGGTGCTGGTCAAAAGGCCGCCAATTACCGCAATGGCCATCGGTGAGCGAAAACTTGCGTCTGCGCTTCCCCAACCCAAGGCAATGGGCAGCATCCCGGCGCCCATCGCGATGGTCGTCATGATGATCGGGCGTGCCCGCAGTCGGCAGGCTTCGATGAGCGCCTGATGACGATCAAGTCCTGATTTGCTTGCTTCGATGGCGTACTCAACCAGCAAAATCGAATTTTTTGTAGCGATGCCCATCAGCATGATCAACCCGATCAACGAAGGCATCGAAAAACTTTTTTCGGCCAGAAGCAAGGCAACAAAGGCGCCGCCAAGCGAAAGGGGAAGGGCGGCCAGAATGGTGATCGGATGAAGAACGCTCTTAAAAAGCAAAATAAGCACCATGGTGATACATAAAATACCAATACCCATCGCCAAACCGAAGCTTGCAAAGAGTTCGCCCATCACTTCGGCATCGCCGATTTCGCGCTGAGCCACGCCGGGCGGGAGCCGCTTGAGGGCAGGTAATTCGGCAACGGCTGCGGTCACATCACCCAAGGGCATACCCGATAGCTCAATTTCAAAATTGATGTTGCGTTCGCGGTCATAGCGTTCAATCAGTGCGGGCCCGCCGCCAATCTCGATGCTTGCGACCTGCGACAGCATGACCGGGCCTTTGCTGCCCGGTACCAAGAGCCGCCCGAGGCTTTGCATATCCTGACGCGCTTCATCGCGCAATCGGACAACGATGGGTACTTGCCGATCGCTCAGGTTCAGTTTTGCCAGGGCCACATCGTAGTCGCCAAGTGTTGCAATACGTAGAGTCTGAGCGATCGCGGCCGTCGTCACGCCAAGGTCGGCAGCCTTGGCAACATCGGGCCGAATCATCACTTCGGGCCTTGAAAGGCTTGCGCTTGAGGCGATGCTTCCAAGACCTTTGATGCTGCGAAGGTCGCGTTCGACAGCAAGCGCGGCCTGACTTAAGTTTTGCGGATCGTCACCGGTCAACACCAAAATGTATTTTTCACCCGAGCCGCCCAGTCCGACCTTGCTGCGCACACCCGGCAATGCTTGGAGCTTTTCCCTGATGTTGGCTTCAATGATTTGTTTTCGCGCACGCTCACCGCGCGGGGTGAGCGCGATGGTGAGGGTGGCTTTTCGAGGTTCATTGGCTCCCCCGCCCAAAAAGGGGTCGGTGCCTGCGCTGCCTGCGCCGATCGTTGTATAAACGCTTTGGATTTCTTGAATCGAGGCGAGCAGTAGCCTGGCTGCCTCGGCGGTTTTGATGCTTTGCTCCAGGCTTGAACCGGGAGCAAGCTCGAGGTACACCTGTGTTTGCGAATTGTCATCGGGCGGAATAAAGCCGGTTGGCAGCAGAGGGATCAATGCGATGGAAGCGAAGAAAAACGCGGTTGCTGCCAACATGCTGGTCCAACGAAAGCGTAAACACAGCTTCACAAGTCGGATGTATCCCCCAAGCCAGCCGGGCTCGTGGTGGGCCGTTGGCTGGTCCTTCAAGAGGTAAGCGGACATCATCGGGGTGAGCATGCGTGCAACCAGCAGGGACGCAAAGACCGCAAGCGAGGCTGTCCAGCCGAATTGTTTGAAGAACTTGCCCGCGATTCCGCTCATGAAGGCAGTCGGCAGAAATACCGCAATCAGGGTGAAGGTGGTTGCGATAACGGCCAGGCCAATTTCATCGGCTGCATCGATGGACGCCTGGATTGGGCTTTTCCCCATGCGTAAATGACGAACGATGTTTTCGACCTCCACAATCGCATCGTCGACCAGAACGCCGATGACCAGCGACAAGGCCAGCAGGGTGACCACATTCACCGAGAAGCCGAGCCAGGCCATGCCTGCAAAGGCTGGGATCACTGAAAGGGGCAAGGCAAGCGCAGAAACGAAGGTGGCGCGCCAATCGCGCAGAAAAATCCACACCACCAGCACCGCCAGAAGCGCCCCCTCGTAGAGCAGAATCAGCGACCCATCGTATTCCTCTTGAACCGGTGTGACAAAGTCAAAGGCTTCGGTCAGTACGACATCGGGTCGCTCAAGCTTGAGTTGCGCCAAGGACTCACGGACCAGCTTGCCGACCTGCACCTCACTGGCCCCGCGGCTGCGTACAACCTCGAATCCGACAACAGCTTGGCCGTTCAAAAAGGCAGCGGAGCGACGCTCGGCGATGCCATCGCGGATTTCAGCAAGCTGATCGAGCCTGACCGAGCCGCCTTGAGGCAGGGCGATGGCAAAAGTGCGCAAGGGCTCGGCGGCGGCAAGGCTTGCCAACAATCGAACCGGCTGCTGGGCACTTGCAAGATCGGTGCGGCCGCCACTTGCCTCTTGCTGAACGGCGCGCAACTGCCTGGATAGATCGGCAGCCGTCATGCCGATTGCGTTCATGCGAACCGGATCGAGATGCACCGAGATCTCGCGCGATACGCCGCCCACGCGCTGCACGGCCCCGACGCCGCGAATCGCGAGCAGGCGCTTTGTCAAATCACGGTCAACGAACCAGGACAGCGCCTCTTCGTCGAGCGCATCGGATGCAATCGTGTAGGCAAGCACCGGAGTGCCCGCAAGGTTGAGCTTACTGATGACAGGTTCGCGCAAATCTGCAGGTAAGTCGCTGCGCGTTGACTGAACCGCTGAGCGCACCTCATCGAGCGCTTCTTGAACCGGCTTTTCAAGACGAAACTCAATCGTTATCGATACCGCACCGTCGCTGATTTTGGTGCTGATGTGCTTGAGGCCTTGCAAGGGCGCGATTCCGTTCTCAAGCTTTCGAGCCACATCGGTTTCGAGTTGGCTAGGCGTTGCGCCCGGCAGCGAGGCCTGCACCTGAATCGTCGGTAAATCGAGGTCAGGAAAGTTTTGAACCTTCATGCTTTGAAAGCCGATCAACCCTGCCAGGCTGAGCAGCACAAACAGCATCAGGGCGGGCACCGGGTGTCGAATCGACCAGGTCGAAAGATTCATGGCTTTGCGGTGCTGACCAGGTCACCGTCATTTAAAAATGCGCCACCTCGGGCAACTACGAGGGCGCCCGCTTCAATACCCTCAAGAATCTCGACCTGATCGCCGATGATTGCACCGGCTTTGACTTTGCGGCTACGAACCCGCTGCTGCTTGTCGATATGAAAAACCAGGGTGAAGCCGTCTCGAACCACCAGCGCCGACTGCGGAAGGCTCATCACCGAGCGCAAACCGACATCAATGCTGCCCTGAACAAACTGGCCTGCACGCAGTTGCCTGGGCGTTGTTGAAAGGCTTATCAAGACCTGCGCGTTGCGATTACCTGGATCGATTGAAGGGCTAAGCAAGCGCACTTTGGCATCAAGACTCTCCCCTGATGGCAGATTGATCCTCGCCCGCTGCCCGGGTGCAATTCTTTCCAGGTCCTGACTTGTGACCTCGGCTCGCCATTCGAGTTTTCCTTGGACTAGGATTTTGAAAAGTTCAGCGCCAAGCGGAGGGATGGCACCGAGCAAGGCGGTCTTTGCGCTGATCACACCGGATTCGCTAGCCCTTACCTCGGTTTGCTTCAGTTGCAAGCTGCGCAGCTCGATGGCAGCCTGCGCCGCGTCGACGCGAGCACTGGCTATCCGCCGCTGGTTTTGTGCCTGGGTGAGTTGGGATTCGCTAAAAAAGCCCTTTTCGCGCAACTGCTGCGCCCGCTCAAGCTGCAATTGCGCCTCATCAAGGCTTGCCCTGGCTTCAAAGCCCTGCGCTTTGGCCTGGGCAAGTTCGGCAAGCGGCAGTCGTTGATCGAGTCGTGCAAGCATTTGTCCCTGCTCAACCTTATCACCGAGCTCGGCATGCAGCTCGACAATCGCAAGACCTTGCACTTGCGGACTCACAACCGCTTCACGCCACGGCTGAAGGCTTCCCTGAGCTTGAATCCTTTGTGCTGCGGCAATTTGGGTCACGATGCTTGTCTCGACCTTCATGACCGGTTTTTCGGATGGGTTTTTGCTCTGGCCGGGCCCCGACGCTTCCGCATGGCCTGCAAGCACCGCGGCCAGCAAAGCGAGGCTCAGGCCCCAAGCGGGCACGCGATCGATTTTGAGTTTTTGCCACAATGAGGAGTGGGGCATGATGCTGACATTAAGCCTTGTTTCGAGGAACTTCGTGATCACTCAAGCTGTAGGCCAGCTGATGTCTTCAGCCAGGCTGGCGGAGTATAAAGCTTGCGGCTGAGCGTTACTTGCCTTGAAGCCGGGTGGCTTTTCAGGGAGTCTTTCAGGCTAGCGCTTGGTGCTTGACGCCTTTGGTCATGACCCTTTGTCCGAAGGATTGATCACCGATGACTCACGGTTCATTGAAGGAGTGTTCTGATGCCTTACCCATCGCTTGATGCGCAAGACCGCCCACGCTTGCCGGTGACTGTTACAAGTCTTACGCAAATGCGCGCCCGTCAGGAACCCATCGCGATGTTGACTGCTTACGATGCCAGTTTCGCGGCGCTGGCTGACCGTTCAGGCGTGGATGTGATTCTGATCGGTGATTCGCTTGGCATGGTCTGTCAGGGACACAAAAGCACCTTGGCGGTGCAACTTGCGGATGTGGCCTATCACACCCAATCGGTGGTTCGTGGTTTGGAGGGCCAGGGCGGTTCGGCGATGGTTCTTGCCGATATGCCTTTTGCAAGCTATCACGCATCGGTAGGCCAGGCGATTCGAAGCGCGAGCACCCTGATGCAGGCGGGCGCTCACATGGTCAAGCTCGAGGGTGGCGGATGGGTTGTCGATACGGTTTATCAATTGGTTCAGCGCGGTATACCGGTATGCGCCCATTTGGGTTTGATGCCTCAGACGGTTCACGCCATCGGGGGCTATCGTTTGCAAGGCAAAGCACCACAGGATGCCGAACGCATGCTGAATGAGGCGATCGCCCTTGAGCAGGCAGGCGCCTCGCTGCTTGTGCTTGAAATGGTGCCTGCAAGCCTTGCAGCCCGAATCACCGAAAGCCTGATCCGATGCCATAGCATCGGGATTGGCGCGGGTTGCGCAACGGCGGGCCAGGTCCTTGTGCTGCACGACATGTTGGGCATAAGAATCGGGAAAACGCCGCGTTTCGTGAAGGACTTCATGGCGCAAACCGGCTCGATTGAGGCGGCTATGAAAGCCTATGTGCGCGAAGTCAAGGATCGAAGCTTTCCTGTTGACGCGATCCATGGATTCTAAAAATAGTTGAGTATCGATACGGGTTTTGGAAGTAAGAACGATCAAGGGCGTCAATACTGCTTTGCGTGACGCAACTCTTTTTTCTTCGATCCGGCTATGTTCTTTTTTGTGCGTTCGCTGGCATCCTGGCCTGGTGGCTTAACGGATTGCTCTTTGAACGATTTCAAGTGATTGACGGTGTCAACCTGATTTACTGGCCACATGGCCTGCGGGTTGTCCTCACCATCCTTTTTGAGCGCTATGCGGCGATAGGCCTCACGCTGGGCGCCTACGGGATCGCAGGCTTCATATGGCCTGAGGAAGCTTTGATGCGGTGGATCGCGCCTGCTGTTGGCGGATGCTCCGCCTATGCTGCCATGCGCCTGCTTTTGCCCGAAAACAAGAGCATCTCAAGCCGGCTTAAGGGATTGTCGCCCAGTGTGCTGATCGCAATCGGCACAGTCTCGGCCTTGATCAATGCAGGCGGCCATACGATGCTGCGGATTGTTTCGGCTGTTGAGGGCGACCACGGTCAAGAATTTGCAGCGATGTTGCTTGGCGATTTGCTCGGGGCGCTTGCGCTTTTATACCTGCTCAAACTGACGATCGGGCGCTTTGAACGCGGGTAAAGAAGACCTTACACCTTAAGTAACGGTATGCCCCAGGCTTTGATGCGCTGAGCTGTCAGGTGAGCAGCGGCTGGGCGTTTTGAAGGCCTAAATCCTTTGCGGCAAGCTCGATTGCATGAAGGGCTTGCTCGATTTCCCTGCGACCGATCGCACCGATGCAGCCCACCCGAAATGTTTCAGCGCGGGTGAGTTTGCCCGGGTAAAGCACAAAGCCTCGATCGCGAACCGCAGCATAAAACCGCTTGAAGTCATAAGCGGGGTCGGCTGGCGCATGAAAGCTTACGATAATGGGTGCCTGCACAGAGGCATCGAGATAGGGCTTAAAGCCGAGTTGAAGCATGCCTTTGATCAAGGTCTGGCAATTGTCCTGGTACCGCTTCAGCCTTGCAGGTTGCCCGCCCTCGGCCTCGAACTGCGCGATGGCCTCGATGAGCGCGGCCACGACCTGAGTTGGCGGCGTAAAGCGCCATTGGCCGGTTCGTTGCATGTAGTCGTACTGGTCAAATAAATCCATCGCGAGCGACTGGCTGCGCCCCTCGCAAGCACTGAGGACCGCACGTCGGATAAACACAAATCCCATGCCTGGTACGCCCTCCAGACATTTCCCGCTGGCTGCAACCAATGCGTCAAAACGCAGGGCGCGCGTATCAATGGGTAAGGCAGCAAAGGTGCTCATGGCATCCACGATGAGGCTTTTGTCAAAGCGCTCACACTGGGCTGCGATGGCCTCAAGCGGATTGAGCAGGCCTGAGCCGGTCTCGCAATGCACAATCAACACATGACTGATGCTGGCGTCGTCAACCAGGGCGCGCTCGAGCGCTTTTGCGCACAGGATTTGATCCTCAGCAAAGCTGACCGTACTGCAGCGGCGACCCATCATCTGGGTAAGCTTGGCTGCGCGCTGGCTGTATGCGCCGTTATCCAGCACGAGCAAATGCCCGTTGCGGGGCACCAGACTTGCAACCGCCGCTTCAACGCTGAAGGTGCCGCTGCCTTGCAGCGGCACCACGACATGGCTGTCTTGCCCATGGATGACTTGCAGCAGGCTCTCGCAGAGTCTTGCGGTGATCGCGTTGAATTCGCTGTCCCATGATCCCCAGTCGCGCAGCATCGCCAGCTTGGTTTGCAAGCTGGTGCTCAGTGGCCCCGGGGTAAGCAAAATGGGTTCGCGGTTCATCGTCGGCTGGGCAATGTCTTTCAGCGGGTGGTTGATCTCAAGCGCTTGGGCCTGCAACAAGCGCAGACCTTTGAGGGCGCACTTGCCTTTCGACCGGTTTGCAAAGATCCGTCATGGCTCCGACACGGCAGCCCTTATACTTTGGACGTCGGCCATGATAGCCCGATAAGCGCTGCATTCGTCGCCACATCAGGTCCCAAGACGCACTTTCAAAGGAATTGCATGCTGACGGTAAACGGCCGCCGTTACCACAAGCCCAAGCAGACCACGGTCGTGGTTTGCGTGGATGGCTGTGAGCCCGATTATGTGGGCCAGGCGGTGGCGGCGGGGCAAATGCCCTGGATGCAGGCCACGCTGGTCCATGGAACCGCGCTGCATGCCGAGGGCGTGATCCCCAGTTTCACCAACCCGAACAATGTGTCAATCGTGACGGGCGTGCCGCCCAGCATGCACGGCATTTGCGGAAATTACTTGTTTGATCCGGAAACCCAGCGCGAAGTCATGATGAATGACCCGAAATGGCTGCGTGCGCCAACGATTTTCGCTGCAATGACCCAAGCAGGCGTTTCGGTTGCGATCATTACCGCCAAAGACAAGTTGCGGCGGCTACTTGGGCACGGTCTGCAGCAGGGCATTTGCTTTTCAGCCGAAAAGGCCGATCAGTGCAATGCGCTCGAGCATGGCATCGAAGGGGTCCTCGAGCTTGTTGATCGGCCGCTTCCAGCGGTGTACAGCGCTGACTTGTCCGAGTTTGTTTTTGCATCAGCGCTTGCATTGCTGCGGGCTGATCGTGGCGGTCTAAAACGACCCGATATTCTGTATTTATCGACAACCGATTACATCCAACACAAGTACGCGCCGGGAAGCCTTGAGGCTCATGATTTTTATCGCATGCTCGATCAATACCTGAGCGAGCTCGAGGCGATGGGTTGTGTGATTGCTGTGACCGCCGATCACGGTATGAACGCCAAAATTGCAATGGACGGAAAGCCCGATGTGATTTATCTGCAAGACTGGCTCGATGAGGCGATGGGTGCGGGCAAGGTACGGGCCATCCTCCCGATCACCGATCCCTACGTGGTTCATCATGCCGCATTGGGTTCGTTTGCCACGCTGTATTTGCAGCCAGGTATGGACGCGATGCGGTTGCGCGAAAGACTTCAAGGGCTGCGCGGCATGGAACGCGTGCTGTTGAAGGCAGAGGCTGCGCTTGCGTTTGAACTGCCTGCCGACCGAATCGGCGATTTGGTTTGCCTGTCTGAGCGCTTTACCGTGATTGGCACAAGCAAGACAAGACATGATTTATCCGGCCTCGATGTGCCACTTCGTTCCCATGGCGGCATCAGCGAGCAAAGGGTGCCGCTGATTGTTAATCGCGCAATTTCCGGCCTGGATCCCAATCGACGCTGGCGAAACTTTGATGCCTTTGATCTTGCCCTGAATCATGCGCAATGATAGATCCTGTTTATAGAACTTTATCAATAACGCGATGAAGCGAGAGGAAGTACAACACTACATCAGGGACCATGGCCTTGACGCGATGCGCCTTGCTGGTGAACGCATAGGGTCTGATCGCCAGCAGCGGCAAGGCTCTCATCGGGTGATCGAAGTATTTGATCCTTTTTGCGGAGAACGGCTTGGCACGGTGCCCAAGGCAAGTCTTGAGGAGTTAAGGCAAGCCTACAGGATTGCAAACGCTGCCAAGCATCGCCTGAGCCGCTTCGATAGGGCCGCGATCTTGAACAAGGCTGCAGACCTTGTACGTGCGCGTCGCGCTGCGATTGCAGCCTTGATTACCGCAGAATCGGGGCTATGCCTGAAGGATTCCCTCTACGAGGCCGGGCGTGTGAGCGATGTGCTCAGCTTCGGTGCCCTCGAAGTTTTAAAGGATGACGGACAGATCTTTAGCTGCGATATCAGCCCGCAGGGCAAAAGGCGGCGCATTTTCACCCAGCGCTCGCCACTGCTAGGTGTGATCAGTGCGATTACGCCCTTTAACCATCCGATGAATCAGGTAGCCCACAAGATTGTTCCAAGCATTGCATCGAACAACCGGATGGTTTTGAAACCCTCGGAGAAAGTACCATTTTCAGCTATCCTTTTTGCAGACCTGCTCTACGAGGCCGGGTTGCCACCGGATATGCTCAGTGTGATCACAGGTGATCCGGCTGAGATCGGCGACGAAATGATCAGCAATCCCGCGGTGGAACTGGTCAGCTTCACCGGAGGCGTCTCAATTGGTAAATCGATTGCGCGTAAAGCGGGCTACAGGCGGCTTGTTTTGGAGCTGGGCGGTAACGATCCGCTGATTGTGATGGAGGACGCAGACCTCGATGAGGCAGCGAGTCTGGCGGTTGCAGGTAGCTATAAAAACTCGGGTCAGCGTTGCACCGCGGTCAAGCGCCTGCTCGTGCACCAAGCCGTCCTAGGCGATTTCACCGAGCGATTGGTGGCAAAGACGCGTGCCTGGACCTTTGGCGAACCCAGCGACCCGCACAAGGATATGGGCACGGTTATCGATGAGGCGGCTGCGCAACAAATTGAGGCGCGGGTGAGCGAAGCACTGGCGCAAGGTGCAAGGCTCTTGCATGGTCATCGGCGCGACGGCGCGCTTTATGCGCCCACTGTGCTCGATGGCGTGAAACCGGGGATGACGCTGGTTCGTGAAGAAACCTTTGGTCCGGTCTCGCCGGTGCTTGGCTTTCATGATATCAACGAGGCGATTGCGCTTGCCAACGGCACAGCCTTTGGGCTTTCGAGTGCGGTGTGTACAAACCGGCTGGATTACATCACGCGCTTTGTGAATGAACTCGATGTTGGAACGGTCAATATTCGCGAAGTGCCTGGCTACCGGCTTGAACTCACGCCCTTTGGCGGCATCAAGGATTCAGGCCTTGGTTACAAAGAAGGTGTTCAGGAAGCCATCAAGAGTTTTACCCATCTCAAAACCTATTCGCTGCCCTGGGAAACATGAAGTCGAAGCCGGTAGCGCTAGCGCATCCCAAAGGAATGATCGGTGATGATGACGCTTGACGATATTGGGCTCTTGTTCAGACAGCGGGGCCATGAACAATACAGCGGCGAAGCGGTCAGTCAGCTCGAACACGCCTTGCAATGCGCATCGCTTGCCGAGGCCGAGGGGGCAAGCGACGCGTTGGTGACTGCTGCATGGCTTCATGATCTCGGCCATTTGCTACATGATCTGGGTGATACGCCAAGCCTGCGTGGGGTTGACGACCTTCACCAGTACCGCGCTTTGCCGCAGTTGCGCGGGCTGTTCGGCCCCGAGGTGCTTGCTCCGATCGCTTTGCATGTGGCTGCAAAGCGTTATCTTTGTTCAACGCGCGCACACTATTTTGCTGCCCTGTCTGATGACTCCAAGCGCTCGCTTGCACTGCAAGGCGGGCCCTTTTCGCCTGCGCAATGCGAGCATTTCTTGAGCCAATCCGGCGCAGACGACGCGGTTCGTTTGCGGATCTGGGATGATTCAGCCAAAACCGCTGGCCATCCCACCCCAGGACTTGATCATTTCATCGAGCGCGCAAGACGCTGCGCGAGGGTCTGACAATTCCGGTCATCATGAGCGCTGCGCGCGCCATGCAAATTGCCTAGCGAAGGCTCAACGATGATGGCCCTCCCGAAACATACGCGCGTGGTGATTGTTGGCGGAGGGATCATCGGGTGCTCGGTGGCTTACCATCTGGCGCTTATGGGCTGCACCGATGTCGTGCTGCTTGAGCAGGGCAAACTTAGCGCAGGCACGACTTGGCATGCAGCCGGTCTGGTCGGCCAGCTGCGACCCAACCGCCCAATGACCGCGATGAGCCGCTACGGCATTGAGCTTTATGCAAGGCTTGAGCAGGAAACGGGGCTTGCAACCGGATGGAAGGCCTGCGGAAGCCTTTATGTGGCGCAGACTTCGGATCGTTTGCGCATGATGATGAGGCAGGCGAGCCTGGCACGCCGCTATGGCGTGCACTGTGAGGCGATTTCTCCGCGTGAGGCAGCCGATCACTTTCCCCTGATGCGAAGCGATGATCTGGCCGGTGCGCTTTGGTTACCGGAAGACGGCAAGGTGAACCCCGCCGATCTTTGTGCGGCGATCGCCAAGGGCGCAAGGCAGCGCGGCGTGCTGATGTTTGAAGGCATCAGGGCGATCGCTGTGCACAGCCAGGGGCAGGGCCGCTTGCGGCGGGTTTGCGGCCTGCGGGTTCGGGGCACAGGCATCGAGCAAGACATTGGCTGCGAGTTGCTTGTGAATTGCGCCGGACAATGGGCGCGCCAGTTTGCAGCAGGCGCAGGCGTGAGTGTGCCGCTTCACGCGGCAGAGCATTTTTATATCGTTACGGGCAAGATAGCCGGTGTTCACCCGATGCTTCCGGTGATGCGCGATCCTGACTCTTATATTTATTATAAAGAAGAGGTGGGTGGCCTGTTAATGGGTGGCTTTGAACCTTCGGCCAAGCCTTGGAAGGTCGATCCGATTCCGGATGATTTCCAGTTTCAATTGCTCAATGAGGACTGGGATCAGTTTGAGGTGTTGATGAAGCATGCCCTTCATCGCACGCCCTGCCTTGAGAAGGCTCAAATCAAGATGCTTTTGAATGGCCCTGAAAGCTTCACGCCCGACGGAAACTTCATCATGGGCGAGGCGCCTGAGCTTCGCCATTATTTCGTTTGCGCAGGCTTTAACTCCTCAGGCATTGCCAACAGCGCAGGTGCGGGCAAGATGATGGCGGCATGGATGCTGGAGGGCGACCCCGGCATGGATGTTTCTGCGCTGGACATCCGTCGCTTTTCACCGCTTAGCGCAAACAAAAGGGCGCTTGCTGCGCGAACGGTCGAGAGTCTGGGTTTGCACTATGCCATGCCCTGGCCGCGTCAGGAATTGCAAACAGCAAGGCCCTTGCGAACGCCTGCCTTGTACGATCAGCTGGCGGCAAAGGCCGCCGTGTTTGGCAGCATCAACGGCTGGGAGCGGGCTTTGTATTTTCAGCCAGCTTCATCGCCCGCAGCAAAACCAACGCTTGATAAGCCTGACTGGTTACCCTGGGTGCAGGCTGAACAACGCGCTGCACAGCAGGCGGTGGCCATCTTCGATCAGAGTTCGCGGGCCAAGTACCTCATCCAAGGCGAAGACGCGCTCGCTTTGTTGCAGCGGCTGTCTGTGAGCCCTATCGACCTCGCGGTCAACCGCATGGTGCGAACGATCTGGCTCAACACCCGGGGCGGTATCGAAACTGCGCTGACGGTGATTCGGCTTGAAGCCGATCGGTTTTTGCTGCTTTCCGGTGCACAACAGGCAACCCGTGATATGCACTGGATCGGCAAACACCAAGGGGTTTCGGAGCGGGTCTTTGCCTACGATGTGTCTGCAATGTATAGCGTTTTAAGTCTTGTGGGACCGGCATCAGAGGCCCTCTTGTCAAGACTTTGTCCGCAGGATCTTTCAGCGCAAAGCTTTCCCGCAATGACTGCGGCAGAGATCGATCTTGGCTACGCAAGGCTGCGCTTGGCGCGTGTTTCCGATGCAGGCAAGGATGCGTTTGAGCTGTATTTACCGGTTGAGATGACACGCCATGTGTACCTGGCGCTGCACGAGGCAGGCGCTGATCTTGGCTTGCGCGATGCCGGTCACTTCGCCTTTGACGCGATGCGCATCGAGCGCGGATACCCGGAGTGGGGAGCCGATTTTGGCTCTCAGGATAGCCCTTTGGCGCTCGGCTTCGATGGCCTGATTGACTGGGGCAAAACCGAGCTTGTCGGCTACCGCGCCCTGATGGAGGCGCGCGTAAAGCCCAGGTGCAGTCAGCTCGTCAAGCTCGTTTTTGAGGATCCGCAGGCCTACGCCTGGGGTGGTGAACCCATTGTGATCGATGGTGAAAGCGACCACGATGCAGGCGTTTTGACCTCAGCCGGGTGGGGAATCGACGCCGGGCGTTGTGTGGCGCTTGCCCATCTTCGCGGACCATCGGCTCAGCTGCGGCACCAAGGCAGCGCTGCCAGCGTCTTCCTCTGGGGTAAACCGAGTTCGGTTTTGGTCTATTCGCTATAGCCTCAGGCTAAGGTAGACTCAAAACGGCTGAGGTAGACTTAGAAACAAAACTTTACAGGGAGCGCTTGTAATGCAACGTCGTTTCAGCTTAATCGTTCTGAGTGCCGTCATTAGCCTTGCTGCACTGCCGAGTCTTGCGCAGACCAAAGCGCCGGTAAAAATTGCGCTGATTGCCAGCAAGACCGGGCCTTTGGAGGCTTATGCCAAGCAGAGCATTGTCGGCTTCAACATGGGTCTTGCCTACGCGACCAACGGCACGATGACGGTGGCCGGACGCAAGATTGAAGTCATTGAGAAGGACGATCAAGGCAAACCCGATGTTGGCAAAGCTGCCCTCGCTGCCGCCTACGCTGATGACAAGGTCGATATCGCGGTCGGTCCTACCGCTTCGCCGGTCGCACTCGCGATGTTGCCGGTTGCCGAGGAATACAAAAAGATCTTGCTGGTTGAGCCTGCGGTTGCCGACAGCATCACCGGCGAGAAATGGAACAAATATATTTTTCGAACCGGTCGCAACAGCAGTCAGGATGCGGCGGCAAACGCGGCAGCGCTTGACCAAGCTGATCATGTGATTGCAATCCTTGCCAATGACAATGCCTTTGGTCGCGATGGCGTTAAAGCAAGCAAAGAGTTCACCAAGAAAGCAAAAATCGTTCATGAGGAATACCTCCCGGTCGGTACCACCGATTTCACCGCAGGCTTGCAGCGCATCATTGATCGGCTGAAAGATCAGCCAGGACAGAAGTTTCTGGCCGTGACTTGGAGTGGCAGTCCCACGCCTTTTCCGAAAATCGCCGATCTGGACCTGGAAAAGCGTTATGGAATCAAACTGGCAACCGGCGGCAACATTTTGCCTGCGATGGTCGCTTACAAGAACTTCCCCGGGATGGAAGGTGCGCTTTATTATTATTTCGGTATTCCTAAAAACCCGGTCAACGAATGGTTGGTCGCCAACCACTACAGCCGTTACAAAAATCCCCCTGATTTCTTCACAGCCGGCGGCATGAGTGCGGCCATCGCTGTGGTGGAAGCTTTGAAAAAGACCGCTGGCCAGACCAACACCGACACATTGATTGCCGCGATGGAGGGTATGAGCTTTGAGACACCCAAGGGCAAGATGACCTTTCGTAAGGAAGACCATCAGGCGATGCAAGATATGTACCATTTTCGAATCAAGAACGATCCCGCTTTCCCTTGGGGTGTGCCGGAGTTGGTCCGCGTGATTCCTGCGTCTGAGATGCAGATTCCAATCCGCAACAAGCGCTAGCCCTAAGGCGCGCGGCCCCTGGAGCGTGCAGACCCATGCTCGAGACGGATCGCTTAACGGTGCAATTCGGCGGACACCTGGCTGTGGATCAGGTGTCTTGCCGCTTCGAACCTGGCACGCTCACAGCGATTGTCGGACCCAATGGCGCCGGTAAAACCAGTTACTTCAATCTGATCAGCGGACAGTTGGCCGCTACCCAGGGCAAGGTTGTGCTGGACGGTGAAGATTTAAGCTCGATGGCTGCAGCGACGCGGGCACAAAAGGGTTTGGGTCGCGCCTTTCAACTCACGCAATTGTTTCCGCAACTCAGCGTGGCAGAAAACCTGCGCTTAGCGGTTCAGGCGCGTCAGCAGTCGGTAGCCGGCTCGGCACTTGCCTGGCTTGACCTCTTGAGCGTTTGGAGCGACCGAAGCGCCTGGATCGAGGAAGCGCATGCACTGCTTGAGCAGGTGCAGCTGACTGGCAAGGCCGATTTGATCGCTGCAAGCCTGTCTCATGGTGACCAGCGCAAACTTGAAGTCGCCTTGCTGATGGCACTCAAACCGAAGGTTTACATGTTTGATGAGCCAACTGCCGGGATGAGTCTTGATGAGGTCCCGGTTGTTCTGGCCTTGATTCAGCAGTTAAAGCGTCAGTCGGACCGAATCATTTTGCTGGTTGAACACAAAATGGATGTGGTTCATGAGCTTGCCGATCGCATTGTCGTTTTGCACCACGGTCGGCTTGTTGCAGACGGTGAGCCCGGCGTGGTGATGAGCTCGCCGCTTGTGCAAGAGGCCTATCTCGGGCACAGCCCAGGCGCTGGATGGTGACGCAGGCCTTACTAAGACTGCGCGGCGTTCAAACCCATATCGGGGCTTATCACATCTTGCATGGAGTGGAGCTTGACGTGCCCGAAGGCGAAGTGACCGTCTTGCTCGGCCGAAATGGTGCAGGAAAAACAACAACACTGCGAAGCATCATGGGCCTGTGCCCAGCTTCTGCAGGATCGATCCATTTCAAGCAACAGTCGATTCACGGCATGGGTACAGCCGAAATCGCCCGGCTCGGTATTGCCTATGTGCCCGAGTCTATGGGCATTTTTGGGGATCTGACGGTTCAGGAAAATATGCTGCTTGCAGCACGCAGTGCGGCGCATGTCCGCGATCTTGACGCTGCCAGGCTTGCGTGGATTTTCGGTCAGTTTCCTGCCTTGCGGAAATTCTGGCTTTTTCCGGCTGGCAAGTTAAGCGGTGGTCAAAAACAAATGCTGGCGATTGCTCGGGCGATTATCGAACCGAGGACCCTGATTCTGATCGATGAGCCGAGCAAGGGCCTGGCACCTTCGATGGTCAGGAGTCTGATCGAAGCTTTGGCGGCCCTCAAAGCACAGCGCACAAGCCTCTTGCTGGTTGAGCAGAACTTTCGGATGGCCAGTGTGCTGGGCGATCATGTGGCGGTGATGGACGAAGGCCGTATTGTTTTTCGCGGCGCCATGGCTGATTTAGCGGCAGACGCGATCTTGCAGCGACAGCTGCTCGGCCTTTCGCTAGGTGGAGCGCGATGATGCAAGAGGAGCTAAAGCCCAGGGATTCCGTCATCGCCTCCGACGAAGCCATGCCACAGCTGCGGTTCGACGCCGTCCCCTTGATGTTGCTCCTGGGCCTTGTGCTTCTGGCAATCCCTGCGATTGGAAGCACAAGCAGCTGGATCACGCTGACGGTTGCCGGCATCACCATGGGGTTGATCATCTTTGTGATTGCTTCGGGCCTCACGCTGGTGTTCGGCTTGATGGATGTTCTGAATTTTGGTCACGGTGTCTTTATCGCGCTGGGTGCCTTTGTGGCCACAACGGTCATGAGCTTTGCCCAGGCGGCGGCCTGGGACGGCTTTTTCTCGCTCTTGACCGCGATGCTGGTGGCGATGCTTTGCGCGGCCGCGATCGGTTGGCTGTTTGAACGGCTGATCGTTCGCCCGGTTTACGGCCTGCATTTGAAGCAGATTTTGATCACGATGGGTGGCATGATTATTGGTGAGGAACTCATTAAGGCGATCTGGGGACCCTTGCAAATTCCGCTGCCTTTGCCCGAGGCCTTGCGCGGCAGTTGGCTCTTAGCCGATGCGGCGATTGAGCGTTATCGGATTTTTGCATCGCTGATTGGACTGCTGGTCTTTTCCGGACTTGCCTTCACCCTGAGCCGAACCAAGCTTGGTTTGCTGATTCGCGCCGGCGTGCAAGACCGCAGCATGGTGCAAGCCTTGGGTTATCGGATCGACCGCCTGTTTGTTGCGGTCTTTGTGGCCGGATCGGCTCTGGCGGGATTGGGCGGCGTGCTTTGGGGGTTTTATCAGCAAAGCGTCACAGCACAAATCGGCGCCCAGGTAAATGTTCTTATTTTTATCGTCATTATCATCGGTGGTCTCGGCAGTACCCTCGGTTGCTTTGTCGGCGCCTTGCTGGTGGGATTGATCGCGAACTACGCCGGGTTTTTAGAACCAAAGATCGCATTGTTTTCCAACATTGGTTTGATGGTCGCTGTCTTGCTCTGGCGGCCGCAAGGCCTGTACCCGGTAAGCGATCGCTGACATGAAGTGGCTGCAACGCTTGTTATCCCAGGATTTACCCCGCAGCCCTTTGCTTGCCTTAGCCTTGTTACTCACCTTTCTGGTGCTGGCTTTGGCGCCATTTTTGTTTGGCGGCGCAAAATCGATGTCGGTCGCAGCAAAAATACTGATCTTTATGCTGCTGGTGGCAAGCTACGATTTGCTGCTTGGCTACACCGGCATCGTCAGCTTCGCCCACACCATGTTCTTTGGGATTGGCGCTTATGGCGTCGCGATTGCAAGCTTGAGGCTTGGTGAGAGCTGGGGAGCGCTTGCGGGCGGTCTGGGTCTTGCCTTGCTCTTATCGATGCTGCTCTCGCTTGCCATGGGTTTGCTCAGCCTGCGGGTGCGGGCGATATTTTTTGCCATGATCACCCTGGCCGTGGCGTCAGCCTTTCAAACGCTGGTTTCGCAGTTAAGCGACTTCACCGGCGGCGAGGACGGTTTGACCTTTCGTAACCCCTTTGGCATCAGCCCCTCGTATCAGCCTTTTGAGTCGGCGGTTTTCGGACTGCTGATTGACGGCAGGGCGCTTGGTTACTGGCTGATTTATGGGGTGGTGTTGTTGATGTTTTTGGTGCTGCTGCGCATTGTGAATTCGCCATTTGGGCGCGTGCTTCAGGCCATCCGGGAAAACGACTTTCGTGCCGAGGCTTTGGGCTATCGAACAGTAGCCTACAGGACCGTATCGAATGTTTTATCGGCGATGTTTGCTTGCGTTGCCGGCGCTTTGCTTGCACTGTGGCTGCGTTATGTCGGTCCTGATACGACCCTGAGCTTTGAAATCATGCTGGATGTTTTGTTGATTGTGGTAATCGGTGGGATGGGCACACTGTACGGATCAATCATCGGTTCGGTTGTTTTTGTGCTTGCGCAGAATTATTTGCAAGACTTGCTGCGCTTCGCCGCCAAAGCATTCAACGCCGTACCGCTGCTTTCAGACCTTGTCAATCCCGATCGCTGGCTGCTTTGGATGGGATTGCTCTTTGTGCTGTCGGTTTACTATTTTCCGAGCGGTATCGTTGGCAGGTTGCGCCGGATCAGGATGCCGGCAGCGAAGTCGGATGCGACTGCGCCTCCTCTCTCATGAGTTCGGCAAAGCGGCTGCGCAAGCCCGAGTAGCGTCGGGTCGCCGTGCTGATCGCTTCGCGCAGCACCGACTCACCCGCAATGATGGTGACGGCTCGCTTTGCCCGACTGATGGCGGTGTAAATCAGCGCTTGATTCAGCACCGGCGAGCGTTTGGCCGGAAGAATCAAGCTGATGCGGTCAAATTCCGAGCCTTGCGCCTTATGAACCGTCAGCGCAAAAGCCGGTTCGTGCACAGGAAGACGGCTTAAAGCAATTCCTTCGTGACCTCCTTCGCTATGCGGGAAGTAAACGACTGGCCTACCCCTTGGGTCAGGGATGAGAATGCCGATGTCGCCGTTAAAGCGCCCCAGCACATTGTCGTTTTGAAGCACCATCAGCGCCTGGCCTTTGTTTCGGCGGCTCGCTAGGTCGCGACGCCAGTTAGCCTGCCATACCGCCCCGCCTGGGTTAAAGCCCGGGCGAATGGCTTGCGCGACTGCCTCAGCGAGGTTCAGCCCACGCGCATAAGCTGAAGCCTGACCCAGGGCTTGGTCCAGGGCCTGACCCAGGGCCTGATTGATCGCTTTTACCCCGCGTGGGCCCTCACGCTCAGCGCAGAGCACCCGATACCTTGATAAGGCGTCAAATAACGCCGCCGGATCATCTCCGGGCTCTGCGGCCTGATTGATGTAGGCCTGCATGCCTTCAAGCACAGCCCTCCAGGCTTGTTGACCTAAGTGCGGTGCATCGTCCTTGATCCAGACCAGATCATCATGATTGCCGCTTTGCAAGAGGTCGATTGCAGCGTCAGCGTCGCCCCGCTTGAGCTGCGCGACCAAAAGATCGATTGCAGACTGTTTGCTAAAGCGAAAGTTATGACGCAACCAGACAACCCGATCGCTAAGCCCTTGTGCGGTATCGGTCGGTGGCGTTTCAGCAAGCCCCTGTGCGGTATCGGTCAGCGGCGTTTCAGCAAGGCCTTGTGCATCAGTACGAATGGCTTGCAGGGCAGCAGCTGCGACTGGCGTGATCATGCTCAGGCGATTGATGCAGGCAGCACTCAGCAAGGGGTTGGCGCTAAGTTCTGCAAAGACTGCACCGGCTTCCACCGCGGCAAGCTGATCTTTATCACCGAGAAAGACGATTCGCGCACTGTTCGGAACCGCCTCGACCAAATGCACCGCAAGTGCGAGATCAAGCATCGAGGCCTCATCGATGATCAGCAGATCGACCGCTAGCGGGTTTTCGCGATCGTGTCTGAACCGATCAGCTTGTGATGTTGCACCGAGCAAACGATGAATCGTGAAGGACTCGGTGGGCAGCTCGATGCGATGCGCAACGCCACTGCGATTTGCAGCAAGACGCAAGGCCTCAAGCATGCGAGCGGCAGCTTTACCCGTGGGCGCGGCCAGCTGAATCCGGCAGGTCGGATTGTCATGCTTTGCACAACGAATCAATTGCAAAATGCTGGTGGTTTTGCCGGTTCCCGGCCCGCCGCTGATGACTGTGAATGCCTGATTGACAGCGAGTGCTGCAGCGATTCGTTGCCAGTCGATCTGCCCATCAAGCAGCGCTTGATTGCCCTGAAAAACCGCTTCAAAGCATGCCTGCAAGCGCGCATCGATCGCCTGATGTGTGCCTTGATAGGGTTCGAGGAGGCGTTTTGCAAGCCGCCTCTCATAATCAAAGTAGCGATTCAGATAGAGCCGATGATCGTCGTCCAGCACCAGGGGCCGGTCCGCTGCGCTGATGCTGCTTACCATGCCGCTTGCCTGTAAGGCAGCCTTTAATGCAGGGTAATCACTGCCGTGTTTCTCGCTGAGCGAAGCAAGATGCAAACAAACATGGCCCGAGGAGGCTGCCATGCTTGTTGCAAACGCAGCGTCTTCAAGCAGGATCCGCTGCGGCTCAGAGCATCCTGCGCCCTGAGCCATGGCCCCCAGATGCTGTGCAAAGCCGTAAGCGAGCGCTTCGCTTGCGTCAGCGGTCTGCTTCATGGCTGCAAGGTCATTTTCATGGCTGCGGCGACGGCGCTGCGGGCTCAGTCAAGGGCTTGAATAAGGCGCTCAGTGCGGCGATTCGTGCAGCCTTGGGTTTTACAAAGAAGACCCCTGTGGGGCTCGAATCCGGGTTGACCCATTGCGGTCTGATGGCACGAATGAAGAGATAAAAAACACCGCCAAAATGTTTTTCATAACAATAATCGATCTTTCGGGCTCTGAGATATCGATCAAGTGCTAAGGTGTAGATCAAATACTGCAAAGCATAGCGATGCTCGATCATTGCCCGCTTCAAGGTCTGGGGTTCGTAATCGCTTGCACGCCCGCCCAGAAAGTTTGACTTCCAGTCAATCAGATAGAATTTATCTCGATCTTCGACAATAAGATCGATATAACCTTTTACGTAAGCAGCCAGGTGATTCGGCTGAAGTGAACCTAGCTCAGCACAACGCGCTTGCAAGGAATCGGCCTCTTCCTGTGCAACGAGGGCTTGCAGTGCAGCGGTTTGCCCGTCAGCCATCGGTAGCGTGAACTCGAGTTCGCTAAGCCTGCGTTCTGCTCCGATTGACGCGAGCACAAGGCCACCGCCCAAGTCACGGTCCAAAACCTGCTTGAGCATGGTCATGAGCGTCTGCTGCCAGCGCTGCAGCTCGAAGTCCTGCGGGGCTGATGCATGAAGCGCTGCAGCGCCTTCGATCGCATGCCTGATGGCCTGTGGCCAGGTATTTGGCTGATCAAAGGCAATCGTCTCAAAGATTTGATGAAGGAAGCTTCCCACATGCGGTCCTTTGGGAAAGGCGAGCATGTCATCTTCGGCGAGGATGTCTTCATCGGGACTGCCTTGCTCATCATGATCGCGCTCGCGTTCTTCCAGCTGCCGTGTCATCGCACTGTAGCTTGACATCCGCCAGGACCAGCCCGGTCGCTGCATGCGAGGGATCTCAGCAAGCGCCTCAAGACCCTGCCTGATGGCAACAAAGGCTCTCGCCTCCGACTGCGGGATCGGCATCAAAGCCATATGCAGGTGCTGTACGCTGGCAAGTCGCTGCCAGGCACTGAGAATCTGTTGCGGCTTGCGCGCATCGTCATCACTTGAATCATCAAAGAGCCATTGCTCCGGATTACGATCGCCCCCGATCACAAGCCAGTTCAGCAATCCGGCACCGCTTCGCTTGCCGCTTTGTCGCGTCGTGCCGCTCAGGTAAGAGCCCGCCACAAGGTAGCAACGATGAACGGCCCGGGTAAGCGCCACATAAATCATCCGAACCGCTTCGGCTGCCGAATCGGCCACGGCCTGACGCTTGCGCGCTTCAGCGGCCGCGGCATCGCGATCGTCGAAAGCGTAGGCGCTCGCTTTGACGGAGCTCGTGCTGCTCGTACTATCCCAGAGAAAGGGGCAAAACACGATTGGAAATTCAAGGCCTTTTGATTTGTGGATCGTGATGATTTGCACCAATTGTCGATCGGATTCAAGCCGCACTTGAGCGACCTCTGGTGTGACCTCCGCCAGGCGTTGTTTGCAAAGCCAGGCAATCAGAGCCTCAGGGGTGGTTTCATGCTGAGCAGCTTCGTGCAGCAGCTCGCCCAAATGCAAGAGGTTGGTGAGGCGGCGCTCGCCGTCTTGACGTAGCAGCATACGCGCTGCCAGCGTTTCCTGCTCAAGGAATCTACGAAACATCACGATAAAGCCGTCTGCCCGCCACAGGTCGCGGTAAGTCATGAATCGCTCAATCAGCGCATCTAGCGCTTGCGCCTCAGCGAAATGATTGGCAATCGCTTGCGCATCAAGGCCCATGATCTCGGTTGCCATGGCATTGCGAACGAGCGCGGGGTTATCGGGCTGATGAATGGCTGCGAGGACGGCTTCGAGAGCTTGCGCATCCTGACTCTCAAAAACGCTGTCTTGAGAAAGTTCAACGCTGGCAATCCGCAGGGTGCTCAGCGCTTCTTTGATCAACTTTCCTTGTTTGTGGGTGCGGACAAGCACTGCAATATCGGCTGGCGTCAGCCTTCTTGACCCGATGCATACCCGTTCCTGTTGCGCATCGTTGAGCAGTCGTGAAATCTCGCCTGCGCAGGCTCTGGCGCTGAGCTTGAAGGCTTGGTCCCGAGTCAGCAGGCTTTGCTCGCCGGCAGGCAGTGTCCAGATGTGCATAGCCTGGCCGGGCGCTGCCTGATCCTTGAGAAGTTCGCGGGGTTTTCCGCCAGACCGAACCGGGTGAAAGTCAAGCCCTGGCAGCATAAAGGCCTGCTTGGTCGCTCCAAAAATCGCATTGACCGCCTCGATCAGTCCGGCGACCGAACGGTGATTGTCCTGGAGTTGGTAGATTCGTTTTGCCTGTTGACGTGCCCGCAGATAGGTGTGCAAGTCAGCGTGACGAAAACTGTAAATTGCCTGCTTGGGATCGCCGACGAAAAAGACCGGTTTGGATGTACGCGCATAAATGCCGCTGAAAATCTCGTATTGAAGCGGATCGGTGTCTTGAAATTCATCAATCAACGCTGCCGGATACTGCGCACAAAGGCTAGCCGAAAGCTGGTTATGCGCTTGCTGCTGGAGTGCTTGATAAAGCCGCCAAAGCATGTCGTCAAATGAAGTCTGCCTTGATAAACGACGGCGGCGTTGAACCTCTTGAGTCGACCACTCAAGCATATGCCGCAGGCAGCGTAAGCTTGCTCGCTCGAGTGCGGATTGCCTCGCTTGCTGTTGCTGCAAGAGCGATGTTGCAAGCAGGAAAAAGCGATGTTCGGGTGGCTGTTTATTTTTTCGGGTTCTCAGATTGAGCGTTTGGCTACTGAGCAAATGCATCTTTGAACCGTGCTCGAAAGCAAACCGTGGCATCGCCAGTTCGAACCACCGATCCCAGTCGCTGAAGGCTTGCGTAATACTTTTTTCATGATAGCTTTGTCGATTCAAATCCTGTAGCGAATCGTTCAGGCGCTGCATGATCTCGCCTTTTTGCGCCTTCCAGATCGAGATCGCCTCTGCGAAGTCGCTGGCAAAGCGATCTTCATCGGCTGAGTCCTTGTCATCGATATCCGAAGGCCAGGGGATTTGCGCCAGGGGCTTTGCCATGTGCTGTTCTAAAAGCTGAAGAAATTTACCCGGGTGGGTGGTTTTGCTGTGCAGGTAGTGAGCCAGTTCAAGGCTGCAGCGGTCTGAGGCAATGAAGTTTCGCCAATAGTCGTACACGACTTCGCGCATGATGGCCTTATCGTCGGCTGCGAGCTCGAGCGCAAACGCCTGACCGGCCGCCATCGGCCGGTCGTCCAAGGCGCGCTGGCAAAAGCCATGGATCGTAAAGATTGCTGCTTCGTCCATGGATTCGAGCGCATGCTCAAGACGCCCCAAGGCGTCGGAGTCTGGATGGTCTTGGGCTTTCAAATCGCGCAGGCTTTGCGCAATTCGCAAGCGAATTCGCTCGCGCAACTCGGCGGTCGCTGCCTTGGTGAAGGTCACCACGAGAATCTGCTGCACATCAAGCTTACACTCAAGCAAAAGCCGCATATAAAGCGCGCACAGGGCCCAGGTCTTGCCGGTGCCCGCTGAGGCCTCGATCAGGTTCAAACCATCGAGCGGCCAATGCTCAAGCGGTGGCGGGCAAGACGGGATCACGGTGTTCACGCGAGTCGCTCGTCGCGAAGCGATTTGAGCATGGGTTCAAAGACCGCACGGGCATTGGCTTCAAAGGCCTGATCCAAGGGCTCGTCGACACCGCGAAGCGCAAGCCGATAGGCTGGATCCTCTCCTTCGCCCAATGCATAAGCATCATTCGGGTCCCAGGTCTTACGCGCGGCGCTGAGATTGCCGCCTTCGATCATGTAGCGCCAGGCCGATTGTGGGTAAAAATGTAAGGGTTGGCACAAACCTTCCGCATAAAGGTGCAAGAGTTTTTGCAAGTGCAAGCGGGCATCGTCAAGCGCGTCAAGTGCGTAGTGACCATCGAGGGAGTACCAGAGCAGCTGCCGTCTAACATGGGTATCGAATGCAACCGCGTTGAGCATGAGCTGTTCAAGCCAGCCGCGAAGATAATCAAAAACATGAACTTCGCCATAACGGTAGCGAACAAGTCCGTCAGCTCGCAGCTCCGACCATGTATGGCTCAACTGCCAGCGCGAACCTTCAATCTCGATGTCGATGGTCGAAGTCGAGCGGCCAAGGGGCGGGTCTTTGAGCGCCGCAGGTAAGCTTTGGGCGAATGCTTGCAGGGCAGCAAGCTCCTCGTCCCGCGCGATGTCGCCAAGTCGTCCTGGCGGATACTCCAATCCTGCCAGTGCGCGATCACGGATCTGCTTTGGGCTTTCACCGCGCATCAGTGCAGGCAGCATGCGGGAGGCAAAGGCTCGGCGGCTGCGCTTATCGGCTCTGAAAGGCTCATGCGATTCAAGCGCTGCCTCCTCGTCCCCAAGCGCCAACCCAAGGCGGCGCAGCAGCAGGTAGCGCGAAGGATTGGAGAAGAAGGCGCTGAGATCAGCAAGACTGAGCCTGTGGAATGTCTCAGAAGGTTTGGGGAGCGGAGCCATGAAAAAGGGCTTGGGCCGCGCTTGATCGTGATCTTGCATCAGGGACTGCGCGTGCGCATTGCGATAGACCGCTTGAACGCTGCGTCGTCGCGGCTCGGTGCTGCGAAGAAAGTAGGAAAGTGAAAATGCCTGTAGCGGATGTTCGATTACCAGCCTTGATCGGGCAGCCTGCAAGGATTCAGCCGACAACGGCATTTGGGCGATTGCAGAGGCTGCGTAGTCGAGTAATTCGCTTAGCAGGATCGAGGGCGCAAGCGGGGCATGGTCGCGGATGCTCCTGCCGGTATAGCTGAGGTACAGGCGCTCACGGCTCGCGATCACCAAGTCCAGAAACAAGCTTCGGTCATCGAGCCGGCGCAATCGATCGCCCTGCCGTGGCCGCTTTGCCATCAGATCGAATTCAAGCGGACGATGTTTGCTTGGAAAGGCCTCATCACCCAGCCCGATTACACAAATCATCCGATACGGTAAATAGCGCAGTCCGCTCATGGAGGTGAAGCTCAGCACGCCCGAGGGAACCGCGCCTCGCCCCACTTCGGCAAAGCGCTCTTCAAGCCGCTTCTGAATCAGCTCAAAGGCTAGCGGCTGGCATACATCAGCCGATTCAAGCTCGTGGCGCAAAGCATGAATCACGCTTGCTGCCTGCTTGAACTGAAGCTGCTCGGCTGCATCGCTATGGCCAAAGCTTGCAAGCGTTGCCAAGTAAAGTTGGCACCATGGCTCAGGCGTTTGATCCTCAGCAAGTGCCCGATGCAATTGCTTTAGCGCATCGAAGGCAAGTTTAAGCCGACCGAGTGTTTGCGCCTCGAGGCCCGAGGGATTGCCTGCGGCAAGCCGCCCTTCGACCGGTGTCGAATCCCAGGCTGGCATCGCGTAGCCCAGAAAGAGTCGATCGAAACCGTCCCGAAAACTTCGGGATTCAAAAGGCGGCAAACCAAGTTGCATGCGGTGTTCGCCATCGATTGCCCAGCGTACACCCGAGTGCTCGAGCCAGTGCCGGATGCGGGCAATAGCCTCGTCATCAAGTCCGAAGCGGCGTGCAACAAGCGGCATTTGCAAGAGCTCGAGGAACCGATCGGCTTCGAAGCGGGAGTTTGCAAATCGAAAAAGCGCAAGCAGCGTTTGTGCATAAGGGTTGAGCGCTTTGTCGGATCGACCGGTGATGACATAAGGAATTGGGCTGTCTTCGCCTTTGCCAAAGACCGCCTCAATCAAGGGTGCTGCTGCTTCGAGGTCCGGTGTGACGACAAGCACATCGCTGGGCCTCAGCGCTTCGGTTGACGAAAACATCGCCAGCAACTGATCCAGCAACACTTCAAGTTCGCGAACCAGCGAGTGACAAACATGGACCTCGAGACTTCGGTCATCGTGCTCAAGTACCCAGGATCCCGGATCAGGATCGTTCAAATGAAGTACCGCATTCTGGATTTTCTTGAGCAGCGTTGTGGGCGCTTCGTTTTCAAAGTCGCTTGACTCGATGCTCTCGAAGTCATCATCCATCAGTGCACTGAAGTGCTCTTTGCTCTGCTGTCCCCATGAGGCCAGCAATCGGTTTCCGATTTCGTGGTACTGCGACTTTGACGCGAGCTTGAGTCTTCCGAGTCGCTTGGGATTGATGACTTCGTACCAGTATTCGGCGCAAGGATTCACGCTGTAAAGATTGATGTCGATCCAGCCTGCCAAACGCTTGAGCATCTGAAGGTAAAGCCCAGGGATGCTCGGCAGGCAAAACACCTCAACCGAAACCCTCATCTGATTTTCCATAAACACTTCATCGCCCCGAGCTTCGAGCGCTTTGAAAAAAGCCACCGAGGGATGTTGGGCTTGAGCGCCGAGGTCTTGGGCGATCCGCCGCCAAAGCGACGCCTGCCAGGCCTCATCCTCGTCGATTGTTTGGCCCGGTTTGAGCCAGTTCTCAAGCCAGTCGGAACGATAGGTCAGGTACTGGTCAAATAAGGTCGCGCAATGATGAGCAAGCTCATAGCGCATCAGATTATCGGCTTTGGCCAGATAGCGAAGTAGCTTTGGATGTTCCGATACCCATATCGTATCGGTTAATAGAGCATAAATCCGCCACCTGAGCAGTGTCGGTGAAAATGGTGATTGTTCTGCAACATGGATCACTTTAGAAAGTGTCTTCCACAACCATTGTCCTAGGAAGTCAAATCGCAGATTGGCACACACACCGATTCGATTGGCAAGGGCAATTTCAACCGAGCGCTTGATGGCCGTACTAGGAATGATCACGACTTGCGGGATCAAGGCAGAGGCCGTGGGACGCGAAAGCGCATCCACGAGCCTTTGCTCAAGTCGCTCATAGTGATTTGAGGTGAAGCGCTTTAACATCGACTCTGGCTGATTACCGGCTGATCTCGACAGTGGTTCTCTTTTTCACCCGAATCCGCCGCCGCCTGGAAGTCTCAGTTCAATCCAGTCATTTGGCTTGATCTCGATCACGCGTTTGGGATTTTCCACAGCGACGCCATTCAGGCTGACTGCGCCGGTTTTGCCTGCCTGTCCGCCAAACAAGCCGCGCGCCGGAACGCGGGTTCGCTCGGTGAGCAGGGAAACCCGCATCAAACCGGGCCAACGCGATTGAAAGCTTACGACCTGGCCGTCGCCGCCGCGCGAAAGGCCCGCACCGCCGGAGCCATCGGCAAGCCGCTTTTCGCCAAAGAGAATCGGGGTGAGGGTTTCGGCAACCTCAATCGGGGTGTTGGAGATGTTGGCCGGAAAGCCTGAGGCCGGCGGTCCATCGCGATCCTGCATCGCACCCATTCCGCCGTTAAAGAAAAGAATCGACGAGAAGCCTTTGC
>DDPV01000032.1:0-3782 GCA_002342365.1 Burkholderiales bacterium UBA2459 | reverse complement strand
TGAACCTTGCTTGGAAAAACCGGTGCCAATGCCTGGAAAATCGCAGCTTGCAGTTGATGTCCGATCAGGTGACGTGCGCCCACTGCAGCCGGGAAGCGCGCGTTGACAATACTGCCTAGCGGTGCGTGTACCGTGATAAGCCTTGTAAAACCGTCGTTATTGGGAATTGACGGTGCGAGCAAGCATTTGAGCGGAAAGATGGTGTAGGCGTAGCTATGGTTATAGGTTTCATTGATGCCATAGCGAACCTGGGCTGAACTGCCGCTGTAGTCAACATGAATACCTCGATCAGAAACTTCAACTCTGGCTTGAATATGAATCGACTCGTCAAAGCCGTCTGAATCAACTTCGCCAACATAAACGCCATGCTTCAAAGTCGCAAGCTCGGCAAGCGCTGCGCGTGAGGAGGCATCGAAGATCGCATCGGCGATGCGATCGAGCGATTCGAAGTTGTGCTCTTGCAAGCACTCAAGAACCCGCTGCTCGGAAACCGAGAGCGCTGCAAGCTGAGCAAGCATATCGCCTTGGACCTGCTGAGGAAGTCGAACGTTTTCAAGAAGCAAGCGCATCACCAGTTCGTTTGGAATTCCTGCCTCCACAAGTTTCAAAACTGGAAAGCGGATGCCTTCTTCAAAGAGTTCGCTTGCGTCGGCCGACCACTGTCTGCCGCCAATGTCTGAGAGGTGGGCCACAGCCATGGCAAAGCCGATCAAGCGTTCTCGGTAGAAAATCGGCCGCGCCATGGTCGCATCGGGCAAATGTCCGGTTCCGATCCAAGGATCGTTGGTAAAAAGCACATCGCCGGGCTTGAGTTGGTCTTTGGGAACCCTGTTCAACATGGCTCTTAAACTGAGTGGCGCGGTACCGATAAAGCCTGGAATGCTCAGTGAGGATTGAGCAATCAGCCGCGCCTGCGAATCAAGCAAAACGCATGCGAAATCATTGGACTCTCTGACCACGGTGGAAAACGAGGTGCGCTTCAAAACCGCACCTGCTTCGTCAGCAATAGAAATGAGACGGTTCCATAAAATTTCGAGATCGATCGGGTTGACCGCGTTGAGCGAATCAGTCATCGCCTTTCCTTGTGATCTGCGCTGCCGTCGGTCTCAGGCCTCTTGCCGGAAGCGCTGGGGCAAACATTGATATGAATATTTCCATTGCGATCTTTTCGATAGTGATCGCCCGGGCCAATCACAAGCGTTGAGCCTGCCTGTTCGATCAGCGCGGGGCCTTGCTCAAGCCTTTCGGGAATCAGATCCGCATCGGCAAAAACTGGCGTGTCGATCCAGTTTCTGATGCAGGGGAAATAAGCTCGCCGACTTCGGAATGCCGGCGATGGACCTGCAGGCGGTCGATGCGATGAGGTGATCGTGATGCTGCCCTCACTTGCATAGGCCTCGATACGCCAATTCAAGATCTCCACTTCAGCCTCATGAATTGGCGACCCGAATCGTTGCTGATAGGCCGTCTCAAAGGATGATCGCAAGGATTCGTGACTGCCTGCACGAAGATCGGGCGCAAGCGCCGTCACAAGCTCAAATCCCTGGCCTACGTAGCGCATGTCGGCCGAACGTACAAAGCGGTAAGCACCGTGGCTGGCAGACGCTTGAGTCGCTGCGCTTAGCGTTTGTGCTCCAGCAAGATCAAGCTCTTGCCCAAGGCGCGCCTGCATCGCCTGCAGCTCATCTTCAGCCGCTTCAAGATCGAGATCGAGAAGTTTTTGATAACGTGTTTGAACCAGATCAAGCTTTAGGGGCGCAACCAGCAATCCAAAAGCTGAGAAAACGCCTGCTCCTGAGGGCACGAGAATCTGTTTGCAGCCTGTGCGCCTTGCGACCTCGCGTGCATGAAGCGGGCCTGCGCCTCCGAAGGCGAGCAGGGTGCATCGGCGAATATCCTTGGCCTTTTCAACTGCATGGACCTTTGCCGCAGCGGCCATTTGCTCGCAGACGATCCGATGCACCCCTGCTGCGGCCTCATCCAAAGAGAGTCCAAGCTTCACGGCAACCGATTCGCGCATAGCTTGCGCTGCCAGGTCATAGCGCAATTGAACCGCATCGCTGAGGTTTGCGGCAGGGTCAAGGTAGCCCAATAAGACAGCTGCATCGGTGACGGTGGGAAGCATGCCGCCAAGCCCATAGCAGGCTGGACCTGGATTGGACCCTGCGCTGTGCGGACCGACTTTGAGCAGCCCTGTGGCGTCGATATGGGCAATGCTGCCGCCACCTGCACCGATTTCGATAAGGTCGACAGTCGGAATTCGGACTGGTAGACCGCTACCTTTTTTAAATCGCTGGCTTCGCGCTGCCTCAAATTCGGTGGTGATGCCTGGCTCGCCTTGGGTCATGAGGCAGGCTTTTGCGGTGGTTCCCCCCATATCAAAGGCGATGAGCTGGTCAATGCCGAGCTCAAGCGCGGTGTGTGCGGCACCGAGTGCTCCGGCAGCAGGTCCTGATTCGAGCAAGCGGATCGGAAAGCGTTCACCAAACGATTTCGATATCACCCCACCGTTTGATTGCATCACGCGCAAATCGGCATGGATACCGATTGCCCTTAAACCGCGTTCGATCAAGCCGAGGTAATCGCCAACCTTTGGTGCCACATAGGCATTGAGGACGGTGGCTACCGTGCGCTCGTACTCGCGCAACTCACCGAGCACTTCATGCGAAAGGCTTACCGGAATCGATGGAAATCGCGCCAGCACCTGATCGCGGATCATGCGCTCGTGCGAAGGGTTGCTGAAGCTATGGAGCAGGCAGACCGCGATCGATTCAGCAGCTTGCGCCATCGCCTGGTCGATGACGAGGTCAATCGCCTGTTTTGACGGGGCCTTCAGGACGGCGCCCGAAGCATCGCTGCGCTCGTCGATTTCAAGACGCATGCTTCGGTCAACGATCGGATCGGGTCCAGGTGCCGTGAGGTTATAAATATCGTATCGTAACTCTCTGCCGATTGCGATCACATCACGAAAGCCCTGGGTGGTGATCAGTGCGGTTTTCGCACCCTTTCGCTCGATGACCAAGTTGGTGACCGCGGTGGTGGCCCCTACCACCAGTTCATGAATCGACCCGATCGCAATGCCATGCTGATCGCAGAGTTGCAAGAGGCCTTTTGCAATCGGCGCGACGATGTTGATCGGATCGCTCAGCAGCTTGGCGCTGTGCATGCTGCCATCGCTGCCCAGCAAAACAAGGTCGGTGAAGGTTCCGCCGATGTCAAAGGCGAATCGGTAGCTTGGCGGCTTGGTCATTCAAGAGCTCTGTGAGTTGTATCGGCGAATGAAGCGCTATCGTGGCGCGGTGTTGCCATTTTGACGCGCTTTTCGACCGTCAATGGCCAGCCGAAGCGCAGCCTGCTCAGTGTAATGAATCACCGCAACCCAGGCAGGCTACAATGATGGGCTTGGGGCCGACCTGGTTTCGACGTGGGTCAGGAAGTGGGTCAGGGCATGCCGAGGACTCGTTACCTCGTAAATCCAGCGGGAAGTTAATAAACGCCAACGACGAGCGTTTCGCTCTCGCCGCCTAATCCCGGTGAGCGCCACACCAACTTGCTGATGGGTTGGGTCAGATTCGGGTAACTGGGTCTGGCAGTGGTGTAACTTAAGTCAGATCGCGCGTGCGCCGGGTTACTTGGACGCACCGTTAAAACCAAGGTGACTGGTTGTTGCCCGGCCTGTCGGCTGGCTAAGGCGACAACGAGATCCAAGTTAACCGACTAAGCATGTAGAACTGTTCATGGAAGTCTTGCGGACGCGGGTTCGATTCCCGCCGGCTCCACCA
>DDPV01000027.1 GCA_002342365.1 Burkholderiales bacterium UBA2459 | reverse complement strand
TGCGGCTTAAAGCTGAACATCCCTGGATTTTTCAACCCGCTTGAGTCTTTCGACTTTCGCCAAGAGGCGTCTTGCCTGCTCAATAACCGGTAAGTCCACCATACGGCCCTTGTAGGCAAAGGCCGCTTTCCCTTCAACTTGCGCTTGTTCGAAGGCAAGCATCAAAGCCCGCGCGTGCTCCACCTCGGAAGCCTGGGGCGCAAAACCTTCGTTGATGATCGGCACCTGGGAAGGATGAACACAAAAAGCACCTTCAAAGCCAAGCGATCGGGCTCGCTCGATGCGTTTGCGAAAAGCCTCCTGATCCTTGTAATCCGCCACGCTGCCGATGAAACCAAGTGGCATCAACCCTGCACGCCGAGCAGCAATGAGCGCCATGATGTTGGGCGTGTAAAGCGTGTCCTCGTTGACTGCCATATGCATTGACACAGCCAAGTCCTCAGCACCCACAATCAAACCCAGCATACGCGCGTGGGCCTGTGCAATAGCGTCCACATGATGCACGCCTTCGGGATCTTCGATCATTGCAATCAAGCGCGTATGGCCTTGAACAAGCCCGCGCTCAAACTCGAGTTCGCTCAGCACCTCCGCGACCGACTTGATAAAGCCAGCATCGGGCACTTTGGGCAGCGAAATCGCAGAGACCGCCTCACAGACCGAAGCTTCCAGGTCACGCACCAAGAGCCGCCAAGGCCGATTCACCCGAACGATCACAGCTTTGCCTGCTTGAACAAAAGATCGGGCGATCGGCGCAACCGCAGCCCTCGCCACGTCCTTCTCCTGGGGCGAAACACTGTCTTCGAGATCGATTTGCAGCGCGTCTGCTGCTTGCCTCACAGCGCTCTCAATAAAGCGCGCACTGGTGGCTGGCACGAATAAAATAGAACGCCAGATTGGCAAGTCTGCATCATTTGTTCTCATCGGCGTATCCTCTCTCATCCTACAAAGTCGAGCATCATCCATCAGCTTTGCAGCCATGTCACCGTCAATAAGGCAGATCAGGTTTTCAACTCGGGCTTAAGCTTGATTGATCTTTTAGCTATGCGTTCACCATCACAGCATCTCACTGATCTGCCCGCCATCCGCGCTGAAGCCCATTTCGGCGATCGGGTGGTGAATTGTTTCAGCGTGCGAGAGCGTTCACTCGATCATTTGTTCGAACGCGCTTGTGTCCTACACCCTCATCGCGAGGCGCTGATCGATCAAGCGCATCGCATCAGCTATCAGCACTTGCGAAGGCTTGTCATGAGGGCGGCGAGACAGTTACTTCGCATCGGAATCGAGCCGGGCGATCGCGTTGTGATGCAAATCGCAAACCGGATCGAGTTTGTGGTGCTGATGCTGGCCTTGCAACGCATCGCTGCAATTGCAGTGCCTGTCAGTATCCGCGAGCAAGCCCCTGGACTCTTTTACATCATCAATCAATGCAGCGCGAAGGCTGTTCTCATTGACGAAAGCTTAGCCGACATCACCCTTTCTGTCCGCGGGCAGTTTGCTCACGCAGACGGGCCGCACAAACCGCTTTTTTTGCATAGCCTCTTAGACGATGCCTGCTCGGCGTTTCGACTTCAAGACATCACCCATGACAGCGATGAAATTGACCTGCCCGTAGCCGAGGTCCAAGAGGAATCCTGCGCCTTCATTCTTTACACCTCAGGCACCACAGGGCGCCCGAAGGGAGCGATGTTAAGTCACCTGAATGTGGTGCATTCGGTGATGCATTTTCAATATGGCATGCCGCTTCGCGATGGCCTGCGATCGATTCTTGCGGTTCCCGCGAGTCATGTGACCGGCTTGATTGCAAATATCGCCACCGTGATCGGCTGCGCAGGAACCAGCATCATCATGAGCCAGTTCAAAGCAGCCGATTATTTGCAACTGGCAGCCAGGGAGCGCGCGGAGTACACGATTCTTGTTCCAGCGATGTACAAGCTCTGTTTGATGGATGGGAGCTTGGATCGGCTTGATTTGAGCCACTGGCGGATCGGCGGGTTCGGCGGCGCACCGATGCCGGTCTCCACGATCGACGAGCTATCGCGCAGACTGCCGAACTTACAGTTGATGAATGCCTATGGTTCAACCGAGACCTGCTCGCCCACCACGATGATGCCGGCGGTACACACCCGCGACCACCCTGATTCGGTTGGCTTTGTGCTGCCTTGTGCTGAGGTCTGTGTGATGAATGAAAAGGGGCAGGAGCTTCCCAGAGGCGAAAGCGGAGAACTCTGGATCCGGGGACCGATGGTGATTGCGGGCTACTGGGATAACCCTGAGGCCAACGCCAGCCATTTCACCGCAGGTTTCTGGCACTCGGGCGATCTTGGTTCGATCGACGAAGCGGGTTTCGTCTACATCCATGACCGGCTGAAAGACATGATCAACCGGGGTGGTTATAAAATCTTTTCAGTCGAGGTGGAGAATTGCCTCATGGGTTTTCGCGACGTTGTTGAAGCTGCGGTCATTGCAAGGCCATGTCCTGTGCTCGGCGAAAGAGTGGATGCAGTGATCTATGCGCCGGATCTTCAAAGCCTCGATCCGCAAGCGCACCAGGCAACAGTGGCAGCGATCCGGGAACATTGCAAAACGCATCTTGCCGACTACAAAGTTCCGGAATCGATTCACTTTTACCCACAAGCCCTGCCGCGTAATGCCAATGGCAAGCTGCTTAAGCGAGAGCTAAAACTTGCGCTGAAAAGCTAGGCTTTCATCGAGCAAAGGAAAGGCTCCCCAGGTATGCTGCGCAAGGAGAGGCTCACTGAGGCCTAAGTAACTCGGATCCAGTGCGTCGAGCCTGCTCACACCACAGAGCGCCATCGCGATGCGAATTTCCGCGTCCAAAAGCTCAAGCAGTCGCAACAAAGCAGGCTTACCACCTGCGGCAAGCGCAATACATTGCATGCGGCCCATCGCCACCATATCGGCACCTGCAGCAATGGCCTTCACCACATCGGTACCCCGGCAAAAGCCACCATCGACGATGATCTTCGACTTACCATCCACGGCCGCCACAATCTCTGGCAGGACCTCCATGGCACCTTGACCTTGGTCGAGTTGCCTGCCCCCGTGGTTCGATACATAAATCACATCAATACCGTGATCAAGTGCGATCCTGGCATCCTCGGCAGTCGCGATACCTTTGAGCATCAAAGGCAGCTTCAGACGCTGGCGAATGCGCTTGACATCATGCCAGGTTAATTTCGCCTGCCATTCGCGACCCGGAACGTTCGCACGTCTTATATTCCGTTGCGCCAGATCGCGTTCGCGCCGACTGTAAACGGCGCTATCCACCGTCAAACAAAACTGGCTAAACCCGAGTCCGATCACGCGATCGGTGATTTCATCAACCCACTGCGCATCACCGTGCACATAGAGCTGAAAGATCTTCAGAGCCTCTGGCGATGCAGCGGCGACCTGCTCGAAATCACAAACGCAAACTGAACTGAGCATGTGCGGCACGCCCCAGGCGCCCGCGGCTTGCGTCACTGGAATGGGTCCGGTTTCCCAGAAATGTTCCAAACCACCCACCGGCGCAAACATCAGTGGCAGATTCAAGCGCCTTCCAAACCAGTCGATGCCGGGATCCACATCGCTCACATCGCGGAGCACTCTGGGTCGCAAGGCCAATCGATCGATCGACCAACGATTGCGTCGCAAGGTCGCCTCCGACTCGGTGCCGCCAACAATGTACTGCCAATGATTTTCATTGAGATTCTGTCTTGCCTTGCGAATGATTTCATGCAAGGTCAAGTACTCTCCCGTCATCGGAAAACTCATGGTCGGGTAAGCCTTTACTCAATCTGCGCAGCAGCCTGCGCGATCCATTTACGCAGCAGCTGTTGCCCGTTCGAGGTGTAGGGCCGTACCTGTTCGGGCACATGTTCGACGTCATAGATTTCATCAAAGCGTGCTTCTTTATCACTTTGCAGATCCATCGCGACAAAAAACTGATATCGACCCATAGCGGACTCCTTTCACACAAGCTCTGCCCCTATGCTCAGGATTCTGAACTAGACTCGGGTCCTGGACCTTCAAGCGGGGTTCCGAAAGCAGATCAGTGAGCACTTCAGGACCGAGAAAGCTTCTCATCGCGGCAAGTCTTGCCAATCTCCCGTTTGGGACGATTTATGCCTTTAGCGTTTTGCTCAAGCCGATGGAGGCGGCGCTTTCGCTTCAGCGTGCAGACATGACACTGGTTTTTGGATTGGCCAGCGTGGTGCTCACATTCGGGATGAACATCGCGCCAAGTCTTTATCGCCATGTGCCGATCCCAGCACTCATCCTGTCAGCAAGCCTGCTTTCAGCCTTCGGTTTGGGGCTCACTGCCTTGGCGCAGGACCGTGTCAGTTTGATCGTCTCCTACAGCGTCTTATTCGGTTTGGGCGGTGGCATTGTCTTCACCAGCGTCCAACAACGGGTCAACCAGTTTCACTTCGTCAAGCGCGGATTGGTTAACGGCTATGTGGTGAGTCTTTACCCCTTGGGCGCGATGTTGGGTGCACCGCTCATGGGCTGGTCCATCGAAGCGATCGGCTTGCGGCAAACCCTGGGGCTACTCGCCCTGTGCATAGCTTCCAGCGGATGCGTCGCGGCCCTGTTGATTCGAGAACCGTCAACCGACCGAAGCGCCGTGGAACCATCGCGGCCAGCCAACGAGACCATGACCCGCTGGCCACTTTTTTTCCACTTGGGCCTGGTGTTCACGCTTGCCGCCTCGGCTGGCTTGATGGTGATGAGCCAGGCCGCGGGCATCATGCAAGCCTACGGCGCAGGCTTGGGAACGGCCCTGGGTGCAACGACCTTGATCACCGCTGCGATTGCAGCGGCTCGCGTGGGCGGTGGCTGGCTGATCGATCGCTACCGACTGCCTCATGTGATGGCGGGCGCCCAACTTTGGGCGCTTGCTGGCGCGGTGTGGCTCAGCTTGTGGCCTTCATCGGAATCGGCAATTCCGGGACTTGCCATGATTGGCATGGGCTATGGACTGATATCGGGTGCCTGCGCCGGTGCCATCGCCCAGTACTGGCCACAGCGCTTATTCGGCCTGGTAGCAAGCCGTCTTTACGTGGGTTGGTGCCTTGCAGCGATCTGCCTTCCGGTCATCGCCGCAAGTTTGTATGACGCAAGCGGTCATTACCAGTACGCGGTCTTGATCGCAGGCGCCGTCAATCTGCTTGCCCTGGCTTTGGCCCTCAGACTTCCAACACAGCCTCACACAAATCGCTAGGCTGCTCCCGAAAAAGCCAATCGCAGCGCAAAAGCAATCATGATCAGACCTGCTGTTTTTTCTAGAAACCAGACCATTTCACGCTTTCGCTCAAAGCCCTGCGCCAGCCGGATCACAATCAGGCTCAAGCAAAAGCCATAGATCAAAGTCAGCACGGCGACCGTGAGGGCAAGCAGCAAGAGGCCTATCCAAGCGCTTGCCTCATCCGCATGGATGAATAGCGGGAAAAATGCCATGTAGAACACGATCGCTTTGGGGTTAAAGACCGTAATCAGCCAGGCCTGACGGAAGTAGCGTCCAGGCTTCATGTCAATCACAGGTTTTGCACCCGATGATGTAAAAAGCATCGAAGCACCGAGCCACATCAAATAACCGGCACCCAACCACTGCAAAACATGGAAGGCTGCTGGATAGGCTAACAAGAGGGCAGCCATCCCGGCCATTGCCAGTGCGATCAGGCATTGATCACCGACGATCACACCCAAACTTGCAGCCAGGCCTCCGCGCATGCCAGCAAGACTTGTTGCCGTGATCAATGCCAAATTGCCAGGCCCAGGCACGAGCAAGAAAACCAGGACGGCAATCACAAAGGCCTGGTAATCGCGAATCCCAAGCTGAGCGATGAAGGCAAGCAATCAAGCACCATCAACGCATGTCACAAGGCCAGTTGTCGCTTAATGGATGTCGGCGGCCTCCTCAAGCGCATCCCGCAGTACCTGCCAATTAAAGCCTTTCCTCTTGGAGGCGCCGATGATCACCGCCTCGCGCTGACTGAGCAGTTTGACCGCCTTGGCGATTTGCCCGGCCACATGCTGAGGGATCACCACCGCGCCGTGCAAATCAGCATGAATCAGGTCACCCGATCGCACGGACATGCCACAAACACTCACCGCCCCGCCCATTTCAACCACATGAACATGGGCGTGGCTCGGCTTGACGCTTCCAGCAAGCATTTGAAAACCGCTTGCATTCATGGGCACGTCCCTTATGCAGCCGTTTGTAATCACGCCAAGCGAGCCCAATCCTCGATGCACATGCGAATTGACTTCGCCCCAGAACGACCCAAAGCCAGCCCGCTGGCCATCAAGGTCTTGCATCACCACAACGCTGGGCTTTGGACCGCCCTCATCCACATAGCGATACCAGTTCACACGGACGTCCCGCTCCGACACTGGATCGCGTTGCGAGGGTTCGGCCGAGCGAATCGTGCAGGTGCGTGCAAATCCGACCATGGGCGGCAACTCGGGATAAATGCATAACAAAGATTCAACGGTATAACCGAATAAACGCCGCTCCGGCGCCACGATCTCCAGCGCATTGCAAATCGTGGGGGTGTCAAATCCCTGAAGCAGCTTCAAAGTCTTGCTATCCAGGGCGCTTTTGTCGTGTTCAAGCACTGGGTCTGAGGCTCCCTCCGGTTCGCTGCTTGCGGGATCTGCTTTTGCTTTCTTGACTTCGGTCTGCTTGAGCTTGTTTCCAGATCGTTTCATTCGCCTTTCCTTTTTTGCGAGATTCAACCCAAGCATAGCCCAAAGCCTCAAGCCGCCCTTTGTCCCCGGTAAAGCATTCAGGCAAGATTGAAGCTCTCGTGAGGCTTGAAAAACATCCACCCTTCAGGCACCGATTCCCCACCTTTCTGGAGATTGCACCACCATGCTGCTCGACCTTCGAACTTACCTTTGTCGCCCTGGCACGATCAAAATACATCTGGCTCTCTATGAACAGATGGGTAAACCGGTTCAGACCAAACACCTTGGCATGCCACTGGCCTACCTGGTGACCGAATCCGGCAATCCCAACGAGTATGTTCACATCTGGATGTATAAAGACGCAGCCGACCGCGCAAGCCGGCGGGCCGCGATGCAGGCCGACCCAGGCTGGCAGGCCTATTTGGCCGAGAGTGCAAAGCTCGGTGCTTTGGAGAGCCAGCGCAATCAGTTAATGACGCCTGTCGAGTTCTTCCCGGCTCCGGTTTGCGCAAGCGATGCGAGCTGATCGAGCTCGAAGTCGCTGAATCCTGCCTCACGTCGCGCGGCCAGGTTCATCAAAGCTTTCGATCTGGCCACGCGAAAACGCTTGAGCCAATGCACAAACTGTTCCTGAGGGTCGAGCCCCCGGTCTGAGCAGACCTGCCGAAACCAGTAAGTACCGAGCCAGACGTGCCTGACCTCCTCAGCGAGAATGATGCGAAGGCATGCTGCAGCATCCCGATCGCCATGGCGCTCGAGTCCTTCGATCATTGCAGGCGTGACATCGAGTCCGCGAGCCTCAAGAACCCGCGGCACCAGCGCCATGCGGGCGAGCACATCAGTCTGCGTTTGAACAGCCATATCCCACATGCCAGCGTGCGCCGGAAAATCGCCATAACAGACGCCGTAATGCTGCTTGAGGTGGCGCTCGAGCATCGCAAAATGCCGAGCTTCATCGACAGCCACGCCAAGCCAGTCGAAACAATAGGCAAGCGGCATATGCGTGAAGCGCATCGCAGCGTCGATCGCAAGGTGTATTGCGTGCCATTCGATGTGCGCAATCGCATGAAGCATCGCGGCGCGCCCGCGCTCAGAACCCAATCGCCTGCGGCCGACTGCTTGCGGCGAAACCAAGCGAAGTTTGGGCGGATAAGCCGGGAAGCGATCCGCAAGACTCCAGCGATCGGAGCGATCGCAGCCCTTGAGCACTGCAGCCAGCGTTTGCTGAGCATCTAGCGCATGCGGTTCAGCATTCAATACCTTGGGGCATTCATCGATGGACTTGGCAAGCGCTGCGATAAGCTCGGCCTTTTCGCTGGTGCAAGCGCTGAAAAAGGCCCTTTGGGCCTGTTCATCAATCAGCAATAGCCTAGCCTGAA
>DDPV01000023.1:21777-32788 GCA_002342365.1 Burkholderiales bacterium UBA2459 | reverse complement strand
ATGACAATGCAAGCTGCGTTTTACACCCGCAAAGGCCCGGCTGCAGAGGTTTTGCAAGTTGGCGAACTCGATGTGCCCGAACCCTCCGTGGGCGAAGTACGCGTTCGCATCAAAGTCTCGGCGGTCAATCCGTCGGATACAAAAAATCGCGGCGGACATCGTGGCAACAACAGCATGCCCTTTGCCTTAATCATCCCGCATCAGGACGGCTCGGGCGTGATCGACGCGGTTGGCGAAGGTGTTAGCCCTGAACGCATCGGCGAGCGCGTTTGGGTCTATGAGGCTACCCTGGGGCGAGCCTTGGGCACCTGCGCGCAATATTGTTGCGTGCCCGCGTCCAATGCCGTTGTTCTACCCGATTGTGCTGACTTTGAGGCGGGCGCCTGCATGGGCATACCGGCGATGACCGCGCACCGCTGCGTCTTTGCTGACGGCAGCGTTCGCGGCAAGCGGGTGCTGGTCTTGGGCGGCGCTGGCGCCGTTGGCTTTTACGCAGTGCAAATGGCAAAACTCGATGGTGCGCAATGCGTGATTGCAACCGTCTCGCGACAGGACCAAGCGCAAGCCGCTCTGCGCGCAGGCGCTGATCATGTGATCAATTACAGGGAAGAGCCGCTTGTGCAAACCTGCAGGCAGCTGCTTGCTGAGGATAACCCCATCGACCGGGTGATCGATGTTGCCTTCGGCGTGAACCTTGCGCACAGCCTCGCGCTCCTGCGTGCAAGAGGCGTGATAGCCACCTATGCCTCCGATGCGATCCCGGAGCCCAGCATTCCCTTTTGGCCGATGCTTGCAAAAGATCTGACGGTTCGATTTGTACTGGTCTATGCCATGGGTGATGCAGCCCATCGCGAAGCAGAAAGCTTCATTAACCAGGCACTTGCTGAAAACAAGCTACACCATCAGATTTACAAACGCTATCAACTTCATGATGTGATTTCGGCACATCAGGACTGTGAAAGCATGAAGATTCTCGGTAAGGTGCTGATCCACCTCGATTGAGTTCACCATGCAAACTGCTGTTGAGCCTTCACGGCCCTCGGGCCGCAAAGGTCGTCTGCTCGTTCTGAGCGTTCTTGTTCTTGCAATCGCAACGGTCTCACTTCTTTACTGGAACCATTACCTGCGCGATATCGTCGCCACCGATAACGCCTATGTGCAAGGTCATGTGGTCCCGGTCAGCGCGCTGACGGCAGGAACCGTTCGCGAGGTTTATGTTGCAGAAACCGATCATGTCAAGGCTGGAGAGGCCCTGCTCGCCTTTGACGAAAGTGATATCGACATCCAGATTCAGGAGCTTGAATCTGAGCTTGCCAAGACCGTTCGAGAAATTACATCACTCGGGCGACAAGTCGCGGTAAGCGATGCGCAGGTCAAGGCAAAGCATGCCGAGTGGACCCGCGCAAACCATGATTTGGAACGTCATCGGGCCTATCTTGAAAGGCGCGCTGCCTTAGCGAGCCGCGGACTCACAACGCAAGAGGATTTTCGCAACGCCGAGGCTCAGTTTCGCGCAGCCGAGGCGCAGGTCGAAGCGGCCCGCTCGCAATGGGAGGCGAGCCAGCAGCAAGCGGTCGCCTCCCGAGCGCTGTTGCGTGATACCTCGGTGTATGAGCACCCGAGCGTGTTGAGTCAGGCTGCCAGACTGCGTGAGGCTTGGCTCATCAAACAGCGCGCCCAGATCCTGGCACCGATCAGTGGTCAGGTCGCCAGGCGAAGCGCCCAGCCAGGCCAGCGCGTGGCACAGGGAAGCGCTTTGATGGCAATCGTGCCGCTTGATCAGCTGTGGGTGGACGCAAACTTTAAGGAAAACCAAATCGCTGAGCTGCGCCTGGACCAGCCCGTCAGCCTTTCGGCCGACTTGTACGGCGATACGGTCCTCTTTCGGGGCAAGCTGGTGGGCATCTCGCCAGGGACGGGGACGGCTTTTTCGCTGCTGCCTGCGCAGCAAGCGAGCGGCAATTGGGTAAAGGTCGTGCAACGTGTACCGGTTCGGATTGCGCTTGAAGCCGAAGATTTGAAGAAGCATCCCTTGCGCGTGGGACTCTCGATGCGGGTCAAGGTTGATGTACGCCGAAAAGAAGGGCAGCGCTTGACCCATGTGTCGGGCGACGCAGCCAAGGCTGCCAGCGCAGCAACAAAGGTCTTGACGCCGATGAGCCCAGGTCCGCACGAAGATCCGGTGATTCAGGCGCGAATTCGCAAGATCATCGAGCGACACGCGCAGTGAGTCAAACCCAGGTTCTGCAACCCGTGCAAGGCGGTGCACTCGCTTTGCTCACGTTGATGATTTCCCTGGGTACCTTCATGGAGATACTTGATATCACCATTGCAAACGTTGCGGTTGCAACGATTGCAGGTGACCTTGGCGTTTCGCCACAGCAAGGCACCGCCATCATTTCCTCGTATTCGATTGCCTGCGCGATCGCACTGCCCCTTACCGGTTGGCTTGCACGACGCTTTGGCGAGGTTCGTGTTTTTGTAGCCGTTGTGAGCGCTTTTACTGCAGCGAGCATGCTTGCAGCCCTTTCAACAAGCCTTGAGATGCTGGTGAGCATGCGATTGTTACAAGGATTAGCAGGCGGTCCGATCCTGCCCTTATCCCAAACCCTGCTTTTGCGATGCTACCCCCCTGAAAAGCGGGGGCAGGCGATGGGACTGTGGGCAATGGTCGTCGTCATCGCTCCGGTAATCGGTCCGGTGCTGGGCGGCTATCTGGTTGACCATGTGCATTGGAGTTGGCTCTTTTTGATCAACGGTCCAGCCGGTATCGCCGTGGCCTACACCACCTGGAAACTGATGAAGAACCATGAATCCGAACGCAAGCCGATTGCGCTTGACCGCATCGGTTTTGCCCTGCTTGTGATCGGCGTGGGCAGTCTTCAATGGGTACTCGAACACGGTCGCGAGGAGGACTGGTTCGAGTCACCAAAGGTGCTCGCAGCGACTTTGCTCGGGCTGCTTGCCATGGCCTATTTCGTGGCTTGGTCCTGGAGCGAAAAGGAGGCCGTGGTCGATCTGAGCCTGCTCAGGCAGTTTCAGTACACGGCCGGCGTGAGCATGCTCACCGTGGGCTTTATGACCTACTATGCAAGCGTTGTGGTTTTTCCGCTTTGGCTGCTGCTTGTGATGGGCTACAACACGGTTCAGGCCGGGCTTGCGATCGCACCGATTGCCATTTTCAATCTGATTTTTTCACCGCTGGTCGGGCGCAACATTCACAGGCTCAATCCGCAGTATTTGTCCTTGATCTCCTTTAGCCTTTTATCGCTCACTTCGTATTGGAGTGGCAGCTTCACGCTCGAGGCCGGCTATTGGGAGATCATCATGCCGCGCCTTTTACAAGGCCTTGGGATGGCGATATTTTTCATACCGATCCAAAGTTACATGCTCTCGCTTATTGCCAACGAGCGACTGGCCGCTGCCACCGGCTTTTCAAATTTCTCCCGCATGCTCGGTGCAGCACTCGGGGCTGCCATCGGTGTGACTGCCTGGGATCACTGGGCAGCGCAAGCCTATGTCGAACTCGGCAGCCGGATTCAGGCGCTCGATGGGGCAACCATCGGCTATCTGGAGGCTGTTCGCAGCTTGGGAATCGGCGCTGACGGTGAGCTTGCTGTCGCCGAACAACTTGTGTTTAAACAGGCCTACATGATGGCGACCAACCAGTTCTTTCATGCCTGTGCGCTGATTTTTGCCCTCATGGCGCTGATTTTGGCGCTCACTTGGGCCTGGCGTCCTCCTTGGGCAAAGCAGCCCGTTTTGCGTCCTCGTGTAGCCAAGCACGAATAACGGCAACCACCGTTTGTGGATCGGACTGAAAACTTGCTTTGACCGCCTCGCGCTCTTGCTGCAAGGCTGCGTCTTTGGCATCTTTTGGCGTGCTTGCAGCCGCGCTTTGAGCTTGGGCAGGCGGAGACGGCACAGCCCCTGGCACGCTGCCCGCAGGCTTGGCAGCGGCGGCTTTTTTCGGCGCGCTCGCCTTTTGCCGGCTGAGCGATTGTTTTAACTTATTCCACATCGTCAACAACCGGATTGCTCAACAGCCCGACACCCTCAATTTCAATCTCGCAGACATCCCCCGCTTTCATGAAAACCGGTGGCTTTCTTGCATAACCGACGCCTGCAGGTGTTCCAGTCATGATCACATCGCCAGGCTCAAGCGTCATACAAGCCGAAATCAGCACCAAGGCCTCGCGAACATCAAACAGAAAATCGCTGGTGTTTGCATCTTGCATGACCTGCCCATTGAGGCGCGATCGAATACGCAATCCTGCTGCACCTTCGGGCAACTCATCGCAGCTGACAAGCCAGGGGCCAAAGGGTCCTGTGGCATCAAAGTTCTTGCCAATCGTCCATTGCGAAGTTTTGCGCTGAAAATCGCGAACCGACGCATCGTTAAATAAACTGTAACCTGCAACACAGCCAAGCGCATCCTGCGCCTTCAGATGCCTTGCGCGCTGCCCGATGATCACCGCAAGCTCGGCCTCGTAATCGAGCTGATGACTCTGGCGCGGCCGCAGCATAGCCTCGCCGTGCCCGAGCAAGGACGTGCTTGCGCGAAGGAAAAAACTTGGGTAGTCCGGTCTGGCATGCCCGCCCTCAGCTGCATGGTCGGCGTAATTCAAACCCATGCAAATGACTTTGCCCGCATCAGGGATCAAGGGCGCAAAACGAAGCTCGGCTGTGTCGCGCAACAAAGCCGTTGGCGCGCTTGCAATGGCCGCAGCGATCGTCTCAAGTGCCTTGGGGATCGCCAACAAGGCAGGCATGCTCTGAGGTGCCCAAGGCGCGATATCGTCAAGCGCTGCATACTTCGTGCCTTCAGCCGAGCGCAAAACACCGAGTTTGACGCGAGCGCCGTCTCGAAATGAAAACAATCGCATGCACTTCTCCTTGGAATGTCATGCATCATAAGCAGATTCCACGCGTGATCAAGGAGATTCGGTCGATGACTCCCCCATCCAAAGTTGCCATCGTGACTGGCGCCGGCAGCGGTGTGGGCCGGGCGGTGAGTCTTGCCTTTTTGGGCGCGGGCTATCGCGTTGTGCTGGCTGGTCGCCGCGAAGATGCCCTGCATGAGACCCTGGAAATGGCCATGGGCGCTGAGGACCGTGCGCTTGTGCAGATCACCGATGTTTGCGATCCGGCCTCGGTCGACGCGATGTTGGCAGCCTGCGTTGCGCGTTTTGGGCGCCTTGACCTGCTTTTTAATAACGCCGGAATTGGCGCGCCCGCGGTGCCGATCGAGGAATTACCCCTTGAGAGCTGGCGCCGGGTGGTTGATACCAACCTGACGGGCTCATTTCTTTGCATCCAGGCAGCAGTCAGGCAAATGAAATCCCAGCAACCGCAAGGAGGCAGGATTATCAATAATGGATCAATTGCGGCCTACGCGCCCCGACCGAATTCGATCGCTTACACCGCAACCAAACACGCGATCACAGGGCTCACCCGCTCCACGGCGCTGGACGGACGCAAGTTCAGTATCGCCTGCGGACAAATTGATATTGGCAATGCCGAAACACCGATGGCTGCACGCATGGCAAGGGGCGTGCCGCAGGCCAACGGTGAGATTGCTGCTGAACCTTTGATGGATGTGGCCCATGTTGGCGAATCGGTCCTCCACATGGCCGAGTTACCTCTACAAAGCAATGTACTTTTTATGACGGTCATGGCAAGCAACATGCCCTTTGTCGGGCGCGGATAAGAAAGGAAGCCTGGCAGCGTGATGAAATCGCCAAACCCTCAGCCCTTTGGCTCGGCTACTGCGCTCGGTCACGCGATCCGCCGCGGCAAGCTCAAGGCTCGCGACGCGCTTGAAGCGCAGATTGAACGCATTCACAGCCATGATGGAGCGATCAACGCGGTAGTCGTTCGCGATTTTGATCATGCAAGACAGCAGGCTGACCGGATCGATCGCATCATCCAGCGTGGCTCGGAGCGTCAAAAGCAAAGCCTCGGTCCCTTATGCGGCGTACCCATCACGGTCAAGGAGTCTTATGACCTGAGCGGGCATCCAAGCACCTTCGGACGCGTGGATATGCGCAACAACATCGCCGGCGACGATGCCCTGATGGTCAAGCGTCTGAAAGCCGCAGGCGCGGTGGTGATGGGAAAGACCAATGTTCCGGTTCGCCTCTCGGACTGGCAAAGCTTCAATCCGATTTATGGCACCACCAACAATCCTTTCGATTTGCAGCGTGTGCCCGGCGGTTCAAGCGGTGGCGGCGCTGCGGCGCTTGCAGCCGGGTTGAGCTTTCTTGAATTGGGCAGTGACATTGGTGGATCGATTCGCGGGCCAGCGCATTTTTGCGGTGTTTTCGGGCATAAGCCGAGCATTGGCATGTTGAGCGGCGCAGGGCATGCTTTGCCCGAGGCCAAGGCAAGCGCCGATTTGGTGGCCTACGGACCGCTTGCCCGCTACGCGGCAGATCTGGACGTGAGTTTTGAACTGCTCCTTGATCAGGATGCGAGCCGGCACAGCCTTAAACCCTTGCCCGCTCGCCTGGCTAAAGCCTCAGGCTGGCGGGTAGCACTGCTGAGCGATGCGAAAACCTGCCCGGTTGACCGGGATATCGTTCAAGGTCTTGAAGCGCTTGGCGATCGCCTTGAGCAAATCGGCGTACAGCTCATACGCCAGGGTCCGCCGCTTGATCTGGACGATGTGCATCGGCTCTACATCCGTATGCTTCGGGCCGCAACCTCGCGTAGCCTGTCGGACCGGGAGTTCGATGAGCAAAGCAAAATTGCGCAAGCCTATCGCAAGGGCCTGAGGCGAGAGCGCGAAGGCTATGACTACTATGCCTGGATGGTGCAGGCCAACACAATGAGCCACAGGGAATGGCTGCAAGCGCACGAAGCACGCATTGCGATGGCGCATCGCTGGGCAAGCTGGTTTGATTCAGTCGATGTCTTGCTTTGCCCAGTCGCCTCCATGCCCGCCTTCAAACATATGCAAAGCGGTGAGCGCTGGGAGCGGATGATTCCGGTTAACGGCGAGCCGCAACCCTCAACGCAGACCATGTTCTGGGCCGGAATGGCAACCTTGTGCGGACTGCCAGGCACTGCAGTCCCTGCCGGTCAAACGGCTCAGGGGCTTCCCTACGGCGTGCAGGTGATCGGGCCGCGCGACGGCGATCGGATCACGCTTGCCTTTTCGGCCTTGCTCGAAAAACGTGCCGGCTGCCAGTTTGCAGCACCTTCGGCCTTCGCTTAGTAACGGCGTCGCCGCTGATCGATGGGCGCATAAGTGGTAATCGGCGCGGGGCTCAGAAAAGTCGGATCGGGTGTGATCACAAGCGGTAGGCGATCGCCAGGGTCTCGATTAAGCTGGGCACTGTACTGTTTGCCGGCATACTCATAGACCACGGTGTAGCCTGAAACCCGGGTTTCGAGCGCCTGACTTCCCTGACAAAGAACCGCAGGCGCTGAAGGCGCATCGGTGGGCGCCACAGTGCCTGCAAGCACGGTGCCCGGGATTCCTCCAGCCTGACTGATCGGCGCAGGTAGCCCAGGAGGCACCGCCGCAGTAGCCGGGTCGTTGTCGATCCGATCGCCGATCAAGGCGCCAGTTGCCGCACCGATAGCTGCTGCTGCAACCCTGCCATCGCCGCGACCAATGGTGCTACCAAGCAGGCCGCCTGCGATGGCGCCCACCACCGCCCCGGCGTTTGAACGCTCGGCGGCGACCGCTGGCGCAGGCAAGGGTGCAAGCCGCTGTGCACAATAGGCGGAGGGCACCAGGATCTGCTGCAAATTCGCAGTCCGCGACACAACGCGGGCAAAATCTTGTGCGAACGCCGCTGAAAAAAGACTCAGGCTTGTCAGGACGAGCACAGACATCGACCTTTGAAGGACTTTAGACCTCCCAGTAACAAAACCCAGATTGACATTGATGTTCTCAAGCATATTGATTCCCTTAACTGTTGTTGACAACCGGTTTGCAATAATCCTGTTCCTTGGTACTTTCTTTTGTACTTTCGTTTGCGCTTTCGTTTGTACTTTCCTCTGTACTTTTTTTCGCACTTTCGTCAACTCCCACCGATCGATCGATCCATGAACCCGCCCTTAGTTGACCTGAAAGGCCTCAAGTTCGCCTGGACCGAGCACGATCCCCTGATCGATCTTGCGAGCTGGCAGGTGCAGGCTGGCGAACAGCTGCTGATCAGTGGACCGAGCGGTTGCGGCAAGAGTACCTTGCTTGCGCTGATTGCCGGCTTGATGACTGCCCCTGAAGGCGACGTCAGCCTGCTTGGGCATCGCCTCGGGCGCATGCCGGCGGCAGCGCGCGACCGTCTTCGCGCCGATCATATGGGTGTGATTTTCCAGCAATTCAACCTGATTCCCTACTTGAGCGCGCTTGACAATATGGTGCTTGCCTGCCGGCTTAGTTCCCGACGCAGTGCAAAGTTTTCCTCGCTTGCAGCGATGCGGCAAGCGGCCACGACGATGTCAAACGAACTCGATCTCGAGCCAAGCGCGATGCGACGCAGCGTCACCCGCCTATCGATCGGGCAACAGCAACGCGTCGCCGCAGTACGTGCACTTCTGGGCGGTCCTGAACTGGTTTTGGCCGACGAACCAAGTTCGGCACTGGATGCCAAGCGGGAATTGCAGTTGATCGAGCTGCTGACCCGGCAGTGCCGACAACAGGGAACCGCACTGATTCTGGTCAGCCATCACCAAGCGCTCGAGGGCCATTTCGACCGTCACTGGCGCATGGGAGGCTAACATCAGGCCCAATCATCGTCATGTCCCTCAGGCTGTCGGGCTCTTATTTGAGCTGGCGAGCAAAAGTCTCTGGCACCGGCGGCTGGCCCTGTGCCTTTTGGTTCTGGGCATGAGCCTTTCCTGCGCACTGCTATTTTTTATTGAGCGATTACGCGTGGATATGAAAACATCGTTTGCGCAGTCGATCAGCGGCACCGATCTGCTTGTCGGACCGAAAGGCCATCCAGCGCAATTGGTGCTCTCGACCGTGTTTCACTTGGGCGAACCGCGCGATGCCCTGCCCTTTTCAACGCTGCAATGGCTTAGCGAGCTGCCGGCAGTGGCCTGGGCGGTTCCGATATCGCTTGGCGATTCGCATCAAGGCTTTCGGGTTATCGGCACGCAGACCGGTTTTTTTGACCATATCCGAACCGGTGAATCCGAAGCCTTAGCCTTTGCCCAAGGCAGGGCGTTCAGCCAGCGCTTTGAGGCGGTGATCGGCGCAACAGTTGCCAAACAACTTGGCTACGGCCTGGGTGCCTCGATCGTGCTCGAACATGGCTTTGCAAGCGATCCGGTCGCGGCAAGAGGCACCTCAGATCGGAGAGGGCAGGCGGGCGGAGGCGGGCAAGCCAACGTGGGTAGTCAAGCGGGCGTGGCGGGACAAGCGGGTATGGGCGGACAAGCGGCTGCGATCGGATTTGGCGCAACCGCAGACCATGCTGACAAGCCCTTTGCCGTGGTTGGTTTGCTGGCACCGACAGGTACGGCGATTGACCGCAGCCTTTTTGTTTCGCTTGAGGCGATCGAGGCTTTGCATGTGGGATGGCAGGCTGGCGCGCCGATGCCGGGCCTTAAGCTGACAGCTGAGATGCTGCGCAAATTTGATTTGAGCCCCAAACAAATCAGTGCGGTCTTTGTCGGCCTCAAGCAACGCAGTTTGCTCTTTCGAACCCAGCGCCAAATCGAATCAGGCGGGCCTGCCGCCATGACGGCAGCAGCACCAGCGCTTGCGCTTGCTGACCTTTGGCAATTGATCGGCAAAGCGGAATCGGCTTTTTCTTTGCTCGCTGCGGTGATGCTGGTGGTTGCCATGCTTGGGATGGGCGCAAGTCTGCTCGCTTCGATGCGCGAGCGTGAGCGCGAGCTTGCACTTTTGCGTGTGATCGGGGCCAGGCCCTGGCAGATCAGCCTGCTTGTGCTCACCGAAGCCTTGCTTGCTGCAAGCCTTGCCCTGCTGATTGCCTTACTGGCCTTGAGTGCCCTGCTTTTTGCCTTTCATGATGCGCTGTTAAGCGAAGCAGGACTGCGCATGTCAGCGCAGTGGTTTCGTGAGGATGAATGGCCTTTAATCGGCGCTGTGTATGCTTGTGCCCTCGTCGTGAGCGTGTTGCCGGCTTGGCGTGCCTACCGACTGTCATTGCAGCAAGGCATGATGGTGCGTTGACAAAGCCGCGCAACCTCGTGTCTTAAGACCAAAAGGAAACAACCGATGCCGATGTCAACCCGCCAAATCATGCCGCACCACCAGGCTTGCGATTTGCTGCCGTCTCAAGCGCTTGGCCTGGCTTTGACCAAGCGGCGGCAGTCTTTGAAACTCGGCTTTTTTGCCTGTGCAGCGCTTCTTGCTGCGCCTTGCCAAACGCTTGCGCAAAGCCCCCCGGTTGCAACATCCCGAGTGGCGTCAAACACAACAGCGTCATCCAAAACCCGCGATTTGAGCTGGGACGATTTGATTCCGAGCGACTGGAAGCCTGAAAAGCTCCTTGAAGGGATGAACTTTGCCCTTTTGCAGGATGGTGACCCGCGAGCAAACGAAGCCATGGCCAAGTTACGCGAGCTATGGGATAAAGCCCCGGCAGTTGCGAGCTTGCACGGACAAAATATTCGCTTGCCAGGTTTTGTCGCACCGCTTGAGCGCAGTCCCAAGGGCATCAGCGAATTCTTGCTTGTGCCCTACTTTGGCGCCTGCATTCACTCGCCGCCGCCGCCAGCCAATCAAATCGTTCATGTTTTGAGCAACGAACCCATCAGCGAAAAAACTGCGCAAGCGGCAGTCTGGGTCAGCGGGCGGCTGGAAGTGCTGCGATTCGAATCGGCGCTTGGCGTCTCCGGCTATCGCATGCCGCAATCCAAGGTTCAAGCCTACCAAGGCAAAAAGCCCTCGTGAGGAGGGATGGCTTTACGCGCATCATGAGCGAATCGCTGCCAGGAGCTGCGCGCGCGTAAAGCGACCGTTCTTGCGAAACGGGATGCGAAAAACGCCGCCCAGCTCGGCGGTTCCCTCGATTTCATAGCG
>DDPV01000023.1:15703-21759 GCA_002342365.1 Burkholderiales bacterium UBA2459 | reverse complement strand
AGCAGGCAAGCGCAAACTTTCGGTTGTTTGTCCGGTGGCAACTTCGCGATCCTCGATACGGGCCAGAAACTGGATGCTGGAAAGTGGAATCGGCAAGGGGTTGCTGTTGTCCATTTTCAGGATCACGTTCAAGCGCAAATGCTCCCGATCGATAGCTTGCATCGACACATCTTTCACACTGACTTCAGGTGACCCCAGTGCAAAAGCAGGTGCAAGCAGCGTTGCTGCGCACAGGCTGGCAAGTCGCGCTGCCAGAGCACGACGTCGACCATCGATGCGCAAGCGCTTAACCGCTGATTTGTGATGCTGCTCTGAACGCATCGTCATCCCATTGCAGTTGCACCACTTTAGCAGCGTCAAAGTTTGCGTTTTCCCATTGCAAATCCTCGGCATGCTTTGCTTGCGCCATGTTAAGCGCATAACTGCCAGGGTTCACCACGAGCCTTGTGTTGCCAAGCATGTAATCAAAGCTGTCATGAACATGGCCGTGAATCCACAAATCGGCAAGCGAAACGACAGCGCCAAGATCCGATATAAATCCTGGATTTGCCGGATGCGTTGCAAACCGCGGGTGTACCGATTGCGGATGTACACCGTGGTGCGTGATCGCTACTGTTGGTCCAGCGTGGAAGGACTGCAACTGATTCACAAGCCAGGTACGCTCGCGCTCATGGATGCGCAAGGCATCCTCGGGCATAAAGCCCTGCTGGCTATCGTTGAGCCCTTGAATCAGTCGGTGATCCACCATAAAACGCTGGCAAAGTTGCATCGCCTGCACTTTTTGATGGTCCGATCCCAAAAGCTCATAGTCGGTCCAAAGCGTGCAGCCGAGAAAGCGCACGCCATCAACAAGGCTTGCGTTTTCTGAAAGGATTTGCACCTGAGTGCCTTCCGAAGCCTTGCGCATCGCCATTAAGGTTGGATCGATATGAGCTTCATAGTATTCATGGTTGCCCGGAACATAAAGCACCGGAATCGGCCAATCAGCAAAGGATCGAATCGCCTCCACACCGTTATGAATATCACCAGCTAGCACGAGCAGGTCGGCTTGCTCAGGCCCAAGTTTCGCCACCCGATACCAGTTTGGGAACGGACGCCTGAACATTTCCAAGTGCAAATCCGAGGCAATCTGAATTCGAATCGATCGACGCATGCTGCAAACTCCAAAAGCGCAACTTGTCAAAGTCTATGCGCAAACGCAAAAGCCCTCGATGAGCCGGCCAAGCGCCCGCCAACGCGGCCGACCCAGCGTTTCTGCCCTGGCGCTGCCTGCTGTCGCTATCATGCGGGTCTTGTTGCGACTTCGCGTTGCAAGGCCTGCCAAGCGAGACTCGATTGATCCAACTGATTCAAATTCACCTGGCTTTCGGTGATTTACCTTTGCTCGATGGCGCCTCGCTCTCGGTTCAGCGCGGTGATCGCCTCGGACTTATCGGTCGCAATGGCAGTGGAAAGTCCTCCCTGCTCAAACTCATCGCCGGATCGTTGACGGCCGACGAAGGACTGATTCAGCGCGAGGACAGTGTTCGCTGCATCAGCGTCGAGCAAGAACCTCAGTGGATTGATCGTGAGACTATTTTCCTGAGTCTGCTTGCGCGAGCGCAACTCAGCGAAATGCCAGAAGAACCCGAGGCCTGGCAAAGGCTTGCCGATATCCGGGCCTGGCTCGACCGCTTCGGTTTGGATGCCGATCGCCCTACCGAGGGCTTATCCGGCGGCGAGCGAAAACGCGCCGCGCTCGCCTTAGCCTTTGCGCTCAAACCTGATCTTCTGCTCCTGGACGAACCGACCAACCATCTCGACCTGGCCGCGATTCGTACCTTGGAAGAAGCCATCGAGCGGGTGAGCACAAGCATTGTGATCACCCACGATCGGCATTTCCTCGACCGGGTGGTGAACCGGATCGTTGAACTCGAGCGCGGCGTCCTGCGAAACTATCCGGGCCGCTTCAGTGACTACCAGCGCCTGCGGGCCGACCAATGGGCTGCCGAGGATCAGGCAAAGCGACGCTTTGACCGATTCTGGGCTGAAGAAGAGGCCTGGATTCGACAAGGGGTTGAGGCCAGGCGCAAACGCAACCAGGGTCGGGTTCGCCGCCTTGAAGCGCTTCGCGAGGCGCGGGAGGCGCGCAGACAGCGCGTGGGACAGGTCCAACTTCGACTCGACAGCGGGGAACGCTCAGGAAAACAAGTCCTCGCATGCAAGGGTCTTGGCTACCAGACCCCAACCGGGCGGGTATTGGTGAAACAATTGGACTGGGTGCTGATGCGGGGCGATCGGGTGGCCTTGATTGGCCCCAATGGGATCGGGAAGTCAACACTCATTCGCCTCGTCTTAGGTCAGATCAATCCGACCGCTGGGGAAATCAAGCAAGGCACCCAGTGGCAGCTTGCCTACTTCGACCAGATGCGCGAGCAACTCGATGAAGAGCGCAGCGTCGTGGAAACGATCAGCCCCGGATCGGACTGGATCGAAGTGGGCGGCAAACGCATTCACGCGATGAGTTATCTGAGCGACTTTCTCTTTTCACCGCGGCGTGCACAATCACCTGTTAAAACGCTTTCAGGTGGGGAAAGAAATCGCCTGCTGCTTGCACGCTTGTTTGCAAGACCTGCCAATTTGTTGATTCTTGATGAGCCGACCAACGATCTCGATCTCGAAACGCTCGAATTATTAGAATCGGGTCTGCAGCAATACGAAGGCAGCGTGCTTTTAGTGAGCCACGACCGGGCCTTCATGGACGCGGTAGCAACGCAAACGCTGGTTGCACTTGGCAACGGTTTCTGGCGTGAATACCCTGGTGGCTATAGTGACTGGATCGATCAGGGCGGACAGTGGCCAAGCGAATCCGCAGGCCCGCAGCAGGTAGCGGCGATACGGCAGACAACAGCGCCACGGCAGACGACCGCTATCCATCCGATGTCCGATACAAAGCAGGCCGGGGATTTACAGCCAACAGAAGGGGCTGCGATCAGCGCCTCTGGGCCGCAAGCGACGATGGCAACGAAGCCTCGCAAACTCAGCTATAAGGAGCAGCGCGAACTTCGTGAGATTCCAAACCGCATCGATGCGCTCGAAACCGAGCAATCAGCGCTTGAAACGTCAATGGCATCACCTGACTATTTTCGTGGTGGTCCCGAGCAACTGCGGCGCGACAAATCGCGCCTTGAGTCGATCGAATCGGCGCTGACGACTTTACTTGAGCGCTGGGAAGATTTGCAGCGCTTGGACCCCGACCACTGAATGACTCAGTTAGAACGAATCATCTGGAACGACTCACCTAGAGCGACTTCCTAAGAACAACTTACCGAACCGCCCCCGAGCTAGCCTCCCTCAAGAAAGCTCTTGAGCTTGTCGGAGCGGCTCGGATGACGAAGCTTGCGCAAGGCCTTGGCTTCGATTTGTCGAATCCGCTCGCGGGTGACATCAAATTGTTTGCCGACCTCTTCCAAGGTGTGGTCTGTGCTCATTTCCACACCAAAGCGCATCCGCAAAACCTTGGCTTCACGCGGCGTGAGCGAATCAAGCACTTCTTTCACCACATCGCGCATCGACTCGTGCAAGGCTGCATCGGAAGGCGCAAGCGTTGTGGTGTCTTCAATGAAATCGCCCAGATGCGAATCATCATCATCGCCAATCGGTGTTTCCATCGAAATCGGCTCTTTGGCGATTTTCAAAATCTTGCGGATTTTGTCCTCGGGCATATCCATGCGTTCGGCCAAAGTCGCCGGATCAGGCTCCTGCCCGGTCTCTTGCAGAATCTGCCTTGAAATCCGATTCATTTTGTTGATCGTTTCAATCATATGGACGGGTATACGGATCGTTCGTGCCTGATCCGCAATTGAACGCGTGATCGCTTGCCTGATCCACCAGGTCGCATAGGTAGAAAATTTATAGCCTCGCCGGTATTCGAACTTATCGACCGCTTTCATCAATCCGATGTTGCCTTCCTGGATCAGGTCGAGAAACTGCAGACCGCGATTGGTGTATTTCTTAGCGATGGAAATCACCAGGCGCAGGTTCGCCTCAGTCATCTCCCTTTTTGCCCGACGTGCTTTTTGCTCACCAGCGACCATGCGCTTGTGGATCGCTTTCAAATCGGCAAGCGGCAACAAGACGAGCGCCTGCAAGTCGATCAGTTTTTGCTGAATATCCTGAACCGCTGGAATGTTGCGCCTGAGCACGCCATTCCAAAGCTGATCTTGCTGCAATTGCTGTTCAGCCCACAGCAAGTTGGTTTCGTGGCCGGGAAACTGGGCAACAAAGTGGCTGTGGGACATGCCAACGCGATGCACGCAAAGATTGCTGAGTTGACGCTCAAAAGCACGCACCCGCTCGACCTGACCGCGCAAGGTATCGGCCAGGCGCTCAACCATTTTCGCGGTGAAGCGGATTTCAAGCAGCACATCCTGAATCGACTTTTGCGCCCTGTGATAAGCCTCGGACTGATAGGCCTGTTCGTCGAAGGCTGCGCGCATTTGATCAAAACTCACGCGAATCCGGTCAAATCGTTCAAGCGCCAGAGCCTTGAGTTCTTCGAGCTTGGCGTTGAGTGCCGCACCCTCTTCTTCCTCGTCGGCAAAATCGGCCGCCTGCGGCGGCGGCGATGGATCGGGTTCGGCAGCGTTCGGGTCCACGATACCGTCAACCACTTCATCGACCCGCTTTTTTCCTTCTCGAATCGCATCGGCATCGTTCAAAATCTCTTGAACGGTCATCGGACAGGCCGAGATGGCCATGACCATGTCCTTCAGTCCCTCTTCGATCCGTTTGGCAATCTCAATTTCGCCTTCCCGGGTGAGAAGTTCGACCGACCCCATCTCGCGCATGTACATCCGAACCGGATCGGTGGTGCGCCCAAAGTCGCTGTCCACCGTTGACAAGGCGGCTTCGGCTTCCTCCTCGGCATCGTCATCATTCGCCACCACTGGAGCGTCGGAAGAGATAATCAGCGTTTCAGCATCCGGGGCCTGGTCAAAGACCTGAATGCCCATATCGTTGAAGGTGGTAATAATCGATTCGATCGCCTCGGCATCGACGAGGTCCTCGCCGAGATGGTCATTGATTTCACCGTAGGTCAGGTAGCGGCGCTCTTTGCCAAGGCGGATAAGTTGCTTGAGCTTGTTGCGCTTGGCCTCGAGTTCTTCCTCGGACAGCGCCCGCCGGGCAAAAGCCTCTTTGATCAACGCCTTTTCTTTTGCGCTGGCGCGACGACCTTTGGGCTTTGGCGCAACTTCGATCGCCTCAACCTCTTCGATCTCCGGCGGCACCTCTTCATCGCCAAATTCTTCATCGCCCGTAATCAGGTCTTCGCCAACCGGATCCGAAACCTCAGCCTCGTCGGCTTTCTTGGGTCGGCCACGCTTGCTTGTTGAAGCATCCTTGGATTTCGACCTGGCCACTGGCGCGTGATCGGCAACATCCAGATCGAGATCATCCTCGGCAATCTCATCGGCGCCGCCAGCCTTGGCCTTGGTCTTTGACTTCCCAGTCTGTGCCTTTGCTTGCGGCGCAGGCGCGCTGCCGCTTGCTTGCTGCGCAGCTTCCAGATTCGTCGCGGCTGGCTTCGTTGCCACTTGCTTGGTGGCAGGGCGCTTTGTCACGGTTTTGGAGGGTGCGGCTTCGCTTGTATCGGCCTTGGGCGCTTCGGTGGTCTCTGACTTGCGCGATCCGGTCGTCTCAGATCGGGTCACGTCGGTTCGTGCTGACTTTGCAGCCTTAGGCTGCGCCGCTTTCGCGAGAGGCTTGTGCTCGACGTTAGCGGCAGCGTGGCTAGCGGCCAAGCTCGCTTCCTTTGCCTTGGGGGCTACTTTGGTTTTTGTGGCGCCCTTTACCGGCGCCGCGGCGACCTCTTGAGGAACAGCTTGAACCTGCTTTGCCGGTTTCCCCTTCGCAATCGACTGGCCAGCCGCCTTATGTTGTGCTGCGGCTTCAGACTTGGAGGCCTTGATAGCTGGCTCGGCAGCTGCAGTCGCGGCCGCAGGTTTGGCGACCGTCGTCTTGGCTGCTTGCTTACTTGTCGCCGTCTTCGTTTCGGGCTTCGTTGCGGCCTTGCT
>DDPV01000023.1:0-15668 GCA_002342365.1 Burkholderiales bacterium UBA2459 | reverse complement strand
TGCCTTGGTTGCTGCCTTGGTTGGCTCAGTCGTACTTGACGCTTTCCGGGCGGAAGTCGTCGCAACCCCAGCACTTGGCGCCGCCTCGGGAGCTTTTGTTTTCTCCTTTGCCTTTGCTTTGGCGGAAGCTTTGGCCGGAGCTTTTACCGACGCTTGCAGGACTTCCTCGCGCTGCGTTTGCACGTCAGCCTCCTTTGCTGGATTTTTGCTCCTGCTCGCAGGCGTTGCCTTCGCCGCTGCTTTGGCCGTTGTGACAGACTTAAGGGGCCGAGCGCTTGCGCCAGTCTGAGCGGGTTCACCGGCTCGCTTTGCCGTTTGAGCCGCCTTTTTCCGCTTTGCCGGGACCAATGGGTCCGTGGCCGAAGTCGACGGAGCGGCGGTAGATTTTGGATGAGCAGGCATGAACGATTCCCAAAACGTCACGACGAAGCGCCGCACCGAGTCCTTCGCGGACTTTCGCAGCGTAACCTTTGATTATAACCGCAGTGTCAAGTCAGACTGATTTCTCCGGCCCGAATCGCGCGCCTTTGCGCCATCAAGTCCTCATAGCGCGAACGCGAAGCCGTGGTTTCCAAACCCTCGCGGACCACTTGGTCGATCAATTCCCTGATCCTTTGATCAGCAAGTTGCAGTAACGCGCCTTGATACTCGCTCGATGCGGCCTGTCCATCGATCAGCATCGCCCAGGCCATGGCGCGGCTCAAACGCTGCCGCCATGGCGTCCAGCGCTCAGGATCCCGAGCGCAAAGCTTATCCAAACGCAGACTCATCCCTGCCAAATCGGCTTCCTCCTGGTCTGCACCCGAGCGATCAAGACGAATCGCTTCCACCACAATATCTGGCCAAAACATTTCAAGCGCGGAGCGATCGCGCAGCGTGATTGCCGGAAAGCGCAGCAACAACACGATCGCCTTTTCCGTCAGGCCAATGGCCTCATGGCGCGGTGCAATCAGCTGTGGTTGCCGCAATCCATAGCTGCTTGCGCGTTGACTTCTTGCCCCTTGCGCCCCGCTTGCGCCTCTGCTGGCTTCCAGATCCCCAGGCCGAACTGAAGCAGGCAAGGAGCCATCGGCGCGAGCCTCTGGCTGCGTTTGCACAAGGACATCGCGATAACTCTGATGACGTTTTGCCTGCTTTGCAAGCTGTTGTTGCAGCAACTGATTGAGCTCGTTCACGCTGATGCGAACTCGCTCGGCCAACTCCCGGCTCAGTTGCATTCTCAAAGCTGCCAGCGGCAATTGCGCAACCAGCGGAATCGCCGCGGCAAGCAGCGAAGACCGATCCTCAGCACTGTCTTGCCCGTGCAAGCTGAGGAGTTCGCGCATCAGGAAAGCCGACAAAGGTTCTGTCGACTCAAGCGCTTTGGCCACTCCCTGCACGCCTTCAAGCCTCACAAAGCTGTCGGGGTCGTGTTCAGCCGGCAGAAACAAAAACTCGAAACGTTTACCGTCGACCGCGTGCGGCAAGGCAGTATTCAAAGCCTTCCATGCAGCGCGCCGACCGGCAGCATCGCCATCAAAACAAAAAACCACCCGGTCAACCAGCTTTAAGAGTTTGGCCAGATGCTCGCTGCTGGTTGCGGTTCCCAGTGTTGCGACCGCGAAATCGACACCATGATGCGCAAGCATCACCACGTCCATATAGCCCTCAACCACCAAAACCTGGTTTTCACGCCTCAACCCGTCGCGCGACTCGAAAAGCCCATAGAGCTCGCGCCCTTTGGAGAACAAAGGCGTTTCGGGCGAGTTGAGATACTTGGGTTCGCCCTGATCGATCACCCGCCCGCCAAAACCGATGACCTGACCTCGCGGGTTTCGAATCGGAAACATGATCCGATCTCGAAAGCGATCCCAGCATTCGCGTTGATCACGCTTGCCCTGGGGCTGCTCGGCGGCTTCGGCGTCGGCACTTCGTTCGATGACCAAGCCGGCAGTCACAAGCAGGGGCGAACGGTACTCGGCAAAACAGGCCTCAAGCGCATGCCAGCCGCTTGGCGCATAGCCTAAAGCGAAGCGCGCTGCGCTACGGCCATCGAGTCCGCGCAAGCGCAGGTATTGAATCGCGCGGTCGGCGTCTTTGAGTCGCTCACGGTAAAAGTTTGCGGCCTTGGTCATCGACTCGAGCAAGGCTTTGCGCTCGTCGATCGCTTCTTTGGGCTGGCCATCGCGCTCTCTCGGCACGGTGAGCCCTTGTTGCTGGGCAAGGCTTTCGATCGCCTCCACATAGCCCATGCCCACATGCTCCATCAAAAATCCAATCGCAGATCCATGCGCGCCGCAGCCAAAGCAGTGATAAAACTGCTTGCTCGGACTGACGGTGAACGAGGGCGTTTTCTCGCCATGAAAGGGACAAAGACCGCTATAGTTTGCGCCGGCTTTTTTCAGCCGCAGATGGGCGCTGACCACCTCAACGATGTCAGTTCGATCGAGCAGTTCTTGAATGAAGGCCTGGGGAATCACAGCGCAACAAGCATAGCAAGGCGGACTTCGACCACGTCGAGCCTCACCGGTGCGCGCGAGCGATGAAACCCTGGACGAAGCTTAACGGCTCAGACGCAGCTTGACTTGCTGGGAGACGGCAGACAAATCGGCCCGCCCTGCGAGTGCTGCCTTGACCTGCGCCATGACCTTACCCATGGCTGCGGGCCCTGTTTCTGACGCGTCTAGCAGCGCTTGCTCAATCACCGCTTCGATTTCCGAAGCGTCGGCAGCCCGGGGCATGTAGGCTTGCAGGATCAGGATTTCGGCCTGTTCTTTATCGGCAAGGTCCTGGCGCGAGGCAGCCTGATAAGCCTCGATTGAATCTTTGCGCTGTTTAATCAGCTTATCGGTGATCGAAACGATCGCTGCATCGTCAAGCAGCAAGCGTTCGTCCACTTCCTTTTGTTTGATCGCTGCCAGCAGCATACGGATGGTCAGCAGGCGTTCTTGATCGCGACTGCGCATCGCTGACTTCATATCCTCCTGGATACGCTCTTTTAAACGCATGGTGCGCAAAAGTCAGCGATCAGTACTTGCGTTTGGGCAGCATCATGCTCCGGATACGTTTGTAGTGACGCTTCACCGCAGCAGCCTTTTTTCGCTTGCGCTCGGCCGTGGGTTTTTCATAAAACTCCCGGGCTCGCAGCTCAGTAATGATTCCGGTCTTTTCAATGGTGCGCTTGAAGCGACGCAGTGCGACATCAAAGGGCTCGTTTTCCTTGACTCGGATAATCGGCATAGATTTATCACTCGTTTTACTTGAGATAGCCTTCTAGTATAACCGATATTGCGCGCGCTGCACTCCAAGCGGACGACCAAGCCCATTGAAAGTTATAGCCGCCCAGCCACCCGGTGACGTCAACCACCTCACCGATAAAGAACATGCCAGGGTGCTTGAAGGATTGCATGCTGCGCGGATCGAGTTCGCGCACCTCTACACCGCCTGCTGCCACCTCGGCTTTTTTCCAGCCCTCGGTGCCACTGGGCTGAAGACGGTCACGCAAGAGGACCTCGCCAAGCCGACGGATTGCGCGGTCAGGCCATTGCTGGATCGGAGCACTCAGATCGGGCAGCCGCGCACCGGAGGGGCCGAAGCGTTGCTGCAAAAACCGCTTGGGCATGGCAAGCGCCGGATCGGAACCGTTGAGCATGCGCTCGGGGTTGAACGCCACAAGCGCCTTACGCTTGACCCAGTCCTCGGCAAAGTCGGCCGCCAGGCTTGCCGGCGCCCACCGCACATCGATGGCTTGATCCTCGGACCAATACGAAGACAGCTGCAAAATCGCCGGTCCCGACAAACCGCGATGGGTAAACAAGAGATCCTCATCGAAGGCTGGCGCATGGCTCTGCCCGGACAGACTGACCCGCACCGGCATCGACACGCCGGCAAGCGACGCCTCTGAAGTCCAGGGGGTTTGCACAATCAGCGGAACCAAGGCGGGGCGCGGTGGCACCACCGCGAGCCCCATCGAACGGGCCAGAACCTGTCCCCAATCGCTTGCCCCGATTGCCGGAATCGACGGCCCACCGCTTGCGATCACCAGCATGCGGCATGAGAGGCTGCCGGCGTCGCTCTCAAGGATGAAACCCGTTTCTGCTGTTGCATGGCGAACCGCGTGAACCCTTGTGGACATCAGCCGCTTGGCACCAGCGGCCTGAGCGCGGGCATCAAGCCAGCGAATGACCGCGTTGCTGCCTTGATCACAAAAGAGCTGCCCACGATGCTTTTCGTGCACCGATAAGCCATCGCGCCGAAAAGCACTTAAAAAGGCCTCGGGTCCGAATCCGGCCAGCGCTTGTCGCGCAAAGCGGGGCTCTCGGCCCAGGTAGCGCTCAAGCCTGCCGGCTTCCAGATTGGTGATGTTGCAGCGCCCACCGCCCGAGATCCGAACTTTTTCAGCCAGTTTGGCGCTGTGATCAAGCAGCAGCACCCGAAATCGGCCCGGAGGCAGACTGCCGGCGAAAAATAGCCCTGCTGCGCCTGCGCCCACCACGATCACATCATGCATCATCGGGTCCATGCTGGTTTTAGGTCTTGAAACATCCTGTGACGATACCGGGGTTGCCTTGTTGGACAGCGACCGCGGTATTCTCGCGCAAGCCTTGCACTCGCAAGTGGCGATGCATGAGCGTTATGGGGGCGTGGTCCCCGAGCTTGCCTCAAGGGATCACTTCGCGCGCTTAAGTCCGATGATCTTGCGCTGTATGCAAGACGCCGCTCTCCCCTTGAGCGAGCTTGATGCGGTGGCCTGGACCCAGGGACCGGGGCTGGCCGGGGCCTTGCTTGTGGGAGCCTCCGTGGGCAGCGCCCTGGCGTTGAGTCTTGGCGTGCCGGGACTCGGCATCCATCATCTCGAAGGGCATCTGCTCTCGCCGCTGCTAGACGATGCGCCGCCATCCTTCCCCTTTGTTGCGCTGCTTTGTTCGGGCGGTCACACGCAGCTGATGCGGGTCAAAGCGCTTGGCCAGTATGAATTGCTTGGCGATACGCTGGATGACGCCGCAGGCGAAGCTTTTGATAAGAGCGCGAAAATGATGGGCCTGGGCTACCCTGGCGGCCCGGCGATTGCCGCGCTTGCGCAAGGCGGCAACCCCTTAAGTCATGCGTTCCCGCGTCCGATGCTGCGCTCAGGCGATCTGGACTTTAGCTTCAGCGGCTTAAAAACCGCTGTTCGCACCAAGCTGGCAGCATTGGGGGTGCGGCAAGACGATAGCGCTTCGATGGCAGCGCTCAGCGCGGGTCAACGCCAAGATCTTGCAGCCAGCTTGCAAGCAGCGATTTGCGAAGTCCTGGTCAGGAAGTCGATGGCTGCCATGGCTCAAACCGGCGAGCAGCGACTGGTCATCGCCGGGGGTGTGAGCGCCAATCGCGAACTCAGACGGCAGCTTGGCCAAGCCTGCGAGCGCCAGGGCATCAGCCTGCATTTCCCGGCGCTGCATCTTTGTACCGACAATGGCGCGATGATCGCGCTTGCAGCAGCCCTGCGTTTTGCGCGCGGCGAAGGGCTGCGTGGCCTTGAGCTTGCCAGCGTCGGCGCCGCCGTTCGCCCCCGCTGGCCTTTAGAGACCCTCAACGAGCCAGGCTGCACCCCGAACGCCTGAAGCGTCACCGTGTTGCGCAGGCCTGAGCAAGGTTTTGGGGCGACGGTTTGAAAAAACCCAGGTCTGCCAGCGCAAGGGGATTTCGGTGTAAAGCGAGTCGATACGGCTGAGCCCTCCGCCCAGGACAATGATTTGTGGATCGATGATGTTGATCACCATGGCCAGCGCCCTCGCCAGGCGATCGTAGTAGCGCTCAAGCGCAGCGGCGGCTTTCGGGTCGGACAAGGCCAGTTGTGCGTTGCCGTCGTCGCGGCCGATGTCGGCTGCAAGTGCTGGTCCGCTCAAAAAGCATTCGATGCAGGCCTGCTGCGAGCACCAACATGTCGGCCCAGGCGATTCAGCCCAATCCTGTCGTGGCCAGGGCAAGCTCACATGACCCCATTCGCCGGCAAGACCGCCCGCACCCTCCCAGAGTTTGCCGTTCACCACAAGGCCTGCGCCCACGCCGGTCCCTAAAATCACGGCAAAGACGCTGCCAAAACCTGCTGCCGCCCCATCAGCAAACTCGGACATGGCCAGGCAATTGGCATCGTTGGCAATCACAACGCGCTGGCCGAGCAGCGATTGCAAATCGTTGCGCATCGATCGGCCAATCAACCAGGTTGAATTCGCGTTGCGCACGATGCCATCTTCATCGAGCGAGCCGGGTATGCCAATCCCAACGCTGCATGCACTTGCCTGCGGATGCGCTTGACGCGCCGCGCGCAAAAGCGCCGCAATTTGATCGAGGCTCGCGCGGTAGTCACCTTTGGGCGTGGACACTCGATGCCCCCAAATCGGCAGCCCCTGCGGATCGAGCAAAATCGCCTCGGTTTTGGTGCCGCCCAGGTCAACACCAAAGCGAAACGCATCCTGCACCATGGCTATTGATGTGGTGGACCTTTCCATCAGGCTCGCTTTCAGACGCTGGCTAGACCTCGGGATCGGTTTGTTCCTTGGAAGCTTGCCCGATTTTCGACTCCTCACCCCTCAGCAGCTTCACGATATTGGGACGGTGCCGCAGCACAAGCAAGCCGCTCATCAAACTCACCCCCAGCACCAAGTCCCAGCCGCCATGAAAAAAATAGGCAAACGCAGGCGCAAAAAAAGCCGCGGTCAAGGCTGCCAGTGAGGAGTAGCGGAAGACGTAGGCTGTTGTTAACCAGGTCAGGACGGTGGCCAGACCCATCCAGGGCTGAAGCACCAGCAAGACACCGGCCGCGGTCGCAACGCCCTTGCCTCCTTGGAAGCGGTGCCACAGTGGAAACAAATGCCCCAGAAAGGCTGCCAAACCCACGACAGCGAGTCCGGCCATGCCCTGCTGATGCAGCTTTTCCGTAGCGGCCGCAAGCGCCACAGCCAACACGCCTTTGCCGGTATCGCCAAGCAGCGTCAATATCGCCGCTTGGCGGTTGCCGGTGCGCAAAACATTGGTTGCACCCGGGTTGCCAGAGCCATAACTGTGCGGATCGGGCAAACCCATCCACTGACTTACCCAAACCGCAAAGGAAATCGAGCCGATCAAGTAGGCAAAAACCGCCATGAGCGCAAGAATCGCCGGGGTATCAGTCATTGGCGGCTACTGCCTTCATCGCATCGCCTGGCTCAGGCTCGCGGATGGTGTTGGGCATGGAGTTGGCGCAGACGTTCGCGTGCAACATGGGTGTAGATCTGGGTGGTGGTAATGTCTGCATGGCCAAGGAGCAATTGAACCACTCTCAAGTCTGCACCATGATTGAGCAAGTGGGTTGCAAAAGCATGGCGCAAGCCGTGCGGCGACAAGGCGGCCTGAATGCCCGCACGGATCGCATACTGTTTGATCAACACCCAAAAGCGCTGCCTGCTCATCGGCTCGCCCTTGGCTGTCGGAAACAAGACATCCGAGCTCTTGCCGGCAAGCAACCGGCTGCGCCCATCGGCCAACCATTGCTGCACCCAGTGGAGCGCTTCTTCACCCAGGGGGACAAGGCGCTGCTTGTTGCCCTTGCCAATCACCCGCAAGACAGCGTCGCGCATCGACACTTCGGACACGCGTAATCCAACCAACTCGCTCACCCGCAAACCTGTAGCGTAAAGCGTCTCCAGCATCGCCCGGTCGCGCAAACCGAGCAGTCCCGCGGTATCAGGTGCTGTGAGCAAAGCCTCAACCTGCTCTTCGGCAAGCGTCTTTGGAAAACGGGGGGATTGTCGCGCTGAGCGAATCCCGGCACTTGGATCGTCCTTGCGCAGCCCGCGTTGCATCAGCCAGCCGTAGTAGCGCCGCAAACACGAAAGCCTGCGGTTGGCTGAACTTGCCTTGCTGTCGCTGTGTCGGGAAGCGATATAAGCCAGCAAATCCTCATGGCGCGCATGCAGCAGTTCGCGGGAACATCCCGATTGATCCAAAAAGCGCGTGAAGGCCAGCAAATCGCGCCGGTAGGCAAGCCTTGTGGCGGGCGATAATCCGTCTTCAAGCCACAAGGCGTCGCAAAAAGCCTCCACACCATGTTCGTCGCGCATACCCGGTTGCGTATCCTGAGCAAGTTGCATCGCTCCGAATCCTCCCACAGTTCGCATGTCTGTGCTTGAACTCCTGGGCCCCGAGTTTGCGCTCATGGCACTTGGCTTTGCTCTGCGCCGCAGCCTTTCCTGGCCCGAAGCGGGCTGGGTCATGCTTGAAAAGCTCAATTACTTCATCCTCTTTCCAGTGCTGCTTTTTGTATCGATCGTGCGTGCTCCGGGACAGGTGCAAGCGGTTGCCCCAATGATGCTTGCTGCCGGCTTGAGTGCCTCGGCAGCTTTTGCGCTTTCGATGATGTGCCGTTGGATCCCGCGCATCCAGGTCCAACGCTTTGCAAGCGGCGCACAAACCGCGTTTCGCTTCAACTCCTATCTGGGACTGGCTTTGGCCGAGCGCTTAGGCGGTGCCGAAGGGGTTGCGCTCTTTTCAATCATGATTGCGGTGCTCATCCCCTGTTTGAATGTTGCTGCGGTATACCCGATGGCCAAGTTCGGCCAGCAGACGCTTTGGCGCGAACTGGCCCGCAACCCTTTGATCATCGCCACGCTAGGCGGCTTGCTCTGGCGTGCGCTCGACGGGCCCCTGCCGGAGATTGTGCAATCGAGTCTGAGCCGGCTCGGGCAGGCAGCGCTTCCTCTGGGTTTACTGTGCGTGGGCGCAGCCTTGCGTTGGCCGCGCGCCCAACAAGGGATTTCGGTGGGCGATCGCTGGCTTGCGCTTGGCTTGACCAGCATCAAACTGATCGTGATGCCCGCCATTGCCATCGTGCTTTGCCCGCTGCTGGGTATTCATGGACTGCCGGGCCTGCTGGTGGTGATGTATAGCGCCCTGCCCACTTCGCCCGCCTCTTATGTACTGGCATCACGCATGGGCGGCGACGGGCTTTTCGTGGCCCAGTTAATCAGCTTGTCGCTTTTGGCTTCGGCCTTTACCCTACCCTGGTGGATGGCCTGGGCAGGCTAGCTACAACACCAAAAAAGCCAACGGCCTGCGGCCCAATCAGGTGCTGCTGCAAGAAAGCGCCCAGTCGATGTGCTCAGCAAGCATGGTGTTGGCCTCAAGCCTCGCTCTAGCCAGCGCCTGGCGGGCTTCACGCCTTTGCGCCTTGAGCGCCTGCAGATTTGCTCCCGAGGTCGGTTTTGGAGTGCCTGCATGATGGGTAACCCGACCGGCCAGAAAATTGCCCAAGGCCACCACCACATTGCGCTGCCAGCGCCTGTGGCCGATGCGACGGATCGCACTGCCCTCGGTGCGCCTTGAGAATTCGTCTTCGCTCCAGGTCAGCGCCTCGATCAAGCTCAGGTTTTCGAGTTCCGGACGTTGGGCAAAATCCTTGATCGGCATCGCCACTGCGAACTTGTTCCAGGGACAGATCAGCTGACAATCGTCGCAGCCGTAGATCCGATTGCCGATGGCGCTGCGCAAGCCCTCGGGGATAGGGCCGCTGTGTTCGATTGTGAGATAGGAAATGCAGCGCCTGGCGTCAAGTTGAAAGGGAGCAACCAGCGCCTGCGTGGGGCATACATCAAGGCAGGCACGGCAAGAGCCGCAGTGTTCGGTATCCCCACTGCCCGGACCGCTGAGCAAGGCTTGGGGTAGCCGCTCAAGCGGCATGTTGATAAAGAGGGATCCCAGAAAAAACATCGAACCGGACTGGCGGTTGAGCAATAAGGTGTTTTTTCCGCGCCAGCCAAGCTTCGCCCGATTGGCGAGGGCCACCTCCATCACCGGCGCTGAATCGCAAAACGCGCGAAAGCGCAACCCGGGCAGCGCTGCCGCCAAAGCAACACCGAGCGCTTGCAATCGCTTTCTGAGCACCTTGTGGTAATCCCTTCCGCGGGCATACAGCGAAATCGTCGCCCGGTCGCCTTGCTCAAGCGATGCCCAGGCTCGGTCCAGCCATTCAGGCTCGGGCGGCCGGTAACTGATGGCGACCATCAACACGCTCAAGGTCCCGGGAAGCAGTTCGGCGGGGCGGGCACGCTTTAAGCCGTGGCGCGCCATATAATCCATCTCGCCATGAAAACCGGCCTCAAGCCACTGCAACAAGCCGGGTTCGGCGTCTTGCAAATTGACGTCAGCCACACCCCAATGACCGATGCCCGAAGCCTGCATCCAAGCGGCCCAGTCTGGCTCCCTGGGGCTTGCGTTGATGTCTGATGTTGATGACTTCATCGTTTGCAAACGACTCCTTCATAGCGAAGCCGATTGTGCCTTGCTTGCCCAATCGCTTGCCAGCGTTTATCGGCAGGTCATGGCCAGCCAAGCTTCGTCCTGGAAGCTTTATTTGCAAGGTGACCTTGGGGTCGGCAAAACCAGCTTTGTGCGCAGCTTGCTTCGCGCACTGGGGGTGGCTGAGCGCATCAAAAGCCCGAGTTTTGCCCTGATGCACAGCTACCCCTTGAGTACTGGCAACGATGCCCATCATTTTGACTTTTATCGGCTTGAGCGGCCCGGCGACTGGCTCGGTGTGGGACTTGAAGCCTCATTTGATCACCCGCTTGATCTGGTGCTGGTCGAGTGGCCGGAAAAAGCGCTTTTGCCCGCCTGGGACCTCTTGCTGCAATGGCACTGGCCCGAGCCCTCGCAGGCAAGGCAGCTATGCCTGCGGGCACGATCCGATTTTGACGGGCAAGCAGCGCTGATGGCGGCCTTTCAGGATTTAGCCTAGGCCTTGGCCAAGCTACATGCGGCGCGCGTTTTTGCTTCAGGGTATCGGGACAGTCGGTCTTCATGCGATCGGCTGGCCGCTACAAACGGCTTGGGCAGCCGGGTTGCTCGGCGTGCGGGTCTGGCCTTCGCAGGCCTACACCCGCGTCACTCTTGAACTGGAGCAACGTCTGGTGGTCCAGCACCAATTGCTGGATCAGCCCTTGCGACTGGTCATCGACTTGCAAGACCTTCAGGTTGACGCTGCCTTGCGACAGCTGCCTTCGATTATTCCGCCCGATGACCCCTGGATCGCCCAATTAAGGGTGGGACAGTTTCAACCCAAGGTTGCGCGCCTGGTTTTTGATTTGCGCCAGGCGGTTCGGGTTGAAATCTTTGAATCCCTGCCGGTTGGCCCCTACCAGCGGCGCTGGATGATTGATCTGTATCCCGACCGGGAGCCCGATCCCTTGCAAGCGCTGCTCAACCGTCGTTTTGCAGCCCGCTCCGATGAGCCCGGGCTTGAGCAGTTGATCGAGGATTTGGCAAAGCGGGATGTGCAAGGCAAAGCGGCCAAAACAGCCACAAGCCCTGATCAGAAGACCGCGCCCAGCGCCAAGGCGGTAGCACCGGCATCGGGCAACCCGCCAAGCGAGTCGGGTCCGGCGGTGGTCAGTCCACCGCCTGCAAGCACCGCAAGCCGGATTATTGCGATCGACGCTGGCCACGGTGGCGAAGATCCCGGGGCGATCGGGCCAAGCGGATTGAAGGAAAAAGACGTCGTCTTGGACGTCTCGCGAAAACTCGCAGAACGGCTTGCCGGTGATCAAGGCCTGCGGCCAGCGCTGATTCGCGAAGCCGATTACTTCGTACCTTTGGGGCAAAGGGTGCGCAAAGCGCGCGCATTGCGGGCCGACTTGATGCTGTCGGTGCATGCCGATGCCTTTACCGAAGCCAGAGCGCGGGGCGCATCGGCTTTCGTTCTTTCAGACGGTGCGGCAAGCAGCGCAAGCGCACGCTATCTGGCGCAAAAGGAAAACGCCGCCGATGAGCTCGGCGGGGTCGATTTAAGGCGTCGTGATCAGGACGCCACCCGCGTTTTGCTGGAGCTGAGCACGCGCACGCAGATACGCGAATCGTCGGATCTTGCCAACCTCTTGCTTGGCGAACTCGGCCGCATCGGTCGCTTGCACAAAGCCAAAGTCGAACGCGCTGGATTTGCGGTGTTGCGAGCACCCGATGTGCCATCGGTATTGGTCGAAACCGCCTTTATCTCCAACCCGGAGGAGGAACAACGACTGGCCGATGCGGGCTACCGAGATCAACTGGCCGATGCCTTGCACAAGGGCATCAGACAGTACCTCGTCGCGAACGCCACCACCGGCGCAAAACCTCGATAAGCGCCGGCACACCAGGGACCACGATCAACAGCAAGGTCACCAGCGAAAAGTTCGCCTGCACCCAGGCTGTGTTGCCCACCGCGTAGCCCAGCGAAGAAAGCCCGACCACCCAGATCAGGGCGCCGACCAGGTTGTAGACAGCAAAGCGTCGCCGGTCCATGGCGGCAACCCCGGCCACGAAGGGTGCAAAAGTCCGGATAAAGGGCAAAAATCGCCCCACAATGATGGTGAGCGCGCCGTAGCGGTCATAAAAACGCTGGGTTCGTTCAAAGGACTCGCGATGAAACCAACGCGAGTTTTCCCAGGAGAAAACCTTTGCGCCCACGCGCCGGCCGATCGAATAGTTCACAAAATCACCGAGGATCGCGGCAAGACTAAGCAGCGCACACAGGCTGAACAAATCCAGTCCGCCCAGCCCGGCGATGGCGCCGGCAACAAAAAGCAAGGAGTCACCGGGCAAAAAGGGCATGATGACCAGCCCGGTTTCCACGAAAATGATGGCAAAAAGCGCGGCGTAAATCCACGGACCCCAAGCCTGCGCCATGGCAGCCAGGTGTTTATCCAGATGCAGAAAAACATCCACAAAGCCGCTCAGATCCATGGTCGGCGATGATAAGCGATCAGGAATGCCCCCGGGTCTTGCTAGCATTGCCGCATGAACCCAAGCATCGAAGGCGGGGCCACCGTTTCGCAAACACCGCAAGCGTCAGCGGCTGACGCTTTGACCGTACAAACGGTGCNNGCCCGGAGGGTACGGGCGTCCCGGTGCAAAGCCGCCCAGAGAGCACAGGCACGCCGACGCGGCGCGCCATTGTGATGCTGCCCGACGTCTTGATCAGCCAGATCGCAGCCGGTGAGGTCATCGAACGACCCGCCTCGGTGGTGAAGGAATTGCTTGAAAACGCGATTGATGCCGGCAGCCGAAACATCGGATTACGCCTTGAAGACGGCGGTATGCAGCGAATTCTTGTGCACGATGACGGTGTTGGCATTCCGCCTGGCGAGCTTGAACTTGCGCTCACCCGCCACGCCACAAGCAAAATCCGCAGCCTTGATGAACTCGAACAGGTTCAAAGCCTTGGCTTTCGGGGCGAGGCACTGGCCTCGATTGCCTCGGTCGCACGCACGCTGTTGCGCTCCCGCACCGCAGGCGATGCGCACGGCTGGAGCCTTGATTCAGCCAGCGGCCTCATCGAGCCGGCTGCGGGAAGCATCGGTACCAGCGTTGAAGTCATCGACTTGTACGCCGCAACGCCAGCGCGACGCAAATTCCTGAAGTCAGCAGCCACCGAGGCTGGCCATGCGATTGAAGCGCTTCGACGGGTCGCGATCGCCCATCCTGAGGTCAGCTTTCGAGTGCAATCCGAGCAGCGTGTGGTCCTGGCCTGGCCGCGCCAGGACTGGCAGCAACGGCTTCGCGTTGGCCTTGGGATCGACGCCGATCAAACCCAATCCTTGATCGCCTTCGATTCGGGCGAGGCAGCTGTGCTTCGCCTGTATGGCATGCTTGGACGCCCGGAACGCGCGAAATCACGAAGCGACAAGCAATATTTTTATGTCAACGGTCGCTACGTTCGCGATCGTTTGCTGCAAGCGGCGATGCGCCAAGCCTATCGTGATGTTTTACATCACGATTTGCAAGCGGTGTGGTGTGTTTTTTTAAACATTTCCCCCGAGCTGGTCGATGTGAATGTGCATCCGAGCAAATTCGAGGTGCGATTCAGAGATCCGCAAGCGGTGTTTCGCTTCATCGCGATGCAACTGGCGCAGGTGCTCAAAAACGCCAGTCTTGAGCAAGCTGTTGCAGGCGATCAAGCCAAGAGCTCCGGCTTGCAAACAGTGATCCCAAGTTTTGCGCTGCGCAAACCAGTTCAGGACCTTGCGCCTGATAAGTCTGCTCAAGACCTTGTACCGGGACAGCCGGGTCAGCAGCAGGCCTGGCTTTCGCTGTATGTTGCACAGCAAAAGCCAAACCCGCTCACTCGGCATGCGGCGCAAGCAGCAGCCCCCTACCGGGCGCAGCGGGCAAGCAGCCTTCCGCAAGAGGCGCTTGCGCAGCACGCGGAGCAAGCCCAAGCCCAGGGCGATTCGCCTGAGTTTCCTCCGCTTGGCTTTGCTCTAGCGCAACTGCATGGCATTTACATCCTGGCGCAAAACTCATCGGGTCTGGTCATTGTCGATATGCATGCGGCCCATGAGCGGATCCGCTACGAGCAGCTCAAGCAGGCCTACAACCGTCAGGCCTTGCAAGCGCAACAACTCCTGGTCCCGCTGCGGGTTCGCGCGCAAGAAAGCGATGTGGCCCTGGTCGAACAATGCCGTGAGCAGCTTCTTTCTCTGGGCTTGGATTTGGAGCCAAGCGGACCCCAAGCGCTGGTGCTGCGCGCCGTGCCTGATGTGCTTGCCCAGTCCGACCTGGCCGCGGTGGTGCATGATGTTGTGCAAGCCTTGCATGCCGGCTCAGCCGATCTTGTGCTGGGTGCTGCCCGGGATAAGCTGCTTGCCAGCTGGGCCTGTCATGCGTCGGTGCGGGCCAACCGCATCCTCTCGCTGGGCGAAATGAACGCGCTCTTGCGGCTGATGGAACAAACTCCCGGCGCTGACCGATGCAATCACGGCCGCCCGACCTGGATCAGCTTAGGTCTTGATCAACTCGATCGTTGGTTGATGCGAGGCCGCTAAGCCTTGGCTTTGATGCATCAGCGGCAACTAGGCTCAGGATGCTGGTTGTTTTAAGCGGACCCACCGCGTCGGGCAAGTCCTCGCTTGCGCTTTCGGTGGCGCTTGAAGGGCCGCTTGCCCAGCAGATTGAAATTATCAGCATGGATTCGGCCCAGGTTTACCGTGGCATGGACCTGGGCACCGCCAAGCCCAGCGCTGCAGAGCGGGCAGCGGTCGCGCACCATTTGATTGACGTGATCGATCCCTGGGAGGCCTATTCGGCAGCGCGCTTTCGCGCCGATGCTTTAAACGCGGCGGCCTCGATTCGCGCACGCGGCCGTATCCCGCTTGTGGTCGGTGGCAGCTTGCTTTACGGCAAAGCCTTGGGGGGCGGCTTGTCGGCGCTGCCGGCAAGCGATCCCGACATTCGCAAGGCCGTTGCCAGCGAAGCGGCAAGCAAGGGATGGCCGGCTATGCATCAGGCACTTGCCCTTGTCGATCCACAAACCGCAAAACGCTTGAACCCCCAGGACGCGCAAAGGATATCGCGGGCGCTTGAGGTGTTTCGCCACAGTGGCAAGCCGCTCAGCAGCTGGATTGCCGAACAATCGCCGAGTCAGCCAGCTGCAAACGAGGAGGCCTTGGTGTGGATCAGTCTGGAGCCAAGGCAACGAAGCTGGTTGCATGAACGGATTGCGTGCCGCTTCAGGCACATGCTCGAGCAAGGCCTGCTTGCAGAGGTCGCAGCGCTGATGGCCCATGCCGGCATGCATGCCGGTTTGGCCTCGATGCGCGCTGTGGGTTACCGGCAATGTGTGCAATGGCTTGAGGGCACCGCCAATCAGGCTTTGCACTCAGACGCAGCCAAGGCTTCGCGCGACGATGCAGGCAGCACGA
>DDPV01000024.1 GCA_002342365.1 Burkholderiales bacterium UBA2459 | reverse complement strand
CAACTTCGTACCTGCGCTGTGCCGACTTCGTACCTGCGCAGTGCCCTCGTGTTGTCGACTTGTTGATGAAACGCTGAACGGGGGCTTGAATCATTCCTGTAAAGTTCGCTAAGCTTGGGGTACGGGAAACATTGTTCGTTGTATAAATAAAATAATGATTACAGTAATTTGTATCGGATGCCTTTGGAAAAGCTTGCTCTAACCCCGTCTTATGAGCCACTCGCTGACCTCGAGCTTGCCGAGCGGTCGTATCGCTTGGGCCACCAAAGCTGGACCGCCTCAAATCTGTATGTCCATAGCTACCACGACGAAATCGCCTATTTCACGACCCGCTGGGATGCGCTTTGCCCCTACATCGATGTGAACGAATCGATGTTGCGGATTGCGCCGCAGCCTTTGCTGATTTATGCACTTCCTCCCGAGAGCGATTGGGGTCATCCGATCGATGATGCCTACGGCTTCGTCGCGGTTCGTGAGCAGGGGTATTGGACCGAAGGTCGTCGCGCCCGAAAGTTCAAGGAGCTGCGGCAAAAGCATCGCCGCTTTGAGCACCGGGTTGAGCAATTGCCCGGGGCATTGCTCACGGCCAAGGACATTTATGCCTGGGGCGCTGATCACTTTGCGCGCTATGCGATTGATCCTGCAGAGGTCGAAGGCTTTCTTGATTACGTCAGTGAACTGGATGTGTTGATTTTGCAAGTGCTCAGCGGCGACGAGCAGATCGTACTTACCGACGTCTCCATCATCTTGCCCGAGCGCAGCCAGGTTTATGGGAGTTTTTGTCAGTGGAATCCCTTGTTTCGAAACCACTCGCCCGGTCTCTATGCCTGTTTGCTTGCCGCACAGTGGACCTACGATCAAGGTTACGAGTATTATAACTTAGGACCGGTGGGGGACTTCCCTTACAAGCGCCTTTTCGTTAACCATGTTGAACCGATCTTCTCGCTTGCCTTGTGCCCAGCGCAACATCCTTTGATGCTCGATTCTGGCTCACCCCTGCATACGGATTTTTGCTCCGCTGACTGGAATCGGCTTGAGCGTGACCCCAAGCGGGTCTGGAATGCCGCTGATTTCCTGCTGCCTGGCAGCTGAGTTCAGCAGGCATCCAGCCTCGGCTTACTCATGACACGCGATTCGGGTTGCCAGCAGGGCGCGCTTGCGGCAGCCTTGCTTGAGGGTTTGCGCAAGGAGCTTTACTGTGAATTGAGGCCATCAACCCGGCACGGTATTGGCGTTTTTGCAATCCGATCCATTCCGAAAGGCATTGATCCGCTGGTGAGTCGTTTGAAGTTTCGGGAACTGAGGCTAAGTCATAGCGCGGTGAAAACGCTGCCAAAGGCAGTTCAAAAAGCATTGAAGATGTTCTGCTATTTTGATGAGGCCGGATTTCTTGTGCCCAGTACCGGTCTGAACGTGGTCGATATGGCGGTTTACCTCAACCATGACAAAGAGCCCAATCTGCGTATGCAAAGCGATGGCAGCTTTCTGAGTTTGCTGAGCATCCGCAAAGGTGAAGAGCTGACCATGGATTACGATCATAGCTTTGGTGCGGTGCACAGCTTTTAAGTTTTGGTCGGCCCGATGAGCTTTTGAGGAACCTCCAGGGGCAGCAGTTCAAAGTAGTCGGTATCGAGCGCAAAGTTGCGTGCTAAAAATGTGCTGTGGCGTTGCCGGAGCGCGTCAATACGATTGCGAATGCGTTCAAAGTGCTCCTGCGCCTGACTGCCGTCAACACGCAATTCGTCCTGATACCGCTCAAAGAGCGGACAGTCGGCATCAAAATAATAGCGATTCTGATCCGGGTCGTATGACAGAGGGTACTGCTCGCAGGCAAAGGGCTTGGCGCTGCCTAGATCGCAACCGGAAGCCCCCAGAAAACGGCAGGATGTGTCGATCACAAGCTGCTTCCAGCGTTTTTGTTCAGCCGCTAGCAAAGGAACTTCCAGTGACGGATAGCCCGGGTCAACGTGGCAGCACTTTTTGCAAACCTTGCAATGCTCAAAAGGCAACTTTAACTCTCCTTGTCCGATAAATAGCGACGCCTTCAAGCCCTGTCAAGCTTCATCGTGCGGGCGCTTTCATCGAGCCTCCATACCTAGCCATCCCAGCTGCTTCGGGTTTTGCCTGCGCTTTGCCAGGTCACACACCAAGAAGGGTGGCGAGCAAGGGGTTATCACGAAGCGCAGCGGCCTCGCCGCCCAAGACAATTTTGCCTTTTTGCAAAACGATGGCTTGGTCGGCGTGGGCGAGTAGTTTGCGGTAATCCCGATCCACGATCAGTGTGGCGATGCCGTCTTCGCGGACGGTGCCAATCACACGCCAGATCTCAGCCACGATCAGCGGAGCAAGACCTTCAGTGGCTTCATCCAAGATGATCAATTCGGGCTGCGTCATCAGCGCTCGGCCAATCGCGAGCATTTGCTGCTCACCGCCCGACAGCTGCGAACCGAGGTGATGAATCCGCTCGGCAAGTCGCGGAAAACTCGCCCACACGCGGTGCAAGTCCCAGCCGCGCCTTTGTTGAGGCGAAGGACGCGCGGCCATGACAAGATTTTCGCGAACCGAGAGATTCGGGAAAATGCCTCTGCCTTCCGGTACATAGGCCACGCCACGGCGCGCAATCTCGTGCGGGGGTCGCTTTGAAACATCCTGCCCGAATAACAACACGCGACCTTCACGCTGGCTGACGTGTCCAAGCAGACAGCGAATCAGCGTGCTTTTGCCCATCCCGTTGCGGCCGAGCAAAGCAAGCGTTTGGCCTCGGCTGATTGTCAGATCGATGCCATGCACGATGTGGCTTGATCCATACCAAGCGTGCACAGCCTGTGCCTGCAGGATGGGTTCTTGCAAGGCCTGCGAGCGCATGTCAATGCTCACCAAGGTAAGCGGCCTGGACCTGCGGGTTGTGTCGCACAGCCTGTGGGCTTCCCGAGGCGATAATAGATCCATTAACCATAACGGTCATGCGATCAGCAATGCGAAACACCGCATCCATATCATGTTCAACCAACACGATCGCATGATCCGCTTTGAGCGCAGCCAGAAGCGCCAGCATGCGTTCGGTCTCCTCTGCGCCCATGCCGGCCAAGGGCTCATCGAGCAGCAGAACTTGCGGAGCAGTTGCCAGACACATCGCGATTTCAAGTTGTCGCTTCTGGCCGTGACTCAATAGCCCCGCCGCGCGGTCTAGGTCATCGTGTAAGCCGCTCTGTCGGGCTGCCAGCGTGGCTGCAGCAAGGCTCGCCTCGCAACGCGAGGCCGGCTCCCACCAGTGCCAGGGCTTGGGTGATCGAGCCTGAGCAGCAAGTCTGCAATTTTCAAGCACGCTAAAGCTCGGGAAAATCGTGCTGCGCTGATAGCTGCGGCCAAGTCCTGCCCGCGCGCGGCGGGCTTGTGACCATCGGGTCACATCGGCTGAATGAAGAAACACCGACCCCGACGTTGGTTCGATCTCACCGCAGAGCATATGGATCAGGGTGGATTTGCCTGCGCCGTTTGTGCCGATGACAGCGTGCACCTCACCGCGCCAGAAGGCGAGGGAAACCTGGTTAACCGCAAGCAAGCCACCCCACCGCCGGGAAAGATTTTCGCAACGCAGAATGGGGTTGGCTCCGTTTTGTTCGGGCTCAGATCCGCTCATCGACTGCCCCTGTGCCTTGCGAACGCTGCGCAGCCTGCCGGGCCAAGCGCTCGCGTAATTGACCTGGGATGCCCACAAGGCCATGCGGCAGCAGGGCAACGCAGGCCATGATGCTCAGTCCCAAGCCCAGATGCCAGTGCTTGGCAAAGGATCCGAAAACGGCTTCGGACTTGAAAAATTCCTGGAGTAAGGCAAAGGAGAATGCTCCGATCAGTGCGCCCCGCAAGTGTCCGATCCCACCCAAAATCAGCATGATGAGAACCGACCCTGATAAGTGCCAGCTGAGCATCTCGGGATTCACGAAACCATCTTTGACAGCAAACAAAAAGCCTGCCAAGCCCGCGAGTGCACCCGAGAGCGTAAACGCTGCGAGCTTGTAGGGATAGGTGGAAAAGCCGGTGGCCCGCATTCGCTGTTCATTGACCCGGATACCTGCGAGCGCACGACCGAACCGAGACCGGTACAACAGGGCCAGGAAAGCGAAGACCAGCACAAGGCTCAGGAGAATGAGAAAGTAAAGGTTCAGCGGCCGATCCAGATCAAAGGCTCCGAAAACCGGTTTGATCAAAAGATAAATACCATCGGTGCCGCCGCCAAGCGGCGTATCGTGAACCAGGTAGTAGGCCATTTGCGCAAACGCAAGCGTTACCATAATGAAGTAAACGCCCGATGTGCGAAGCGAAAGTGCACCCACAACGAGGGCATAAGCGGCCGCCATGAGAACCGAAAGTGCCAGCAAACCAGCGCCTGCCGCCTCGGTTTCGGGTGCAAGCAAGACGGCGGCATAGGCACCGATCCCGAAAAACGCGGCATGGCCAAAACAGACAAGACCAGTGCCTCCCACCAGGAGTTCGAGACTGAGCGCGAAGATTGCATAAATCATGATCTTGCTCACCAGGTCAACACCAAACTGTCCGCCAACGAGCGGGTAGAGTGCCAGCGCCGAAAAACACAGGGCGACAAAAACCAGGGGCGATGCTCGCTTGGCCGTCATGATCCGGATGCCGGTTCAGCCGGCTTTGAAAAGCCCTTGTGGTTTCCAGATAAGAATCATGGCCATCATGATATAAATGAGAACACCGGATGCTTGCGGGATCAGAACCTTCCCGAAGGTATCCGCAAAGCCAATGAGGAGCGCCGCCAACAAGGCGCCTCGAATCGAGCCGATGCCACCGATCACCACAACCACAAAGCAGATGATCAACACCTGCCCGCCCATGTTGGGGTAGACCGACGATACCGGTGCGGCGACCATCCCGGCCAATGCCGCAAGCGCAACGCCAGCGGCGAAAACAATCCGATATAAAAACTTGATATCGATGCCAAGCGATTGCACCATCTCACGGTTGCTGCTTCCAGCGCGAATCATCATCCCGAGCCTTGTTCGTGTGAAGACGATATACATGCCAAGGGCCAGGCAGAGACAAAGGCCGCTGATAAAGAGGCGGTACACCGGATAGCTCATGGTTTGACCCAAGGCGATCGAAGCGCTCAGGTAAGCGGGAACATCGACCCCGTGAACATCATCGCCAATGATCAGGCTGCGCAACTCCTCAAAAACCAGAATCAGCCCGTAGGTCATCAAGACCTGCTGCAAATGCTCCCGATCATAAAGGTAGCTATAAAAAGCCCATTCAAGCAGGTAACCCAAAAGCACCGCGAGAAAGGTCCCGACAAGCAGCGTTGAAAAAAAACCACCGCCAAAGGCAGTCTGCACGATCGGCGCAAGCCCAAATGCCATGTAGGCGCCGATCATGTAAAAGCTGCCGTGCGCAAGATTGATCACACCCATGATCCCAAAAATCAGGGTCAAGCCCGAAGCCACCAAAAACAGCAACAGTCCGTATTGGAGGGCGTTGAGGCACTGGATGAGAAAAATCGAAAAATCCATCTCAGTGGCAGCCTGCCCCGTTACATCTTGCAGCCCCGGCCTGGGTCGGCCAGCGCCTTGGAGGCAACACTGATGACTTTGTTTTCTTTGCCGACCACTTGACGAAGGTAAACATCTTGCACCGGATTGTGATTGCTGCCCAGCGTGAAGCTACCGCGGGGGCTCTCGATCCTGGCTGACTTGAGCGCCGCTGCGAAATCGGCCTTCCGGCTCAAGTCGCCTTTAACCGCCCCGAGTCCGACGCCGAGCATTTGTGCGGCGTCGTAGCCTTGCACCGCGTAAACATCGGGCTGCATCTTGAAAGTCTTGGCATAGGCCAGTCGGAAGACTTGGTCTCGGGCGGTCGAAAGGCTGTCTGCGTAGTGCAGGGTGGTGAACAAACCCTCGGCGTCTGCCCCTTGGGCCTCAAGCGTGCCATCGGTGAGAAAGCCAGCGCCGTATAACGGTATGGATTTTTTCAAACCAGCTGCGGCATAGTCTTTGACAAACTTGACTGCACCCCCGCCGGCAAAAAAGGTATACACCGCATCAGGCTTGCTCGCAGCGATTTCGGTTAAAAGGGCCTGGAACTCAACATTCGGGAAGGGTAGGCTCAGTTCCTTGATGACCTTGCCTCCCGATTTTTCGTAGGCCTCCTTGAATCCGCGGACCGATTCATCACCGGCTGCGTACTTCCAGGTGATTGTCACAACCCGCTTGTAGCCCTTTTTTGCCATCACCTCGCCCATGGCATAACCAGGCTGCCAGTTACTGAAACTTGATCGAAAGATGTTGGGGGCGCACATGGGACCGGTGACCGCGTCTGCTCCCGCGTTGGGTACGATGAGGATGGTGCCGCTGTCTTTCGCCGCTTTGGCCATTGCCATCGCAACGCCCGAGTGAACCGTCCCAATAATGACATCGACATTGTCGCGTTTGATCAGCTTGTTGACATTATCGGTGGCCTTGGCCGGATCGGACTCATCATCCACCTTCACCAATTCAACCTCGCGCGTACCAAGCTTGCCGCCGTGCTCAGCAAGGTGAAGCCTGAATCCGTTTTCGATCGCGGTGCCCAATGCGGCAAAGGTGCCGGTGTAGGGCAGCATCAAACCGACCTTGACCTTGCCCTCTTTGGTTTGCGCCTGTGAGGGCATCGCGGCTGCGGTTGAAAGCGCAACCGCAGCAAGAATCAAGCGCGTGATGACGCCACATCGCACATCGCTGCGACGCGCGACGGCACTGTTGCCTTGCGAGGCAACTTGGCTGCCTTGCGCAGGAAAGCTATTGCAGAGCTTGTTGTGCTGGTTTTGATTCATAGCCTTGTTCTCCATCGGTCTGGTTGAAATCCTGATCGCCTGTGGGTCTGGGCCTTCGGCGTGAAACTAAGTTGTGCGCTCTTTTTCAAGGGCTCGCAATTTAAAGCGCTGGATCTTTCCGGTAGCGGTTTTGGGAAGCTCATCGACAAATTCGATAAATCGCGGATATTTAAAAGGTGCAAGTCGTTCTTTGACGATGGTTTTTAATTCATGCTTCAAGGCCTCTTCATCGACTTGCTGACCGGGCTTGAGCACCACAAAGGCTTTGGTCTTGGTGAGGCCGTCGGCGTCCTCTTTACCGATGACTGCAGTTTCTAGCACTGCTGGATGCTCGATGAGTGTAGCCTCAACTTCAAAGGGGCTCACGTAAATTCCGCTTACCTTGAGCATGTCGTCGCTGCGGCCGGCGTAGGTGTAGCTGCCATCGGGATTGCGCAGGTATTTATCGCCGCTTTTTGTCCACTCGCCCTGGAAAGTTTCGCGGGACTTGACCCGGTTTCCCCAGTACATCATCGCAGCGCTCGGCCCCTTGATAAAGAGATCGCCGGTTTCGCCGTCTCGCACCGGCTCGCCGGTTTCGCTCCTGAGCTGAACCTGATAACCCGGAACCGGCCAGCCGGTGCTGCCGTAGCGAACCCGCTGGGGCGTGTTACTGAGAAAGATGTGAAGCATCTCGGTGGAGCCGATGCCATCAATGATGTCGACACCAAAATGGGCTTTGAATCGTTCGCCAATGTCCGCAGGCAGCGCCTCACCCGCCGACGATGCAAGGCGGAGCGCAAGATCATCGCGCTGCGGTAGCTTCGGGTGGGCGAGCATCGCAGCGTAGCCAGTCGGGGCTCCGAAAAAAAGGGTCGGTTTCAGTTCGCCGATTTCACCGCGCAACCTGCGAAAGCTGGCCTCAGCGGTGGCCCGTTCGGACATCAAGAGCGTGGTTGCACCGACCGAAAGCGGAAAGGAAAGCGCGTTTCCAAGTCCGTAAGCAAAAAAAAGTTTTGCCGCCGAGAAGCATACATCCGACTCCTTGATCCCGAGGACACGCTTGCCATAGAGCTCTGCAGTCCAGTAGGGATTGGCATGGGTATGGACTGTTCCCTTCGGACTGCCGGTTGAGCCCGAGGAATACAGCCAAAAAGCCGGGTCATCCGGTCCGGTCGGCGCACACTGGGCATCCGGTTCCTGGCCTGCCATCAAGCTATCAAGCGCGACTTGCCCGGACTGCAAAGGTGTTTCGGGCTTTGACACAATCAGCGCACGAATCTCATGCTTGCTGCGGGCCATCGCGGTGCTCAAATTGTCAAGCAAGCTGCCTGAAACCAATGCGGCTTGAGCGCGTGAATGTTCAAGCATGAAAGCATAGTCATCGGCCATCAAAATCGTGTTGACGGCCACCGGTACCAGGCCTGCGTACATCGCAGCGAGAAAGCAAACCGGCCAGTCGCAGCCATCAAGCATCAGCAAAAGGACGCGTTCTTCACGCCGCAGACCCAGTGCCTTCAAGCCGGCGGCAAGTGTGCGAACCCTGTGGTCCAGTTCGGCAAACCGCAAGCTTTCACGGTCATCGACAAAGGCTAGTTTCTCTGGGCGGTCTGCGTTTACGGTCAGCCAATGCTGCGCCACATTGAAGGGCGTGCAAAGCGTTGGGGGGTCGGTCAAAGCTGGCTGTGATGCCATGAACTTGTCTCCTTTTCCTGGGGTGAAGCTCTCGTTTTGCCCGAAGTCTTCAACTGCCCTTATCCTTGCACCCGATTTGAAGATGCAGTATTGTGCGTGCAATCAATGTAAAGTGATTCGGGCTTCATGTCAAGCAATATAGTTCCTATTTCTGAGCAGGGAAATCATCCCGCGCAGACGCTCGCTACGGCATCGGTCGACGCTCATGCGCTGAAAAATCCCTTTCTTGTTGCTTTGGGCGAACGGGTCCGGCAGCTTCGGGCCCGCAAGGCGATGACCCGAAAATCAGCGGCGCTTGCAGCTGGCGTCTCCGAGCGGCACTGGGCGAATCTCGAATATGGTGTGGGGAACGCCTCCATTTTGGTGCTCTTACAGGTGGCGCAGACCTTACAGTGCTCGTTGGCAGCCTTGATCGGTGATGTGACGACATCGTCGCCCGAGTGGCTGATGCTTCGCGACATGCTTGAGCATCGGGATGAGGCTACCTTGCGTCGCGCCCGACTTACGCTCTGGAGCATGCTCAGCCAGCCTGAGCCTGCGCAGCAGCCTGCTGCAAGGCATGATCCGCGGGTTGCGCTGATTGGTTTGCGCGGCGCCGGAAAATCAACGCTCGGGCGCATGCTCGCTGAAGATCTTGACGTTCCCTTTGTTGCATTGAGCCGCGAGATCGAGAAATTTGCTGGCTGCAGCATTGCGGAGATCCAGAGCCTCTATGGGGTCAACGCCTACCGGCGTTACGAGCGACGAGCCCTTGAGGAGACGATACAGATCTACACCGAAGCGGTGATTGAAACGCCTGGGGGCTTGGTGTCAGAGCCGGCTACCTTTTCGCTGTTGCTCTCGCACTGCACCACCGTGTGGTTGCAGGCGGATCCCGAAGATCATATGAAGCGTGTGCTTGCACAAGGCGATGTGAGGCCTGTGGCCGCCAGCAAAGAGGCGATGGAGGATCTGCGGGGCATTCTCGCCGGTCGGGCAGCGTTTTATTCGAAGGCCGATTTCCAACTCAACACCAGCGCGCAGGCGCTCGATGAGACCTTCGGTCTGTTGCGAAGGCTGGTACGGGAGGCGCTTCAAAAAGCGGTTTGATTCAGGCCTGAGGCCGATTTGACGACTTGCGATGGTTTGACAGGAACGTTTTTAGGCAGTATTGTGCATACATGCAACGAGCTTTAATGCAGTGTAGTGCAAATTCACGGATTGTCGATCAAACAGTCTGAGCCTGGAGCCTGCGATGATTGAATTCCCCCGCGTTGAGTATCAGACGCATCCGTCTGCGTATCGCCACTGGAAACTGACTTTTGACGGACCGGTGGCAACCTTGGCCGCTGACTTTGACGAGAACGCCAACCTTCGTCCAGGCTACAAACTGAAGCTCAACAGTTATGACCTGGGCGTAGACATTGAATTGCACGATGCAATCAATCGAATCCGGTTTGAGCATCCGGAGGTTCGATCGGTGATCATCACATCGCTAAAGGACAAGGTGTTTTGCTCCGGTGCAAACATATTCATGCTCGGCGTATCGAGCCACGCCTGGAAGGTGAACTTTTGCAAGTTCACCAACGAGACACGAAACGGGCTGGAAGACGCATCCAGGTACAGCGGTCTGAAATTTTTGGCAGCGGTTAATGGCGCTTGCGCGGGAGGAGGCTACGAATTGGCCCTGGCCTGCGATGAGATTGTGTTGATCGATGACCGAAGCAGCGCGGTCAGCCTGCCGGAGGTCCCCTTGTTAGGCGTGTTGCCTGGCACCGGCGGACTCACGCGGGTGACTGATAAGCGCAAAGTTCGCCATGATCTTGCCGATATTTTTTGCACAACGAATGAAGGCGTTCGCGGGCAAAAGGCAAAGGACTGGCGATTGGTCGACGAGATTGCCAAGCCCGCCCAGTTCGATGCGCAGGTGAGGGCAAGAGCGCTTGCGCTTGCGCAACTGAGTGATCGTCCAGCTGATGCGAAAGGAATTCGGCTTGGCGCTTTGCAGCGAAGCATCGAAGCCGATCGCTTGGTCTACGACCATGTGGTGGTCGACATCGATCGGGTGAGGCGCCTTGCAAGCTTTACGGTGCACGCACCGCTTGAGCCTCCTGCGGACGATCTGGCGACGATTGAAGCAGCGGCTGACCAGTGGTATCCCCTGGCGCTGGCAAGGCAACTCGATGATGCGATCCTCCAGATGCGGACTCATGAGCTTGACATCGGCATTTGGCTGATCCAAACGCGCGGCAATGCCGCCTCGGTTCTGGCCATGGATGCCTGCTTGCTTGCGCATCGGCAGCATTGGCTGGTCCGCGAAACGATTGGGTGGTTGCGCCGCAGCTTCAGTCGGCTTGATCTGACATCGCGCAGCTTGTTTGCCATCGTCGATCAATCAAGCTGCTTTGCGGGCAGTTTTTTCGAACTCGCACTTGCCTGCGACCGAATCTACCACTTGGCCTTACCCGATGCGCCTGACCAGGCACCGCTGATCACCCTCAGTGAAGTCAACTTCGGCAGCTATCCGATGGCGACCGATGAGAGTCGATTGCAGCGTCGTTTTTACGGCGAGCAAGCGCAGCTTGATGCGCTTTACGCTGTGATGGGTAAAGGGCTCGACGCCGATCAAGCCCATACCCTTGGGCTCAACACCCGCAATCCGGACGATATCGATTGGCAGGACGAATTGCGCCTTGCGATCGAAGAGCGGGTTGCGATGAGCCCGGATGCGCTCACCGGCATGGAAGCCAACCTTCGGTTTAATGGTCAGGAAAACATGCTCACGCGGGTTTTTGGCCGTTTGACGGCATGGCAGAACTGGATTTTTCAGCGACCCAATGCGGTCGGCGAAAAGGGCGCTTTGAAGGTTTACGGTAAAGGTGAAAGAGCGATTTTTGACTGGCATCGCGTTTGAGCGTGCTGGGAATGACAACAGGAGTGAAATCATGACGATCAACTACAGCGAAACGATTCCCAACAACGTCAATCTTAGCGAGGACCGCGGTTTGCAGCGCGCGCTTGAGCAGTGGCAGCCCAACTATTTGAGTTGGTGGAACGATATGGGCCCAGAGGGTTCCCAAAATGTTGATGTTTATCTGCGTACCGCAGTCAGTGTCGATCCTCAGGGCTGGGCGCAGTTCGGTCACGTGAAAATGCCCGACTACCGGTGGGGAATTTTTCTGAATCCCGGCGAGCAGGGCCGCAAGATTCATTTTGGCGATCACATGGGTGAGGATGTCTGGCAGGAGGTTCCAGGCGAGTACCGCGCCAATCTTCGCCGAATCATCGTCACGCAGGGCGACACAGAACCAGCCTCGGTTGAGCAACAGCGTCACCTGGGTCTCACGGCGCCAAGCCAGTACGACTTGAGAAATCTGTTTCAGGTCAACGTCGAAGAGGGCCGCCACCTCTGGGCTATGGTGTATTTGCTGCACAAGTACTTCGGTCGAGACGGACGCGATGAGGGCGAGGCGCTTTTGGAGCGACGCTCGGGGCAGACCGATAATCCGCGGATCCTTCAGGCATTCAACGAGCAAACGCCGGACTGGCTAGCGTTTTTCATGTTCACCTATTTCACCGACCGTGACGGCAAGTTCCAGCTTTGTGCGCTTGCCGAAAGCGCCTTTGATCCGCTCGCCCGCACGACAAAATTCATGCTGACCGAAGAGGCTCACCATATGTTTGTCGGCGAGTCCGGCGTGGGCCGGGTGATCAGCCGAACCTGTCAGGTCATGAACGAGCTTAAAACCGACGATGTGGCAAAGATTCGTGCCGCTGGCGTCATCGATCTGCCGACCATCCAGCGGTATCTGAATTTCCACTTCTCGGTGACGATCGATTTGTTCGGTGCCGATGAATCATCCAATGCTGCGAGCTTTTACAGCACCGGACTGAAGGGCCGCTTTGAAGAAAGCAAACGCGGCGATGATCATCGTCTGAAGCAAGATCGTTACAAGGTGCTGGAGATCCGGCAGGATCAGTTGGTTGAAAAAGAGGTTCCCATGCTCAACGCCCTCAACGAAGTGCTCCGCGATGACTACATCAAGGACTCGATTGGCGGCGTGGGACGTTGGAACAAGCTGATCGAAAAGGCAGCCATTCCCTTCAGGCTGCAGGTTCCCCACAAGGCCTTTCATCGCAATATTGGTTCGCTCTCAGGTGTGAAAGTTTCTCCGGACGGGCGCGTGATTAGCGCCTCCGACTGGGAGGCTCAGGTCGATCAATGGCTCCCCTCTGCCAGCGATCGAGCCTTTGTGGCGAGTCTGATGGGGCGCTGTGTCGAGCCTGGGCAATTTGCCAACTGGATTGCGCCTCCGCTGACAGGCATCAACCGGCAACCTGCTCATTTTGATTACATTCGGTTTAACTGATTTGTTGCGAAGGCCATGGTTGCGAGCGTTCTGATCAAGCAGCATCTGATCGACCCGGTCATTTGCATTCGTTGTAACACCTGCGAGGCGACTTGTCCGGTCGGTGCAATTACCCATGACGATCGCAACTACGTTGTGGATTCTGAAAAATGTAACCATTGCATGGCCTGCGTGCCACCTTGTCCGACCGGCTCGATCGATAACTGGCGAGACATGCCGCGAGAAATGGCCTACAGCCTTGATGCGCAACTGAGTTGGGATGAGCTGCCGGATGAGCTCTCGGAGGTCGAACTTCGCCGCGTCGGCATTGAAGAGGTGGCGAACACAGCGCTGGAATCGAGACCCCCAGCGAGGGATGCGTCCGATCCTGCCCAACTTGCTGGTTTTCAGGTCAGCCACTGTGCGTCGACCCTGCCACCTTGGTCAGCAGCGCATCCTTACGTTCATCTTTATGGCGTCAAAGCATCCGAAGCCTGCATCCTCGCAACGGTGACCGGCAATGTTCGGGTCACCGAAGTCGGCAAGGAATATGACACCCATCATATTGTTCTTGATTTCGGATCGATGCCTTTTCCTGTGCTCGAAGGTCAAAGCATCGGCGTCATTCCCCCGGGTGAGGATCGGCAGGGCAAAGCCCACCACGCCAGACAGTATTCGGTCGCCTCGCCGCGTAACGGTGAGAGGCCTGGCTACAACAATGTTTCGCTGACGGTAAAGCGCGTCTTGGAAGATCATCAGGGCAATCCGGTTCGCGGTGTGGCAAGCAACTACCTTTGTGACCTGCTGATCGGTGAGAAAGTCCGGATAATCGGCCCCTTCGGCACGAGCTTTCTCATGCCAAACCATCCGCGCAGCAGCCTTGTGATGATTTGTACCGGAACCGGGAGCGCACCGATGCGCGCGATGACCGAATGGCGCAGGCGCTTGCGTCAGTCCGGGCGCTTTGAAGGCGGCAAGTTGATGTTGTTTTTTGGCGCGAGGACAAAGCAGGAGCTGCCTTATTTCGGACCGCTACAAAGCTTGCCAAAAGACTTCATCGATATCGAGCTTGCATTGAGTCGAACCCCCGGGCAGGCAAAACGTTATGTCCAGGATGCCATGCGTGACCGGGCAGCAGACCTTGCGCGGATGCTTCAAGATCCCAACTGCTACTTTTATGTTTGCGGACTTAAGGCGATGGAAGAAGGTGTCGTCCTCGCATTGCGAGACATCGCAGGGCAGGCAGGCCTTTCCTGGGACTTGCTTGGTGCGAGCCTTAAGCGTGAAGGACGACTCCACCTGGAAACTTACTAGTCAGCCTCGTGCTGTGGCGCTCTCGACCGATTGATTCAGTCAGGATTGTTCGATTTCGGGGGAGGTGATAGCGCAGACTCCGCTCATCAGAGGGCTTGTCCCCGCAGCGTGGAGCATTGGATGAGCGACGAGGAATTGCTGGCGATTGCCAAACAGAGCGGATTGCTGAGCAGCCTCAGCGACCAGGCTTATGACTCGGTCATGTCGGGCGACTACAAGGTGCTCAAGCAGTTTGTGCAGCGTATTCTTGAGCACACGCATCGACTCGAATCCCTAAGGGACCCCAAGCGATGAGGCTAAGGCCGTCAAGGCGCTTGGCAGAAGTTTAGCGGTCGGGGCACTGAAGCGATGGATTGGTGGTACTTCATCGCGGCAGAGCTTTTGTTTTTTGTACTTTTTGTGCTCTTTTTTATCTGGCAGTACGGGTCACTTCAAAAGGATAAGGCCCTTTTAAAGGCGCAACGGGAGGCCGAGGCTGAGGCCGAGCGCTTAGGCGCCAATGCGGCGCAGCCCCAAGTGAACGAGAGACCCGAGCTCAAATCGCACGAATAGTTGCTTGCCAACGATGCACCGTTCGGTTTATAAGACACTAAGTAAAAAACCGTACACTGCAATCCTCTGGCTTTCGTTCAAAGCGCGAGGGCTTGCTGCATTTGAGGAGTAGCAGCGTTGAAGACAGCGCCCCATGAAGTGGATGAGGATGTCATCACCAACCCAGAGCTCAGACTCTCTGAAGTCAAAAGCCTTCGACGTTGGCTCTATAACTGGTTGCTAAACAGCGAGATCGAGGGTAACTACGCCCAGTTTATTGAGCGCTGGGTGGCCTTGCTGATCATCGCCAATTTGTTTGCGCTGGTGTTTGAGCATGTGCCTGCGATCTATCAGCCGTATGCAAGCTGGTTCCATGTGTTTGATCTGGTATCGGTGGGGATCTTCACGGTGGAGTACCTGCTGCGGCTTTACCTTGCGCCTGAAGACAAGGAATTCAAGGATGCGAGCCTGCCGAGGCTGGCCTATGCGCGAAGCCCCTTTGCACTGATTGATCTGGTGGCGATTCTGCCCTTTTACCTGGCGGCTTTTATTCAGATTGATTTGCGCATGCTCAGGGCGCTGCGACTGTTGCGGATCTTGAAGCTGTTTCGCCTTTTGATCCCGGCCTTTCACGAGTTCCGGCAACTCAACGAAGGACGCAGCTTTCGGCAAAAGCTGCATGCTCTGGTGTGGCCCAGTGAGTATGGCGGACGGCTTCATGAGTACTTTGACAGCTTCATCATGGTCTGGGTGGTGGTGTCGGTGGCTGCCGTGGTGCTGGAGTCGGTTGCCAGCGTGCACTACATCCTCAATCTGGAATTCATCATCCTTGACACGATAGCGGTCGGTGTTTTCAGCCTGGAGTACTTGCTGCGTATGTACACCGTGGTTGAATCAGATGGCCACAAGCATGCCTTCTTGGGTCGCTTCAAGTACATGCGCTCTGGCAGTGCGGTCATTGATTTGCTGGCGGTTCTGCCATTTTTCCTTGAGGCGTTTTTGCACCACCTCTTTGACTTGCGTTTTCTGCGGGTGTTCAGGCTATTGCGGCTGCTCAAGCTCACCAAGTACACCGGCAGCACCAACACCTTGTTTATCGTGATCAAACGCGAATGGCCGGTCATGAGTGCCTCGGTGTTTATCATGATGCTTTTGGTGGTGCTCACCGCAAGCCTGGGATTCTTGTTCGAGCATGAGGCCCAGCCGGATAAGTTCGAGAACATCCCTGCATCAATTTACTGGGCTGTGATCACCCTGGCTTCGGTAGGTTACGGCGATATCTCCCCGGTAACCGTCATGGGGCGCCTGATGACCATCATTCTTGCACTGTTGGGTATCGGCATTTTTGCGATCCCGGCTGGGATCTTGTCGTCTGCTTTCAGCGACCAGTTGCGCATCGAGCGTGAAACACTGATGAACGAGCTCTATGTGATGCTTGCCGATGGTCATTTGAGCGCGGAGGAACGCGACGTGCTGGAGCGCGAGGCCAAGCGTTTGCATTTAAGCGAAGACGAAGTGAATCGGCTGATTGAAAGAGTCAATCAGGAAAAAGCATCGCTCGAGGATCAGCAAGGTATTCCCTTAGCACGTCTGGTGCAGGATCCGCAGCTTGCGCTTGAGCGTTTTCGCGAGCTGGCAGGCCAGGTCAGGCAAATTGCTTTGATGGCCAGCCCCGACGAGATGCGAAGGCTGGTTGATGATTCAGACCGATTGACCGAACTCGAAAAACGAATTTGGCGCCAACTTTAGTGGCGCCAGAAATGCGGTACAAAAAGCACGAGTACAGACATTAATTCAAGACGGCCGAGCAGCATCAGCGAACTGCAAACCCAGGTTTGCAGGTCGCTCAGGCCTTTGTAATTCCCAGCCGGACCTACTTCACCAAGCCCCGGACCGGTGTTGTTGATTGAGGCAATCACGGCCGTGAAGGCAGTCACAGGGTCCAGTCCGGTAAACAACAGCACCAGGGTGCCCAGGCAGATAGCGAGCAGGTAGACCACAAGAAAGCCAAGGATCGACTGCAAAACCGCCGGTTCGATGATGGACCGCCCGAACTTGACCGGAACCACTGCCCGCGGGTGAACGATTCGAATCAGCTCATTGCGAGCCTGCTTTAAAATCAGGATCAGGCGGATCATCTTGATGCCACCACCGGTACTGCCGGCACAGGTCGCTATCCCACAGAGCAAAAGCATATAAATCGGGGCGAAGATCGGCCACTGCGCATAGTCGGTTGAAGCATAGCCGGTGGTGGTCGCGATCGAAACGACATTAAAGGCGGCATAGCGCAGTGCTGTCAGTGGATCGTCATAAACGCCCTTGACATACAGAAAGACGCTGATGCCAAGCACCGAAGCAAGCATGAGGTAAAAGTAGCTCCGCGCTTCGAGGTTGGTCCAAATGACGCGCGCACTTCGATTTCGCCAGGCGATGAAGTAGAGTGCAAAGTTGACGCCGGCAAGCGTCATAAAAATGATTGCGACGATTTCAATGGCTGGCGAGTCAAAGTAAGCAAAGCTTGCGTCGTAGGCGCTAAACCCGCCCAACCCCATGGTTGAGCACATATGCATAAAGCCGTCCCACCAAGACATGCCTGCTGCCCAATAGCCAAGCCAGCAGGCAAGCGAAATGGCGAAATAGACAAGCCAGAGTCCGCGGGCTGTTTCTGAAATACGCGGGGTGAGTTTCTCTTCCTTCATCGGTCCTGGAGTCTCTGCCTTGTAAATCTGGCTACCGCCAACCCCCAGGATGGGCAAAATCGCCACGGTCAGCACCAAAATACCCATGCCGCCAAGCAATACCATGAAGTGGCGCCAGACATTAATCGAAATCGGCAGATGATCGAGACCCTCGATAACGGTTGCACCGGTGGTTGTTAAGGCCGACACCGATTCAAAGTAGGCATCGGTGAAACTCAAGCCCTCAATATGAAGCATCAGCGGCAGACCCCCAAAGGCAGGCAAGACGCCCCATACCAGCACGACCAGCATGAACCCATCACGCGGAATCATCTCCTTCTTGCTGCCTCGAAACAAGGCAATCAGCGCCATGCCGGTCGCTGCGCAAATCGCTATGCTTTGCAAAAACAATTCGATGGTTGTTTCCTGGAAGATGAGCGCAAAGATCAGCGGGATTGACAGTGTCATCGCAAACATCACCAAGACCCCGCCGAGCACGGTGAGCACAGCCGAGCATGGCCAAAAAGTCAGCGTTATAGCCTTCATAAGTAACTCGCTTCGACCTGAAACAATTTCTCGACCAGGTAGATATCTTTTTTGTTGGATACAAAAATAACCACGTGATCACCCGCTTCGATCACCGTATCGTGATGAGGCATCAGTACTTGCACTGCGTTACCTTGATCGGCGTCTTCGGGATCCGAGGCCTGTTTGCGAACGATCGCGCCGATCGATGCACCTTTGGGCAATTTGATCTGATCGACGCGTCGCTGCGCCATTCGACTGCTCTTGCGATCACCCAGCACAATACCTTCGAGCGCTTCGGCGGTGCCACGCCTCAAGCTGTGAACCGCAACGACGTTGCCGCGCCGCACATAGGTGAGAAAAGAACCGATCGCAGCGTGCGCCGGCGATAGCGCCACGTCAATTTGCGTACCTTGCACCAAATCCGCATAGGCTTTGCGGTTCACGATCGCCAAAACCTTTGCTGCGCCCATTTGCTTAGCCAACAGGGCCGACATGATATTGGTTTCATCGTCGTTGGTCAGGGCCAAGAACATGTCGGTCTCGTTTACCCGCTCTTCTTCAAGAAGCCTCGCGTCGGTGGCATCTCCCTGCAGGATCAACACCTGACTTGGCAGCTGAGAAGCCAGATACTCGCAGCGAGGTTTGCGTGGCTCGATCATTTTGAGACGGTGGTTGTTGGCGATTGACCGTGCGAGTCGAAGTCCGACGTTGCCGCCCCCTGCAATGACGAGTTTGCGAACTGGATCTGAAGTGTTGTGCATCGCCACCAGTACGTCATGGCTGTCTTTGGAGGCGGCAAGCACAAAGACTTCATCGCCGTGTTCGATGGTGCTGTCGCCATCGAGGTCCAGAAGCACGGACTCATTGCGAAAGATCGCCACCACTCTGAGCTCGCAAGCTGGAACAAGGCTTGGAATCTCGCCAAGTCGGTGCTTCACCAGCGGGCTTCCCTCGATCGCCCGAACTGCGATCAGATTCAGCATGCCGCCTGCAAACTCCAGCACCTGCAATGCCTCAGGGTAGTCGATCAGCTTTTCGATGTAATCGGTGACGATTTGTTCGGGGCACACGATATGGTCAACCCCAAAACCTGAGTCGCGACTGATCAGTGGATCGTTTTCGACAAATTCAGGGCTTCGCATCCTCGCGATCGTTCTAGGCAGATTGAATCGCTCATGCGCTACCTTGCAAGCAACCAGATTGGTTTCATCGTTTGCTGCACAGGCAATCAGCATGTCGGCGTCGGCAGCTCCGGCCTGCTCAAGCACTGAGGGTTGAATGCCGTTCCCAACAACCACCCGCAGATCAAGACGAGCCTGTAATTCCTGCAGGCGACTCGGGTCCGTGTCAACGATCGTGATGTTGTTGTTTTCAGAAACGAGACTTTCGGCAACGCTCTCACCGACACGTCCGGCTCCAAGAATCAGAATATTCATAGCGGTTTGCTCATCGTCGTGTACCTGGTGAGGCTTGTTAGCGAGTTTGAATAAAAAATCCGAACGCTCAAGCTTACGTAAGGATAGTTACGTACGCTATGATAATGCTTGCATCGTGACTCCGCGCATCATGGCATGCCGGAGCCCCGACAATCGGCGAGTTTAGGGTCGATCGCAATGACGGTGTGATCCCGCTAATGACGACTAAGGAGTACCCCATGAGAAAGTCAACACTGCTGTTTTCCGGGTCTTTGATGCTGACTTGCCTGGGGGCCTTGGCGCCTGCCGTGCAAGCGCAGCAAGGGACTACCCTCACCGGCAACGCCGCG
>DDPV01000003.1:359-4066 GCA_002342365.1 Burkholderiales bacterium UBA2459 | reverse complement strand
GCGCGAATGACCCGAGCGCGAATCAACAGGATCCGAATCATGTGGACCCGAATCACCAGGGTGCGGGTGAATTCCCTCCCCGCGAAAGCCTCCTTATAATCAGTCGGTGAATAAAGCGCCGCTTCCCCATCCTGTTGCCCTGGCAAGTTCGCCGGCTGAGCGCTTTGAGTGCATCGCCGCTGATTTGAAATCACTCAATGAGGTGATCCGAGAGCGCTTGCACTCGGACGTCGCCCTGATTCAGACGGTTGCCGAGTACATTATTGCGGCTGGCGGTAAAAGGCTGCGACCCATCGTCCTTTGTCTTGTAAGCCGCGCGCTTCGGCAAGACGCCCCTCCAGATCGGCACGCCCTCTTGCTTGCCGCCGTCGTGGAATTCATCCATACCGCGACCTTGTTGCATGACGATGTGGTTGACGAGTCCGAACTTCGGCGCGGACGTCGTACGGCCAATGCTGTCTATGGCAATGCTGCCTCGGTGCTCGTGGGCGACTTTTTGTATTCGCGGTCCTTTCAAATGATGGTCGAACCCGGCCTGATGCGGGTGATGCAAGTGTTGGCCGACGCCACCAACATGATTGCCGAAGGCGAAGTGCTACAGCTCTTGAACATTCGCGACCCCGAGGTCGACCAAACCCGCTACCTCAAGGTGATCCGTTATAAAACAGCCCGCCTCTTTGAAGCCTCTGCGCAGTTGGCGGCGATCCTGAGTCAGGCGCCAGCAGGTGTTGAACTCGCTTGCGCAGAATACGGTGGACGACTCGGAACGGCGTTTCAACTGATCGATGATGCGCTTGACTACGACGGCGATGCCGCCCAAACGGGCAAGAATCGTGGGGATGACTTAAAGGAAGGCAAACCGACGCTGCCGCTGATTTACCTTTTGCAACATGGAACCCTGATGCAACGTGACCTGGTCCGCCAAGCGATCGAATCGGGAGGTATCGATCAGGATCACGATGAATTCCATACGATTTTGGACGCGGTTCAAAGCAGCGGCGCGCTTGCATACACCCGACACCAGGCGCAACTCGAAGCGGCCGCCGCGCGCCAGGCCATCCAGCTGCTTCCCGACGGGGAGGCGCGCTGTGCGCTGCTCGCTCTGACCGAATACGCAACCGAACGCAGCCATTGATCAACACGCGGGCGCTGGGAAAGATCTCATCGCGCTGTAAGGTTTTTAAAGATAAGACTTGCGTTCGTCGTGCAGCCCCCTTACACTACGCTTATGAAATTGTCTCCAGCCCACCCTGCTCCTCAAGCCCAACCGCTTACGCCAACCGCGGAAAGCGCAAGGGATGCGCTCGTCCCAACGCGCGCAGCGGATCCAGGCAAAGCTGCAGCCGCCACTGCGAGTGTTTCAGCACAAGTGGAGGTTCGCTCGGGTCGCATGGGTGCACTTTCAGACTCGGCTTGGATCAACGACCCACCTGCACTTGACACCGCGATGCTTGACCAAATCAAGTCAGCTATCCGGGAGGGACGTTTTGTAATCAACGAGCAGGCAATTGCGCGCGCACTGAGCGAGGACGCTAGCCGCTAGATCCCTGTCCCATCCCCGTGAACGCGGGGGTTGAATTCGGTGATTTCAACACCATCTGCCATCAAAGGTTGGATTGTTCGACCCTCTTTGATGGAGAGCCAAAGATGCACGTTGAGTCGCTATCGACCGAGCTGGTCGAAAAAGCATTCCAATTTATCGCAAACCCGCAAAGTCAAATGCTGCCTGCTGAGTTGCAACACCTGCAGCCAGGCCATTGGCAGGCGCTGGGGCAATTGCTCGCTGCGATCTATGCGGAAAAACAAGTACGGTTATTGAATTAGTCGCACGCACTGAAGTCCGCCTGCGTGACCCGCCCGCTGGAGCCCCGACGAACCGCTAGGCCGCTCGATGAACCGCGCGGCTGCTCGATGAGCCACTCCGCTGCTCGATGAACCGCTCGATCGTCACTCGAATGAATGCGTGACGATTTTGTTACCTTTTCGCGTCCATTTAATGGCAAGATGTCCTCAAGTGACAGAAAGTACAACACTTGGAGACATCCCATGCCGACAAAACCGCAACCGAAGCACGCGATCCTGAGCGCGTACCAAGATGAACCCGAGCTCGCGAGCTTGAGCGCGCACCCTCCTGCGGGCAGGCGTGGTGCATTCAAGGCTTTGTTTAAACCCGCAGCGCTTGCTGTGGCCTGTACGCTTTTTTTGGCCGCGTGCAGCTCAAGCAACGATCCAGGAAGCCTCATTGAAGCTTCGCAGGCCGTTGGTACCCTTCCGCGAGCAGCGCTTGATGCAAGTTCGGCAGCCGCTTTGGTGGGTGCTGCGGCGAAATGCGACGTGCAAGTCATCGGCTTGAACTACCTCACCCGCGGGGTGAACGGTGAGCCGACCAATGCATCGGGTGTTTTGCTGATGCCAAGCGGAAGCGACGCAGCCTGCAAGGGCCCCTTGCCGCTTCTGGCTTACGGTCGGGGCACCGAGGTGAGCAAGGGGCGAGCGCTTGCGAGCCTGAGCGACGGCGAATCGGGTGCCCTGGCGGCGTTTTTTGCAGGCCAAGGCTACGCGGTTGTGGCAAGCGATTATTTGGGCTACGCAAAATCGGCCTACAGCTATCACCCCTATTTGCACAGCGACACCGAAGCGAGTGCAACCATCGATGCGATTCGCGCAGCGCGCCAGGTGGCAAGAGAAAAAGGACAGGCGCTCTCAGGCAAGCTGATGCTTTATGGCTACTCGCAAGGTGGTCATAGCTCGATGTCCACGCATAAAGCGATTGAGACCGACCCCGCTCTGAGTGCCGAAATGGGTTTGGTTGCGGCTGCTCACGGGGCTGCACCCTCTGCACTTTCAACCGCGCTGCAGGCCGCAGAGCCGGTCTTGTATGGACAGATCTTTATTACTTTTGCTGTGACAGCCTGGCAGAAGGTTTATGGCAATGTTTATGCAAAGCCCAGCGATGCCTTCAAGGCGCCCTACGCCGACGGCATCGAGTCCATCCTGCCATCGGCCACCACCAACTTTGACGGCTTGCTCGCACAAAACAAGGTATCCCAAGACCTTGGAAGCGGTTGGCTCAACGCGATGTTTACCGACAGCTTTTTAAACGATCTCAAAAATAATGCTAATAGCGGCGTCATCCAGGCCGCCAAGAAAAATGATCTTGTCGCTTCGAGCTGGACACCCAAATCGCCAACCCTGCTGTGCGCTGGCAGCGGCGATCCGGTGGTTCCTTACAAAAGCGCGCAGGCGCTGGCTGCGGCCAAGTGGAAGGGGCTGAGTAACGTCACGGTGGTCGATGTCGACGCGCAAGCTCAGGGTTTCGCCCAGCAATTGTGGGCCGGTCAAACAGCAAGCCAAAAAGCAGGCTTTGGCAACAGCATCGATGTCTACACCCGGTTTAACTACCACGGCACGCTTGCGCCACCGCTTTGTCTGTCTGCGGTCAAGAGCGTCTTTGATAAGCTGAAGTAGGTCCTCGCAGGGCGGGTTTTAAGCGCGGGGTGCCCAGCTTCGCGCGCTTTTCCGTTTTTTTGTGCGGCCTTGCGCCTTGCGCATTCCCCATGGCCTGATGCGTTTTCGCCGTGTTAGGATTTAGGGTTTCGCGGGGTGTAGCTTAGCCTGGTAGAGCGCTGCGTTCGGGACGCAGAGGCCGGAGGTTCGAATCCTCTCACCCCGACCAAGCACAGACCCATCGAGAGCCCGCTGATCCC
>DDPV01000003.1:0-263 GCA_002342365.1 Burkholderiales bacterium UBA2459 | reverse complement strand
GGAAGCCAGCAGGTGGTTCAACGGAGGCATGCTGGGCCGAGTCGACACAGGCTTGAATCGCCCGCTTCGCTGCGCTGCCAGGTTAGCTACATCGTGACGGGACCGGTTGCCCGAAACATCGGGTCGACATGACGCTTGAGCACATGGACTTGGGCACCCGGAGCGCAGCAGCAAACGATTCGGACTACAGGCCCCCACGGCACCGAACTCTGCCCATACTGGCATCCATCACACCCATTGCCAACTACCCAACCAAGCTGCGC
>DDPV01000038.1:12646-15607 GCA_002342365.1 Burkholderiales bacterium UBA2459 | reverse complement strand
GCAAAGCGCCTTTGTTGTTGGACGGGATGGACGCTTATCCGGCCCGGCACTGTCGGCAGCGCTTGCAGAGGGTTTGTGCGAAGCCGGAGTCGATGTGATCGACATCGGGCAGGTCACCACGCCCATGCTTTATTTTGCGACCTACGAACTCGGCACCGGATCAGGTGCTGCGGTCACAGGCTCACACAATCCGCCCGAATACAACGGTCTGAAAATGATGGTGGGTGGCGAGCCGATTTATGGCGAGGCGATTCAAGCTTTATATCGATCGGTGTGCGCGGCGCAGGAGATGGATGGTGAAAGCTCCCCCCGCAGCAACGCCGGTCATGCAAAAAATGGCCTAATCAGATCGCTCGATATCCGAGAACGCTATCTCTCGCGAATCGTCAATGACATTCGACTTGCCCGACCGATGAAAATAGCGGTCGATTGTGGCAATGGGGTGGCTGGGGATTTTGCACAAGAGCTTTTCAGCCGACTGGGCTGCACGGTGGAAGCGCTTTTTTGCGAGGTCGACGGCAACTTTCCCAATCACCATCCCGATCCTGCTGATCCGCACAATCTTGAAGATCTGATCAAGGTCTTGCGCGATACCGATTGCGAGATCGGTCTTGCTTTTGATGGGGACGGTGACAGGCTTGGGGTGGTTACAAAATCAGGATCGATTATTTGGCCGGATCGTCAGCTGATGCTTTTTGCTCGCGATGTGCTCGCTCGCAATCCAGGCGCTGAGATTATTTACGATGTGAAGTGTTCGCGTCATGTTGCAAAAGTGATTGAGGCAGCCGGTGGCAAAGCCACCATGTACAAGACCGGACATTCGCTGATCAAAGTGAAGCTGAAGGAAAGCGCTGCGCCCTTGGCAGGTGAGATGAGCGGGCATGTATTCTTTAAAGAACGATGGTATGGTTTTGATGACGGTCTTTACGCGGCTGCGCGCTTGCTTGAGATTCTTTCGCGCGAGCCAGCCATGCTTGAACACGCGCAGCGACCCGATGAGTCCCCGGTAACAGCGCAGTTTTTGAACGGACCCTCGGTGCTTCTTGAAGCCCTGCCCAATTCGCCCTCTACCCCTGAGCTCAAACTTGCATGCGCCGAAGGCGAAAACTTTGCGATCGTGGAAGCCTTGCAAGCCGGTGATTTTTTCAAGCAGGCAAGTCAGGTCATCAGCATCGATGGGGTGCGTGCTGAATATCAGGACGGATTTGGTCTGGCGCGCCCCTCAAACACGACGCCTGTGGTCGTGATTCGTTTTGAAGCGGACGATGATGCTGCCCTGGCCCGCATTCAGGCTGATTTTCGTGAGGCTTTCAATCGCGTAAGGCCAGGTCTTGCTTTGCCCTTTTAGCGGAACATTGATCGTTTCTCGCAGCGCACCGTTCGTTGCTCGTGCCTCACTTTTCTTTTCTCGCAGCGCATGGATCGTTTCAACCTATGCTTCACATCGTTCAGGCGCCGGAGCTGCTTAGGCTTTCCCAGGCCTGCCAGACTTCAGCCACCGTTGGCAGCTGAGCTTCACCCAGCACCGAGCGGCTGTTGATCCAGTCAAAGCCCGCTGTGTTTCCCCGGTCAACGCCGCAATAAATCCGCACCGTAGGAATGCCGGCTGCGATGGCCAGATACGACAAGCCGGTATCAAGCCCAAAGGCTCCTTGGCTTGCGCTCAGTTCCCGGCTTAAGGCAGCAAGCGAAAGCTGTTGCATGACTTCAGCTCCTGGGATTGCAGCCGCGAGGCGTTTTGCACGCTCCCTTTCATCGTCGTTTCCCCAGGGTAACCGAAGCTTTTTGCCGAGGCTTGCAAGCTTTTGGCCAAGCCCGATCCAGTGCGATTCGGGCCATAACTTGTCTTTTCTTGCGCTGATGTGAATCAGCATGAGCGCTTGCGCCTTGCGATCCTGCGCAAGCAGGCTCTGGCGAAGACCAAAGGCGTCCGAGTCTTTGCTGTAGGGATCAAAGCCTGCCTGATTTTCATAACCCATGGCTTTGGCTGCAAGGATTCGGCAGCGCACTGGAGCCGGGCAGTTCTCAAGGGTAAAACGATGATGATAAAGAAGGCTCGCCAGCGATTCGCGAGCACAAGACATCGATAGTCCCGCGATCGCTGCGCCGCTCATCCTTGCAACGACGGCGCTCTTGAACAAACCTTGAAGATCCAGCGCAAAGGCATAGTTGGCTTGCGAAAGCTTCGTGTTTAAGGCACGAAGTTCGAAGCGTGACTGTGGCTTGAGAAAGCCTTGTCTGCGCCAGCGTCGTAAACCCACCGCATGCGCTTCAAAGAGGTTTGGGTGGTTTTGTAAAAGTTCACGATAAGCCTCTTCGACCGCCCAGTCGACCGTCAGATCCGGTCGGTAGCGCTTGATGTCATGCAAAACCGGAAGGCTTTGAATCACATCGCCAAGCGAGGAGAGTTTGACAATCAGGAGACGTTTCACAAGCTGAGCCTATCTTGGCTGGTGCTTGGCAGTCTACCAACAAGCACCCGCTGCGCGGCTTGGCTTTAGCGCTTTGCTGTGCCGGGGCGCACACAGCCTCGAAGCCTTGACCATCGCCGCAAATCGCTTGACGCTAAAGGCAAACCGGCTCGGGTAAGCTTTGACTGTAATCGGCCAAGTGCACTGGCGCAGGGATGGTTGCTGCCATAACGCGCTTGATGTTCTCTCAAAATCGATTCAATCCCAGCGAGGTTGGTCATGAAAAATACTCCCGGTAAATGTTGCCCGCCTCTTGGGCGGGTGGCGATTGCGCGGGGGATGTCGTTGACCGGGCAATTGGGCTTTCGCAAGCGATGAAGCCTTTGAGCCTCGCATCGCGGCTTGCGCTTGAGGTTTACAGCCTGCTTTGGCTGCTGCTGAGCCCGGCTTTACTGGCTTATTTGTTGTATCGGAGCCTCAAGCAGCCTGCGTATAGCAAACACTTGAGCGAACGCTTTGGATTGCGATTTCCGGCGTTTGACGGCGCATC
>DDPV01000038.1:9184-12587 GCA_002342365.1 Burkholderiales bacterium UBA2459 | reverse complement strand
ATTTGGGTGCATGCGGTTTCGCTGGGAGAGACCAACGCGGCAGGCAGCCTTTTGCGCGCGATCAAGCAGGATTATCCCAAGCACCGATTACTGCTCACACACGGCACACCGACAGGACGCGAGGCAGGCAACTCGTTGCTCAAATCGATCGGCTACGCAGACCATCAATCGTTACAACTTTATTTACCTTATGACAATCGCTGGGCGGTCGATCGATTTTTTGACCATTATCGACCCGATATCGGTCTTATCATTGAAACAGAAGTCTGGCCGATGCTGATGCAAAGGGCAAGTGCTTTCAACATAAGCATGATCCTGATCAGCGCAAGGCTGTCGGAAAAGAGCCTGGCGAAGGCAAGGCGCTATCAAGGGTTGATTCAACCCGCCTTGCTCGCTTTCGAAGCCATACTTTGTCAGACCGACGCTGATTTGATGCGCATCAGAAAGCTTGCGCCCGATGTGCAGGGTGAAGTCTGCGGCAACCTCAAGTTCGACCTTGAGCTACCGCAGGATTTGCTCAACACAGGCTTGGCTTGGCGCGATGAAGCAGATCTTCGAGCGCCTGGCTTGGCATCTTCCGGCAAGGAAGACAGTGCCTCAGAAAAACCCTTGTTGCAAAGATCCTGGTTGGTCGCAGCCAGTACCCGTGAAGGCGAAGAGGCGCTCTTGCTCAAGCAATGGCTTGGTCTGGCTCCTCGGGAGACCATGAAGATCGTGATGGTGATCGTGCCAAGGCATCCGCAGCGCTTTGAGCAGGTGGCTGAGCTTTTGGATCAGTGTTGCGAAGGACGGTGGATCCGGCGAAGCGATCCGCTGTTTCCCGCCGTCGACCCCTCGGTCTGCGTCATCCTTGGCGACTCGCTTGGCGAGATGGCTGCCTGGTATGCGCTTGCAGACCTCGTGGTGATGGGCGGCTCGCTGATCGATACCGGCTCACAGAATTTGATTGAAGCCTGCGCTGCGGGCCGGCCGGTTGTTTTAGGTCCTTCGGTCTACAATTTTGCGCAGGCTGCAAGCGAGGCCCTGGAGTGCGGCGCAGCGATCCAATGCGAATCAGAACGCGTGTTAAGCGCTGCCCTTGACTTACTCGCCGATCGAAAGAACCTGGCCGCTATGGGGCAAAAAGCGCAGCGCTTTGTGCTTGCGCATCAAGGTGCAAGCCAACGGGTGATGGTGGCCGTCGGGAAGCATCTCGAGTCAGTCAGGCCTATCGCGGTTTGAGCGGTTGCCCGACCTTTACCGGCGTATCAAAAGACGTGCCTGCCACATCCGGTGGAATATTGATCGGACGCTCTGTTGCGAGCATGGCACGGATGCTGCGTAAATCATCCGAAGTCAGGCCGCCTGCTGCCGATTTGAGGCGAAGTCCCGCAAGCAAGGCGTCGTAACGTGCTTTTGAAAGGTCGCGACGCGTTGAACTCAATTGTTGGAGTGCATTCAAGACATCGATATTGATTCGAACACCCACCTGATAGCCAAGCTCGTTTGATTCCAGGGCCAGTGCGCTTGATTTCTCAGCCTCCTCAAGTGCATTGGCTTGAGCCATCAGCGAATTCACGCTTAAAAATGCGCTTCGCACGCCTTGCTCGGCAGCGCGTCGTGCAGTCTCGGCGTCTTGCCGCGCTTTGTCAAAAAGTGCGTTGGCCTCGACAATTCTTGAAGCAATCGCCCCGCCGGTGTAAAGCGGCACGCTGACTTGCAAACCGATGGAGTTGTTCTGGATTTTGCTGCTCGGCTGAAACGGCGAAGAGCCCTTGGATGCGCTTGATGAGACGACCGCATCCACATTGGGATAATTCGCAGCACGTTGTTTATCGATTTCGCGCTTTGCGATTTCTTGTCCTATGACACTTTGGAGAACCGAAAAATTGTTGGTTCGGGCAGCATTCACCCAGTCATCTTCATTGGCAGGCGCCGGGGTCGGTAGAACCACCTTGGGCCCAAGCGCATAAACAACCTTCGGCCGACTGCCCACCAGCAAGCTCAGGTTGGCGATTTTGATTTGTAAATCGTTTTGCGCCGCAGCCACGGAAGCCCGGGTGAGATCAAGCCGCGCCTGCGCCTCTTGTTGATCGGTGATGGTTGCAGTGCCCACCTCGAAATTGCGTTTGGCCGCTTCAAATTGCTGGCTGATCGCCCTTTCCTGCGCACGCAAGGTGATCAGCGCATCTTGCGAAATCAGTACCTCAAAATAGGCTTGCGCCACCCGAAGCACGAGGTCTTGCAGCGTGGCAGCCACCACCGCTTCCACTTGGGTGATCGCAAGCTTACTTTGCTCGAGCGTTGAAAAGTTTGCCAGGCGAAACACCGGCTGATTCAAACTCAGGCTCAAACCCTGGCTTGTGTAGTTGACCGTTGGATTGGTATTGACCTCAGTCCATTGCTGGGCATAGTTCGCCGAGGCATTCACCGTCGGTAAGAACAAGGATTGTGCCTGCGGCAGTCGTTGCTGCACCGCCCGCATCTGAGCCTGAGCCGATGCAAGTTGCGAATCCTGGCTAGACGCTTCACGAAAGGCGAGCAGCAAATCCATCGCCACAGCTTGCGATCCATAAAGCAGGCTGCTTGCTCCGAGGGCCACCGCCAGTAATGGGGCGGGCGCTAACTTTCGTGTTTTTAAAGGGTTCATGGTCTTGATGCTTTTGTAAACGATCGAGGATTGAGATTTCATCAGGGTGTTCTTGTGTGGAAGCTGTGCGATCCGTTGGGCTGCTTTGACCAATCAGAGACTGAAGTGGCTCGGTCTGCCAAATCCGACTAAGGCCGGGGCAATCGTTTCAAAGAGAATCTCTAGCCTTGTTGCGCCGCTGGCTGCCTTGCTCAGGCACTGAGCCTGCATGATCGGTCTGCGCCCGACGATTGCAACAAGCCTGCCACCGGGCTTGAGTTGCTTGATCAGCGAAGCGGGTAGTTCTTCCACGCTGCCGGACAGAACAATCACATCCCAGTCCGCAAGCGTGGTGGCCGAAGGTTTTGAGCCATCGCCGTGAATCACTTCAACCTGATAAAGACCTGCGCGCTTGAGATTGTCGCTTGCAAAACCGGCAAGCCCTGCATGAACTTCAAGACTCACAACCCGCATCGCGCGGCTTGCCAGCAAAGCGGCCATCCAACCCGAACCTGTTCCGATTTCAAGAACACTCTCGCCGCGTTTGATGTCAAGCGCCTGTACAAGGCGTGCATCAACCTTGGGCGAGAGCATGCACTGGCCGGTATCTTCGCCATCGATGTGCAAAGGGATTTCCACATCGCTAAAGGAGAGATTACGCATCGATGTCGGGACGAAGTCTTCCCGGCGAAGCTGAAAATGGCTATCCAGCACAGCCTGGTCGAGCACGCGCCAGGGGCGGATTTGCTGCTCAACCATATTGAATCGTGCGCGTTCAAAATCCATCATGTGAAA
>DDPV01000038.1:0-9130 GCA_002342365.1 Burkholderiales bacterium UBA2459 | reverse complement strand
GTGGATGCGATGAGCCCGCCAATCACCGCCTGACCCATCGGCGCGCGTTGCTCAGAACCCGCTCCGAGCCCAAAGGCCAGCGGGACCATGCCAAAAATCATCGCCAGCGTGGTCATCAGAATTGGGCGCAGTCGAATCTCTGCCGCCTTCAAGAGCGCTTCAGCGCGCTCCATGCCGCTAGCCCGCGCCTGATTGGTGAAATCAATCAGCAAAATCGCATTCTTGGTGACTAGGCCCATCAACATGATGAAACCGATCATTGAAAACATATTGAGGGTGGAGCCAAAGTAAAGCAGGGCAAGCACCACCCCGATCAAGGCCAAGGGCAAGGACATCATGATCGCAACCGGCTGGATGAAGCTTCCGAATTGCGAAGCAAGAATCATGTAAATGAAAATCACCGCAAGCAGCAGCGCCTGGGCTGCGTAAGCTGCGCTTTCCACCATATCCTTTGTTGATCCACCGGTCACAAAGCGATAACCGGGCGGAAGTGCCACCTTGCTCAATGCATCCTGGACTGCAAGTCCCACCGTACCGGGCGGCACGCCGTCTGCGCCTGCGGTGATTGCGACTTCGCGCACCAGATCTTTGCGGTTGATTTGTGTGGGTGCGCTTGACTCGGTGAGTTTTGCAACCTGGCGCAAACTCACCGTGCGCGGGCTGCCGTCGGTCTCAAACAAGGTGGTGGTGATCGGTATACGTCCCAGATCGTTCAAACTGTTACGAAACTCGGGTGCCAGGCGCACACGCACCTCATAGTTTTCGTCATCCGGACCCCGCCAGCTGGTTGCCACATCGCCTGCAAGCAAGCTGCGCAGGCTGGACGAAATTTGTGCCAGGCCAATGCCCTGGTCTGCCGCCTCAATCCGCTGCAAGCTGACCTCAATCGAGGGTTTTCCGGGCTTGGACGAAGTATCCACATCCACGATACCGGCGATGTTTTGCAGATCAGGAAGCACCTGGGCCACGATGCGGTTAAGCTCCCGACTGTCAGGACCTTGCAAACTGACCTGAATTGGTTTGCCCGCACCGACGGCATCGCCGCCGCCCACGTCGGTGACTGTTACCCCCGGCACTCTGCCCATGATGGCTCGTACCGGTGCTCTCATCTGGTCGACCGACATCGGCCGCTCCGCGCGCGGGACCAGACGCAGCACGATGGTTGCGTAGTTTTTGCCTTGCGCAAAGCCGCTGTTGATGGTGGTATACGAATCGGTAACGCCCGGGAGTTGCCTGAGCGCTGACTCTACAAGCTTTGATTTTTGCTGGGTGTAAGCCAGTGAAGATCCGTCGGGCGCGTAAAAACGGATATAAATTTCGTTGTTATCGGCAACCGGTACAAACTCTGTACCTACAAAGCGCAACAGCGGAAAAGCCCCGAAAAAAGCAAGCAGCGCAATCAGCATGGTCTTGCCCGGGTTTTTCAAACCCCAGCGCAACAAGTCCACATAAAGCGACTCGAGCCAGCTCATGGCCGCCTGGAACTTGCGCAGCAACCAGGCCAGCGGCCCTTTTCCGCGCCCACCCTGTGCATCCGGGTCGTGCCAAATCGAAGAAAGCATCGGATCGAGCGTGAAGGAGACCAGCATGGAGAGCAGCACCGCAAAGGCAACCGTCAGACCAAATTGCTTGAAGAAGCGCCCGATAATGCCTTCCATGAAGCCGATTGGGAAAAACACCGCCACAATCGAAAAGGTGGTGGCTGCCACCGCTAGTCCGATTTCCTGTGTGCCGTCAAAGGCAGCGTCCCGGTTGCTTTTACCCATCGCCTGATGGCGCACGATGTTTTCGCGCACCACGATGGCGTCATCGATCAAAAGTCCGACGCAAATCGCAAGCGCAAGCAGCGTGACCAAATTGATTGAAAACCCGAGCAGGTACATGACTGAAAAGGTACCGATCAGCGAAATGGGTAGGGTGAGCCCGGTGATCACGGTCGAACGCCATGATGATAAAAACAAAAACACAATCAGCACGGTGAGCGCAGCACCCTCCACGATATTGCGCTGAACGCTGGCCACCGAATTGCGAATCGCCCGCGAGGCATCGCGCACGACCACAAGGTCAACCCCGGCTGGCAGTTGTTGTTTGAGTTCTTGGGCCGTGCGAATCGCCGCGTCGACCACCGCAATCGTGTTCTCGCCCTGGGCTTTGACAACATCAAGCGCAATCGCCCGATCACCGTTGACCAGGGCCATGCTTTCGACCTCTTGTTCACCGTCAACCACCCGGGCCACTTGCGAGAGGAAAACCGGCTGGCCTTGTCGGCGCGCCACAATCAATCGTTCAAAATCCTGAGGCTCTCGGATGCGTCCGGTGATTTGCACCACCCGATCGCGATCGCCCGATTGAATTGGACCGGCCGGAAGGTCCTGGTTTTCAAGCCTGAGCGTGTTGAGGACCTGGTCAACCGAGACCCGCAAAGCCTCCATGCGGACAGGGTCGAGTTCGATGGCGATTTCGCGCCGCACGCCGCCCACGACGGTCACCCGCCCGACGCCGCGGACATTTTGCAAGCGCCTTTTGATCAACTGATCGGCAAGCGTGGTGAGTTCGCGAGCGGGCAGGCTGTCGCTTTTGAGCGCAAAAGACACAACCGGGTTTTCATCCGGGTCAAAGCGGGTGATCAAGGGTTCTTTCACCCCGGTACGAAAGCTCGGTTTGACCAGCGCAATTTTTTCCCGAACTTCCTGGGCGGCCTGGACCGGATCGATATTTAAATCAAAACGGATAATGACCAGCGAAAGCCCTTCGTAAGAGCGCGAGGCGATTTCCTTGATGCCGCTGATCGTGTTGACCGCCTCTTCGACTTTGCGGGTGAGTTCGGCCTCGATGACTTCGGGGGCGGCACCGCTAAATTCGGTTTGCACCAGCACCACCGGAAAATTGATGTCAGGAAACTGCTCAACAGAAAGACGCTGGTAGGAGAAAAGGCCGACCACCACAAAGGCCAGCATCACCATGGTGGCAAAGACAGGGTGTTGAATCGAGACGCGGGTAAACCACATAAGCTGCTGGCGCCCTCAGGGTGGGGTCAGCAAGACGGGCACACCGTTTTTCATCGCGGCCGATCCGCTCGAGCTGCTACCGAGCGTGGTGGCAATCACCGTGTCGCCTTCTTGCAAACCTTCCAGAATTTGTACCATCCCGATGGCGCCATTGGGCGCTTTTGCCTGATCATCACGGATCCCGGTTCGCACCACTCGCTCTTCAAGCTTGCCTTGCCGCACCACCCAAACCGACTGACGCCCGCCTTGATCGCGCACCGCGTTGACCGGCACCGCCAGCACCTCGGCCCTGGCCTGAATAGGCAACAGCCCTTGCACGAAGGCGCCTGCACGAAGGCTCGTACCCGATGACTCAAGCCCCAGATACACCATCACGTTGCGGGAGTTTCCGCTGGTTGCTGGGTTGATGCGCAAGACCTTCGCGGCCTGCTCCGTTTCAATGCCCTCAACTTTCAGGCGCAGGCTTTGGCCAGGCCGGATCCCTGCCAAATCCTGCGCCGGGACAGCGACCTCGGCTTCAAGCTTTTGGGTGCTCACAATCGAGACAACCCGATTATCGGGCGATAGCTTTTCTCCGGGCAGCGCAAAGCGCTCGGCGACCACCCCGCTGATCGGTGCGATCAAGCGGGTGTCGGCTAGCGCTTTCATCGCCTGCTCGAGCTGAAACTGCACCGCGTCTCGCGCTGCTTTGGCCGCATCGAGTGCCGAAATCGTGTTGGCGCTGCTGTTTTCCGAGATAAAGCCGCGCGCGACCAGTTGGCTGTTTGCTTCGGCATTGCGTTGTGCGGTGAGCCATTGCGCCTCAGCCTGACGCAACTGGGCCTGCTTTTCCTGAATTCTCAGCTCATAATCCGTGGGATCAATTTGACCGACCACATCACCCTTGTTGACTGCCATGCCTTCACGTACGCTCAGGATTCGAAGTTCGCCAGCGACTTTCGCTTTGACGGTGGCGCTGTCGACCGCTTTCAGGCTACCGGTCAGCGGCGTGTAGGAGGCTAATGCGGTGGGTTTAACCCTGATCCAGTCCATCGGTCCGAAACGCAGGGCTTCGTCGGCCTGCTTGGCAACCAGCTCAAGAGCCAGCGGATTGGGGGGCTTTTTGCCGTCTTTGCGCTTCCAGATTGCAGCGGCGGTGGCAGCGACCACCACGATCAGGATGAGCGCAGCAAATAAGAACAAGCTTCGTCGTCGATTCATAGCTTCACATCCTACGCGATCCACATGACAGCGTCGGAGCGATAACAGCGCATGCGCCCTCAGCCCTCAGCCCTGGCGTCCGCAAGCCCTTGGGTTTTGCTTTTGCTTACGGTTGCAGGGTTTCTTGTGCTGATGCCCGGCAACAGCGGCCTGAGCATTTATAGCGGTAAGGATGAGTACTTTTTGTCGATGCGTGTGGTGCTGAGCATGCACGAAGGCGGCCAATGGTGGATCCCTGTTCTTGACGGAGAACCACGGCTTCGCAAGCCGCCCGGCCTTTATTGGAGCGCGCGGGCGGTTTTTGAACTGTGCGGTAACTCGATGTTTTGTTTGCGTCTGCCCGCGATCCTCTGGGCGCTGACCTGGCTCGCTGCGCTTGGCGCGTTGGCGCGCTGGTTCTTTCCCCGGCATGCGGTTGCCGCGCAGTTTTTCGGCGGCATGGTTTTGATGCTCAGCGCTGGCTGGCTGATCGAGGGTCGTCGTTTGATGCTGGATCTGCCGGTCACAGCCTGCGCAAGCCTTGCCTATTGGGCAAGCCTTCGCAGTCTTGCCCCAAATATCGATGCGCTGTCGCTTGCTTTGCCTGCCTATGCGCATGTCAAGCGCTGGCTCGCACAACTAGCCTGGTGGATCGCTGCTGCGGCTTTTCTTGCTTACGGTTTTCTGATCAAAGGCCCGGTGGTTTGGCTGATCTGGTCAACAGGCCTGCTTGCGCTCTTGCTTCATCCCCAACTCGGAAGGGCACATGCCATCGGCAAACCGGGGTCGCTGCGCTGGCGACTGGTGGGTGGCGCGCTGCTGAGTTTTTTGCTTGGCATGGCGCTGGCTGCCCCCTGGTTTGTCGATGTGGCTTCACAAACCACGCTGGTCTCTGAGGTGCTGGAGCAAGAGGTGCAGGCGAGGATGTTGGGTGCTTTTTCGCTCGCGCCACTGGCCGGATTTTGGCTGATCAGCGCGCCCTGGGGCTTGTATCTTCTGTTTGGCCTTCTTGCCTTAAGGCGCTTTGATGATGGTTTTGCCAGCACGAGCCGCAGCCTTTTGTTGTGGCTAGTGCTCGGGCTTTTGCCCTTTTTCCTGATGCAAAGCTTTGAGCGCTATTTGCTGGGAGCACTTGTGCCGGTGGCCTTGTTGCTCGCCGGCATTCTGGCGCAAAACCACTTGCGTGAGCGCCTGTTGGCGCTGTCACCCTGGATTCGCATCGCCTCTGCGCTGCCCATGGTTTTGTTGATCAGCTTGGTGAGCCTTTTTTTGATCTGGTTTGACATCGCGGTTCAGACCGGATCCCTGGCCTTGCTTATGCTTATTATTTTTATCATCATATGGTGGCAGAGCACCAACCTGATGCGCTTGGCTTTCGCGATGTTTTGTTGGCTTTTGAACGTTTTGATGTTTGTATCCATCACTTATCCCGCAATGGGGATCAATCAAGCGCCCGAATGGCTGGTTCAACACGCGCGCTCCTCCGAGCTGATTTTCTGGGAGGGTCCGCATCCGGCGCTGCTTGCGGCCTACAGCGGCAAAGCCCATCGCCATCTCAATACAAGAAGGGACAGCGATTTTGATCAACTCGAGTCGGGGCAATGGTTTGTGCTGGCGCAAGTCGACCGCGCAAGTCTGGAGCAGACGGTTAAGCGGCGAGGGTGGACCGTGGTTGAAGTCGGGCAGTGGCGCGCTCTGGTGAATCAGGGATCTGCCTTGCGATTCTGGCGACCTGGCAGCGACCTGAAAGCGGCCATCAGCGCGCAGGATCTCTCCGGTATACAAACTGAGCTGGTTGCGCTGCGTTTGGAGAAGGGGCAATGACCAAGCCTGCGAAGGACGGCAAAAGCGCTTCAGGCGGCAGGCCCAGGCAAGCGGCGAGGCCCGGCGATCGGACCGCTGCAAAGGAGGCGAAGATTCATCCGGCCTTTTTGCTGATCCTGCCCTTGTTTGCGCTGCTGCTGGTCATGAGTGCGCCGCGCGACGCCTTACCGTCCCGAGCCGAAGTGCCGCCGAAAGCCCCGGCAAAGCTTGTGGCTGAGAGCGAGCTCTTGCACAGGGGGCCGACGGTATCAACGCCTTCGGTGCATGCGATCACGGTCACCGCGCTTGCGGGTGGGAGGCTCTTGGCAGCCTGGTTCGGCGGCACGCGTGAAGGTGCAATCGACGTCAGCATATCGACTGCGCTTTTTGACGGAAGGCAGTGGTCGCAGCCCCGTGTGGTGCTCAGGCCCGAGGATGTGAGCAACGGTTCGCAGCAATGGGTTCGAAAACTGGGCAATCCGGTCTTGCATGTGGATCGCTCGGGTTATGTGCATTTGTTTGTGACAAGTGTTGCCATCGGCGGCTGGGCTACAGCGATGATTGAGCATTTTCGATCCGCCGACGGAGGACAGAGTTTTGAACATCAAGAGCGACTGGCGCTGTCGCCGTTCTTGAATTTATCGCATTTGGTACGCGCACCTGCGGTTGCACTCAAGGGCGGAGGCTTCATCTTGCCGGTGTATTTTGAGCTTGGTTCCAAGTACGGCGTGTTGCTGCGCTTTAATGCGCAGGGGCGCTTTGTGCATCGCGAGCGTATGGATGGTCCGCCACATCTGCTTCAGCCTTGGGCAGTGGTGCATGATGAACGGATGGTTGAGTTTTATTTTCGTGATGCAGCCGAGCTTGATCCGCGGGTCTGGCTGGGGCGGCTTGATCGATCAGAACCTACGCGCGCATTGCTGATCAAAAATCCTGATTCTGCGGTGGCTGCGATTCCTTCCTTTGACGGTGCGAGTTGGTTGGTGCGCAACCCCGAGTCCCGCGGCCGTGAGACCCTGGTTTTGCAGCGTATGAATGCACTTCAACAACCCACCGATACCATGGTGCTTGCAAAAGGCCGCGAAGGGGATGAGTTTTCTTATCCTGTGATTGCGCAAACCGACGATGGTCGTATTCATGTTCTTTATACCGATCGTCGAAAAGCTTTTGCCCATCGGGTGTTTCGCGCCCAGGGCTTATGAATATTGAAACGCTTGAGGTATTGCATCGGCTGCTGCTTCAGTCCATGCCCTTGATCGCCTCTGCAATCAGCCTTGGTTGGCTATTCGTGCGGCTCAGCCTGCGTTGGCTTACGAAAGCCTGGCTGCGCTGGCCCAGTGCGCTGCTGATCGGTGCGATTGCCTGGATTCCCTTTCAGGGTTTGCCGCTGGGTGCTTATCTGAGTCCGCTCACCGCGAGCCTCTCCCTGTTGTCTTTGCTGTTGATGCTTGCCTCGGTTCAGTTGGGGCAACAACGCTTGTTTCCTGCCTCCGTATGGGTGTTACTCGGTCTGCTGAGTCTTGCAGTGGGCCTTGATCTTTTCGCTGTCTTTCCTTGGCGCATCCTCCAGTGGGGCTATTTGGCCGATGCGTCGCGGACAGGCCAGATCCTGACCGCCTTGATCCTGAGTCTTTTGATTTTCCTGATTGCGCTCAAGCGCCCCCTGCTTGCCGGGCTTTGCTTGTTGCCTGCGGTATTTTGGCGTCTCGAATGGTCTCCAAGCCCTAACCTGTGGGATACCTATCTGGATTTACCGCTTGCGATTGCATCGCTTATCGGATTGATCAACCATTTCAAATCGACAAAGGGCGATCAGCATGGCTGAAGCCCTCATGCACCCCTGGCTGCAGGCGCTGATACTGGGTTTGGTTGAAGGCTTGACCGAGTTTTTGCCGATTTCTTCAACCGGGCACCTGATTCTGGTGGGCAGCTTGATCGGCTTTCATGGTGAGAAGGCCAAGCTTTTTGATGTTGCGATTCAAACAGGTGCGATGCTTGCGGTGATCTGGTTTTACCGCGAGCGATTGCTTGGCGCCTTGCGCGGTTCCCTGGGTGCAAGCTTGTTCGGGGCAGCCAGTTCAAGGCGGGATCGCGAAGAATCCTGGCGTTTGTTGTTGAATCTGATGGTGGCTTTTTGTCCGGCAGTGATTCTCGGCCTGCTTTTGGGTAGTACGATTAAACGCTATCTTTTTTATCCTGTTCCTGTTGCGCTTGCTTTTGTCATCGGCGGTGTCATCATTCTTTGGGCTGAAGCGCGGGCTGCAAGTCAGAGGCATCCGGTGCGTGTGCACAGCATCGACCGCTTAAGCGGCCTGGATGCCTTGAAAGTCGGACTGATGCAGTGTTTTGCACTCATCCCCGGCACAAGCCGTTCGGGCGCGACCATTATTGGTGGGATGTTTCTCGGTTTATCACGCAAGACCGCAACCGAGTTTTCCTTTTTTCTTGCCATCCCCACGCTGATCGGTGCAGGCATCTACGATACCTGGAAGTACCGCAACCTGTTGAGCCTTGAGGATCTGCCGATGTTTGCCATCGGGTTGGCCGCTGCATTTGTTTCGGCGCTTTTTGTGGTTCGCTGGTTGATCCGATTCGTCGCACAGCACAGCTTTGTTGCCTTTGCCTGGTATCGGATTGTGTTTGGAGCTTTGGTCTTGCTTAGCGATTACACTGGCCTTGTTTCCTGGCAGTGATCGCGTAAAACGCCTTGCAAGCGGCCATCAGGCAGTGCAAAGTGCAGGGGGCGCCTTGTGGATCCAGCTTGCCTGGGCTGTCTCGTAGGCCTGCGCTGCTCTCAACACATCAAAGTCGGCTCGGGGACGGCCGATCAACTGCATGCCCATGGGCAGCTGGTCTGCACCTCCCCAGCCTGCAGGGACACTGATGCTCGGACAACCCGATAAGGTGGCGTAGATCACCACTTCCATCCAACGGTGGTAGCTGTCCATGGCTCGTGTGCCAAGGCTCGCAGGCCATGCTGTGTTTACATCAAAGGCAAAGCACTGCGCGCTTGGCAAGACTAAAAAGTCGAAGGATGCAAAGAGCTCAATCCAGGCCTGATAAAAAGCAGATCGTTCGGCGCTCGCTTGCATCAGATCAATCGCAGAGAGCTTTAGCGCTTCTTCGACCTCCCAACGTGC
>DDPV01000047.1 GCA_002342365.1 Burkholderiales bacterium UBA2459 | reverse complement strand
ATCCATCGACCCGCGCGCGGACCCACCAGCGCTGCGATCAACAGGGCTGCACTAAAGCATAGAAAAAAAAACGGTTCGCCGGTCTCCAGCTCTTTTGCCACCGGCGCTGCAAGTACCGCCGGCAGGTAGTATGACGACGCCCAGGCGAGTGTTTGCGTGCTGCCGATCAGACTGATGGTTTGAAGGGTACCCACACAAGCTCAGCATGTTTCAATTAGATTTCACAGTTCATCTTAGCAGGGCAAATCCTCGGAGGCAGTTCTTTTGACAAGCTTACGCATTGGTTGTGGCGCCGGTTATGCGGGTGATCGGATTGAGCCCGCGGTAGAACTCGCAGAGCACGGACGCCTGCACTACCTGGTCTTTGAATGCTTGGCCGAGCGAACGATTGCGCTTGCTCAGCAGCAAAAGCTTCGGGATCCGGCCAAGGGATTCGACCCAATGCTCGAGGAGAGAATGCGCCAGGTACTGATGCCCTGTGCGCTTAACGGAACAAAAATAATCACGAATATGGGGGCAGCCAACCCTTACGCAGCAGCCAGGCTGACGGCTTCGATTGCGCAGTCGCTGGGTTTAGGCCACCTGCGTATTGCGGCAATCACGGGTGACGATGTACTTGCAGCGTTGATTGAGTTGAATCCGCTGGTGGTCGAATCTTCCAGGCCCTTGGCAGACTATGCACCACGCCTTGTGTCGGCCAATGCTTATCTTGGGGCCGGGCCGATTGTGCGTGCACTTGAGCAAGGCGCCGATGTGGTGATCACCGGCCGGGTGGGCGATCCGGCCATGTTTTTGGCCGCAATGATTCACCGTTTCAACTGGTCGATGGACGATTGGCCACGCCTTGGCAAGGGCACGCTGGTGGGTCATTTACTGGAATGTGCAGGGCAGGTCACCGGAGGCTATTTTGCTGATCCGCTTTGCAAGCCGGTTCAGGGCTTGGGCCGCCTCGGCTTTCCGATCGCTGAGGTGCAAGCGGATGGATCCGCGGTCATCACCAAGCTTGCCGGCTCCGGCGGATCTGTCAACGCCCAGACTTGCAAGGAGCAAATTCTCTACGAAGTGCATGATCCGAGCCGCTACATCCAAGCTGACGTCGTCGCTGATTTTTCAAGGGTTCGCGTCGAGGAAATCGCCCACGATCGAGTACGGGTCGACGGTGCTTGGGGGAGCGAGCGAACCGGTATGTATAAAGTATCGGTCGGGTTTCGAGATCGTTATATGGCTGAGGGCATGATGAGCTATGCTGGAGCGGGGGCGCAAGCCAGGGCTGAGCTCGCAGCAGAAATCGTCAAGGAGCGGCTTGCTTTGCGCGGTATCTGGCCAGAGGAAATTCGCTACGAGCTCATCGGTATCAACGCCTTGCACGGACATCTTGGAGACGGCGCGCTGGGCCAATCAGCCACAGCGACCGGGCGCTTCACCCCCTATGAGCTGAGACTCCGCGTGGCGGCTGCTTGCGCCAGTGAGGCCATGGCCTGGGATATCGTCAATGAGGTCGAAACCCTTTACACCAATGGTCCTGCCGGTGGCGGTGGCGCACATCGCCTGGTGAAAGAAGTCATCGGGGTGCTGTCTTGCCTGATCCCCGAGACTGCCGTACAAACCCAAAGCTACTGGTTTGGCGATCAAGCAGGTGACAGCGCAGCGACCAACAAGGCGCATGACGCATCGGAAAGTCAGGGCTTTGCGGAATCAATCAAAGAGCGGGCGGGCAGCGCATGAAGCGGCTCTACGACCTGGCTCATGCCCGCGCCGGGGATAAAGGTGAAACTTCCAATATTGCGGTATTTTGTTACCGCGATGAAGACTATCCCGAGCTGCTTGCCTGGCTCAGTGCAGAGCGGGTGAAATCGTTTATGGGGGATTTGGTCCGCGGACCTGTTGAACGCTATCCGGTCGAGAGCCTTTGTGCGATTAACTTTGTCTTGCATGATGCCTTAAGAGGAGGCGTAACGCGTTCACTTGCACTGGACCCGCATGGCAAATCGCTCAGTTCGGCACTGCTTGAGATGCCGCTTGTAGGCTGGGACGATCGCTGATCGTTTTGGATGATTTCCTTACCGCTTAGCGAATTCGCGTTGTTTTGTTGATGACAATATCGGTGGTCGGTACATCGCTGAATCCTGTCCGGCTCGAGGTCGGATAGGCAGCAATCGCATCAACAACCTCCATGCCCCGGACAACGTCACCAAACACCGCATAGCCCGGGCTGTTTGTACTGCTGTAGTCGAGGAAAAGGTTATCGACCAGGTTGATAAAAAATTGTGATGTTGCACTATTTGGATCGTTGGTCCGCGCCATGGCGATCGATGCGCGTTTGTTGCTAAGTCCGCGGTTACTTTCAAGTGCAATGGGTGCAAACAAGCTCTGCTTTGGCGTCATGCCGCTTGTGAATCCGCCTGCTTGCACCACAAAACCTGGAATGACCCGGTGAAAGATCAAATCCTGATAAAACCCGGTTTGCACATACAGCAGAAAATTATCAACGGTTCGGGGGGCAAGGGCCGGATTGAGTTCAACTTCAAACGATCCTGCCGAGCTGTCGATGAGCACGCGCGGTTGTGGTACCGCAAATGATTTGCTGTAAACCGTCTGCCCCGACGCATCGATTACTTCAAGTTTCATGTCACCGCTTGCCTGCACCGTGCATTCATAGCTAAGCTCGGTTGCCGAGATTGATACCGGCATCTGATCGGTCTCGCATGACCGCACCCGAACCGACAGCCCTTCATCAAGCCGACTTACCCCAAGGATGAAACTTGCCTTCACGCCGTAAAAGAGGTTTCGAGCTTGAACACTGACTTCGAGTTTCGGCGTTTGCCCGCCGCAAGAGGCCAGTAGGGCAAGGCAGACCATCTGGGGGAGCAAAGGGACGATGCGTCGCATCAAAGCGGTCAGGTTCATGTCGGCCTTTCAGGCTAGGCTATTGCTGATT
>DDPV01000044.1:105086-160365 GCA_002342365.1 Burkholderiales bacterium UBA2459 | reverse complement strand
TCCCAGAGCACATTGGGCATCCCGACGTTGTGGAAAAGTGCATTGTTCCAGCCGGTGGGGCGGGTGCTGTCGCGATAGTATGCGCGCAAATAGGTGTAGAGCCAGTCAGAGCCCGTGCCGGCATGCGAGGAGCGCGCTCTGGCGATGACCGACAAATCCGGCGGTTGGCCACCAAACCAACTTTTCGCATCTTCAACACGCATCGGGTTTTTCATACCCTCGCCGACTTTGTCTGCAGTAAATAGCAGATTGCGCTTGATTTGATCATCGGTTAAACCGATGTCGCGCAGTCGGTTGTAGCGCATATATTGGGCGCTGTGACAACCAAGGCAGTAGTTGACGAAGAGTTTTGCACCTTCTTGCAAGGCTGCCTGCTCGGTGAGCTTCGCCTCAGGAAAACGATCCAGCGGGTAATCCGACCCGGCTGCATACACCGGGTGCTGCGCGAGCAAAAGGGCACCGAAAGCGAGTTTGGCGGCAAGTCGCGAAACAATATTCATGGCAAGCATCTCTACCCGGTGTTAATGCGCTTGAAAGACCACGCGATCTGGTACTGGCTTGGGCTGGCCCATGGTGCTCCACCAGGGCATCAGCACAAAAAATGCGAAGTAAATCAGCGTACAGACCTTCGCGAACAGATTTGCGATTGGCGAGGGTGGTTGCACGCCAAAGTAGCCGAGCACCACGAAGGCAATGATAAAGGCCGCATAAACAAACTTGTGCCAATCAGGACGATAGCGGATCGAGCGCGCCGGACTGTGATCAAGCCAGGGCAGTCCAGCAAGGATCAACACCGAAGCACCCATCGCTACAACGCCCCAGAACTTGGCGTCGATGATGAAAAAGCCGCCGATGAGTGCCAACACGCCGGCCAGATTCAGAACCCGGGTTCTTGCGGCACGCACAGTCGTGAACACCAGGAAAGCGTAAAACAGCAGAAATGGAATCATCCAGTAGAGCAAAAAGTCCTCGGTGGTTGCTCGCAACACCGAGTAAAACGGGGTGAAGTACCAAACCGGTGCAATATGAGCCGGGGTTTTCAGCGGGTCGGCCGGAATGAAGTTGTTGTATTCCAGGAAATATCCGCCCATTTCGGGAGCAAAAAACACCACCGCCGAAAACACCAGCAAAAAGCCAGCCACGCCCATGATGTCGTGAACGGTGTAGTAGGGGTGGAAGGGGATTCCATCAAGCGGCTTGCCGTCGGCGCTCTTCTTGGCCTTGATTTCGATGCCATCAGGGTTGTTGGAACCCACTTCGTGCAAGGCAAGGATGTGCGCCACCACGAGGCCAAGCAGCACCAGCGGAATCGCGATCACATGGAAGGCGAAGAAGCGATTGAGGGTTGCGTCACTGACCACATAGTCACCACGGATCAGCAAGGAAAGATCGGGTCCGATGAATGGAATCGCTGAAAAGAGGTTCACGATCACCTGTGCGCCCCAGTACGACATCTGACCCCAGGGCAGCAAATAGCCCATGAAAGCTTCAGCCATCAGACACAAAAAGATCGCACATCCGAAAATCCAGAGCAGTTCGCGCGGCTTGCGATACGAGCCATAAATCAGACCGCGAAACATGTGCAAATAAACAACGATGAAAAATGCCGATGCGCCGGTCGAGTGCATATAACGCACCAGCCAGCCATAGGGCACGTCTCGCATGATGTATTCAACCGAACCAAAAGCGCTCACGCCATCGGGCTTGTAATTCATAACCAGAAAAATTCCGGTGACAATCTGAATGACCAGCACCAGCAAAGCCAACGACCCAAAGAAGTACCAGAAGTTGAAATTCTTGGGTGCATAGTATTCAGTCAGATGATCCTTGATCATCGGTGTGAGAGGAAAGCGCGCGTCGATCCAGCCCATCACGCCTGTGGTCTCAATTTCCCGGTCCTTTGCCATGCGGTACTCCAGATTGTGTTTCGGTTTACAGCCTTATCCTGCTTTGCTTCGATCCGTATTTAACCCTGTTGTCAAGCCAGGCGTTGAAGCCTGTGAAGCGATACGGGGCTTTCGGGGGCGGACTATTCGGCTCAGCGTTTGACCAATGCAAAGCCCAAGGATTGTCCTGTCAAGCTTTACGCTGTATCGGATTCCCCAATCAGCAATCGTGTATCGGTCAAATACTTGTAAGGGGGAACTTCGAGGTTGTCGGGCGCGGGCATGTTTTTGTAAACCCGACCCGAATAGTCGAAGGTTGAACCATGACAGGGGCAAAGCCAGCCGCCGGGCCAGTCATCGGGCAACGACGGCTGTGGTCCTGCTGCAAACTTATCGCTTGGCGAACAACCCAGATGGCTACAAATACCGACGACCACCAAATACTCGGGCTTTAAGGAGCGGTGCGCGTTTTGCGCCCAGCTTGGCGTTGGATAGTCTTTGCGCTTGGACTCCGGATCAGCCAGTTTCGGTGTTGTGCTTTTCAGCGTTTCAAGCATTTCAGGCGTGCGCCGTAACACCCACACCGGTTTTCCTCGCCACTCCACGCGACGCAACTCACCCGGTTTGAGGTCACCAATGTCAACCTCCACCGGCGCGCCAGCCGCTTTGGCTCGCTCCGATGGCTGAAAGGTCAGTACAAAAGGCATGACCGCGGCTGCGCCTCCAAGGGCGCCCGCGGCTGCGGTAAGTGCCAGGGCGGTTCGCCGGGATCCGTCGCTCGGATTGCTGTTTTCGCTCATAGCTATCGTCAACCGTTGTAAACCAGTGCGCGCATTCTACTGCATCGGCATGAAAGCTTGCGGGCTTTAAGCCGGATTTGGGTCTTCGATGAAGCAGCATTGCAGTTGAAAGCGAGCTTCCAAATGTTCGGCAAGCGCTTGCACCCCGTAGCGCTCGGTTGCATAGTGTCCCGCAGCGAAGTAACTCACGCCGAGTTCGCGAGCCAGGTAGGTTGTGCGTTCAGAGATTTCACCGCTCACAAAGGCATCAGCCCCGAGACTGGCGGCCTCAAGAATCATGTCTTGCGCAGCGCCTGTGCACCAAGCGAGCCTGCAAATCGGACGTTGCGTCGCACCGACCACCAGTACCTGCCGCTCAAGGCGAAGCGTGATATGTTGTTGCATGGCCTCAACCTTCACAGCATGGGGAAGATCGGCCCGCGCAATCAGTTGCTGCTCACCGAGAAGTTCGGGTTCGGGCCAGGCCATCTCCCGGCCAAAACAAATGTTGTTTCCAACCTCTTTGTGTACATCAAGCGGCAAATGGAAGGCGAAAAGATTGATGTCTGCCATGAGCAGTGCCCGCAAGCGACGATGGCGATAACCCAACACCCGTGAATCCTCACCCCGCCAAAACCATCCATGATGCACAATGAGTGCGTCGGCACCCCAGTTCGCCGCTTGGTCGATGACATCGCGGGTCGCTGTAACCGCCACGGCAACGCGCTGAATGTGTGCCTTACCTTCCACCTGCAGGCCATTTGGGGAATAATCCTTGAAGCGGCTGATCTCTAGCCAGTCATTCAAATAGTCCGCTAACCGATCCCTCTCGATCCCTTGCATATGCATCGACTCTGGTTATTGTTTGCGCAAACCGTCACAGTGCTTGTGGCCGGGTTTTTTGTGCTTTCAACCTTGCGCCCCGAATGGCTCGGCAAGGCGAGCGAGCTGCGACCGGTGCAAAACGAAGCGGCTGCAAGCAAGGAAGCGTCGTCGGCCCCCAATAGTGCCCCGGGAAGCTCGGGCATTGTGTCATACCGGCTTGCTGCCGAACAGGCCATGCCCTCGGTGGTTAGTATTCAGGCCACGAGCCGCGTGCGACTGCCTTCGAATCACCCCTTGCTCAACGACCCGATGTTCCGTCGCTTTTTTGGCCCCGAAGGCCGAGCCGAACCTGGCGGCGGGCTTGGCAGCGGTGTGGTTCTCTCCGCTGACGGCTTGATCGTCACCAATCACCATGTTATTGACGCTGCAGAAGACATCGAGGTCATCGCTCCAGACGGTCGACGTGCCAAGGCGAAAATTGTGGGCGGCGATCCCGAAACCGATTTGGCAGTGTTGCGGGTGGCGCTAAGCGACCTTAAGCCAATTGCGGTTGGTAACGCCGAAGAAGCCAAGGTGGGCGACCCGGTGCTCGCCATCGGCAACCCCTTTGGCGTGGGTCAAACCGTCACGATGGGCATCGTGAGTGCACTTGGACGCAACCAGCTTGGCATCAACACCTTCGAGAACTTCATTCAAACCGATGCGGCAATCAATCCGGGCAACAGCGGCGGTCCCTTGGTTGATGGAGAAGGGCGTTTACTGGGCATTAACACAGCGATTTATTCGCGCACCGGAGGCTCATTAGGCATCGGGTTTGCCATTCCGGTCAGCACGGTTCGAAATGTGGTCGATCAGATCGTCGCTACCGGCTCAGTCACCCGCGGATATATTGGCGTGGAACCGCAGGACATCACGCCTGAAATGGCTGAGGCCTTCAAGTTGCCGCGCAGGGAAGGTGCAATCATCGCAGGCCTGCTGCGCAACGGTCCCGCTGAAAAGGCAGGCGTCAAAGTTGGCGACATTTTGCTTGAAGTCGACGGCCAAATCGTTCGAAACACCGCAGGTATGTTAAATCTTATATCGCAACTCAAACCGGGCGCGCAGGCCGAGCTTCGGTTTCTTCGCGAGGGCAAGGAAGTCAGTCTGAAAGTGCAAGTCGGCAAGCGCCCCCGACCCGGGCGCGGTGAGCGTTAAGTCGGCAGACTCTCCTCGGGAGCACGGCTGCGAGTGCTCACAAAACCGGATAAGAAAATACCTAGTTCATAAAGCAGCAGCAAGGGCACCGCAAGCATGAACTGCGAGAGCACATCGGGCGGTGTTAACACCGCGGCCACCACAAAGGCGCCCACAATCACATAGCGACGCGCCTCACGGAGTTGTTGGGTGCTCACAAGACCCACTTTGACCAGCAGCATTTGCACCACCGGGACTTCAAAGGTCAATCCAAAGCCAAAGAAAATCGCAAGGGTGAAGTCCCAGTACTTTTGCAAATCCTGCAAAGTCTCCGCACCGGTTTGCTGGGTGAAAGAGAAAAAGAACTTGTAGGCCGCAGGCAGCACGAAAAGATAAGCAAAGCCGATTCCAACGACCAAAAAAAACACGCTTGAAAGAATCAGCGGCATCACAAATCGCTTTTCGTGTTCGTACAGACCCGGTGCGATAAAGGCCCAGGCCTGGTACAAAACAACCGGCAGGGAAATCAACAAGGCGGTCAGCAGGGCAATCTTGGTCAGTGTAAAAAAAGCACCCGCCTGGTCAATAAAAATGGCTTTTGATCCTGGCGGCAAGGCTTCGGTCAATGGCCTTGCAAGAAATTCCATGATTTGTGGCGCGAAGTAAAAACTTGCGCCAAAGAAAACAAGCACCACCAGCAGCGCGCGGACCATACGGTCGCGCAACTCGGTGAGGTGGGACATGAAGCTTTCTTCTTGCATGCTCAACGGTAAAAGTTTCGACGCGGCCGTTTTCGGCCCAGTAGTTTCTCACGTTCAATGCGTCGATCTTTGATCCGGTCACGCAAGCGGCGCACCGCGTAGACCGAGTCCCAGTCAGTCGGAGCCTCGTTCAAGCCCACTTCAGCGCCAATCGATTGTATTTCAGCCTGCGCACCCGACACCGCCTCGGTCACGCTTGACTCAAGCGATTGCGCAGCGTCTTGGACTTGGGTTTTGAGGCGGCGCAACTCCTCAAGTTCCATTTGGCGGTTAATGTCTGCCTTCACTTCGCTGATGTAGCGCTGCAACTTGCCCGTCCACTGTCCCATCTGGCGGGCCACCCGGGGTAGCCGTTCAGGACCAAGCACCACGAGTGCGATGACCGCAATCATGAGCATTTCGCTTAATCCGATATCGAACATGGCTTGCGAAAGGCCTCAGTGAGCGGATGGCGGGGGTTGAGTCAAAATCACAGCGGCCGTAAATCGCGCCTGCCGCCGGCGTGGAACTCGGACTCAGTGCCGCTCTTTCACGTCCACATCAATGGTTTTCGCCGTGTTTTGCTGAGCAGCGGGCATGGGCTGGGGCGTTGCCTGACTCACCGCTGGCGTTACGCCAGCCGCTGCAGACTCGGAGCTTCCCGCTCCGGTCGGGTCCTTTATGCCGTCCTTGAATCCTTTGACAGCGCCACCAAGATCCGAGCCCAGGTTACGAAGCTTCTTGGTACCGAACACCAACAAAATAATCACCAAAACGATCAGCCAGTGCCAAATGCTAAACGAGCCCATACCTACTCCTTGAGGGGCGCGGGGCCACGGGAGCCCAAAGGCTCGGGACCGCCCAGAATGTGGATGTGAAGATGATACACCTCCTGTCTTCCCACGTTTCCATTGTTGATAAGCACACGAAACCCGTCGACCGAGCCTTGTTCGCGTGCCAATTGTCCTGCGATCCCAAGCATTTTTCCGAGTAAAGCCTGCTCTCTGAGGTCGGCATCGTAGAGGTTGACCAGATGTTTTTTGGGGATGATCAGAAAATGGATCGGTGCGGCCGGATGGATGTCATGAAAAGCGAGGATGTCATCGTCTTCATAAACCGTCCGATTCGGTATTTCACCGCGAACAATGCGGCAGAAAATACAATCCTGAGTCTTACTCATCTGGGCTTGCTCCATACGCTTCGCGGGCACTGGCTTTTCGGGCCGCCTTCTCATCAAGTCCTGATAAACCTTCTCGTCGCGCCAATTCGGCGATCACCTCAGAAGGGCCAAGTCCGTAGTGCTCAAGCATCACAAGGCAATGAAACCAGAGATCGGCACACTCGGAGACGATTCGCTGCCGATCGCCGTCTTTTGCAGCCATCACGCATTCGGTAGCTTCCTCACCGATTTTTTTCAGAATCGAATCCTCACCCTTACTGAGTAAACGGGCAACATAAGACAGCTCAGGGTCTGCCCCGCGCCTTTGGGCAATCACCAAAGCAAGGCGTTTTAACGAATCATCGCTCACTGGCCAAGCCCCAATCCGATTTGCTTTGCCAATGAAGACAAATCAAGCCGGCAGATCATCGGTACACCGTCTCGGGATCGATCATCACATCCTCGACAATCTGCCAACGGTCCGCTTCCCATTGATAAAAGAAACAGGACAATCGCCCGGTGTGGCAGGCAACGCCTTGTTGTTCAACTTGTAACAACAAGGCATCGCCATCACAATCGAGCTGCAAACGGTGTAGTTTTTGACGATGTCCCGATGCTTCGCCTTTGCGCCACAAACGATTCCGACTGCGCGACCAGTAACAAGCGTAGCCACTGCTTAGGCTTTCTCGCAAGCTTTGCTCATTCATCCAGGCCATCATAAGCACCCGCCCGCTTCGGTAGTCTTGCGCGATGGCAGGCAAAAGGCCTTGGCTATTGAACTGCAGCTGCGCGAGCAAGGTATCCGACGAAGCACTTAAGTTTTCGGGCGCTGGCTTCGTGGAGGCATCCGGAGTTGGATCGGCATCCGGCAGCTTCGGGTTGTGGTTCATGGTGTGCTAGTGAGACGCAAGCCGAACCGGGATACCGCAAGCTTGCATATGCGCTTTTGCCTGAGCAATGCTTGCTTCACCGAAATGAAAAATCGATGCAGCCAAGACCGCATCGGCCTTGCCCTGAATGACTCCATCGGCCAGATGCTGCAAAGATCCCACACCGCCTGAAGCAATCACTGGGACTGAGACCGCTTCGGAGACGCTGCGGGTGAGCGCGAGGTCAAAACCCTCGCGGGTGCCGTCTCGATCCATCGAGGTGAGCAAGATCTCTCCCGCACCGCGCTCGGCAACCTCGATGGCCCAATCGATCACATCGCGGCCGACCGGCTTGCGGCCGCCATGCGAAAACACTTCCCAGGACTGCGCGCTAGACCGTGCATCGATAGCCACCACAATCGCTTGCGAACCAAAAAAGGCGCTGGCCTCATTGATAAGCTCAGGATTGGCCAGTGCGGCAGAGTTGATCGACACCTTGTCAGCACCCGCGTTGAGTAATCTGCGCACATCGGCAACGCTTCGCACGCCACCTCCGACGGTCAGGGGAATGAAAACCTGCTCTGCAACCGATTCGATCACGTGCAAAATGATGTCGCGCTCATCGCTCGATGCGGTGATGTCAAGAAAGGTAATTTCGTCGGCACCTTGCTCATCGTAGCGGCGCGCGATTTCTACCGGATCGCCAGCGTCGCGAAGCTGCAAAAAATTAACCCCCTTGACAACCCGCCCCGCGGTCACATCGAGGCAGGGAATTACCCGCCGCGTTAGCATGCTTGCACAGGGACTGATGCCCGGCTGTCGACTCGAGGCGCTGATGCCCGGCTGTCGATCACAGCAAGCCCTGACTGCGGCTTTCAATCAGGTCTATCGCCTGCTTCAAATCGACTGCGGATTCATAAAGTGCGCGCCCGAGAATAACCCCAGCCACCCGATCTGCAGCCGCGTCAAAAAGCGCTTCGATGTCTGCAAGGCTGCCGATCCCGCCCGAGGCAAAAACTTCCACTTCAACAGCGCTTGCCAGCCGAAGCGTGGCTTCAATGTTGACCCCGCCAAGCATGCCATCGCGGCCTATATCGGTATAAATAATTCCTTCCACCCCGTAGTCTTCAAACTTGTGGGCGAGGTCCAGCACGTCGTGGCCGGTCAGCTTACTCCATCCATCGGTCGCGATCTTTCCGTCTCTGGCATCCAGTCCCACCATCACCTGTCCGGGAAAAGCACCACAGGCATCGCGCAAGAATCCCGGGTTTTTCACTGCTGCTGTGCCAATAATGACATAAGCGATACCACCGTCGACATAACGCTCAATGGTGTCGAGATCACGAATTCCGCCGCCAAGCTGGATCGGAATCTGATCGTCGAGCGCCCGCACAATGCTTCGAATGGCCGCTTCGTTGACCGGTTTCCCGGCGATCGCGCCGTTTAAATCGACCAGATGCAAGCGCTGCGCACCGGCCTCAAGCCAGTGCAGGGCCATCGCGGCCGGATCCTCGGAAAAAACCGTGGCGTCGTTCATATCGCCCTGACGCAAGCGAACGCAGCGACCGTCCTTGAGGTCGATGGCAGGTATCAGCAACATAGTCGTGTGAAGGAAGGTTCAGGGGTCCCAGCGAACAAAGTTTTCGTAGAGCCGCAGGCCAGCGGCTGCACTTTTTTCCGGATGAAACTGGGTCGCGAAAATATTATGGCGCGAAACAGCCGAGGTGAAACGAATGCCGTAGTCGGTGCTTGCGGCAATGTGGGAAGAATCTGACGCTTGAACGTAAAAACTGTGAACGAAGTAAAAAAAACTTCCGGGATCAATCCCCTGCCACAGCGGGTGCTTTGCAGCACCCTGTGTTGGCCACACCCGATTCCAGCCCATGTGCGGGATCTTCAATGGCTTCATCGACCCAAAACGCAACACCTCGCCCGGCAGCAAAGCCAGCCCCTGACTCGGTCCTTCTTCGCTTCGCTCAAAAAGCATTTGTTCGCCGATACAAACGCCAAGCAGGGGTTTTGTCTCAGCGGCACGCAGCAGACTCTCCAGCAAGCCTGAGGCCTTGAGCTTGCGCATGCAATCGGGCATCGCGCCCTGGCCTGGCAACACAAGCCTGTCGCATTGCTCAATCGCTTGCGACTGATCGCTGACGATCACCCGATGGCGTGGCGCAACATGCTCGAGCGCCTTTGCCACCGAGCGCAAGTTGCCCATACCGTAGTCCACAACCACGAAGGATTTCATGAGGCGTTAAAAAAAGGCGAGCTTCCTGGAACTGAACAAAAGCCTGTGGGATCGCCCTTGGCTAAAGCACTTCCTTGGTTGACGGAATCTTTCCAAAGCTTCGTTCATCACGGGTGACAGCCATGCGAAGGGCGCGACCAAAAGCCTTGAAAATCGTTTCGCATTGGTGGTGCGCGTTTTCGCCCCGCAGGTTATCGATGTGAAGGCTGATCATGGCGTGATTGACAAAGCCCTGAAAAAACTCGTGCACCAGATCAAGATCAAAACCACCCACGGTAGCCCGCACGAATCGACAGTGAAACTCCAGTCCCGGACGTCCCGAAAGATCGACCACAACCCGAGATAAAGCTTCGTCAAGCGGCACGTAAGCATGACCGTAGCGCAGTATTCCGGACTTGTTACCGATCGCTCGGGCAAAGGCCTGACCCATGGTAATGCCGATGTCTTCCACCGTATGGTGAGCATCGATATGCAAATCGCCCTTGGCCTGAACCTGCAAATCGACAAGGCCATGTCTTGCGATCTGATCGAGCATGTGCTCGAGAAAAGGCAGACCGGTCTGGAAAGAACGTTCACCTTGCCCGTCAAGCTCCAGGACAACCTTGATTTGCGTCTCGGCCGTGTGGCGGACTATTTCAGCGTTGCGCATAGGCACGATGATACATTCGCAAGCATGAACCGCTTCTGGAATCCCTTTTTGGCTGCACTTACGCCTTACGTTCCCGGTGAACAACCGCGCATCGAAGGCCTGATCAAGCTCAACACCAACGAAAACCCTTACCCGCCCTCGGCCAAGGCGCTCGATGCGATGCGCGCTGCGATCAATGATTCGCTAAGGCTCTATCCCGATCCATCGGCAAGCGATCTCAAGCGCACACTTGCACATCGTTATTGTCTTAAGCCCGAAGAGGTCTTCGTGGGCAACGGGTCTGACGAAGTACTGGCTTTCCTGTTTCAAGCCCTGATGGGACAACAAGGCGGCTGTGCATTCCCTTCGATAAGTTACAGTTTTTATCCTGTTTACTGTCAGCTTTTCGGCATTGACAGCAAGCCTTTTGCGCTGGCTGAGGATTTTTCAGTCGCTCTTGACCAAGTGCCCGAACAAGCCGCTTGCCTGATCCTGCCCAATCCGAATGCCCCCACCGGGATCGCACTCGATGCTGAGGCCATCGTCGGGCACGCGAGACTTCATCCAAGCCGACTGGTGGTGGTTGATGAGGCTTATGTCGATTTTGGCGCATCCTCATGCCTGCCCTATATCGGGCAACTCGACAATTTGATGGTGGTTCAAACGCTTTCAAAATCCCGGGCGCTTGCGGGCCTGAGGGTTGGGTTTGCTTTTGGGCCGCGGGATCTGATTGAGGCGCTCGAGCGGGTTAAAAATAGTTTCAATTCTTATACTGTTGATCGGGTCGCCATGGCTGGCGCGATCGCTGCGATCGACGATGAGGCCTGGTTTCAGACCAACATCAGCCGTGTGATAACCAACCGCCAAAGGCTTTGCGAAGCTTTGCATGCACTGGGCTTTGAAGTGCTCGAGTCGAAGGCGAATTTTCTGTTTGTCCGCCATCCTCAGCGTGATGCCGCCAAACTTGCAAGCGCCTTACGTCAGCGCAATATTCTTGTGCGCCACTTCACAAAACCGCTGATCGATCAGTTCTTGAGAATCAGCGTGGGCGATGAGCATCAATGCGATGTCCTTGTGGATGCCTTGCGCAGCCTCAATTGCGCCGAAGCGGCATGAGCCTGCAAACCCTCGGCCATCGCTAGGCTGCTCGCGAAAGGACCAAGCGCCTGCGCACCTTGTTCACTCACCTGAATCAGGCTTGAGCGCTTTTGAAAATCGTAGACCCCGAGAGGGGAGGAGAACCGCGCGGTTCTCATCGTGGGTAACACATGATTCGGTCCTGCGCAGTAGTCGCCCAGCGACTCCGAGGACCAGGGGCCAAGGAACAAGGCGCCGGCGTGCCGAATCGACTCGGCCCAGTGTTCAGGATCTTTCGCGATGATTTCAAGATGCTCGGCAGCGACCTGATTGGCCAGTTCGCAAGCCTCTTGCATGTCGCGGACTTTGACCAGCATTCCGCGATCAGCCATCGAACGTTCGATCACCGAACGGCGTGGCAGGCTGGCGATAAGTGCGCTCAAGGACCGGTGAACCTGGTCGATAAACCCAGCATCCGGGCAAAGCAAAATCGCCTGCGCCAGTTCATCATGCTCGGCTTGCGAAAACAAGTCCATCGCAACCCAATCCGGATCGACTTGCCAGCCATCGCAAAGCACGAGGATCTCTGAGGGCCCTGCGATCATGTCAATGCCGACCCTGCCAAAGACTCGGCGTTTGGCTTCAGCAACGTAGGCGTTGCCAGGCCCGGTAATTTTGTCAACCGCTGTGATCGTCTCGGTGCCATAGGCCAGCGCTGCGATCGCCTGCGCGCCGCCGATGGTGTAAACCCGGTCGGCCTGCGCAAGCGCGGCAGCAGCAAGCACCAGGGGATTTCGAAGACCGTCCGGCGTTGGAACCACCATGACCAACTCACCCACGCCTGCAACCTTGGCGGGCACCGCGTTCATGAGCACCGATGAGGGATAGGCTGCTTTTCCACCGGGCACGTAAAGACCCACCCGATCCAGCGCAGTGACCTTCTGGCCAAAACGACTGCCGTGCTCATCCAGATAACTCCAGCCCGGGCTAAGCTGTTTTTCATGAAAGCTTTGAATACGATGGTGCGCAGCCTCAAGCGCAAGCGCTTGCTCTTCGGGTAGCGACTGAAGCGCTTGCCGGCAGACGCTCAGCGGAATCTCCAAATCGGCAAGGCGCTCGGCGCGCAAGCGATCAAAACGCTCGGTGTAGCGCAAGACCGCAGCATCGCCTTCGCTTCGAACCGCCCGAAGAATCTCTGCCACCGCATTTTCGACGGCCTCGTCGGTTTCAGCCTCCCAAGCGAGCAGGGCAGCAAACTTCTTGCCGAAATCAGGCTCTGCGCTGTCAAGGCGATTCACAGCCATCGATTGCGAGCTCGCTGGGTTCATCGCTTCTCAAAGGCTTTCAGGTAGGGTGCAATGCGTGATCCGCGGGTCTTCAAAGCGGCTTGATTCACAATCAGCCTTGAGGAGATCGGGCATATCTCCTCCACCTCAACAAGATGATTGGCCTTGAGCGTGCTGCCGGTGCTGACCAGATCAACAATCGCATCGGCCAAGCCCACAAGCGGAGCCAATTCCATGGACCCGTAGAGTTTGATCAAATCGACATGCACGCCCTTGGCAGCAAAGTGGCTGCGCGCCGTCTCGGTGTACTTGGTGGCTACCCGCAAGCGCGCTCCGCGTCGCACCGCATGCACATAGTCAAAACCTGCCTGCACCGCCACGCACATGCGGCAACGACCGATACCGAGATCAACGGGTTGATACAAGCCTTGGCTTCCATGTTCGAGCAAGACGTCGTGTCCTGCCACCCCCATATCGGCAGCCCCGTAGGCCACGTAGGTGGGCACGTCGCTTGCTCGAACGATAAGTAGCCGCAAGGCCGGATCGCTGGTCGGGATGATCAACTTGCGCGAGGCAAGATCAGCCGCATCGACTTTCACGCCCGCTTGCGCAAGCAAGGGCATGGTTTCCTCAAGGATCCTGCCCTTTGAGAGCGCGAGGGTCAGCGCTGGGCTTGGCGTTGTTATCATCGGTCGAAAGTTTGCCTTAGCGCGACTTCAGGCGTTCAAGCTGCGCCCCTAGCGCTTGAAGCTTTCGCTCCATCGCTTCATAACCGCGATCAAGATGGTAAATCCGCTCAATCGTGGTGGGGCCGCGTGCAACCATCCCCGCGATCACCAAACCCGCTGAGGCTCGTAAATCGGTGGCCATCACCGTGGCACCCGATAGGGCCGGCACACCTTTCACGATCGCGGTGTTTCCCTCAATTTGGATGTTCGCGCCGAGTCGGTTGAGCTCCAGCACATGCATGAAACGATTTTCAAAAATCGTTTCGTGAATCACCGAGGTGCCGTCTGCGATAGCGTTAAGCGCCATGAACTGAGCTTGCATGTCGGTTGCAAAACCCGGATAAGGCGCGGTCCGCAAATTCACCGCACGCGGTCGCGACGGCATCTCAAGTTCAATCCAGTCATCGCCGCTACGGATTTTCGCGCCAGCGTCTCTGAGTTTTTCGAGGGTTGCGTCCATGCTTGAAGGCTCTGCCGCTTCAAGCCTGATCCTTCCGCCGCATGCTGCCGCTGCACATAAAAAGGTGCCCGCTTCAATCCGGTCCGGCATCACCTGATAACTCGTCCCGCTCAGTGTTTCAACGCCTTCGATGCGCAGTCGATCGGTTCCGATCCCTTCGATACTGGCGCCCATTTTTACCAGCAACCGGGCCAGATCCACCACCTCGGGTTCGCGGGCCGCGTTTTCAATCAGCGTTGTTCCTTGCGCAAGCACCGCAGCCATCATCAGATTTTCGGTGCCGGTCACCGTGACCATATCGGTCACGATCCGCGCCCCGTGCAAGCGACTGGCTGTGGCGTTGAGGTAACCGTGTTCGATGCGGATTTCGGCACCCATGGCCTGCAAACCCTTCACATGCTGATCAACCGGTCGCTGACCGATCGCGCAACCGCCCGGTAGCGAAACTTTTGCCTCGCCGAATCGCGCAAGCAAGGGCCCGAGCACCAAAATGCTTGCGCGCATGGTTTTGACCAACTCATAGGGTGCCTCAACCGAGCTCACCGCGTCGGCCTGGACCTGCATACGATCGCCATCACGAAGAAGCTTGACACCCATGCCCGCGAGCAACTTTTGCATCGTGCGGATATCCTGAAGCTGCGGTACGTTGCGCAGCTCGAGTGGCTCAGCGCTCAGCAAGCCCGCGGCAAGAATCGGAAGCGCGGCGTTTTTCGCGCCTGAAACGCTGATACAACCCTCAAGACGATGCCCGCCCTGAATCGAAAATCGGTCCATGTCTGGCGAGGAACCTAACGCGCCTGCAGCGCTTCGGCAGGCGTGAGCGTTTTCATCGAGAGCGCGTGAATCTCCTCGCGCATTCGGTCACCCAGCACCGCGTAGACCATCTGGTGACGGTCGATCAAGCGCTTACCCTCAAAGGCCTTGCACACGATACGCGCTTCAAAATGATGCCCATCACCGCTGACCTCCAGGGCCTCGCAGTCTAGTCCTGCTTCAATGTAGCCGCGCAATGTTTCAGGTGAGAGCATGGAATTTCCGCCTAAAAGAAAGATGCCGAGCTTAAACGCGCGAGGAAAGCTTTGCTTGCGACTGCGCTGCTGCCTGAGGCGCTGTCAACTCGCCCGTCGCAAGGGCTTGCTCAGCGGCGACAAACGTCGGGATACCCGATTCTTGCATGATGTCAAGAAACACGTCCTCAAGACTGCTGCCTTCGATCTGCAAGGCATCGATTGTTCGCCCGCTTTGACGCATCGTGGCAATCAGTGCTTCCAGGTCAAAATAGTGTGCAAACGGTAATCGCTCCTGGCTTCCGTCTCGGTATTGCGCAAGCAAAACGCCGCCTTCGTAACGCGCAAGCAGTTTAGCGGTTTGATCAAGCGCTACGATGCGCCCTTGCTTGAGCATGGCAATACGGCTGCACATCGCTTGCGCCTCCTCAAGATAATGCGTGGTGAGCAGGATCGTGTGGCCCTGCTGATTGAGTTGGCCGATAAACCGCCAGAGACTTTGTCTTAGCTCAACATCCACGCCTGCGGTCGGCTCGTCCAGAACGATGACTGCCGGGCGGTGAACCAGCGCCTGCGCGACCAGCACACGGCGCTTCATGCCGCCCGATAAAGCACGCATATTGGCTGAGGCTTTCTGACTCAAATCGAGCTGTTGCAGCAGTTGATCGATCCAGTCGGTGTTTGCCTTAACGCCGTAGTAGCCAGCAGTGAGTTCGAGCGTCTCGCGCACCGTGAAAAAGGGGTCGAAAACGAGTTCTTGCGGGACCACACCGAGTTGACGGCGTGCGCGCTCGGGTTCGGCCAGCACATCAAGGCCCATCACCTCGACTGAGCCTTCGCTGGGCCGATTCAGGCCGGCAATGATTGAAATCAGCGACGTTTTCCCAGCGCCATTCGGGCCAAGCAGACCAAAGAACTCGCCTTGCGCAATGCTCAGACTAATCCCGTCCAGAGCACGCAGGCTGCCATAAGTTTTCGACACCCCAGTGAGACGAATCGCGGGATGGCCTTGCTCGCTTGGGTTTTTATGCATCATCGCCCTCGGCAAGAAAGCAGCTTGACACGCCATAAACCCTGGCGATTTCAAGCAAATCATCCGGCATCGCCTGCCAGTGCAAGCCAACGCTTTGCCTTAGCGCGCAGCGCTGCAACTCAAGCAGTGCTGCAAGACCGCAGGAATCAAAGCGTTCAAGCGCCGAGAGATCAACCCGGACTTGCGTACCGCCTGCTTCGGTCAGCAAGCGCTCAAGCGATCGGATTTCGACATCCAGAGCCCCTGGCATCACCGACAAATCCCAGACAGGCGGCAGCTTGAGCAGGCCTTGCCCGGCGATCACAATTTTCGCGCGTCGAGCGCTTTGTTGCGATCGGCCAAGGTTGCGATCAAACCATCCAGCCCGCGGGCGTTGATCTCTGAGGCGAACTGATTGCGATAGGTCTCAACGAGCCAGACCCCGGCGATGTTGATGTCGTAAATTTTCCAGCTTTCGCCCTGCCGATACAGCCGGTAATCGAGCCCGATCGGATCGCCACGAGACCCGACGATTTCCGAGCGCACCACCACCTCGTTGTCCGCCGCATCGCCCCGGAATGGCTTTAACCGAATCTTCTGGTCGCGCAAGGTCTGAAGCGCCCCGGCATAGGTTCGCGTGAGGAGATTGCGAAACTCCTGGCTCACGCGTTGCTGCTGCTCCGGGCTCGCGCTTCGCCAGCTTCGCCCCACCGCGAGCGCTGTCATCCGGTCAAAATCAACATGCGGCATGACCACTTGACTCACGAATTCGTTGAGTTTTTGGGGATTGCTCAGCAGCTCCTGACGTTGCTGGCGCACTTTCTCAAGGATCTCGTTGCTGATACGCCCAACAAACTCGTCGGCACGAAGCTGCGCCATCGCAGGCATTGTGATGCATGCGATCAAAACGCAGGCAAACCAACCCAAAAGCTTAGCGGCCAACAACGGATGGGCATGCCCCTGGTGGGACTGCGTGACAGTAAACATAAGACGATCGGTCGTGATTTTTTCAGAGGAGTTCTTGATTTTATGATGTTTGAAAGACAAAACCCCGCAAGACCACAAGGCTTTATTCGGGAGGCTCGCCGTCATAAATTTGATTGCGACGACGCTGCAAAAATGCATCCCTTGCAAACAAATACCGGTCGATCACAACCAATCCCGATGCATTGGACGCTTCGAGCAGTTCTGCACGGGAAGCAAGAAGGCCCGCTGTGATCAAGCCATAACGTGTTTGGCTGGGGCTAATTTGTCTGATGGGCGCAAATGGCTGAAAAATGATTCGCGCTGAAGCATCGCGAAGGGTCGAAGGACCGAACAAAGGAAGCACCACATAAGGACCGCTTGGAACCCCCCATACTGCAAAACTTTGACCGAGATCTTCGCTCTCATGATAAAGGCCCGCTTCCGAGGCAATATCAAAAAAGCCAGCAAGTCCCAGGCTGCTGTTAAAGAGAAATCGAACAAGACTTGTTGCAGCCTTCGCCGGTTTGCCCTGAAGCAACTGATTCACAAGACTCACGGCATCGTCGAGGTTAAGCAGCATGTTGCTGAAACCATCGCGAAGCGGCCTGGGCACGGTGTTGATGTAAACCCTCGCCGCAGGGCGCAGCAACCTTCGGTCAAGCCCTTCATTAAAGTCAAAGACCTGGCGATTCATCGCTTCAAAGGGGTCGCTTGCAAGCACCGCAGCAGAGTCAGGAGGATGAAACCCTGAGAGCGGTTCAACCGCGAGATCGCCCGGGCCTGGCACCAGTGCCGGGTGCGCCAAATCCACTTCTTGCGCGTTAAGCCCTTGCACTTGGGCCCAAGCGATTTGCGTAAGGCAAAGCGCCAGAGCACAAAGCCAAAGTTTGAGCCATCGGGGGGGCAACAGAGACTTTATTGCATACAAAGCTTGACCGATGCCTTGCTTCATCGCTTATCTGAAGCACCCGCTTGTTCGGCACTGCGATACAAAAATTGGCTTATCAAGGATTCCAGGACAACCGCTGATTGTGTCATTGTAATGACGGATCCGTTCACAAGATTTTGCTGATCGGCGCCTGCCTCCAGGCCAATGTACTGCTCCCCGAGGAGCCCTGAGGTGAGTATGCGCGCTGAGCTGTCCTTCGGAAAAACAACCGCTTGATCGAGACTCATGACTACTTCAGCCTGGTAAGTCTTAGGGTCCAGCCGGATCGAAGTCACCCGTCCGACAACCACACCGGCGCTTTTCACCGGGGCACGAACTTTGAGGCCACCGATATTGTCAAACTTTGCCTTCACCTGGTAGCCCGGAGCAAGCTGCACTCCCCCCATATTCCCCGCTCTGAGTGCAAGAAAAAGTAAGGCCAGCAAGCCAAGCACCACAAATAGCCCGACAGCCAGGTCTCGTGCTCCGGTGGATTGCTGCTGGCCCATGAAAACCTCGGTTATTGTCCAAATAAAATTGCGGTAAGCAGGAAGTCAGCGCCAAGTACGCTAAGCGATGACGCAACCACAGCGCGCGTGCTTGCCTGGGAAACGCCCTCGGGCGTGGGGCGCGCAAACCAACCCATGGTAAGCGCGGTCGCACCACAGATCCAGCCGAAAACAAAGCTTTTCAGTACCCCGCTGCCGACATCATGCACCACATCGACTCCCGATTGCATCTGAGCCCAGAAGGCGCCGCTGTCTACCCCGATGAGGACAACACCGACGACGTAGCCCCCTCCGATGCCAATCGCTGAGAACAGTGCCGCAAGCAAGGGCATGGCAATCAGGCATGCCGCAAAGCGTGGCGCAAGAATCCTTTGCAAGGGATCGATACCCATCATGGCGATCGCATCGAGTTGCTCGCCTGCCTTCATCAGCCCCACTTCGGCTGTCAGCGCGGTGCCGGCCCGACCCGCAAACAAGAGCGCTGCCACCACCGGGCCGAGTTCACGAACCAAGGAAAGAGCGACCAGCAATCCCAGCGCTTGTTCTGCGCCGTAGCGGTTCAGCGTGTAGTAACCCTGCAGACCCAGAACAAAACCAACAAACAAACCTGATACCAGCGTGATCGCGAGCGAGCGACTACCCACCACATAGAGTTGGCTCAAAAGCAGTCGCGGTCTACCCGGGACAGACCAGAGCAACACGCTGAGCTTGCCGTAAAAAACTGCAAGCAGGCCAACATAGCTCAAGGCTTCGAGCACCGCAGCGCCAATCGACCTTAAGCCGCGTGCCAGCAAGCTGGTCATCATCCCCGGTCCAGTCCGAGTAAGGCGCCTAAGCCTGGCCCAGGGGCGTGAAACGGTACCGGTCCCTTCTCGCTACCGTCGATGAATTGCCGCACAAAGGGATCCTCACTTTGGCGCATCGACGCTGGTGTGCCCAAAGCCATGATGCGGCCTTGTCCGAGCAACATAATGCGGTCAGCGATCGCCAGACTTTCCTCGACGTCATGGGTGACCAGCAAGGTGCTGAGACCGAGCGCTTTGCTAAGCTGGGACAAAAGGCGAGCCACCGTTCCCAGCGAAATCGGGTCGAGTCCCGCAAAAGGCTCGTCGCACATCAGGATTGGCGGGTCCAGAGCAATCGCCCTTGCCAGAGCGACGCGCCTGGCCATGCCACCTGAAAGCTCCGAGGGCATACGCTCGGCTACCGCGTGCAACCCAACCGCATGCAACTTCATCAAAACCAGATCGCGAATCATCCGCTCTGGCAATCGGGTGTGCTCACGCAAGGGGAAGGCAACATTTTCAAACACCGTCAAGTCTGTGAATAAGGCGCCGCCTTGAAAAAGCATACCCATGTGGCGCCGCAATGCACGCAAACCATCGGCATCAAGCCCTTCAAGCGCTTGTGACCGCACCCGAATCGAGCCACGTTGCTGCCGGACCAAGGCACCAATCAGTCGCAGAATCGTTGTTTTCCCGCTACCTGACCCCCCCATGATGGCAAGCAGTTCGCCTTGCTGCACTGAAAAACTCAAATCCTGCAAGATGGGCCTCGATCCATAGCCGAAATCAACGCCGTCAAAGCGAATGATCGGGTCGGTCATGGTTCAGCGCCGCGGTCCGAAGCCTTGGCGTAGGCGCTACTTCTGACCGGCGGAGTCTCCTCAAGCAAGCGCTCTTCGATCACCTGCAGGCCTTCGCCGCTGCCTGTGAGAATGAGAAGATCTTGCGGTTCCATGAACACAAGGTCTGAGGCGGCGATTCGCTGGCCCTGGCGAATGACCGCGATCAGTCGCGTGGCGTCATTCATCATCAATGCCTCAACAGGCAGGCCGGCCCAAGCCGAGTCTTCGGGCACCTCGATACTGCGAAGCATCACCGAGTCATGTTCGATCAAATCCTCATGCCGGTCGTCAGAACCTTCGAAATAGCCCTGCAGCATTTCATACCGAGCCGCACGGACCTCCCGAACCCGACGAAACACTTTCGGAAGCGATACGCCAGCCAGCGCCATGACATGCGAGCCCATCATCAGGCTACCCTCGACAATTTCCGGTATTACCTCGGTCGCGCCAGCTTCACGCAGTCGAAGAATATCCGCCTCGTGAGCGGTTCTGACAAGCACCGGAAGTTTGGGCGCAAGCTGCCTCACAAGGCGCAAAACCCGTTCTGCGGCGGCTGTGTCATCAAAGGTGATCGCCAAAGCCGATGCCCGCTGCAAACCGACCGAAATCAGGGCTTCGCGCTTGGACGAATCGGCATACACCACCGGTTCGCCTGCTCTTGAAGCGATCCGTACGCGATCCGGATCGGTGTCAAGCGCAAGATACTGCACCGATTCGCTCCGCAACAGCCGCGCCAGGCTCTGGCCGCTTCTGCCAAATCCACAAATCACCACGTGACCGCTTCGTCCAAAGGCCTTGCTGGCGATGTTTTGCATCCGCACCGATTGCATCATCCAATCCTGCGGGGAAAGGCGCATGGCAAGCCAGTCAGCCCTTTGAATCAGGATGGGCGCTGCCAGCATCGACAAGAGCATCGCCGCCAGCATCACCTGCATGGTTGAGGCGGGAAAGTAGCCTGCTGAAAGGCCTAAGCCGAGCAGCACAAAACCAAACTCGCCAGCCTGTGCCAACCATATTGCGGTGCGAATCGCAATGCCATCACTGGCCTTGAGCGAACGAACCAAAAACGCAATCAGCAACGCCTTGAGCGGTATGATCAAGGCCAACAGCATCAGCACTTCTGGCCAGATCGCGGGCAACTCGCGCACATCGAGTTTCATTCCTATCGTCACAAAAAACAATCCGAGCAAGAGGTCGCGAAAAGGCTTGATGTCGTCTTCGACCTGAACCTTGAATTCCGTCTCGGCTATTAGCATGCCCGCAACAAAAGCGCCCAGCTCCATCGACAAGCCCGCGGCATGCGTAAGCCAGGCGAAAAAAAGGCTCGCCAGCAAGACGTTGACCGTAAAGAGTTCATGCGAGCGCTGCCTTGCCACCATGCGAAACCAGCGCCGCATCACATAAGGACCAACCCTGAGCAAAACAAACAGCAAAACCGCTGCCTTGAGCAAGGCGAGCAACAAATCGTTGATCAAGGTTTCACCACCCCCAAGGGCGGGAATGACGATCAGAAGCGGGATGACCGCCAGGTCTTGAAACAACAGCACCCCAAAAGCGCGGCGACCGTGCTCACTTTCCAACTCTCTGCGCTCAGCCAGCAGTTTGGTGATCAAGGCGGTGGAAGACATCGCGAGCGCAGCACCAATCACAAACCCGGTTTTCCAGTCCGCTTCAGCGGGCAACAGGCGGCTGATCATCCAGGCTGGTAACAGCAAGAGCATGAGCACTGAAAGGATCAGCGTCGAGCCAACTTGCAAGGCACCGAGTACAAAGACATGCTGTCGCATCGAGCGCAACTTCGCCAAATTGAACTCAAGCCCGAGTGTGAACATCAGCAAGACCACACCGAGCTCGCCCAGGTGACTTACCACCTCTTCGTTGGCCAGCGCCCGGGATACCCAGGGGCCGAGCAAGACGCCGACAAACAAATACGCTACCAAAGGCGGCTGCCCAACGCGACGCAGCGCGACAACGGCTGCTGTAACAGCAAGCATCAGACCGAGCGCAAGCTCGAAGAGGCCGGGGTTTGTATACTCGGACATCCCCCATTCTAGGCTCGGTTCAAGGTTGACATGCCCAAGCCCGCACTCGATCCCATGAGGCTTATTGCGTCTGCTCGCGAGGCCATCGCGATTCAAGCCCAAGCGCTGGAGCAACTGGCTGCAGCCTTTGATAGCGAAGCGACCAGCCCTCAGAGCAAGGCCTTTAGTGAGGCCTGCGAGCGGATGTACCGCTGCAAGGGCAAGGTGATCGTGACCGGGATCGGTAAGTCTGGCCATGTCGCCAACAAAATCGCCGCCACGCTGGCCTCAACGGGAACGCCGGCTTGCTTTTTGCATCCGGCTGAGGCGAGTCATGGAGACCTCGGCATGGTGACCGCTGAGGATGTTGTGCTTGCGCTGTCAAACTCAGGACAGACCGAAGAGATCGTTCGCATTCTTCCCTTGATTCGCCGGCGCGGTGCCACGCTGATCGCAATCACCGGCGAGCCACAGTCCTTGCTTGCCCAGCAGGCCGATGTGCACTTGCTGGTCAGGGTCGACCGGGAAGCCTGTCCGCTGAACCTTGCGCCCACTGCAAGTACCACTGCAGCGATGGTGATGGGCGACGCCATAGCAGTGAGCCTGCTTGCTGCGCGGGGTTTTAGCGCCGAGCAGTTTGCGCTCTCCCATCCGGCCGGCGCGCTGGGTCGGAAATTACTCAGCTTAGTGGGCGAACTCATGCGAACCGGCGAGGCAATCCCCGCTGTAAGGCTTGACTCCGACACCAAGGCGGCCGTACTGGAAATGACAAAAAAACGACTGGGCATGACCGCTGTGGTCGATCAGCAGCATCGCGCAGTCGGGATTTTCACCGACGGAGACCTAAGGCGGGCGCTTGAACGAGGCAGCGATTTTCTCAGCCAGCCGATCGCCGACTCGATGCACCCTGATCCAGCCTGTATCGGGCCTCAGGCCTTGGCCAGTGAAGCAGCAAGGCTGATGGAGTCCCGGCGCATCACGCAGGTGCTGGTCACCGATACCGAGGGCGTCCTGATTGGAGCGCTCAATATCCATGATCTGCTTCAGGCCGGCGTGGTGTAAATGCCAAGACTTCATGCGTATGCGTTGTTCAGGCATCGTCTGAGCTGGCCGCAGCTCGCCTTGCTCTTTAGTCTTGCTGTGATGGCTGGATCAAGTGCTTACCTTGCATTTGAGCTTTCGTCCCGCCAGAACGTTCGGCAAACGGTTTTGGCACGCGGACAAGCCGATTACTATGCAAGCGGTGTGCATATCTTGCGCTACAACCATCAGGGAATCGCCTCCATGCAACTGCGCGCTGACCGACTTGAACATATTCCCGATCGCGAGGAACTGAAGCTCTCGCAACCAAGGCTTTGGCTGAGTGACGAGCAAAGCGACACCCAGGTTTCCGCGCGCGAAGGCTACACCAGTGACGACGGACAAAGGGCAAGGCTGAACGGATCGGTTGTGATCATTCGCAAAACGCAGGATGCACCGAGCCTCAAAATCCAAAGCGAACAAGCCGTCATCGACGCTTCGAATGACCAAATTGTCTTGCCCGACACGGTCCGAATCGAGCAAGGTGATGGCTGGGTGACAGGCCAGCAACTGTTACTTGACCAGGCCCAAAAACAGTTGCGACTCGATGCCCGCGTGCAAGCGTTTTTTCCGCCAAACCCTTCTCTGTCCGCAGCCGAAAAAGGACTCGCACAGTGAGCCGCTGTCTTGAACGCCTGTTGACTCGAATCGTTTCCAGAACGGTACCGAAGCTTGTCGCTCGCTTGATTCCAGGCGATGAGACGAACCCTGTTCATGGCCGTCCTAATTGCCCCCTCAATCGCTCCCTTCATAGCCCCCCCGATCGCAGGCTTACTGGCATTTTCGCTGGTTTTGTCTTGTGCCTTTGTGCGACGCCGGCTTTTGCCGAGCGCGCCGACCGCACAAAGCCAATGACGGTGGAGGCCGATCAATTGATTCATGATGAGGCACGTCGCACCAGCAATTTTTTAGGCAAAGTGATCCTCAACAAGGGGACCCTACAAATTCGGGCCGATGAAATCGAATTGGTTGAAGACCAGGAGGGCTTCCAATCAGCGCGGGCCATCGGTAAGCCGGTGCTGTTCAAGCAAAAGCGCGAGGGCGTGAACGAAATGATCGAGGGCCAGTCGCGCAGACTTTTCTACGCTTCGAGAAGCGAAACCGTCAGACTCGAAGAGGCCGCCGAAATGCGACGAGTGGTTGAGGGAAAAGCTGCGGATGTGCTGCAAGGCGAGTTGATTGTTTATGACAGCCGCAAGGAACGCTACGAAGTCAACCGCGAGGGATCACCCGCAAACCCGCAAGCTGGAAACCCCTCCGGACGCGTGAGGATTGTGATTCAACCCAAGGCCGATGCCCAGACCAAGGCCGAGGGCAAGGGCGATGCGCAAGCCAAACCCGGAAGTAAACCCTGATGCTTGCATCAAGCGCCTTGCTGCAAGCGCACGGGCTGAGCAAATCCTACGGTCGCCGAAAAGTCGTCGATCAGGTTTCACTGGAGGTCGCTGCTGGGGAGGTGGTTGGTCTGCTGGGCCCAAACGGAGCAGGTAAGACAACCTGCTTTTACATGCTCGTCGGGCTGATTGCCAGCGACGCCGGCCAGATCAGCCTGGAGGGCTCAGCGATTGGTCATTTGCCGATTCATCGGCGCGCAAAAATGGGGCTGTCCTATCTCCCGCAGGAAAACTCCGTGTTCAGGCAGCTGACCGTCGAGGAAAACATACTGGCGGTCTTGCAGCTCAATGCCGGTCTGAACAAACAGGCACAGCGGCAACAACTCGAACATTTGCTCGCTGAGTTGCAAATTGAACATTTGCGACGACAGCCAGCTATCGCGCTGTCTGGAGGTGAGCGGCGGCGTGTCGAAATCGCCCGGGCGCTCGCGACCTCACCGCGTTTTGTACTTCTTGACGAACCCTTTGCCGGGGTTGACCCGATTGCGGTGATCGAGATCCAGCGCATCGTGTCCTTTTTGCGCGACCGAGGCATCGGCGTGTTGATCACCGATCATAACGTTCGCGAAACACTCGGCATTTGTGAACGAGCTTATATTTTGAACGATGGAAAAGTATTGGCAGATGGCAGACCTCAGGCGCTTGTTGCCAATGAGCAGGTGAGAAAGGTTTACCTCGGCGAACATTTCAAAATGTAGACCGACAACGGTAAACAATCGATAAATGTCGATGAAACCCACGCTTCAGTTTCGGATCGCCCAGCAACTCACGCTGACGCCGCAGTTACAGCAAGCGATTCGGATGCTGCAAATGTCTTCGCTTGAACTGGCGCAAGAGCTCGAACAGGCTTTGCGCGACAATCCCTTTCTCGAGCGAAGCGACGAAAGTCTTGATAGCTTCGGATCGGGAGACTTCCAGGCCGCTGAGGAGCCACAGGCTTTTGCCATGGCGGTGGCGGCTAAGGGCAGAAGCGAGCTTGACGATCCGACAAGGGCGCAGTCGCTGTCTAATCGTTTGAACGAAGCGGTATCTGAACGCAGCCTTGGCGAAGTCTCGGAGTTTTCTTATACCGCTAGCGATCCGCTGTCGCTTGAGCAAGGCAATCACGAGGTGGAGGCCTTGTTCCCGGAAACAAAACAAATCGATGAATTCGGGCGAACACAAGCGATCGACGGTACTGAGCAGTTCAGCACAAGCGAGGCCTCGCCTTCGGCGGATGATCCCAAAGCCTGGGAGCAGGCTGCCTGGGAGTTGAATCCGCGCAATAGCAACGATTCAGACGACGAAGACAGGCAACGCGACTGGCGCAGTACTGAGGATTTGCTCAGTGATCACTTGAAACAACAGTTAATCGCCTGTCGTGTGACCGAGCGCGACCGCGCGCTTGTTCAGTGGCTTATCGATGCCCTGGATGAGGACGGTATGTTGCGCGAGCCGATTGCATCGATCTGTGAAAGTCTGCCGCCGCTAGCTCAGGTCGAAGAAGACGAAATGCTCGCCGCACTCAAGCTTTTGCAGAGCTTTGATCCGCCCGGGGTTGGTGCCCGAGACACAATCGAATGCCTCAGTATCCAACTGCGGCAACGAGACGCCGACCCGATTCAAAGCCTCGCCCTGCGCTTGGTCACCGAGCAGCTTGAAGCGCTGGCAAAACATGATTTTGTGCGCTTACGCAGGCAGCTTGGCTGCAGCGAACTCGAATTGCACCATGCGCATCGGCTTATCGTGAGTCTGAATCCGCGACCGGCAGCAGGCTTTCGGGGTGCGGAGCCCTTGGCCTTTGTGGTGCCTGATGTTGTGGTGCGGCAGGTGGGCAAACGCTGGCAAGCCTATCCGATTCGCGGTTCCACCCCGGATATCCGCTTGAACGAACATTATGTTGAATTGCTGAAGCAAAACAAGGCTGCCAGAAGCGACGCCGCTGGCTTAAGCGATCAGGTGCAGTCGGCGCGCTGGCTGGTCAAAAACCTCAAACAACGCGGCGACACAATTCTGAGGGTGTCGCGCTTTATCGTGGAGCATCAGCAGCGCTTTTTTAGTGCCGGCGAAGTTGCGATGCGCCCTCTGGCCATGCGCATGGTCGCTGAAGCGCTTGCATTGCATGAGTCAACGATTTCTCGGGTAACCAGTCAAAAATACATGCTCACGCCACGCGGCACTTTTGAACTCAAGTATTTTTTCACGGCTCAGGTCGGTCAAGAATCGGAGCGTGATTCGGCCCATTCCAGCACAGCCATCCGGGCAAGAGTGCGACAAATCATCGAAGAGGAGGCCACCGATAAGCCACTTTCCGATGCCAGCATCGCCCAACGCTTATCGGCTGAAGGCAGCCAGGTCGCCCGGAGAACCGTCGCGAAATATCGTGAATCGCTCAAGATTGCACCCGCTTCGCAACGCCGCAAACGTCGAATCTGATGTATCGTTTTCTGAAAGGCATTCCTCAGCGCGGTTTTTCACCAAGGAGCTTGTATGAATCTGTCAATTCACGGACATCATGTAGAAGTCACTCCGGCCTTACGCAGCTATCTCACCACCAAACTTGAGCGGATTCACCGGCACTTTGACCAGGTGGTTGACGCCGATGTGTTTATGTCTGTGGATAAGCTTGAGCAAAAAATTGAGGTGAATTTGCACGTCAAGGGAAAAGAATTGTTTGCTGAGTGCAAGAATGCGGATCTTTACGCAGCGATTGACCTCGTGGTGGATAAACTCGACCGTCAGGTTCTCAAGTACAAGGAGCAAAGGCATGCCCACCAGGCCGTAGGCCTTGGGCGTCAATCCGCCATGCAATAGCATGAACAAAATCAGTCAGCTCATTCCTGAAAGCAACCTGCTGCTCAATCTTGAGGCGAGCAGCAAAAAAAGGCTCTTCGAACAAACCGGTTTGATGTTCGAAAACCACCACGGCCTTGCCAGCAGCAAAGTCTACGAGTCCTTGTTTGCCCGCGAACGGCTCGGCTCGACCGGACTAGGGGCTGGCGTGGCTATTCCACACGGGCGGATCAAGGGGCTCAAGCAGGCTCTGGGCGCTTTCGTCAGGCTTGCCAAACCGCTGCCCTTTGACGCCCCCGACGGGCAGCCTGTGAGCCTGGTGTTTTTCCTGCTGGTTCCGGAAAATGCCAATCAGGAACATTTGGAACTTTTATCAGAGCTGGCTGAAATGCTCTCTGACGAAGGCTTCAGGGCCAGCTTGAACGCGGCTCTCGACCGCGAAGAGGCTCACCGCATCATGCAAGGCTGGCAGCGCGAAGCGGCCTAAGCCATCGTCTTTTCAAAAAACGCAGGAAGCAAGCGCGGTGTCAGTGACGATTAAGCAACTGTTCAGCGAAACGGCTGAATCGCTTGCTTTAGCCTGGGTCGATGGGGAGTGCGGCGCAGGGCGCTGTTTTCTCGATAGCCTGCGCGAACCTGCCGACATGGTGGGTTATCTGAACCTGATTCATCCAAACCGCCTTCATGTGATCGGGTCCAATGAGGTCGCTTACTACGAAAGGCTCGATGACTTGCGTCGCGAGGCATTCTTTGTTGAGTTACTTAAAGGCAGACCACCAGCCATCGTCATGGCCGAGGGCTTATCGGCCCCCGATGAGTTGCGATCGCGTGCGCACGCCGATGATTTACCGCTATGGGTATCTCCGCTGCCCGCTGCTCGCGTTATCGAGCGCTTGCGCCAGCACCTGGGTAAAGCCATGGCTGAGCACACCACCGTGCACGGTGTTTTGATGGATGTACTTGGACTCGGTGTGCTTTTGCAGGGCGAGTCTGGACTCGGTAAGAGTGAACTCGCGCTGGAACTGATCAGTCGCGGGCACGGTCTGGTTGCTGATGATGCGGTTGAGCTCGCAAGAATTTCGCCGGTTCTGCTCGAAGGCAAATGCCCGGTTCTGTTACAAAATATGCTGGAAGTGCGAGGCCTTGGACTGCTCGACATCCGCACGATCTTCGGTGAGGCCGCTGTCAGACGGAAAATCAGACTTCGCTTGATCGTTCACTTGATGCGCCGCAGCACCATGGAGCAAGAATACGAGCGTTTACCCCTGCAGGCGATCACGCAAACCATTCTCGGCATCGAGATCCCCAAAGTTGTGATTCCAGTCGCAGAGGGCAGGAATCTGGCGGTGCTGACCGAAGCTGCGGTTCGATCCACCATCTTGCGCCTCCGCGGCATCGATTCGATGCAAGTCTTTTTCGAGCGCCAGCGCGCACTGATGGACGAAGAGCAAGCGCTCGAAAGCGCCAAGCCTTCGTCGAATGACCCTAAGGATTGAGCGATGCGACTGATCCTGGTTACCGGGCTTTCAGGTTCGGGAAAATCGGTAGCCATTAGGGAGCTCGAAGATAATGGTTTTTTTTGTATCGATAACCTGCCCTCACGCTTTTTGCTCGCAGTCTGTGAGGCTTTACAGCAAGAGGGTCATCAACGCGTTGCAGTTGCCATCGATTCGCGCAGTCCGGCCTCGATTCCGGCTTTGCGGCAAGTGCTGCATACACTTTCTAACATCGGCATAGAAACCCAAACCATTTTTCTGGAGGCGCGGGACCACGAGTTGCTTGCGCGTTTTTCAGAGACACGTCGCAGGCACCCGCTTGCCAGCGGCGCTGATCAAGAAGCCTCACAAGGCTTGCGCGAGGCGATCGACAAAGAAAGGGCTATGCTCGAATCGGTTAGGCAGGGTGCGGCCACGCTTGATTCAACCGGGGTTCATCCGCGTCAGCTGCGTCGCTGGATTCGCGATATCGCAGCAACCGTCGAGCAGGCGATCACACTAAGCCTTGAATCCTTTGCCTTCAAGCACGGTGTGCCGGAGCACGCGGATCTGGTTTTTGACGCCCGCTGTCTTCCCAACCCGCATTACGAGGACCAACTCAGAGCCTTGGACGGACGCGATCCCGCAGTCGCCAACTACTTGGAAGCCAGCGAACAAGGGCCAGCGCTGGTGAGTTCGATCGAGTCCTGGTTGCGACGCTGGCTTCCCGAATACGCTCAGGATCAACGCTCTTATCTTACTGTGGCGATCGGTTGCACTGGCGGGCAGCATCGATCGGTCTGGACGGTCGAACAACTTGGCAGTCGACTCGCCGACCTCGGTGCGATTATTCGCCACCGAGGCCTGGGGTACGAATGACGACATCTCAGCATGAATAACGTTCCAATTTTTCCACTAAGCCAACCGCTTTTTGAGGAAGGCGTATTGCCGCTTCAAATTTTTGAACAACGCTATCTCGACCTGGTGCGCGAATGCACCCGCGAATCGAAAGCCTTTGGCGTTTGTATGATTATCCAGGGCCGTGAAAGCGGCGAGGCAGCTCAACATGTACCCGTGGGTACGCTCGCTGTGATTCGCGATTTTGACCAGACCGATAGAGGTTTGCTCTACATTCGTGCTGTAGGCGATCGGCGTTTCCGGATCGTCAAGCGCTGGGTGCAGCCCAATGCCTTGATACGGGCCGATGTTGAATTGCTCAATGATCTCGATGACCTGACAAACCAGCCGCAAGATGATCAATTCGACAAAATAAGGCAACTTTTAGAACAATTGCATCAACAACTCAAGCAACAACACCCCGATGCCTTTGACAAAGTGATTCAGGAACCCCTGCGTTACCAAGACCGTCATTGGGTGACCAATCGACTCATCGAGCTCATCGAAGTTTCGCCGGTTCAAAAGCAGCAATGGCTTGAAGCGCCAAGTGCACGCCGGTTTCTTTCCTTACTGGACTATCTCGAACAACAAGGGGCGCTGTAGCACAGAGGGCGTGAAGCCGCCCAAGAAAAAGCGCGCTGTTTNNTCGTATCCCAAGCGGCCATTGAGCGCATCCCACGTGGGCTTTTTAGCCTGTCAAGACGATGCCAGAGCAGTCTTTAAGAGCTTGCGAAGCGCGCTTGGAATGCCCAGTTCCAGGGCGTCTTCAAGCTTGATCCAAAGACTTTGCAACTCGCTCTCCTGTGCACGATGCTTTTCATAAGCCGCAGGGGGCTCGCAGGCTCGCTTGTCATCATCAAGGTCCAGATTCTGCGATGCGATACCCATGCGCAACACCGGCGCGCGCAAGCGAAAGTGGGTAAAGCTTTGTTCGACGTCAAGCCAGTAGTCGGCTTGCAAAGACGCCTCGGTGCTTGCCTTGAGCACGGCCAGCGCAGTTGTGCAAGCCTTGCCGTCAATTGCCAAGGCAGGGATGAGCTTGCCGCAATCCTGCCGCCAGCGTGTTTGCATCAGACAAGCCAGTTTGTGTCTTTGTTCGGATTGGCTAAATTGGGCTTTGATCGCAGCTTGCTGATCGAGCCAGACCTGAGGCAAATCCTCAAGCGCAGGAAGACTCCACATCGAAGCCCAGATGCCTTGCTGCGGTCGTCGAAGCAACAGGAGCTTATCGCCATCGGTGATCCACAGCATCATCCATTGCCGCAGCGGCAGGGACTTCGCCACCTTGGCCAGCGGATAGGCATTTGGATGCCCTTGCTTGTAGGCCAAGCACATCGACTGTACCGGGCAGTCCCCACAACGCGGTTTCCTGACAAGGCACAGGGTGGCCCCCAAATCCATCAATCCTTGCGTGTATGCAGGCATATCCTCTGATACCGGCAGTAAGCCCTCAGCAAGCGACCACAATGTCCTGATCGCCTTGCTGCTTTGTGTATCAAGCGACAGCGCAAACACCCGGGCCAACACCCGCTTGACGTTTCCATCAAGAATCGCAGCACGGCGATTGAAGGCAAATGCAGCAATTGCCGCAGCACTTGAACGTCCGATGCCAGGAAGCGCGGCAAGCAGCTTCTCATCACAGGGAAATTCGCCCTTGTAAACCTCAACGATGTACCGGGCACAAGCATGTAAATTGCGCGCCCGCCTGTAGTAGCCCAGTCCGCTCCAGGCTGACAAAACCTCATCCAGGTTGGCGTTGGCAAGCGCAAACACATCGGGAAATCGCGCCAAAAACCCCTCATAGTAGCCAAGCACGGTGCGCACCTGGGTTTGCTGCAACATGACTTCGGAGACCCAGATCCGGTAGGCATCGGAAGTGTTTTGCCAGGGAAGCTGATGCCGTCCGCTGCAGCGTTGCCACCGGACCACCTGGTCAGCAAAAGCGGAGGTCGCAGCCTCGCTAGGCGGCAGCGTCGTACTCATCAGCGCTGACACTTTAGGCAGGCAAAACTCGAACGCTGGGTTTGCACGATGCGCCTGATCGGCGCTGCGCATTGCTTGCAGGGTTTACCTGCGCGTCCGTAAACCGCATAACGGCTTTGAAAGTCACCGCTTTGACCGTGAGAACCGACAAAGTCGCGAAGGCTTGAACCGCCTGCGACGATTGCCTCGTGCAAGACCTCAACAATCGCCGCAGCAAGCCGCTCGTAACGCGCCCTTGAGATTCTGGCCGCGCTGCGCCTCGGATCGATGCCTGCGCGAAACAAGGCTTCGCAAGCGTAAATATTGCCCACGCCCACGACCGGTTCGCCGCTCAAAAGCCAGGGCTTCACAGCAAGCCTGCGCTTGCGGCTCATACGGTAGAGATGTTGACCCGAAAAGGCGCAATCAAAGGGTTCCAGGCCAAGCCGAGCAAGAAGCGCTTGCGCTCGCTGTGGCGCATGCATTTTTTGCTCGNNATCAGGTGCAGCACCATCGGCAGCCTCATCGAGCCACAAGACCGAGCCAAAACGCCTCGGGTCGTTGAAACGAAGCGAGGGCAGGCCCTCGAACTCCCAAAGCACATGATCGTGCTTTTGCAGCGGCGCATCTGCTTTGAACCACTGCACCGTACCCGACATGCCGAGGTGAACAAGCATGGTTCCGGTAGGAAAGCGAAAAAGCAAATACTTTGAGCGACGAGATACTTCGATCAGCGTCTGGCCAAGGCAGGCCTGCTGTAGTTCCTTGCTGACCGGCCATCGCAGGCGAGGATTCACAATTTGCATCCGCTGCAAACGGCGCCCTTGCAGCGCAGGATTCAAGCCGCGGCGAAGTACTTCAACTTCGGGTAATTCGGGCATGACTTCGAATCCTCAGCACCAAACCTATCCTATGCTTTGTCTACACAGTTTTGCGAATCCCGCTAGCATATCGAAATGAGCCATCTGTCGATGCAAGTTTTGGAAATCACAACCCTGCGAAGGTTTGCAGGCTTTGCCTTTGCCCTGCTTGCCTTCAGCTTGCCACTTGAAATCTGTGCACAGCAGGCCGGGCTGCTTGTGGCCGCCCCTGCAAACCACAAGCAGCCAATGACCGCAGACGCGGCCAGGTTGTGCATGAGTTTTGTCGAGCAAGAACAAAACGACGCCGAAGCAGGAGCGCCTGATGCTTCAAGCGAGGCAAAACCGGCTGAATCGGATGATCTGTCAGAGGCCTCGGACGCTGGGCTTGCTGATCCGTCTGAAGCCAGACCGCCCGTTGACTTAAGCCCGGCTGTGCTTTTTCAGTTGCTTGCGGCCGAAGTCGCTGCTCAGCGTGGCCAACTTGGCACAGCGTCGCAAACGCTGATTGACCTTGCCAGGACCACCGGCGATTCACGGCTGGCTCGTCGCGCCACCGAACTTGCGCTGCGCGAGCGTGTTTATGCGCGTGCGCTCGCTGCGGCCGAACTTTGGAGGGACTTAGCTCCGAAGTCAGAGCAGGCCCGACTGGTGCTTGAGAATCTGTACCTCGCAGGCTCACGGTTTGATGAGGCTGCAGCCCTTATCGGCATGCGCCTTGAGGCCGCACAATCAGCTCAGGAACGCGCAGCCATCTGGATCAACTTGCGACCGGTCCTTTTGCGCAGCGCCCGAGCACAAGCGCTACTACCCATGGTCCAGGGACTTTTAACGAAAGGCTCAGACTCGCTCGGTGAAGCGCAGGCAAGCCTGGTCTTGTTGCAGGTCCAGGCTGGCAATCCACAAAGCGAAGCGGCGCTGGCTTCATTACTCAAACAAAAGCTCACGCCAAGCACCCAGCTCGAACTTGCCCAGGCCGCGATGTTTTTAAAGCGCTACGATCTGGCGCAAGCCCCACTTGAAATGTTGTCGCAGCCGGGCCGAGAGCCTGCGCTGCAATCACAGGCGCTGCTGTTGCTCGCACAACTGATGCGGGAGAGCGAGCGCGCCGAAGAGGGCTTTCGACTCTTGGATCAGAGCCTTGAGCAAGACCCGCAGCGGGTGGAGCTGCTCTACGACCATGCCATGGCCGCCGAGCGACTGAATCGGCCTGCGCTTGCCGAAAAGAGCTTGAAGCGACTGATTGCGATGCGCCCCGGGCATGCGCACGCTTACAACGCGCTTGGCTACTCACTGGCTGACCGAAACCTCCGACTTGAGGAGGCGCAAGCCTACATCGAAAAGGCGCTGGCTCTGGCACCAGACGATCCCCACATCATCGACAGCATGGGCTGGGTGCTTTATCGGCGCGGCGATTTAAAGGGCGCACTCAGCTACCTGCAAAAGGCTTATGACTTGCAGGCGGATCCCGAGATCGCGATTCACCTCGGCGAAGTCCTCTGGAAGCTCGACCGCAAAGAAGAGGCCCTTGCGCTTTGGCGCAAGGCGCAACAGGCTGAGCCCTCAAACAGCCTCTTGCGCGAAACCTTAAGCCGCCTGGAAGTCAGGCTCTGAATCCGAACACGTGTTCTGGGCGAAGCGGGTTTGTCGTCTTGAAAAGCCCAGATATCGCTCGCTGGCTGTTATTGCTTTTGGCCGCTTGTATCGGGTTTGGACAGCTTTCAAGCCTTGGCGCAACCGAGGCGACCGGTACTTCAGAACGCCTGCTTCAGGGTCAAGCGCCATCGGAGCGATTTGAGGCGAGCGGCCGCTTTGGCCTCAGGCTTGAGCAAGGCGATCGGAAGCTCCATCTTCAAGGGCTCTTTGAGGTCAAGACCGATCATCAAAAGGCTCTGGTCGAACTTTTTGATCCGGCGGGTCAGCGGCTAGTCTTGTGGCGGCAGCCCGTTCAAGGTGAGGCTGAGATCGAAACCGCCCATCAGGGGCCAAGCAGCGCATCGCTGGCGCGAAGCTGGCTTGCACGTCAAGGCGTTTTGCTTGATCTTGAGCATCTTGACGCCTGGCGCTGGCGCCGTTGGCTTGAGCTTGAACCCGGGCGATTTCGCCAAGGTAGCCTCCTGATTGAACGCAGTGACAAAAGCCTGCTGATTGAGCAAAACGAAGGCACGAAGCTGCGCTTGCTGATTGTTCCCACAAGAAGCACAACGCCCTGACAGCCGCTGGTTGACGATGCTTATGCAAAGACTTAGCGAGGCAGCACCAGCCAAACTCAATTTGCACTTGCATGTCCTTGGGCAACGCCAAGACGGTTATCACGACCTCGACACAAGTTTTGCCTTGATTGATTGGTGCGACGAGGTCGAAGTGAGGCTGCGCGAAGACGGCGCGATTTGCCGTCTTGAGGATCAGGTTGGGATCGAGGCGTCTGAGGACCTCGCCGTTCGGGCGGCCCTGAGTATGCAGGCTTACTGCGTGGCGCAGGGGCTTGCTTGCCCCGGCGTGGATATTCGGGTGCGCAAGCGCATTCCGCAGGGCGCAGGACTTGGCGGCGGAAGCAGCGACGCAGCGAGCGTGATCCGCTTGCTGAACCGGCTCTGGGGGCTGTCGCTGAGCGCCGAGGCCTTGATCCCGATCGCTTTAAAGCTCGGCGCAGATGTCCCGCTTTTTATTCATCGTCGTCACGCAATCGGCCGCGGTGTGGGCGAGCGGCTTCAAAGCCTCGATCTGCCGACAGCACATTTCTTGATCCTGATGCCTCCTCTTGCTGTGCCGACCTCCGGTATTTTTTCCGACCCGAAATTGACACGTTCTTCGAAAGCACTCAAACTCCCAGATTGTCTGAACTGGGTCGATTTCATGCAAGGTCACAATGACTTGCAAGCCGTTGTGATCAAGCGTCATCGGATCGTTGAGGTCGCTCTCGATGGCTTGCGGAGTCAGGCACGCGCATTAAACATCGCGAGCCATTGGCCCCGAATGTCCGGATCTGGCGCTGCAGTGTTTTGTATGGTTCGCGATCGCCTCGAGGGCTTGGAGCTTGAGGCGATGATTCAGGCAAAGCTTGCCGAGTTTGGCGAAGGACATTGGCAACTCAAGCTGGTGTCAACACGTATTCCTGACTGAGGATGCGGCAAGCACGAATCCGAAAGGCAAATGCCATTCGGTTGTGAAGCGGGTTTTGGTTGTACCGGTGGGGAGTCGCCAAGTTGGTTAAGGCACCGGATTTTGATTCCGGCATTCGAGGGTTCGAATCCTTCCTCCCCAGCCAACCGATCCCTGCGTCATGACTCGATCGGAGGCAAACGAACAAATGCCTGAGGTTTGGGCTTGATCAAACAAGCGTTCTAATGCGATTCAGCGCACTTTTTATCCAGCATAGGTTTGCGGCATGACGTCCATGGCTCATCATCGCGATTCGGTTGCCCAAGAAGGCCTTACGATTTTCACCGGTAATGCTGTTCCCAAGCTCGCTGCCGACATTGCCGCCCATTTGCGGGTGCCGCTCGGCAGGGCAACGGTCGGCCGTTTTTCCGATGGCGAAGTGATGGTGGAAATCCTGGAAAACGTAAGGGGACGCGATTGCTTTGTGCTGCAGTCAACTTGTGCACCGACCAATGACCATTTGATGGAACTGCTGATCATGGTCGACGCTCTCAAGCGTGCCTCGGCCGGACGAATCACCGCGGCTGTGCCTTACTTCGGTTATGCCCGGCAAGATCGTCGGGTGCGCTCCACGAGGGTAGCCATCAGTGCCAAGGTGGTTGCCAACATGCTTCAGGTGGCCGGTGTCGATCGCGTGCTCACGATGGACTTGCACGCCGATCAGATTCAAGGCTTTTTTGATATTCCTGTAGACAACATTTACGCGGCACCCATTCTGCTGGCTGATGTGCACAAGCTGAAATTCGACGATTTGCTCGTGGTTTCACCGGATGTCGGTGGCGTAGTCCGCGCAAGAGCGATGGCAAAACGGCTTGACAGTGATCTTGCGATCATCGATAAACGGCGGCCCAAAGCGAATCTTGCTGAAGTGATGAACATCATCGGTGATGTCAGGGGCAGGACCTGTGTGATCATGGACGATATCGTCGATACCGCCAACACCTTGGTCAAGGCCGCAAGCGCACTCAAGGAGCAAGGGGCAGCGAAGGTGCTGGCTTATTGCACCCATCCGGTGCTCTCCGGCGGGGCGGTGCGCCGCGTTGCGGATTCCGATCTCGACGGGCTGGTTGTGACCGACACGATTCCCATGCCTCGCGATGGCATCGCCTGCGAAAAGATCCGGGTACTTTCCTCGGCGCAGTTGCTGGCCGAAACGATTTTGCGTATTAACCGTTCTGACTCGGTCTCCTCGCTTTTTGTGGACTGAATCAGAACATACCAAGCACCTTGTCTCCCGCTCTGGTCGCGGATCGGGAGGCAGCAAGTGCATCGTCGCCACAGGTTTTTGCTGTGGTTTTTGTATCAACCGCCCAAAAGGCTTTGCGCTGGCATAGATCAGGATTCGCAAAGGCAGAGGGCAAGAGAGGAAACACCATGAAAGTTGTCGCAACAAGTCGTTTAGCGCAAGGGTCGAGTGCGAGCCGCCGCCTGCGCCGCGCTGGCAAGGTCCCTGGCATTATTTATGGCTCTCCAGGAAGCCCTGCTGCAATCGAAGTCGAACACAACCCCTTGTTCCACGCCCTCAGGGTTGAAGCCTTTCACGCCTCGATTCTCGATATGGAACTTGACGGGCAAAGCCAGCCGGTTCTGTTGCGGGATATCCAGTGGCATCCCTACAAGCAACAGGTCTTGCATATAGACTTCGAACGCATTGCGCCGGATCGTAAGATCCACATGAAGGTGCCATTACATTTTGTCAATCAGGAAAACTCCCCGGCGGTCAAGCTTTCTGCCGGTATCGTGGGCCATGTGCTCAACGAAGTGGAGATTTCATGCCTTCCCGCTAAGCTGCCCGAATTCATCACAGTTGACCTCGGTAAGCTTGAAGCCGGTAAGTCCATGCATTTGCGTGATATCAGCTTTCCCGAGGGTGTGGAGCCGGTGCTACGCGCCAAAGAAAACCCGGTGATCGTGACGGTGACCTTGCCTGTCGCCGAAGAAATCGCGCCGGCAGAAACAGCCAAGGCGTCAGCCAAACCGGCAGGAAAATCTGCCAAAGGCAAGAAGTAATTCGAAGCCCTGACAAAAACGCTGCGATCCGGCTTGTGGTCGGGCTTGGCAACCCCGGGCCAGACCACGAGTCTGACCGCCACAACGCCGGCTTCTGGTTTTTAGACCGGTTGCAGCAGCAGTATGACCCGCATGCGGCTTTTCGCAGCGAGACCAAATTCTTTGGCGAAACCGCTGCCTGCAGGATCAACGGGCACATGCTTTTCCTGCTCAAACCCAGCACCTGGATGAATCGCTCGGGACAGGCGGTGCTCGCCTTGAGCCACTTCTACAAAATCCAGACCGATGAAATCCTCGTAGCGCACGACGAACTTGACTTGCTCCCGGGTGTGGCAAAGCTCAAGTTCGGCGGCGGGTCGGCAGGCCATAACGGACTCAAAGACATCAGCCAACGCCTTGCAAGTGATCATTACTGGCGGCTTCGGATCGGAATCGGGCATCCGCGAAGCCTCAACCTGGAGCAAGCGGTCGGCGATTTTGTTTTGCACCGACCCGCCCAAGAGCAGCGTGCCCAAATCGATACCGCGCTGCTTACGATTCTGGCTCAGAGCAAGGCTTTTTTGCTTGGAGAGCGGGAGCGTGCGATCGCGATGATTCATCGCGCCCTTCCTGGCAAAAGCACAAGCTCGCCAGACGACCCATCGCGCGGTACCGGCCAGGCCGTCGATCAAGGCAAGGTAGACCCCAATTCAGCTTAACCTGGGCCTGATCGAAGGCCTTGACTAAAGGCCAGCTTTAGCCCGGTTTGCAACCCCTGCGATCACATGGCCAGCAGGCGCCACCCGGGACGCCGATTCGCAATGGCCTGTTTGATCGTCAAAAAAGAAGTCGGGTTCAAAGGCCTTCAAAAAACCGCCCTTATCCAGACCGCCCAGAAACATCGCCTCATCGACCTCCAAGCCCCAGTCAAGCAGCGTGCGAATGGCGCGCTCGTGCGCAGGCGCGCTGCGTGCCGTGACCAGGGCTGTACGCACCCGCATCGGCGTTCTTGCCTGCGCGTGCAGCCGATGCAAGGCTTCGAGCAGCGGCTTGAAGGGACCGCCGGGCAAAGGTCTGGCGGCATGCTCGCGCTCATGCGCCTGAAAGGCACCGAGGCCTTCGCGCTGGAAGAGCTGTTCGCTCTCATCGGAAAAAAGCACCGCATCGCCATCGAAGGCGATTCTCAACTCCTCGGGATGGGCCACCGAGGCCTGCACCGAACGCGGAAATACCCGCGCAGCTGGGAAACCCGCCTCGAGCGCTTCGCGCACATCTTGCTCATTGGCTGACAGAAAGAGGTTTGCTTTCAGCGGCTCCAGATAGGGCCAAGGCTTGCGCCCGCGGGTAAATACCCCGCGCTCCAGTCGCAAACCCATTTGCTGCGCCGATCGGAACACCCGCATGCCTGAGACCGGATCATTGCGCGAGACCACGACCACTTCAACGCGGCGCTCCCGATCGGCGCATTGCTCGGGATCAAAGGCCAGCAGCTTGCGCACCAAAGCAAAGGCGACGCCCGGTTTTGCGGCTTGATCAAGCCGCTCGCGTTGCAAGGCGCGGTAGGCGCGGTCATCGCTTTGCTCAAAGACCCGGTTTTCTTCTTCAAAATCGAAAACCGCTCGCGAAGAAATAGCGATGACCAGTTTGTTTTCAAGGCTGATCATGGTGAACGACTATACTTCAGCGCCTCAATCCATGTGTTTTTTACGATAAGAAAGCAGGTTTATGGCTCTTCAATGTGGGATCGTCGGCCTACCCAATGTGGGCAAGTCCACGCTGTTTAATGCGCTGACGAAGGCAGGTATTGCCGCCGAGAATTACCCCTTTTGCACCATCGAGCCCAATGTTGGCATCGTCGAAGTGCCCGACGAAAGATTGCAAGCGCTTGCATCGATTGCCAAGCCGGAACGCGTCTTGCCTGCCACAGTCGAATTTGTCGATATCGCTGGACTTGTAGCCGGTGCAAGCAAGGGCGAGGGGTTGGGTAATCAGTTTTTGGCTAATATCAGAGAAACCGATGCCGTCGTGCATGTGGTTCGCTGTTTTGAAGACAGTAACGTTGTCCATGTGTCCGGTCGAGTCGATCCCTTATCGGATATAGAAATCATCAACACCGAGCTAGCCCTTGCCGATATGGCCACCGTCGACAAGGCGCTGACGCGATATGCCAAAGTGGCGCGCTCAGGCGGCGATAAAGAGGCGATGCGGCTTGTGCAGGTGCTCGACAAATGTCTCCCCGCGCTCAACCAGGCCAGACCTGTGCGATCGATCGAACTTGATGAGGAAGAAGTTGCGCTCTTAAGGCCGCTTTGTCTGATCACAGCCAAACCAACGATGTATATTGCCAACGTGCGAGATGATGGATTTAAGAACAATCCACATCTTGATCGCGTGAGCCTGATGGCTCAGTCCGAGGGCGCGACGGTGGTGCCGATCTGCGCGGCGATCGAGGCTGAGATCGCCGACATGAGCCACGAGGACAAAGCGGTTTTTCTCGCCGACATGGGCATGAATGAACCCGGACTCAATCGCGTGATACGCGCTGCATTCACACTACTGGGCTTGCAGACTTACTTCACGGCCGGACCGAAGGAAGTACGCGCCTGGACGATTCGCAAGGGCTTCACTGCACCGCAAGCGGCTGGCGTCATCCATACCGACTTTGAGCGCGGCTTTATCCGCGCAGAAACGATCGCGTTTCCCGACTACATCCAGTACAAAGGTGAATCCGGCTCAAAGGAGGCCGGCAAAATGCGCCTTGAGGGGAAAGACTATGTGGTGAGGGACGGCGATGTGATGCATTTTCGCTTCAATGTTTAAGCGCTGCTACCGCGTTTAAGCCTTGTCGTCGATAGGCTCGAGCGCCTCGCCGTCATTTTGCGCAGCCTGGGCAATTTGCAATTGCTCAAGCGCCGATGTTGTTGCGCCCGCCGGTGTGCCACCTCCCTGCTTTGCAGCCTCGGCTTTTGCGCCTTCTTTGCGAAGGGCTTCCTCGCGCTTGGCAACTTCTTCGCTGCTTGGCTTTTTCTGGTAGCCGACCGCTCTCAAGCCGGCGTCGATCACTTCCCCGGATGCTTCGGCAATCAATCCGACCGATACAACAACCAAACCGATGACCAAAATGCCGCCTGCCCACTCAATCGGGTTGAATGCGATTTCTTCAGCGAGTGCAACAACCGGCGAGAGTGTAAAAATCACCCCGGCAAGCTTTTTGCACCGCATTACAGTGTTGTTTTTCATAAATGAAACCGCAACTTAGCAGATCGAGTCTGGGTTCTACCAAACCTTAGTCGCATGCTCAAGCATTGGTTGTGCCGAACCAACGGATCGTCAAGGAGGAATCGCTTCGTTTCAGTTTTCGTTAAACGAGCTTAATTGTTGAAGCAAGTGATTTTGCGATTCGCTCTGAGAACCGCGAACTTGGATCGGCGCAGCACTCCCTGCGGTGGGTGCGCGAAGATAGCTGCCATCTGCATCCATTTCCCAGGCGCTTGGGTTTGCATGGCAGTGAACAAGCAAACCCTCTTCGATAACCCGTTTTTTAGCCTTTGGATCGAGCAAAGGAAATGCGATTTCCACGCGTCTTCTCAAGTTTCTTTGCATCCAATCGGCTGACGATAGCCAGACGTCTTCAGCATCAAGATTATAAAAATAATAGATTCTGCTATGTTCTAGAAAACGACCGATTACCGACCATACGCGGATGTTCTCCGAAAGTCCCTTGACTCCGGGTCTCAAGGCACAAACGCCGCGCACAATCAAATCGATCTGCACACCGGCCTGACTCGCAGCATAAAGGGCCTCGATCACTTCCGGGTCGATTAATGCGTTGAGTTTTGCGCGGATCAAGGCTTTTTTCCCTAACCTGGCATGAGAGATTTCTTGCGCGATCGAATCGATCACCATCGGCATCAAGGTAAACGGCGCCTGCGCTAAATGTCTTAGGTTTTCTGCCTGCCCGAGACCGGTTAGCCTTCGAAAAACTTCATGCACATCAGCACAAATGCCTGGGTGGGCGGTGAGTAAGCCGAAGTCCTCGTAGATCTTGGCCGTACGCGGGTGATAGTTGCCGGTGCCCAAATGCACATAGCGCACTAACTTTGTTCCCTCACGACGGACCACCATCGCCATCTTGGCATGCGTCTTGTGGCCAACAACGCCATAGACCACGTGAGCGCCAACGGCCTCAAGCTTTGAGGCCCATTGCATATTGGTTTCCTCATCAAAGCGCGCCATCAATTCCAGTACGACAGTGACCTCTTTTCCGCGGCTTGCCGCCTCAATCAGCGAAGCCATCAGGACTGAGTCAGCGCCGGTGCGATAAACCGTTTGCTTAATCGCTACAACATAAGGATCGGTCGCCGCACTGCTCAAAAAGCGCTGTACCGGTTCAAAGCTCTCGTAAGGATGGTGCAATAACAAATCGCCCTCGCGGATCGCATCAAAGAGTTGATTGCGATTGGCCGGCAAGCTTTGCGGCCAGGCTGGCTGGAACGATTCAAATTTCATATCGGGCCGGTCAACCAGCTCTAAAACCTGTTGCAAACGGACCAGGTTCACAGGCCCTTCAACCGGGTAAAGATCCTCGGGCTGCAGATTAAACTCCGCACGCAGCCGCTGCTTCAAGGCTGCCGGACATGCGGCCGAGACTTCGATGCGAACCGCATCGCCAAAGTGGCGTTGTACAAGCTCATCTTGCAAGGCCGCTTTCAGATCGGTCACCTCTTCATCGTCGACGTAAAGATCGCTGTTTCGCGTCACCCTGAATTGATGCGAACTGACCACCTTGAGTCCGGGGAAGAGTCGGTGCATAAAGCCTTGCACCACCGAAGTCAATAACATCAATCCATGCGGATGCCCTGAAACGTCTTCAGGTACCGGTAAAACCCGAGGCAAGGCTCGCGGGGCTTGCACGATCGCGATATGCACATCACGGCCGAAGGCATCGCGTCCGTCTAAGTCGACCACAAAGTTCAACGACTTGTTAAGCACGCGAGGGAAGGGATGAACCGGATCCAGAGCGATCGGCGTAAGCAGCGGTTCAACCTCGCTGTGGAAAAACTCCTCGGCCCAGGCGCGCTGGGCGCTGTTCCATTCCTCACTCAGGTGAATCACCACGCCTTGCGCACGAAGGCTCGGCAAAAGCTCAAGGTTCAAGAGCCCGTACTGGCGTTTGACCAATGCTCTGGCACGAAGCTGCACAGCATCAAGGGTTTGTAAGACCTCCAGGTTTGCGCTCGGGCTGGCGGCCATTTGTTTGAGTTCAGCCACGCGAATCTCAAAGAACTCATCCAGGTTGTTTGAGACGATCGTCAAATAACGCAAGCGCTCGAGCAAGGGCACCTGTGGATCCTCGGCCTGCGCCAAAACCCGCTCATTGAAGGCAAGCAGTGACAGCTCGCGGTTCACAAAGGGGTCGCTACGCGCGCGGATCGTTTGTTGCAGCGTCGATTTGCCCTTCTGGCCCTCTCCAGCTAGCCTTGCGCCTGTTGTTCGCCGTGCAGCGCTTTTTGTTGCAGCCCTTCCCTTACCGGTACCTGACTTTTTTGCGTCAGTACCCTTGTTGTCCATACTCATGCCAGCTCACTCCTTGCGGATTTCATCACCCTCTGAATTATTGGCCGCCGTTGACCTGGGTTCCAACAGCTTCAGGCTACTGATCGGTAGCGTAAGGCAATCAAGCCTCGGTGCGCAGATACTCCCGCTTGATATCCTCAAGGAGACGGTGCGCCTGGCTGCTGGTTTGCAGCCCGATGGCAATCTTGATGCAGCCTCACAGCAACGCGCCTTGCTGGCGCTACACCGGTTTGCCGAAAGGCTCCGATCCTTTGGCCCCAACCGCGTGCGGGTGGTGGCCACCAATACCTTGAGAGTGGCCGCCAACGCCAAACACTTTCTCATCGGTGCCGAGGCGGCGTTGGGCTTTCCGATTGAGGTGATCTCCGGCGTTGAAGAAGCGAGGCTCATCTACGAGGGCGCCGCGCATGACTTGCCACGCGATGGCCAGTCTCGTTTGGTGGTCGATATAGGCGGCGGATCCACCGAATGCATTCTGGGCAGAGACTATGTGCCTGAAGCGCTTGAGTCATGCTACGTCGGCTGCGTGTCTCTGAGCAGGCGATTCTTTCCCGATGGCGAAGTCAACAAAGCGTCGATGGACGAAGCGATTGACCACGCAAGGGCAAGCCTTGGAGCCGTCGGCACCCAGTACCGCCGAAAAGGATGGCGCTACGCAGTTGGCACATCGGGTACTGCCAAAGCGCTCACGCAAATGGCGCAGCTACACTACCAACGCGATTGCCTTGACGGTGAGACGCTTGCTGACCTGCAGCGCCGGCTGATCAAGATTGGCCATCCCGACCGCTTCGATGTGAAGGGCCTACGTCCGGATCGTCGCCCGGTGATCGCTGGCGGGATCGCCGTGATGCGCGCTGTCTTTGACGAATTCGAACTGCAGTCGATGCGCTATTGTCCGGCCGCGCTGCGTGAAGGTGTGCTCTATGACCTGCTTGGACGCGGCTCCGGTCAGGACATGCGCGCAGTCACGGTCGACGCCTTGCAGCTGCGCTACGGTGTTGATCGGGAACACGCAGAACGGGTGGCTGAAACAGCGACGGCTTTGTTCGACCAAATCGCACGCGGCGTGCAAGAGGAATTACAAGCCCAGCGCATGCTCTTGGGCTGGGCTGCGCGCCTTGCAGAAGTGGGTTTTTCAATCGCTCAGGCGGACTATCACAAGCATTCTGCTTACATCCTGCTGCATGCGGAAATGCCCGGGTTTTCCCTTAGCGAAAAAACTCGGCTAGCCAATCTGGCTCTCGGACAAGCCGGGTCGCTACGCAAGCTGCATGGCCTGCTGAGCCAGGAACGCGAATGGCAAATGATCTTGTGCCTTCGTCTTGCGGTGATTTTGCACCGACGTCGGGATCGCGAGGAGGTTTTGCTACCGGCGCTCTTTGCCAGAAAGTGGCTGGTACGCATCGAGTTGTCAAAACGCTGGCTTGAGCAACACCCCTTAACGCACGCGAGCCTTCGTGGCGAGATCGACACATGGCGCGCTGCCCAGATCTTCGAATCGATCGAGCTGCTTCAAATTTGAGTGTTTCCTAGCCACGCTGGCTGTCTTTCGCTTAAGGCTNNAAGGCTGTCATTCGATTAAGGCTGTCTTTCACCTAAGGCTGTGCCTCGCTTAGGGCTGTCGCGCGTCCTGATTTTCGGGCTTGAACGCTCGTAAAAGCTCAAACTTTGCCATGAGCATCGATTTCGACTCCACGCGGTGCGGATCATTCGGGATGCAACTCACCGGGCAGAGCACCTGACACTGCGGCTCATCAAAATGGCCCACGCACTCGGTGCAGCGTTCCGGATCGATCACGTAGATGTGTTCACCCATCGCGATTGCCTGATTCGGACATGCGGGCTCGCAAACATCGCAGTTGATGCAATCGTCGGTGATCATCAAAGCCATGACGCTCAGCCCGCGGGGTGAGCAGGCGTTGAAGCCCTGCGCTTGTTGTTCACCCAGTCAACGACCGCCTGCGGAACAAAGGCCTCAAAAGGTCCGCCAAGTTTTGCGATCTCTCGCACCAGACTGCCTGATACATGCGCCAAATCATCGGCCGGCAACAAGAACACCGTCTCCATGCCGGGCAACATGTAGCGATTCATGCCAGCCATCGGAACCTCATAGTCGAAATCGCTGACCGAACGCAGGCCTCGGATGACCACCGAAGCTGCTTCTTGTCGCATGAAATCGACCAGCAAGCCCTCGAAGGCTGCAATTCTTATTTTGTTCTGGTCGGCAAAAACCGCCTTTGCGATCGCCAGTCGCTCTTGCAGGTCAAACCAGGTGGACTTTGAACGGCTTACCGCAACGGCCACGATGATTTCATCAAAGAGCAAGGCCGACCGCCTCACGATATCCTCGTGGCCTCGGGTGATCGGGTCAAAGGTTCCCGGATAAATTGCAATCGTCATGATGTGGCCTGACCAGAGTCGTTGTGGCGTTGAAGCAAATGGTAATGCACAGCACCTGCTTTGGCCTGTCGGATCAGTCGCAAACAAGACGCGAGCTGCTCGCGCGATGAGCCGCTAGTTTGCTCCAGGGCCTGCGCCCAGCTGCGGTCGGACTCAAGATAAAGCAAACCGCCTTGGTTCAGGAGCGCGAGCGCCGATGCCGCTGCTGCCACGTCGAGGCCGGCAGCAAACGGGGGATCGAGGAAAACAAGATCGAAGGGTTGCGAATGCTGCGCCAGCGCCTGCATGGTTGACATCGCATCGGCCTCGATAAGGCGCAGCGCCTGGCTCTTGAAGGCAAGCAGGTTTTTTGCCAAAACCCGGCAGGCTTGCGGGTGTTGCTCGATAAACAACACCTCAGCGGCTCCCCGAGATCCGGCCTCAAGGCCAAGCGCCCCGGTTCCGGCAAAAGCATCGAGCACCCGCATACCGCTTAAGCCAAGGCCCTGACCTGCCCAAAAATGCTGCAGCCAGTCAAACAAAGTTTGTCGCACCCGGTCTGGTGTTGGCCTTAAGCCTTCGAGCGCGGCCACTTCGATGCGTCTTGATCGCCATTGCCCGCCAATAATGCGCAGATTCCCGCGCGCTCGGGTCCTCGCCGTGGGCTTAAGGCTGGCATGGTTCAATGCGATCCCGGCTCTTGATTGCAATATGTCATCATCAATCCTATCGATCAACCTGGGGATGCTTGCGGCAGACCCTTGTTGCGCCTGATGTTTTTGAGTTTGCCCTTCACGCGGGTTGGCCGACCATGTTTGGATTCTTTCGTCGTATCAAAGCCGCGCTCGCCCCCACGCCCGATGCGGCCCAAGCGCCCAGCGTTGATGCAGCGCAACCACCGANNCCTCCAAGCGTCGACGCCAGACATAGGCCGGCCGAGGTTCAGGCCTTTGCGGAAGAATCCACTGAAGCACCGGCGCAAGTCAAGCCAGCAGAGCGGATCAGCTGGTTTGCCCGACTTAAAGGCGGCCTTGCAAAAACGCGTAACCAGCTTGCCGAGCTCTTTGGCGTTGTTAACGTTGACGAGCAATTGCTTGAAGACCTTGAGGCCGCCTTGATCCAAGCCGACGCGGGCGTTGCTGCCGCCGAATCGCTGATCGGCGCCCTGCGTCAGGCCATCAAACAGGACAAGCTCAAAGACGTCGAAGCGGTTCGCTACCGCCTGCGCGATTTGATCCGCGATCACCTCATTCCGCTTGAAGGCGGCATCGACCTTGACCGCAGCACGCCGCTGGTGCTGATGATTGCTGGGGTCAATGGTGCGGGTAAGACAACCTCGATCGGAAAGCTCGCCAGACATGTTCAGCGCGAGGGCAAGACCGTCTTGCTGGCGGCTGGTGACACTTTCCGCGCAGCCGCTCGCGAGCAGCTGGCGATATGGGGCGAGCGCAACGGCGTGGAGGTGATCTCGCAGCAGGGCGGCGACCCTGCAGCCGTAGCCTTTGATGCCGTGAGCGCGGGACGCGCCCGCCAAAGCGGGGTGGTGATGATCGATACCGCTGGCAGGCTGCCCACCCAGAGCCATTTAATGGACGAATTACGCAAAATTCGAAGGGTGATCGGGAAAGCGATGAGTGACGCACCGCATGAGTCGCTGCTGATCCTCGATGGCAACACCGGCCAGAATATGCTGCATCAGGTCAAAGCCTTCGATGAAGCGATTTCGCTCACCGGACTAGTGGTGACAAAGCTGGACGGAACCGCAAAAGGGGGTGCGCTGATCGCACTAGCCTATCAACTCAAACAGCGGCCGATCCCGGTTTATTTCATTGGCGTTGGCGAAGGTCTTGACGATTTGCAGGCCTTTCGCGCCGAGGAGTTTGCTAACGCCTTGTTGGATTGTTAAGACGCGGTTTCATGGTTTGCTAGCACTCTCAGCTGTCGAGTGCTAAAATCAAGCCTTGTCGGGCGATTTTTGCAATACCGAATCGCTTCTTTCCATCTCGGGAGTGTGTTGATGTCAACGAACCATGCCCTTGCGCTTAACCCAGCTGCCAGCTTCAGCCTGCCTGCAATCGGCAATCTCGATGCTTACATTAGCGCGGTCAATCGCCTGCCCTTGCTGAGCGCTGAGCGCGAAACCGAACTCGGACGCAAACTGCGCGATCAAGGCGATCTGGACGCAGCGCGAGAACTCATTCTTTCGCATCTTCGGCTGGTGGTGTCGACCGCCCGCCAGTACCTTGGCTATGGGCTTGCGCATGCTGATTTGATCCAGGAAGGCAATGTCGGCCTCATGAAGGCGGTCAAGCGGTTTGACCCGGAGCGCGGCGTTCGCCTTGTTTCCTTTGCCCTGCACTGGATCAAAGCTGAAATCCACGAATACATTTTGCGAAATTGGCGGATGGTCAAAGTCGCCACCACCAAGGCGCAACGCAAACTCTTTTTCAACCTCAGATCGCAAAAGCAAGAGCTTGAAAAATCGGCCAGCGCCCAGCTCACGCCAGACGAAGTGCAAACCATCGCCGAGCGGCTCAAGGTCCGCGAGGCCGATGTGCTGGAAATGGACATGCGCCTGAGTGGTCATGAGCTGCCGCTCGAGCCAGGTGGTACCGAAGACGAGGACTCCTTTGCACCGATTGCCTATCTCGCTGCGCCTGGCGCTGATCCCGAGCAGCAATTGCAAGCGCGGGAACAAGACTGGCTTGAGAACGAAGGACTGCTTCAGGCACTTGACCAACTTGATCCCCGAAGCCAGCGAATTATCCGCGCACGCTGGCTTAGCGACGAGGGTGCAGATAGTCTGACCTTGCACGATCTGGCGGCCGAGTTCGGCGTGTCAGCCGAACGCATCCGTCAAATTGAGGTCAAAGCCCTGCTACGCTTGCGTCAGCTGCTTGCGCATTACGCTTGACGCCCCAGGCGTCAGGCCCAGGGCACAGGGCACAGGGCCCAGGGCCCAGGGCTTAGGGCTTAGGGCTTNNGGGCTTAGGACTTGGGGCCTAGAGCTCAGGCCCGAAACCTGGCAACATCAGGGCGCTCAGGCACTGTGGGCTTTTTTGGGCACCGGTAGGGAATCTCATGCAAGGCGCAGTCGTTGCCCTCTTGTTCAACGCCTTTGTCTGGGGCTTATCCTGGTTGCCCTTTCGCCATCTCGATCAGCTCGGCATGGCTGCACTGTGGTCAACCAGTGGCCTGTACGCGCTGTCTGCGCTTGCCTTGCTTGCTGCCAGACCACGGGCGCTTGGCGATCTTTGTCGATCGCCCGGTCTTTGGGCCTTGACGCTTGCATCGGGCCTCACCAATGCTTGCTTTAACTGGGGTGTGACCGTCGGCGAGGTTGTGCGGGTGGTTCTGCTTTTTTACCTCATGCCGGTGTGGTCCATGATCGGGGCGCGTTGGCTCCTTGGGGAAACGATCAGCGCAAAAGGTCTGCTGCAGGTTCTCTTGGCCATCAGCGGCGCAGCCTTGGTGCTGTGGCGTCCAGGCATGGGCCTTCCATTGCCCAGTCAGCTTGGCGACTGGCTTGGTTTATTCGGCGGCATGGCATTTGCGCTCACCAATCTATTGCTGCGCAAATACGCTGAAACGCCAACCGCATCCAGAGCGCTTGCCATGTTTTTGGGCGGCGCGAGCTTGCCTGCGGGGCTTGCCCTGGCCTTACAGCCCTTCGGATGGGTGAACCCAATGCCTGCATGGTCACTGACTTGGTTCTGGCCCTTGATGCTGCTCACGCTCGCCTTTGCTGCGGCCAACATGGCCTTGCAGTATGGCGCCGCACGACTTGCCGCCCGCCTGACTGCGCTCGTCATGCTCTCCGAGTTGCTGTTTGCAGTGTTTTCGGCTCTCGCTCTGGGCGGCGAAACCCTTGGGGTGTTCACGGTGATTGGTGCAACACTGATTCTCGGTGCGACACTGTGGGGATTGAAAGATGCTCAACCTGAAGGAAAACCAACATGACCCAAACGCTTCCCTGGTCGATAGACCTGACGCGGATCGACGGCCAGGTGGAACCCTTGTCAAACTTTCAAGGCAAGGTGCTCTTGATTGTGAATCTGGCAAGCCAGTGCGGTTTTACCCCGCAATATGCCGGGCTTCAAGCGCTGCACCAGCGATTTTCCGACCGCGGTCTGGCTATCTTAGGCTTTCCCTGTAACCAGTTTGGCGCTCAGGAACCTGGCGACAACAGCGCAGTGATGCAATTTTGCGAAAGCCGCTTTGCGGTTCGCTTTGCGATGTTTAGCAAAACCGAGGTCAACGGATCAGCAGCCCACCCCTTGTTCCAGTGGCTCAAACAGGCTGCACCCGGCGTACTTGGGACCGAAACGGTGAAATGGAATTTCACCAAGTTTTTAGTGAGCCGCGACGGGCAAACGGTCAAACGTTTTGCCCCCACCGACACGCCCGAATCGATGGTCGATGACATCGAGGCTTTTCTGCGCCCCCAGACGAATTAAAGTCGGGCGAGATCCTCAGCAAGCGCCTTCGAACCCTGAGCGTGTCGCACATAAAGGCGAAGTCGGCCTTCGGGATCGAAGACAAAGCTGGCCGCCGTATGGTCAATGCTGTATGGACCGCCTGATTTCGAAGCCACTTTGTCGTAGAACACCCGAAACGATTTCGCGGCAGCCCTTGTTTGCTCCTCATCGCCCCTGAGCCAGACAAAGTTCGGATGAAAAGCCTTGACGTAGGCATCAAGCAACTCGGGCCGATCGCGATCGGGATCCAAGGTCACAAAAATCACCTGCACCCGAGCAGCTTGCTCGGCTGAAAGCAGCTTGATTGCCTCAGCAGCTTCTTGCAAGGTGGTCGGGCAAACATCCGGGCACTGGGTGAAACCAAAAAAGATGAGCAGGATCTTGCCCCGAAAGTCGGCGATTTGCCGCAGACCCGATCCTCCATCTGGCAGATTCAGAATCGGCTGAAGTGAAGACCCGGTGATGTCGGTGTGATGAAAGACCGCTTTAGCCGACTTACCCTGAGCTGCTTGGCTTGTTTGTTGCCCGGAATCACATGCACCCAGGCTCAGCATCAAGGCTGCGGCCAGTAGCCTTAACCAGGGCCGAAACAGTCGGTTAGGCAGCCTTCGCTTCTTCAGCACCGCAGCCAGCGTGGAAAGCACCACTGCCAGCGCGGAAAGCCAGCCAGCCAGGATGGAAAGCACAGCTCCTAGCATTCAAAGTGCGCCAGGCAACCAGAGCAATCGCAAATAGTGATCGATCAGCAGCGCGGCAAAAAGATAAGCAAGGTACCAGATCGAGTAGCGGAACAATCGCTTTGCAAGCGCATCGCTGTATTCCAGATAAAGGCGCCAGGCAAGAAAAACAAACCAGGCATTGAGCATGATGCTCGCCACAAGATACAAGGCCCCGCTCATGCCCATCAAGTAAGGAAACAATGCAACCGCAGCCAGCAAAACACTGTAGAGAAGAATGTTTAGCCGGGTAAAGCGCGGTCCGTGGGTAACCGGCAACATTGGCAAGCCGCTGCGGCGGTAATCCTCAAGGCGATAGAGCGCGAGAGCCCAAAAGTGCGGTGGCGTCCAAACAAAAATAATCAAAAACAAAATCCAGGCCGGAGCCGTCACTTCATTGGTCACTGCTGCCCAGCCAAGCACCGGCGGCATCGCACCCGAGGCCCCGCCAATCACGATGTTTTGCGGCGTGGCAGGCTTGAGCCAGATGGTGTAAACAATCGCATAGCCCACGAAGGTTGCTATCGTGAGCCACATCGTGAGCACATTCACCCATTGCCAAAGCAGCAAAGCGCCCGCGAGACCGAGCGCCAGCGCAAATCCGACGGCCTGCTGGTTGTTGACCTCACCGCGCACAGAGGGACGCCAGCGGGTGCGCGCCATCCTTGCGTCGATTTCGCGCTCGATCAGACAATTGAGCACAAAGCCCGCAGCCGCAAGCAAGGAAATTCCACCGATCGCACCAAGCACCAGCGGCCAACCAACCCAGCGATCCGTGGCGAGCAGCATACCGATCAGTGCGCAGAAGGCAGCAAGCAACACCACCCGAGGCTTGGTCAGCGCCAGGTACGAACGCAGCCTCTCACGCAAGGGTGTGATATGTTCCAGTACGCTGGATTCGCCCCAAGCCACGCGGCTAGCCTCCTTGATGCTCCCGGCTCAATGCCTGAAGCCGAAAGTTTAGCAGCAGGGTGAGCGCAAGCAAGACCACCGCTCCTCCGGTGTGAGCGACCGCAACCCACAGCGGCAAATCGAAGATCACGTTGCTAATCCCCAAGGCCCACTGCATCGCCAGCATGACAAGCAGGCCGCCCGCTTCAACGCCCGCAACCCGCGACCGAAAACAGGCAAAGGCCAAGGCAGACAGACCCAGCAGTACCATCACCGCCCCGATCCGATGGCTCAGGTGGATCGCGGTAAGCGCAGGCAGATCAATCATGTCTCCCTCAGCGGTTTTTCCCAGTTCACGGACCACGTGGAAGGCATCGGCAACATTCAGTGTCGGCAGCCACTGCTCCTGGCAGGTCGGGAAGTCGGGGCAGGCAAGAGCCGCATAGTTGGTACTGGTCCAGCCTCCGAGCGCGATTTGCATACCGACCAGTAACACAGCAAATTTTGCAAAAGCGATGAGACCTGAGCTTGGACCCTGCGCAGCCTGCTCTGTCCTTGGACTCTGCACAGCCTGCTCCCGCCGTGGAGCTGCCACAGCCGTCGACCCAAGTGCGTCGATTGCCTGGCGGGTGCGCAGCCATAACCAAAACAGCAGTGAAAAGGTGAGCAATCCGCCGATCAAATGCCCAGTCACGATCGCAGGCTTCAGAAGTAGTGTCACCGTCCACTTTCCAAAAAGTCCTTGCATCACCACCACCCCGAGGGTGATGGTCGCAAGCCAGGGCGACTGACCGAGTCGATGCCTAAGCCGCCAAGCAAGACCAACGATCGCAAGAATCAGCAGGCCCAGAAAGCTTGCAATGTAGCGGTGGACCATTTCGCGCCAGGCCTTGCCAAGCGACACAGGACCATGCTCACCGCCTTGCTCGGCTACCGCCTGAGCGATCTGCTCCTTGGCCTGTACCGGCGTAAATTTGCCATAGCAGCCTGGCCAGTCGGGGCACCCCAAACCTGCATCGGTGAGTCTGACCCAGGCCCCTATCATGATTAAGGCAAAGCACAAGAAAGCACTCAAGCCGATCAGTCGCCGGTAAGCCACAGGCTCGGAGGTCAGGCTCAGTGGCCTTGCGCCATCGATCGGAAGGGAAGTCGTCATCGAGTGCTCATCCAACGCGGGACCATTTCAACAATTTGCTCAGATCCTTTTTCATGCGGCTCGGATCGGGATCCTCTGGGAAGCGCATCATGACGTGTCCAAGCGGATCGACCAAAAAAATACCCTTATCCGGCACAGTGCCGGCGGCAAGCTCTCCGGTAGCAATCCCCATTAATCGGGCTCTCTTTTCCGGTTCGAGATAAAGCTGATGCATCCCCTCGTGAACTTTCTCAAGACTCTCAACGCCTTCGACCACAAACGCTGCTTTGCCGGGCTCACTGAGCAGCAGCACGCGTTCCACCCGCTCCTTGTCCTTGCCTTGGGTGAGCCTGATTTGGCGGATCAGGTAAAGCCGCTTGGCGCAGGCCTCATCGCAACGCGGCGAATCGCTTGTGAGCAAAACCCATTTTCCGCGATAGGCCTCAAGGCCTTCGGCTTGTCGCTGCGGCTCAATGAAGCTGCCATAGTTGGTAGTACTTTCTGACCGATAAAACCAATAGGCAAGTGTGCCCAGCACCACCGGTGAAGCACAAATCGCCAATATCAGTAGCATCTTGATCCGACCCTGACGTATCGCGGTTGCCGGATTCGGTATTGCTCGATCAACCATGTTTGAACTCAAATCTCATGATTCGTGGTGAACAAAATTCAAGGCAAGCGCTTCATGCAAAACCGGTGTTCGTGACCGCCAAATTGCCCTAGTCCTGGCTTGGCGTACGCAGTAGGCGGATCGCCACTGCGCCGGCAAGCACCACAGAAAGGCCACAAAACAAAAACCACTGCAAAGCGTAGGCCTGATGTTTCTGAATCCCGTCAGCGGGCTCGGTCCAGTCCCGGATGAGGCCATCATCAAGAACCCGCCCCTGCGCATCAGTCGCGGGTCCGAGTTGCCGTAAAACGAAAGGAGCCAGTTTCAGGTTGCTCATTGCGCTCATCACTACGGTGTCTACCGCCAACCAGTGATTCGCATGATCGCCTGCGACCCGACTGCCAAGACCGAGCGGTGACGACGCATGGTCGCGTTCAGACTCAACGCGAACCACCAAAGACGACCCGGTCGGGATTGTGCCTCGCTCTTGAATACCCTGAGCTTGACGTGGATCTTTGGGCTGCCAGCCGCGCAGCAACAGCACATGACTTGCTTGCTGTGGATTTTGCGCTGCCTCTGTGTTGGGTTGCCCCGGCACCAACGGCATGAGCTGCAACACATACATGCCTGCCTGACCCTTGTAGCTGCGCGAATCAAGGTACCACTGCCTGGCCTGCGCCTGCACCGTTAAATGCAATCGTTGACCTTCGCTTGCTGCAAGGTCTCCAGCCTGCAGCGACCCGATCAACTTGGGCGCTGCAAGCTGGGCCTGCTGACGCTGCTCGGCAAGCTCACGCTTTTGCTGGGCCCGCTCGAGCTGCCAGATCCCGAGCCTGCCAGTCAGCACGCTGATAGCCAGCAAAAGACCTATCGCAAGCCAGACCCAAACCCCGGTTCGTCGGTTCTTTTGCCCGCCTAAATTGACAGACATGCGACAATCGTTTTTGAAAGCACGACCAAGGGTTTCGAGCTGAAGTTTCGAGTCGACTGCCCAAGCACAGGCCCAAGTCTGGGCGCTACCAAGCTACGAGCCATCATGCGTTTTGTTGTCATTGCCGTCTTAGTTTTGATCCTTGCTAGCCTGGGCTCGGCGCTTTACTACTTAGTGAAGGATCAGGGAAAAACCGGCAAAGTCGCACAAATGCTCACTTTGCGGATCTCCTTGTCGGTGGTTCTGTTCGCCTTTTTATGGTTTTGCTACTACATGGGTTGGATCACACCCACCGGTTACACGGTTGAAGGCCCCTGATCCGGCTCTCGCGATCGGCCAAAGACCCTTCAAAGATTAGCTTTTGTCTACATCCAGTAAACGATGATGTAGAGCAACAGCCAAACCACATCGACGAAGTGCCAGTACCAGGCTGCTCCTTCGAAAGCAAAGTGATTTTCCGCGGTGAAGTGGCCGCGCGTCATCCGGATGAGTACCACGGTCAACATTAAGCCACCGAGAAACACGTGAAATCCGTGAAAGCCGGTGAGCATGAAAAAAGTCGAACCGAAAATACCCGAACTCAACTTGAGGTTGAGATCCTGGTAGGCATGCATGTATTCATAGGCTTGCAGAGCCAAAAACACCGCACCGAGTCCAACGGTGGCAAAAAGCCAGACGATCGCTTTGCTACGCTCGGAAGCACGCAAAGCGTGGTGCGAAATGGTGAGCGTCACACCCGATGTGAGCAACAGCAAGGTGTTGATCGTGGGTATCGGCCAGGGTCCAATGGTTTGAAACTTTTCGATGGTCCCAGCCGGGCCAAGATTAGGCCAGACTGCATTGAACTCAGGCCAAAGCAGTGCGCGGGCATCCGGCTCGCCCAGCCAGGGCATGCTGATCGAGCGCGCATAAAAGAGTGCGCCAAAAAAGGCTGCAAAAAACATAACCTCGGAAAAAATGAACCAGCTCATGCTCCAACGAAAAGAAACGCCAACCAAATCGTTGTAGGTGCCAGACTCCGATTCGGTAGCGACGTTGGCAAACCA
>DDPV01000044.1:101775-105026 GCA_002342365.1 Burkholderiales bacterium UBA2459 | reverse complement strand
AGCGCAGCGACTGAGCCATACATCGGCCACTTTGATGGCGCTGGAACAAAATAATACGGCGCGTGTTGATTCGCACTCATCGGGCTCTCCCTAAAAACACTGGCAGTATTGTAGTCAAAAGACCTGTCCGTCGAAACACGCAAACGTCAAAAATCATCAACGTACAACAAGCTGGACGATCAGCAGCAGTGACAATACAAATAGTGCAGCCATCAACAGTCCCACAATAATCACATGAACCGGCTTGAGTCGAGCCATGTCAGCCTCGTGCGCTTTGCTGCCTCGCACCCCGAAAAACGATGCAGCAACCGCAAGCACGGTTTTCAAAAGATTCTGGCCGGTCGTTGCGCTTGGCTCTTGCATCAGGATCGCCTTTTTTTGCCCGGTGGTGAGTGGAAGTCCAAGGCTCAAGGCAGCCAAAAACTAAAACCGGGCTACGGTAGCCGAGGAGCGCTCAGATCCTTGCGGCTGCAAAACAGAGGCCGATTTTCCCGCAGCTGAGATATCAAAAAAGGTGTAAGAGAGCGTGATGTTGTTGACGTCAGCAGGCAGTTGCGGGTCCACCACAAATACAACCGGAAACTTGCGCGTTTCACCGCCGTCAAGAGCTTGTTGTTTGAAGCAAAAACACTCAAGTTTCTTGAAGTAATTGGCCGCGTGAACCGGCGCGTAACTTGGTATCGCCTGGCCCGATACGGCCTGATCGCTGCGATTGTGAAGCTCGTAATACACAGTGACGAGCTCTCCAGGGTGGGCGCTGATGGCATTTCGCTCGGGCTTGAAGGCCCATGGACCGTGAGCGTTTGCATCAAACTCGATGGTGATGCTTCGGGACTTGTCGACTTGGGTGTTACGGGCGAATTCTTCAGCCCGCTCATCACGTTGGGTGAGCACGTTCAAGCCGGTGACTTCACAGATTTTTTGGTAAATCGGCACCATCGCAAAGCCGAAACCAAACATCACAAACGAGGCCACCACAAGCTTGGCGAGCATCGTTTTGTTGAGTTGCTTGAAGTCGGTTTGGATCATGAAAGCAGTGCCTTGAATGATGGTCGAGCCGTCTGAGTGGCTCAGGCGACTCAAGCCCCGATGAAGATCCGTTTGGCGATAACGCCCAGAAAAAACACCGCAGCGATCGACAATAGAATCAGAGCGGTTTTAAGGTTGTTACTCATTTCTGGCTGACCATCGGCCTGCAATGCGTTAAGACTGACAACGGGGGAGCAGCAAGATGATCGCTGCTCCTGCCGCAAAGTCTTACTTCACCGTAGGGGGCTGCTCAAACGTATGAAACGGGGCGGGCGAGGGCACCGTCCACTCCAAACCCTCTGCGCCTTCCCAGACCTTGTCGGGCGCTTTCTCACCGCCGCGAATGCACTTGAGAACAACGTAAAGGAAGATCAGCTGGCTTAAGCCGAAGCCAAAAGCGCCAACCGTCGCAAGCATATTGAAGTCGGTGAACTGCGTGGGGTAGTCGATGTAGCGTCTGGGCATGCCTGCAAGACCCAGGAAGTGCATCGGGAAGAAGGTGATGTTGAAAGTGATCAGGGAGGCCCAAAAATGGAACTTCGCCAGGCCCTCGTCGTAGTAATGACCGGTCCACTTCGGAAGCCAGTAGTACGTGCCTGCAAACAGCGCAAAAAGCGATCCGGCTACGAGCACATAATGAAAGTGCGCGACCACGTAGTAAGTATCGTGCAACTGGATGTCAAGCGGCGCGGCCGACAAAATAATCCCGGTGAGCCCGCCCATGGTGAACACGAAGATGAAGCCAATCGCAAAGAGCATCGGTGTCTCGAAGGTCATCGAACCACGCCACATCGTGGCAACCCAGTTGAAAATCTTCACGCCCGTAGGCACCGCAATCAACATCGTTGCGTACATGAAAAACAGCTGACCTGTCACCGGCATACCGGAGGTGAACATATGGTGCGCCCACACGATGAAAGACAAGATTGCAATCGAAGCGGTGGCATAGACCATCGAGGAATACCCGAACAAGCGCTTGCGTGAAAACGCCGGGATGATCTCTGACACGATCCCGAAAGCCGGCAAGATCATGATGTAGACCTCGGGGTGACCGAAGAACCAGAAGATATGCTGGTACATCACAGGATCACCGCCGCCGGCCGCATTGAAAAACGATGTACCGAAATGGCGGTCAGTCAAAACCATCGTGATCGCGCCCGCAAGCACCGGCATCACCGCAATCAACAGATAAGCGGTGATTAACCAGGTCCATACGAACATCGGCATTTTCATCAAAGTCATGCCTGGTGCGCGCATGTTGAGAATCGTGGTGATGATGTTGATCGAACCCATGATCGAGCTTGCACCCAAAATGTGAAGCGCAAAAATCGCCATGTCCATACCGGGGCCCATCTGAACCGACAAGGGCGCGTAAAGCGTCCAGCCGGCCGCTGTTGCTCCACCCGGAACAAAAAACGAGCCGACCAGCAGAAGCGCTGCAGGCGGCAACAACCAGAAGCTGAAATTGTTCATCCGGGCAAAGGCCATGTCGGATGCGCCGATCATCAGCGGAACCTGCCAGTTCGCAAAACCCACAAAGGCCGGCATGATCGCGCCAAAAACCATGATCAAACCGTGCATGGTCGTGAGCTGGTTGAAGAACTCAGGCTGCACGATCTGAATACCTGGCTGAAAAAGCTCAACACGCAGCGTGAGCGCCAAAACGCCGCCAGACAGCAACATCACAAAACTGAACCACAGGTACATGGTTCCGATGTCTTTGTGGTTGGTGGCATAAAGCCAGCGACGAAGACCATGGGGATGGTCATGTGCGTGGTCTTGTGAATCATGCCCGTGTTGGTCAAGAACTGCGCTCATATTCGTTCCTCAATGTTTTACCACTCGAATGATTGCTCGATTGACTGCCTGCGATGGCCTTGCTGCAATTACTTTCTCGCCTCGGCAATAGCCTTGGGCTGGACAAGCGCTTCATCAGCCTTGTTGCCCCACGCGTTGCGGGTGTAAGTTATGACTGAGGCGATTTCCACATCAGAGAGCTGTTTCCACGATGGCATTGCAGCGCCCTTGCCGTTGAGCAGGATCTTAATCTGATCGGCCGATGGCCCAATGACGGATGCCGCTTTAATCAATGCTGGAAACTGACCCGCGCCAGCGCCACTCGCCTGATGGCAGGCCACACAGTTCGCTCCGTAAACTTTCTCCCCCCTGGCCTGCAATTCGGCGAGTTGCCACTCTTTGTTTGGATCGTCAGCCTTGGCAGC
>DDPV01000044.1:87233-101707 GCA_002342365.1 Burkholderiales bacterium UBA2459 | reverse complement strand
GCCTTGAACCAGGTGTCGCGCACGAACCCGGGTATCGCGTCTTGCTTGACGCCGAAGTCAGGAACAGTCCAGGAATGGATCACATCGTTGGCGGTGAGCACGATACGAACCTTTTTACCTACCGGCACAACCAGCGGGTTATCAACCTCACGCAAATAGGTCAGGCTTTTGGGGTCCTTGCCGGAAATCTGCGATTCAGGCGTTGACATGGTCGACAAGAACCCGATTCCCTCGCCTTCGCCTTTCACGTAATCGTAGCCCCATTTCCATTGGTAGCCTGTGACTTTCACGGTGAGATCCGCACCGGTGGTGTCTTTTTGCTCAACCACCATCCTGGTTGCAGGAATACCGATTCCGAGCACGATGAGAAAAGGAACCACGGTCCAAGCGATTTCAACCGCTGTGCTTTCATGAAAGTCAGCAGGCTTGTGTCCTTTGGATTTCCGGTGGGCCCAGATCGCGTAAAACATCACGCCAAAGACTGCGATAAAAATCAAAAGGCAAACCGCCATCAAAAACCAGTTCAGCCAATGCTGATCGGCCGCAATTCTCGTTACGCCCTGGGGAAGATCGAGCTGGTTTACGCGCGGGCCTCCCGGCATGTCAGCCGCCCAAAGCGCTGGCGTGACCCAAAACGTTGTTGCCGCCACGCTGGCCATACGCAACTTCTCGCCGAAGGAAAGCCTTGGATCGGTTGACTGATTCGGGCTCATTCCCGGTCGCACTGTTCTCATGCCATCATCCCATTCGTTGTCCGACATCAACTCTTGTCGTTTGCAACCCTTATTCGTAGATTCCGTAGGGTCCTTTTCAACGCGCTTTTGCGTTTACACGTCCCCGCATTGACCTCAAGCCCACTGGGGTGCCCCGCTACAAGCCCGCCGCAGCTGTTTTGCCAGCTGATTGCGCTGATGCTCGGGCACAAAGCGCCCGACCTCGCAAAACTTACCCGCAGAAACCAACTTCACCAATTCTCGTCGTTGCCCCTGATACTCGATCCGAAGCCAATTCAGCGGCACTTCGGTGCGCTCCACAAAATTACCCATGCACCGCTCGACCAACAAACCCTCGGATTGGAACACAATTCGCTCAAAATCGGCGGCGTGTCTCGCGTAGACGACAAAGGCAATCGCGAGCGCAGTCACCTCCAGAAAAGCAAAAGGCAACACCATCCAGGCTCCCGCAAGTGCGAAAAAGCACCCTACCGCGATCGACACACTTGAAATCGCCGCAAACCAAAGCGCAAGTTGTTTAGGCGAAAGCGCACAGTTGCGACGCATCAACCACTGATGCGAGTCGACCGCCTCCGTACAGTTCCAAGAATACTCCAACGATACACCTTTTTCGACCGCAGGTCTGATTCTGCAATGCACCACGTTCAATTATAAATGCCAAACCGCGTCTTTGGCCAATGAGGGTATCAAGCAGACTTTGGCCTGAGCTCGATCGGTTGCCAGGCCTCAGCCTTCGGACGATCAGGCGAGCGCCAAGCGTGCCCGAAGATGAGTTCGATCTCCAGGCGGTATAAGCCGTCGGCTTGGCGCAAGACCTCAAGTGCGGCCTCAAGTTTTGCTAGCCAAACGCGCGAGCGCAGGCCCTTGGCACGATTCGGATGGAGGTGCCCTCCCAAGGCGCGCAGATCGGCGATTAAATCGCGTGCATTTCGCCAGCTCAGAACCATGCGGTCCATATCGACAACCGGTTCGGCCCATCCGCTGCGCACCAGGGCATCGCCCAGGTCATGCATGTCGGGAAAGGCCATCAAATCGGGGGCCAGCTTTCGTAGCCCTGCAAAACTGTCCACGCCGAGCAGGGAAAAACTGAACAAGGCCTGCGGCTTGGCACAACGGTGCAATTCAGCGAGCAATTCAGGCCAGCGATCTGACCAGTGCAATAAACCGTTTGACCACAAAAGATCAAAGCGTGCGTTGTGAAGCGGCATTTGGTGGACATCGGCGGCAATTCGCAGGGCCCCAGTGGCCGCCAGCGCGACCGTATGAGCGTCTTGTGCAGGCGTCTCGAGCAAGCGCAACCAGGCATTTCTTGCCCAAGCCAAGGGCTTGAACGTACCGGCCGCGGGCTTGAGCGGTGCTTGCGCAGAATCGCCAGGCGCAGGTGACCAGCTCCAATCCAACACGGTGAGACTGCTTTGCGGGTAGGCCTGCCCGAGGCTATTCGCATCGCGCAGGTTGGCATCACCAAGCACCAAAATATCAACCGGCCTTTGTTTGACCCATTGCATGCGCTCGAGCATACGAATCTGGACTTCGTCCCACAAAAAACCGCCATCCAGCGACCGACGAAATCGGCGCTGATGCTGCAAACGCATGCTGTTTAGTGGAAAGGGTTTGTTCACAAAAAATCAAGATTGTTGAAGAAGGGTGAGTCTGCTCAACGCGCGCCGATGCTAGCGCAGCGCAGCGATCGCCGAGGGCAAGACAGGGACAATCCTGGGGAATGCGCCTCAAAAAGCTGTGCATCAAAGAAGCTGCGCCTCAACAAAAAACGCATGAAACAAGCTAGGAGCCGCTGTGCGCAAGAAAGGCATCGCCTCAATCCGGGCACTGCTGCTTGCCATCGCCCGCCAATCAGACTCATCGCTCCCCTACAAGGCCCTCACGAGGCCCAAACAAGGCCCAAACCGGCCCCCAATCACCAGGATTACCCTATGTACCCAGCGAAAAAGCAAACCGAACAAGCCTTTTTGATCGGCCTGGACCGAACAGGTCAAGCACTGCGAAACGCCGGCCAAAGCCTTGTTCAGGCCTGGTTTCCCCAGCGCTGTCTGCTCTGTTTAAGCCTTTGCAAGGGCGATTTTTGCCCCGCCTGTGCCCCGTTTCTTGATGATGCCGACCAATGGCGCAGGTTTCGCTGTCTGCAGTGCGGCAAGCTGCAAGCCAGCGCATCAGCCCAAGTTCATGCATGCGCGCATGAAAACCCTGCCTGGGACCGGCTTTGGGTTGGCATGGACTATCAAGTCCCGCTAGACGGCTTGCTCATGCTTGGCAAATTTGCGCATGACGCCAACGCATGTCGAGCGCTTGGCCGTTGGCTTGGCAAGCGTATGCTTGACCAAGCCGCTTCCCCACATCGAAAAGCAGACCTGGTCATCCCGATGCCCTCCACAAGGGCACGACTTCGGCAACGTGGCTACAACCCGGTTGAGCAAATGGCTCGCGGCTGGGTGCAAGCGGCCAAGGCCTTGGGTCAATCGCCCCCGCGCCTTGCTCGCGACCTTTTGCTGCGCGACGAAACCGGCCCCTATCAATCGCGTCGCAAAGCCCGTGAACGCAGGCCCTCGCTGGCGGCATCGGCTAATCACCCTGCATCGGCTACAGACCCTTCAGCGACTAAAGACCCTGCTTCGGCTAAAGGCCCTGCACCGACTAACGATTGCCAGGCTGGCTTTTTTCTTCAAGCGCGGGCTTTACAAGCACTTGCGCCGCAAAGCAGTTTGCTGTTGCTCGATGATGTGATGACGACCGGCGCCACTCTGACGGCTGCCTGCAAAGTCTTGCGCACAGCACCCATACAATCGATCGGAATCGTGGTGCTGATGCGCCGCTGAGCTCCCTGTCAAAGAAGAAACCGATGCAAAAACCGCATGCCGATTACGAGCGCTCAGCCTTGAACTGGGCCGCTGCCGATGTGCAGGTCGTCCTGGTCCAGCCCGAGATTCCCCCCAATACCGGCAACATCATGCGCCTTTGTGCAAACACCGGTGCCGGGCTGCATCTCATTGAGCCGCTGGGGTTTCCGCTTGACGATGCCAAGATGCGTCGCGCTGGACTTGATTATCGCGAGTTTGCCAATGTGCAGGTTCATCCAGGCTGGGAGGCCTTTCTTGTCAACGCTAAGCCCGCCTCCGTGCTTGCCTTCACCACCAAAGCGCAGCGCAACCTGTTCAGTCAACCGATCGAACGCGGCAGCTATTTGGTTTTCGGCTCAGAAACCCGCGGTTTGCCGATTGCGATCCTGCAATCCTTGGGGCCTGAGCGATGTCTGCGGCTGCCGATGATGCCGCAAAGCCGCAGCCTCAATCTTTCCAACGCTGTGGCGATTACGGTTTATGAGGCCTGGCGCCAACAGGCTGCCTGAGCAAGTTCAGGCATTTGATCTTCAAGCTGTCCACATCCTCGAGCACATGCCATGCATCGAGCTCTTTCTGGGCCACGAATCCGGCGCTGATCTGCGCTTTTACAAGTGTCATCAGCGGATTCCAAAAGCCGTCCCGGTTAAGAAACAGAATCGGCTTATCGTGGTAGCCAAGCTGCAAAAGCGTTGCGACTTCGAAAAACTCATCGAGCGTGCCGAGTCCACCCGGCAAAACCACAAAGGCGTCGCCGAGTTCGATCAGTGCCTGTTTGCGCACCGCCATATCGCTTACCACCTCGAGTCGGGTGAGACCCTCAAGACCGACTTCGCGCTTCATCAAGGACTCCGGGATGATCCCGGTTACCCGGCCACCGGCCTGCAGTGCGGCCCGGGCGATCTCACCCATGAGGCCGACGTTGCCACCGCCGTAGACCAAATGCCAACACTGCTCGCCCAGCCAGTGCCCAAACGCGAGCGCATCATCGCGGTGGACCGGATCGAGGCCATGACGCGAGCCACAAAAAACAGTAACAGCCGGCATCGAAGTATTCATCATCAAACTCGCGTGTGGGAATCAAGTGCATCCTGTTCTTCACGTCCTGCACGCGCCAACAATTGCTGCAGGGCTTCGCCTGCCTGGATCTGGCCAAGCAAGCAATGGTGGACCACTTCGGTGATCGGCATATCAACACCGTGGCGTGCTGCCAGTTCGAGGGCCACGGGTGCGGTACTTACGCCTTCGGCAACATGACCGAGTCGGGCGAGAATTTCAGCCGTCGATTCACCTTGCGCGAGCGCCAGCCCCACCTGGCGGTTGCGCGATAAGGCGCCGGTTGCGGTCAACAAGAGATCACCCAAACCGGTCAGACCCATGAATGTCTGCGCCTGAGCACCCATGCTTTGCCCCAGGCGAGCTATTTCTGCCAGCCCCCGGGTGAGCAGTGCAGCGCGGGCGTTGTTTCCCATGCCGAGTCCGTCGCTGATCCCGGCTNNCAGTTCAACGCCCAGCACGTCCGGGTTGGCGTATAAGCGCATCGCCCCGTGGTGCAGAGCCTCCCGGGCAAGCACTACGCACTCAGGGTGCGCCCCTGCCACCACCAGCGCCACGGGAAGCCCGGCTGCGGTTTCCTGCGCAAAACTGGGACCGCTGAGCGCCGCAGCCTTGAGGCCAGGCACCGTTTGTTCGATGACCTGGTGGGCTAACATCCCGCTGCCACGCTCGATCCCCTTGCAGAGCCAAAGCACGACTGGCCACTGCGCGATCGCACGCAAAGGCAGCATGCGGCGCAGACAGTCTCTGAGCCCGGCCATCGGGCAGGCGATCACCCACAATGAGCACCCATCAAGCGCATGCTCAAGGCTCGAAGTAACTTGCAGCGAAGACGGAAAATGAATGCCAGGCAGGTAGCGACGGTTTTCCCGATCGGCTTGCATGCACTGCGCCTGCTGCGGATCGCGGGCCCACAGCAGCGTCTCGTGCTGTCTGGCCATGTGAATCGACAAGGCGCTCCCCCAGGCTCCGGCTCCGACGACTGCAACCCGCATCGCCGCCTTAGCTTCGCTTGCACATCGCGAAAAGTCTTCAGTGCGGCAGGATAATGCCCGAGCCGTTTCCAGTCGAAGCGGGCTGCTGGCCTGCAGCTTGCGTCTGCTGCTCGGCTAGCCGCTGTTGATAAAGCGCTTCGAAGTTGATCTCAGCGAGGTGAACCGGCGGGAACCCGCTACGCTGGACCGCGTCGGCAATGTTCGATCGCAAGTAGGGGTAAATAATGCTCGGACAAAGCATATTAGCCACCGCTTCCATTTGATCTGCGCCGATACCCTGCGATGTGAAAATACCGGCCTGGGTGGCTTCGATAAGAAAGGCGACTTTCTCAGCCATCTTGGCGGTGACTGTCACCCGCACCGCTGTTTCATGAACACCTTCAGCGAGCGTCTCATTGGTGATATCGAGCTGGATTTCAACGCTGGGTGCGCTGGCCTCCAGAAAAATCTGCGGGGCATTGGGCAACTCGAGCGACATATCTTTGAGGTAAATGCGCTGAATCGAAAATTGCGCTGCTTGTTCGCCGATTTCACCAGCGGATTGTTGCTCATCGGCCATGGCCTGCATCCTTAAACGTGATTAAGTAGACAAAATGGGTTGACATTCGCTTTCAGCCGGCGCAGCCAACAAGGGCTGACCGCTCGGCGACGCGGCTCAGGCCGGCGCAAGCAAAGGCATCAGACCTCCAGCACGGTCAAGCGCCGACAAATCGTCAAAGCCACCGACATGGGTTTGGCCGATGTAAATCTGCGGCACCGTTCTCCGGCCAGTCCGTTGCATCATCTCGTCTCGACGTGACGGTTCGAGGTCAATGCGGATTTTCTCGATGTGCTCAACGCCACGGGCTCGCAACAACTGCTCAGCCCGTTGACAGTAGGGGCAGATCGCGGTGCTATACATCAAAACGGCTGCGTGCATGCAGAAATCCTCCTTGTTAGGACTTTACCAAGGGCAGGCTTGCTGCCCGCCAGGCCGCCACACCGCCAGCGAGGATGTAAACACGCTCGATGCCAGCCTCGCGAATGATCGCGCTTGCTTTAGCTGCTTTGGATCCATCGCCATCGACCACCAAGACAGGCTTTTTCTTGCCCTTGATCTCTGTAACCCGTTTGGGCAGGTCGGCCAGGGGAATGCTCTTTGCCCTCAGCAAATGACCGGCGTCGTATTCGACCGGTGTTCGCACATCGATCAGCGTTGGATCTTCGTCATTCATCAGCCGGGTTGCCGTGACATTATCGAGCCGCTCGCCACCTGCGCGATCACGAATCGACGGCCACAGCAGCAAACCGCCTGAGGTGAGTGCCATCATGATCAGAAAAATATTGTCGACAAGAAACTGCATGGTGGTTTCCCGGTAAGGGCAAAAAGCGAAACGCGCGCATGCGCTGGGGCTCAATTATTCCACGTTGCCGGATCGCTACAATACGGCCCACTATGCGTTATCAGCTTGTCATCATGCGGCATGGCGAAAGCCAATGGAATCTTGAAAATCGGTTTACCGGTTGGATGGATGTGCCACTGACTGCCAAAGGCATCGAAGAAGCGAGGCAGGCCGGGGCATTGTTACGCGCACATGGCTACAAAGTCGATATGGCCTTCACCTCAAGACTTCGCCGCGCGATCCACAGCCTGTGGCTGGTGCTCGAAACCATGGACCGAATGTGGGTTCCGGTGCACTCGGCCTGGCAGCTCAATGAACGACATTACGGCGCGCTGCAAGGCCTCAACAAAGCCGAGACCGCCGCCCAGTATGGCGATGACCAGGTCTTGATCTGGCGACGCGCTTACGCGGTTGCGCCCAAACCGCTGCCAGCGGGCGACCCCCGAGAAAGCGACTGCGATCCGCGTTATGCCGATGTGCCGCCAGGACAGATTCCTCGTACCGAATGTTTGCAAGATACGGTTGCACGCGTGGTCCCTTTTTGGGAGCAGCGCATCGCTCCGGCGGTTCTCAGCGGGCGGCAGCTGTTGATCTCTGCGCATGGCAACTCGATCCGGGCGCTTTTGAAGCATCTGGCGCAAATTTCAGACCAAGAGATTGTCGAGCTCAATATTCCAACTGCGCAGCCACTTTGGGTGGAATTTGATCAAGACCTCAACTATCAGGCGCATCGCTACCTCGGAAAAGTCGAAATGACGGACCGCGAAATTGACCGCGCTACAGCATCGGTTGCCGCGCAGGGAAATTCAGACACTGCTAGGATCGAATGTCGTTAAGGATAAAGTCATGAAGCGGACGCTCAAACCGGTGATGCATGAAGCAAAGCTGCCAGGCGCCGAGAACAAAGCCCGATGCGCTTGGAGGTGCTGCGATGAATCAAATGCGCGATGAACCGGTGCGCGCCGCACCAAGCCCGATGCGCGATGCATCGGCGCAGCCGCCTGGCTTGGCGCGCCGCATGCGCCCTGTCGCACTGGTCTGTGCCGGGGCAATCGCAGGCGTTTTGGTCAGTCTGGGAATTTCCGCGGTTGCACAAAAAGACAGCCGCAGCCCTTTGCAAGCGCTTCCGCTTGAGGAGTTAAGGCAGTTTGCCGATGTTTTTGGCGCGATCAAGGGCAATTACGTTGAAACGGTTGAAGACAAAAAGCTGATCAAAGAAGCGATCAGCGGCATGCTATCTGGCCTTGACCCACACTCTGCCTTCCTGGATGCCAAAGCCTTCAAGGAAATGCAGCTCAACACCAGCGGCCAGTTTGGCGGCATTGGCATTGAAATCGGGGTAGAAGACGGCTTCATCAAGGTGATCTCGCCGATTGAAGACACACCGGCTGAGCGCGCTGGCATTCGGGCGGCAGATCTGATTGTCAAGATCGGCGACCGTCCAGCCAAGGGCATATCCACCACCGAAGCTGTTGAGTTGATGCGCGGCAAGCCCGGTACCAGCCTGACGATCACCGTGAGCCGCAAAGGCGAACCTACCCCTCGCGTTTTCACCCTTGAGCGCGCAGTCATCAAGGTACAGTCGGTTCGCTCATCCATGGTTGAACCCGGTTTCGCTTACGCCCGGATCACCCAGTTTCAGGAGCAAACCGTCCCGTCGCTGGCCAAACACCTGAGCCAGCTAGCAAGCCAGGGTCCAATCAAAGGTCTGGTCTTGGATTTGCGCAATGACCCGGGTGGCTTGTTGCAAGGCGCGCTGGGCGTCTCGGCGGCCTTCCTGCCTCCAAAAGTACTGGTCACAAGCACCGACGGTCGTAACGCCGATGCGCGTCGACGCTACAACGCCGATCCGCAGGACTATTCGCGTCAGGGTGACGATCCGATTGGTCAACTGCCAGCGATTTACAAAACCGTGCCGATGGTGGTGCTGGTCAACGCCGGATCGGCTTCGGCTTCGGAAATCGTTGCAGGCGCGTTGCAAGACCATAAGCGGGCAACGATTCTCGGAACCCAAACCTTCGGCAAAGGCTCGGTGCAAACCATCCTGCCGCTGTCATCAACCACGGCGATCAAGCTCACCACAGCGCGCTATTACACCCCGAGCGGCCGATCGATTCAGGCCAAGGGCATCACCCCCGACATTCTTGTTGACGAATATCCCGACGGCGATTTAAGTCATTTGCGCGTGCGTGAGGCCGACCTCAAAGGTCATCTGGGCGATCAGGTCAAGCCGGGCGCCGATCCGGCAAACCAAGGCGATCAGGCTGGTCGTGATCGTAAAGCAGGCGACGAGGCCAGCCAGACCGAACGTCAAAAGTCATTGACCGCAGAGCAAATCAACGAGCGTTTGCGCAACCGCAAACCGGTTGTCTTTGGAAGCGGCGAGGATTGGCAGCTGCAACAAGCCCTGAATCATTTGAAAGGGCGACCGGTGGCAAAGCCTGTCAGCACGCAGACCGCAGCAGCTTCGCGCCCGGATCGGACCGTCGACTAGGGCTTTCCGAGTCCTGGCAAGCCTTGAACGACGCGCAACTCCAGCGCTACGCACGGCACCTGCTGCTTGACTCCATTGGGGTTGAAGGCCAGCAAAAGCTGCTCAAAGCCCGCGTTTTAATCGTCGGACTCGGAGGCCTGGGCTCGCCCGCGGCGATCTATCTGGCCGCAGCGGGGCTAGGGAGCTTGATACTTGCCGACGGCGACCGTGTCGATCTGACCAATCTTCAACGCCAAATCGTCCACCAGAGCCAAAGCGTCGGGCTGGCCAAGGTCGTCTCGGCCAGCCGACATCTGCAAGCGCTTAACCCAGACCCCAAGTACCTGCTGCTTGAGCAAAAGCTCGAAGCCGGGGCGCTCGACGACGCTGTCAGCCGCGTGGATGTGGTGCTGGACTGCAGCGATAACTTTGCCACACGCCATGCCATCAACCGAGCCTGCGTGCGCCAGGGCGTTGCGCTGGTGAGCGCTGCAGCCATTGGTCAGGACGGACAGTGCATGGTCTTGAACCTCCCGACAGCGGACTGGGCTTGCTACCACTGCGTGTTTCCGCAGGATCCAGCGCCTGTCGAAGTGGCTTGCGCCAGTATGGGTGTTTTTTCGCCACTCACAGGCATGGTGGGCTGCATGCAGGCCGGTCTGGCGATACGCGTGATCTTGCAGCAGCCCCTTGCGCAAGAACTGTTGTTGGTGGACGGTCGCAACATGCAAACCAGCAGCATGCGGATTGCACGCGATCCGGACTGCCCGGTTTGTTCCAAGCTTTAGCGGCACCCAGGCGACAGCGCGGCAGGGTCAAATGAGGAAAGGCTTGGCGAGCCTTAAGAAGAGCCTGAAGGAATCCTCAGCAAGTGCCTTGCGGCATGCAACTGTCGCATCACCACACGCGCAGGGCCCGCGTGCGCTTGACGAGGGCGGGCCCGCCAGCCGTGTTCCAAAACCAGCACGGTTTGCATCCCAAGGCGTCGGGCGGCGCGCAGGTTTTCAACGCTGTCTTCAACAAGTCTGCACTGCTTCGGAGACACGCCGAGCCTAGCGCACAACATCTTGAGCATCGCCACCGAGGGTTTAGGTCGAAAAGCTCCAGCAAAGCGCATGTCCTCGATGCAGACGACTTGCTCAACCCAGGCGTGCAATCCGGCATGCTGCAACACCGCGTGCGCATAGTGCCGAGGCGCGTTGGTAAGAATCAGTTTTGATCCTTTCAAGCGCCGCAAACTTTCTTGCAATGCCCGTTGCGGCCGCACCGTATCGAGCAATTCTGCAAGCGGATGCGTGTCGATCAAAAAGGCGTAAGGGTTGATCCGGTGGTGCTTGATCATGCCAAGCAGCGTTGCACCGTAACGTCGCCAGTAGGCTACCCGCAAACGCGAAGCCTCCAGCTCATCGATGGCCAGGTGCTCGGCCACCCATTGCGTCATGGCCTGGTTAACCCGGGGCATGATGTGGGTGCCGGCGTCATGCAGTGTGTTGTCAAGATCGAGCAGCCAGACCGGTCCCCGCCGGCACTGAAGCCGCGACAAGGCCCTGCGCCTTGTGATCGTCGGGAGCATGAAAGGCCGGGTCTCAGTGCGAACGGATCATCGTGCCGACGCCGCTGTCGGTCATGATTTCCAGCAACAAGGCATGATCAACCCGACCATCAATGATGTGTACCGCGTTTACACCGGCTTTGGCTGCGTCAAGCGCTGATGCGATCTTGGGCAGCATACCCCCTGAGATCGTGCCATCAGCAAAAAGTTCATCGACCCGCTTGGCGGTCAGGCCTGTGAGCAAATTGCCGTCGCGGTCAAGCACCCCGGCGGTATTGGTCATCAAGACGAGCTTTTCGGCCCGCAAGACCTCGGCAACTTTACCGGCGACCACGTCGGCGTTGATGTTGTAGGTTTCACCGGCCTCACCCGATGCAATCGGTGCAATCACCGGAATAAAACCCTGCTGCGAGAGGGTAAGAATCACAGCGGGATCGATGGTCTGAATTTCCCCTACCTGACCGATGTCAAGGGTTTCATCCGGGTTGCCAGGGGTTGTCATCAGCAGCTTTCGCGCGCGGATGAGACCACCGTCCTGACCGGTCAGACCAACCGCCCGGCCGCCCGCGGTGTTGATCAATTCAACGATCTCCTTATTGACCTGACCGGCTAACACCATCTCGACAATGTCCATGGTCTCAGCATCGGTCACCCGCATGCCCTGCACAAATTCGCCTTTTTTCCCGACCCGGCTGAGCAATTGCTCGATCTGAGGGCCGCCGCCATGGATGACCACGGGGTGAATACCCACCAGTTTGAGCAAGACCACATCGGCAGCAAATGAACGCTTCAAGGCCTCCTCGGTCATCGCGTTGCCGCCGTACTTCACCACCACCATGCGCGAATGAAAACGCCGGATGTAGGGCATCGCCTCAGCCAGAATCGAAGCCTTCAGGGCAGGGCTCGGTACCTGAGTCATGTTGACAACAGCTCCTTCATAGCGCTTTAAAGAATATAGCGGGCGAGATCTTCACGCGATGCCGCCTCGGCAAGCCGCTCATCGACAAAGGCCGCATCAATCAGGATGCTGAGCCTGCCGTTTTCCTCGCGTTTTGCGCCAGCCACTGCGCTTGCGTCAAAGCCGATCTCCTCGAGCAACTTTTCCATCACCGTGTGCAAACGTCGGGCGCCAATATTCTCGGTGCGCTCATTCACCTGATGAGCGAGTTCGGCCAGACGCCTGACCGCTTGCGGCTGAAAACGCAGGCTTAAGCCCTCTGCGGCCATCAAGGCTTCGTACTGCCGCAACAGGCTTGCGTCGGTGGACTCCAAAATCCGCTCAAAATCTTCCACCGTCAGCGCTTGCAGCTCGACCCGAATCGGGAAACGCCCTTGAAACTCAGGAATCAGATCGCTGGGTTTCGACAAATGAAAAGCACCGGAGGCTATGAACAGAATATGGTCGGTTTTGACCGCACCGTACTTGGTATTGACCGTGGTGCCTTCGACCAAAGGCAACAAATCCCTTTGAACGCCCTGCCGCGACACATCGGCACCGTGCAATTCCGAACGGGTGGCGATCTTATCGATTTCATCAATAAACACAATGCCCTGTTGCTCGACCCGTTCGAGCGCTTCGCTGCGGATATCGTCTTCGTTGACCAGTTTGACAGCCTCTTCATCAGCCAGAAGCTTCATCGCCTCACCCACCAGCATCCGCCTAGACTTCTTTCGACCGGGCATTTGCGAAAACAGTTGTTGTAACTGCTGGGTGACCGCTTCCATGCCGGCCGGACCCAACATGTCGAGCGTTGGCGCAGGCTGGTTCAACTCCACCTCAATCTCGCGATCATGAAGTTCGCCCTCACGCAGTTTTTTGCGAAACTTCTGCCGTGTGGAAGATTGCATTGCGTCAGACCCTTCCTGATGGCCGGCGCTCCCGGCAAATCCGGTCGGCCGCGCCGGTGGCAGCAAGATATCGAGAATGCGATCCTCTGCAGCATCAAGCGCTTGCTGCTCAAGTTTTCGCTTGGCGATATCGCGGCATTGTTTGATTGCTATTTCGAGCAGATCGCGGATGATGGTGTCAACATCGCGGCCCACATAACCCACTTCGGTGAACTTGGTCGCTTCAACCTTGATGAAGGGCGCATGGACCAATTTTGCGAGCCGTCTTGCGATTTCTGTTTTTCCCACACCGGTGGGGCCGATCATCAAAATGTTGCGTGGAACGATTTCCTGACGCAAAGGCTCAGCAACCTGAGCCCGACGCCAGCGATTGCGCAAGGCAACGGCAACCGCCTTTTTGGCAGCCTGCTGACCGACCACATGCTTGTCGAGTTCAGAGACAATCTCTCGCGGCGTCATCATGGCAGGCTTTCGATGACAAGATTATCGTTGGTGTAAATACAAATCGACGAAGCGATGCGCAGCGCCTCCCGAACCATCGCTTCGGGAGCCAAATCGGTATGGTTGAGCATGGCCTTGGCTGCTGCCTGGGCGTAGGCGCCGCCAGAGCCGATTGCAAGCAGCCCATCTTCCGGTTCGAGAACATCGCCCTGACCGGTAATGATCAGTGAGTGCTCCTGATCGGCCACAGCGAGCATCGCCTCGAGTCGGCGCAGGCCTCGGTCGGTTCGCCAGTCTTTCGCCAGTTCCACGGCTGCACGCAACAACAAGCCCGAATGCTTTTCCAACTTGCCTTCAAAGCGCTCAAAAAGGGTGAATGCATCGGCAGTGCCACCGGCAAATCCGGCAAGAACTTTGCCATGATGCAAGCGCCGTACTTTGCGTGCCGAGGCCTTGACCACAACCGCACCGAGGGTGACCTGGCCGTCGCCTCCGAGCGCCACGCTGCTGCCGCGGCGGGCACTCAGAATGGTTGTACCGTGATAGGACTCAGTCCCCATAAAGCTTTTGCCTGAGCTCACGCCTTTGCTGGGCCTCCAGTGAAAGCGTTGCCGTCGGGCGGGCCAGCAGCCGCTGCAAGCCGATGGGCTCACCGGTTTCCTCGCACCATCCATACTCGCCCGCGTCGATACGGTTGATGGCTTGTTGGACCTTTTTCAAGAGCTTGCGCTCACGATCCCGGGTGCGCAGCTCAAGCGCATGCTCTTCTTCGATGGTAGCGCGATCGGCCGGATCGGGAACGATGACGGTTTCACGCAGGTGTTCGGTGGTTTCACCGGCGTTTTGTAAAAGCTCGCGTTCAACGTTTTGCAGCCGCTGCTTGAAAAAGGCCAATTGCGCAGCGTTCATGTAGTCATCGTCTGACATCGACAACAATTCAGCTTCGCTGCTAACCGTCGAAGGCGGCTTTGCGGCTCTTGCGGCCGATTTGCTGGCGGATTCACCTTGCGCTGCTGCGGACTTGGTGCTAGAGGTCTTCGTAGCCATGGCTTTGTGGTGCTTCCAAATGGAAAAAGGTTAATGGGTTAGACGGGGGAGCGCAGGGCCTTCAGACACTTAGGCTGTTCAGGCATTTCAC
>DDPV01000044.1:41280-87222 GCA_002342365.1 Burkholderiales bacterium UBA2459 | reverse complement strand
ACATTTCAGACAGCACCCTGCATAAGGCTGAGGCCTTGACGTGAAGCACAGGAGTGAAGCGCTTCAGTGAGGCGCAACGATCAAGCGCGCGAGTGAAACGCAAAAGGGTCGAAGGAGTAGGCAGCAGTCCGCTTAAGCCAAACATTGCTGCAAGCCCTTCATGAATAAATCTTTGGGCAGTTTACGTCCAATGAACACCATCTTATTGGACGGCTTCTCGCCTGGCTGCCATTTACGGCCCTGGTCTGCGCCCATCATCTGGTGCACACCTTGAAAAACCGTCTGGCGATCGCTGCCCTTCATGTAGAGCACGCCCTTGTAGCGCAGCATATCCTGACCGTAGACCTGGATAAGACCGGATAAGAAATCCTCGAGCTTGCCGGCGTCAAAGGCTTTGTTCGATCGAAAGACGAAGGAGCTCACGTCTTCGTCGTGATCATGCGCATCGGACTCGAGAAACTGGGGATCGATTTCCAGAATTGCATTCAAATTAAAGCCGCGAATGTCTAGAATCTGCTTGATATCGGTTTGCCCAAAATGGACCTCGGCCATGGGTGCACGCGGGTTGATCCGCAGCAAGCGTAATTTAAGCGCTTGCAAAGCATCGTCCTCAACCAGATCGACTTTAGACAACAGCAATCGGTCAGCGAAGGCGACTTGTTCGCGAATCTCTTTCGACGCATCAAGTTGGGTCATCGCATGTTTGGCATCGACCACCGTGATCACCGCATCAAGCAAATAAGCATCGGCAACGTCGTCATCGATAAAAAAGGTTTGTGCAACCGGCCCGGGATCGGCTAGGCCGGTAGTTTCGATAATCACCCGCTCAAAGTCGATTTCGCCAGCCTTGCGCCGGCCCTGCAAGTCTTTGAGGATACGCACCAGATCACCCCGCACGGTGCAGCAAATGCAGCCGTTGTTCATCTCGACGATTTGCTCTTGCTGGTCTTGCAACAAAAGTTCGTTGTCAATGCCTTCTTCGCCGAATTCATTTTCGATCACCGCGATCCGGTGGCCGTGCTCCTCAGTGAGGATGCGCTTGAGCAAGGTGGTCTTGCCACTGCCTAAAAAGCCCGTGAGTACGGTGACCGGAATATGTTGGATGGGCTGCATCAGAAAATCCCAGAGGCAAAAATATAAAACAAAATCGGCGCGCGTCCCGACAGGCATCTTGCACCGTTCAAGCCATAACGCGCGGGAAGAATGGGCGGGCAGTTTACACCCGCTGAAGCAAAAGTCCCTTGAGATACTCGCCTTCAGGGTGGGCCATCGACATCGGGTGGTCGGTCCCTGCAGAAAGCCTGCGCAGCAGCTGGGCGTCAATCGCCGCATCGCTGACCGCGCCTGCGACGATCTTTTGAAACAGGTCAACCGAAATCGCTCCAGAGCAGGAAAAGCTCAGCAGAAAACCCCCCGGACGCAGTAAAGCCAGCGCCTTTAAATTGATGTCCTTATAAGCGCGCGCTGCACGGTCAACATGTTGTGCAGACGGGGCAAATTTCGGCGGATCGAGCACGATCAGGTCAAAAGCTTCGCTTTCGCGCCGCAAATGGCTCAACGCCTCAAACACGTTGGCCTCCCACCAGCGCCCTTCGCGCTCATGCATTTGATTTAAGGCCTGCTGTCGCTGCGCCTGCTCAAGCGCCGGTGCGCTCGAATCGACCGAAATCACCGCTGTGGCCCCGCCAGCCCAGGCCGCAAGCGAAAATCCCCCGGTGTAACAAAAGCAATTCAGAACGCGCTGCAAGGCCTGGCTGCGCACCAGTTCCTTGACCAGCGCCCGGTTATCGCGCTGATCGATATAAAAGCCGGTTTTGTGTCCCTGGCGAACATCGACCAGGAAGCGTAAACCGTGTTCGTGGATCTCAACCAGCGATGCCGGTTCTTCGCCAAGCAAAACCGCCTGACCGCCGCTTAAGCCCTCGCGCTGTGCACCGGCAGCATCAGAGCGTTCGTAAATCGCAGCGATGCCCTGCTCAGCCATTGCCTCCACAATCGCCTCACGGAAGTAATCTGCACCTGCCGACAGCAATTGCACCACGGCCTGCTCAGCATAAAGATCCACGATGAGGCCAGGCAAACCATCGGCTTCGCCAAACACCATCCGCCTGGCGTTGCTAGAAGCCAAGAGCGGCTGACGTCGGGCAAATGCCTGCCCGATACGCTGCGCAATCAAGGCGGGCCCTGGGGGCTCGTCCAATCGAAAACTCCAAAAACGCAGCCGAATGCTCGAGCGAGGCGATGTACAAGCCCATCCGAGAAAATCGCCCTTGGCATCACACACTTGCACCGGACAACCGCTTGGCAAGCTATCAATCAGCTTGAGGCCCTCATCGGCAATCGCGCCGGCATAAAGCCAGGGGTGACGACGTCGCACCGAGCGATCTTTTCCGGATCGAAGTCTGATCAGCGCCCCATCGGCCGGGCGCGCTGCCTTTGCAGATACCACCCTAGGAAGAGCGCCTGGCTGCGCGCGGATGCGCCTGGTCGTAAACCGCAGCGAGCCTTTGAAAATCCAAAGCGGTGTAAATCTGTGTGCTGGCAATGCTGGCGTGCCCAAGCAACTCCTGCACCGCGCGCAAATCGCCGCTCGATTGCAAAAGATCGCTGGCAAACGAGTGGCGCAAGACATGCGGATGCAAACGGGTTGCTAGACCGCCTTCAAGCCCCAGCCTGACGAAACGATGCTGGATGCTGCGCGCGCTGATGCGCTGGCCCCGCAGCCCTAAAAAAAGTGCATGCTGATCACCGCTCGGTTGCAAGGAGAGCCACCGAGCACGTTCCTTGAGCCATTCGGCGATTGCCGCAGCCGCCTTGCGTCCAACCGGCACGCTGCGTCGTTTTGATCCTTTGCCCAGCACCTGAACTTCGGCCTGCTGGGCATCGTACCAACCCCTTGCTTGCGGGTGGTAGCTGCAATCGAGCTGGATCAATTCGGAAAGCCGCAAGCCTGAGGCGTAAAGCAACTCCAACATCGCGCGGTCTCGAAGCGCGCAAGGCCCGCTGAAGGGATGATCGAGCAAACGCTGACTGTCATCGGCTGCCAGCGCTTTGGGCAGGCGCGAGGGCATTTTCGGCGCCCGGATCTGAGCAGCCGGATTGTGCGTGATCAGTTTTTGCTCCAAAAGAAACGCGAAAAAACCTCGCCAAGCTGAGAGCTTGCGCGCCAGCGAACGCGGCGACAAACCTTGGGCTGCGAGTTGAGCGAGCAGTCGCCGCAAATGCCTCGCTTCAACCGTTGACCATGCTGCGCCGTCAACAAAGCTGCGCAAAAGTCCCAAGTCCTGCATGTAGGCCTTCACGCTATGGCTCGAATAACGCCTCTCGCTGGTCAGCCGCTCGAGATAATGCTCAAGCAGCCAAACCGAGGGCGATTGCTCGGTCGCCAAACTCGGGCCTCGGTTTGAAGCGCTCGGTTCGGTCATACCGCCTGCGCCTTGGCTTGATGCGCTTGGCTCGGTCACCCGGCTTCGACCTCGGATTGATCAGGCCCGGCCTGCACTGTTGCATCGTTTTGCGCCTTTGGCCGCTCCGCATGGCTTTGCGGCGCTTGCACAGGCACTGCAGCCAGATCCTCGGACTTCGCCCACAAGGCGCTCAACGCCGGCGTGAGCGCTGCAGAGACCAGCTCGCCTAGCCTTTGTAAAAAGGCCGTACCCATTTGCGCATGAAAGCGGTCCGCATCGGCTGAACCCAGGACCAAAAGACCGAAGGCTTGCGGCTCGACCCCGCGTCGCAGGGCCAACAAGGCCACCGAGCGGGCGCTTTGGCCACGGTCGACAAGCCATGAAACCCCGGGTTTTTGCGCCGGACTACCGCAAAGCGGCTGCTGCATAAGATCAACCTGCGCGATTTGCTCGGCGCTAAGCGGCAAAGAAAGGCCTGGCTCGAGCCTTGCAGTCCCAAGCGGCCAAACTTTCAGACCAACTTGAGGCACCTGAAAGACTTCGCCGAGCAATTCGATCAGACGCTGATCCAAGCTCGATCGTTGTTCATGCAAAAGCAACTGGCGGGTAAAGCGTTGCATTTTCTCGCCGATCAAGTCATTTTCCTGCGCAATCCGCATCAAATCGGCGAGTCGGTGCTCGAGTTGGCGGTGTTTTTCGCGCATCACCTCAAGCTGGCGCTCATGCAGGGAAACCGCGCGTCCCGTGTGCAAATCGGGCATCTTGAGCTGCGACAAGAGCTCGGGGTGCCTTTGCAAAAAATCGGGGTTCGCCTTGAGCCAGCGCTCGACTTGATGCTCGTGATCTTCGTTTCGGCCCTCAGACATGAAAACTCCTGGATTCAGCGCTACGGCAGACTTTGGCGCATCGGCAGCACGATTTGCCCTTCAAAAACCGTTTCGGCAGGCCCGCTCATCATGACAGCCGACTGCCCGCCGGCCCACTCGATCCAGAGATTGCCCCCACGCGCCTGAACCTGCAAGCGTGATTGCGCCCTTTTTCGCTCCATGGCAAGCACCGCAGCCGCGCAAGCGCCGCTTCCGCAGGCAAGTGTCTCGCCTGCACCACGTTCGAAGACACGCAACTGCAGCTGCTGCGGGGAGCGCAGGCTTGCAAAGCCGACATTGACGCCTTTGGGGAAAACCGGGTGTTTGCAGACATAGGCGCCAAAGGCCGCAAGCATCGCATCGTTTGCCGGGGCATCCAGAAAGAGCACCGCATGCGGGTTTCCCATCGAGAGCAAGTCAAGCTCGAGCTTTGCCAGCACATGCGGCGCAGGCGAGGCAAGCTCAACACGCTCGATGCGCCCCTCGACCTCGGCCTTGCCAAGCCTTCTTGCGGCCTCCCAATCGACAAAACCTTGATGGCGGCTGCCAAAGTTGGGAGCCGCCATATCGACCCTGACCAGGCCGTTGTCGGTCAACTCGGGCACGATGAGGCCTGCCGTCGTCTCAACGCTGATCTTCTTTTTTGTGCTCAAACCCTGATCGTGCACAAAGCGCACAAAACAGCGCGCGCCATTGCCGCACTGTTCGACTTCAGCACCATCCGCATTAAAAATTCGATAACGAAAATCGTGCTGGGGATTTTGCGGCTTTTCAACAATCAGAATCTGGTCAGCTCCGATACCAAACTGCCGGTCAGCCAGTTGCTTCCAATCCACGGCGTTGACCGGAACCTCTTGACGGCAGGCATCGATGACAACGAAGTCGTTGCCCGCGCCTTGCATTTTGGTAAATCGAATCATCCGGAGGCTGCGTATTGAACCCGGGGCTTGAGGCGGATTCGCATTTTAACGATAAACCGGAGCCTCACCCGGAGGACGTGTCTTGTAGCGTCGGTGGGTCCATAAATACTGATGCGGATCCTCCAGCACACGCGCTTCGATGAAGGCATTCATGCGGCTTGCCGCCTCCATCGGATCGATCAGCGCAAGATCGGTCCAGGGCGGGAAAATCTCAAGCTGATAATGATCGCCGTGCAAGCGGGTGACCGTGGGCAGGACCTGGGCGCCGGTCATGCGCGCAAGCCTTGATACCGTGGTCACCGTCGCAGCATCGATGCCAAAAAAAGGAACAAACACCGCATCACGGGCTCCCAAGTCCATATCGGGCAGCAAATAAAGCACCTTGCCTTGCTTGACATGACGCAACACGCTGCGCAAACCCTCGTTGCGCAGCACAAGACTCGTGTCAGGAAAGCGACTCCTCCCGGCAGTCATGGCCTCGGTAAGCCGCTGGCTTTTTTGCTGGGCGTAAACCGAAACCACTGGAAGCTTCGAGCTGAGATACAAACCCCCAGCATCAAGGCCAAGAAAATGCGGTGCGAGCACAATCACCGGGCCAGCCGCCCGGGCCGATTGCAGCCGCGACCAACCGCTGACCTTGACCATTGTCTCAAGGCGATCAGTCGGCCCCTCCCACAAGGCAAAGCGATCGATCACGCTGACGATGAAGGCGCCGAGATGGGCTTTAGCAATGGCCTGGCGCTCGCCGAGCGAAAGGTCAGGAAATGCAATCGCAAGGTTTGTAAGCGCCACCTCGCGACGGCGCGCAACCAGCTGATAAACCAACCAACCGATCGCCCTTGCAACGCTTTGCATCAGCGCACGGGGCCAGCGCGACATCAGCCTTGCAAGGCTGATCAACGCTGCGGTGGCGGCTTCCAGACTGCGCTCGTTCATCGGTTCGGGACTTCTGTTCCTTTATAGCGGTTGTAACTCCACAAATACTGCTCGGGTAGGCGCCTGATCCATTGCTCCATCGCGGCGTTGATCGCTTGCGGCGATGATGCACCGTGATAAGCCTCAAAGTGAATTTCCCATGCACCCCTTCCGCTGACTGTTGTACAAAGTCTGCGCTCAGCCACCGCGATCAGCACAATCGGGTTGAGCCGCTCGATCAGGCCCCGGGGAAGCGTCATCGTCCAGGCCGGTCGTGAGAAAAAAGGGGCAAGCTGACCATCGCCCTGGCTAGGTACCTGATCCGGTAACAAGCCCACCGCCTCACCGCGTTGGAGGCAACGCAATAAGGCGCGCACCCCGCCCAAGTCGGCGGGCACTGATCGCACCAGCCCACGATTGCGCGCCTCGCAGATCAAGCGATCGACCGCGGGGTTTTTTGCGGGTTTGTAGAGCACCGTGATCGGCAGGTGCTTTGCGATGTAGCGCGGAATCACCTCGAAGCTGCCCAGATGCGGGGTCATGAACAGCAAACCCCGACGCTCACGTGCTGCCTGCTCGATCGCCTGCAAGAGCACTGATTCGCTTGCGCTATGGCAGTGCGCGATGAGCCGGGGTTCGGACCAAAACCAGATGGCCGGCAACTCTGCCATCAATCGGCCGGTGTTGGCCCGCACCGCCGCAGGCAGTGAACCTTCGGGGTCGAAGCCTGCCGCCCCAATGTGAGCGAGTGACTTGAGCCTGTAGTTTTTGGACGCAAACCAGACGAAACTGCCCAAAGGCGCGCCGAATGCCCAGAGCCATCGCAAGGGGAACTGCGAAAAAAATTTGAACAATAAACGAATCATGGCAGCTTTTTGACAAGCGTTATAATCGCACCTGCCGAGTTAATGACAACTTGCGGGGCATATCAATACCGCTAAAGCGTCGCCGCTTCACCGGGAAGTTGGCTACGCCCAACAACCAGGAGCATGGCATGAGCAAAAACTACCTTTTCACTTCGGAGTCGGTTTCTGAGGGGCATCCGGATAAAGTGTCTGACCAGATATCGGATGCGATTCTCGATGCCATCTTCGCCCAGGATCCGCACTCAAGGGTTGCGGCCGAAACACTGTGCAACACCGGGCTGGTGGTGCTTGCAGGCGAAATCACCACTGGGGCGAGCGTTGACTACATCCAGGTGGCGCGCGACACCATCAAACGGATTGGCTATGACAATACCGAATACGGCATTGATTACAAGGGCTGCGCTGTATTGGTGGCCTATGACAAGCAAAGCCAGGACATCGCGCAAGGGGTTGACGAAGGCCGGGGCCTCGATCTAGAGCAGGGGGCGGGCGATCAGGGATTGATGTTTGGTTATGCCTGCGACGAAACGCCGGTGCTGATGCCTGCGGCCATCCACTACGCGCACCGGCTCGTCGAGCGCCAGGCCCAATTGCGGCGCGACGGTCGTCTGCCATGGCTTCGGCCCGACGCAAAAAGTCAGGTCACGCTGCGCTATGTTGATGATAAGCCGCACAGCGTCGACACCGTGGTGTTGTCCACCCAGCATGCACCGGAGATTGCCCACGAACAATTGCGTGAGGCGGTGATCGAAGAAATCATCAAGCCGGTTCTTCCCAAGAATTTGCTCGGCGATTCAATCACCTACCTGGTTAATCCGACCGGGCGCTTTGTGGTGGGCGGTCCGCAGGGCGACTGCGGTCTGACCGGCCGAAAAATCATCGTCGACAGCTATGGCGGTGCCGCTCCGCATGGCGGGGGCGCGTTTTCAGGTAAAGACCCCTCGAAGGTCGATCGTTCAGCGGCCTATGCAGCGCGCTACGTCGCGAAGAACGTTGTGGCTGCAGGCCTTGCCAGCCGCTGCCAGATTCAGGTGAGCTACGCCATTGGCGTTGCCCGTCCGACCTCGATTATGGTCACCACCTTTGGGACCGGCAAGATCAGCGACGAGCAACTGGCTGCGCTAATTGCAAGGCATTTCGACCTTCGCCCCAAGGGCATTGTGCAAATGCTGGATCTGCTGCGCCCGATTTACCAGAAGACAGCAGCCTACGGCCATTTTGGCCGCGATGAGCCCGAATTCAGCTGGGAGCGGACGGATAAAGCGCAAGCCTTGCGCGCCGATGCAGGGTTTTAATCTTTCGGGCTATACTTCGCCCGATTTTTCCAATGCCCGAGGAGCGTTGCGAGGTTTGTCTGGTTCAGACATCCCCAGGCTCGGGCAGGTTGCTCTGACCGAGCGGCTTGTGCAACGGCGCTCGCCCACTTTGTTTTTCAAAAAGGAGGGCGCAGCATGAGCGCCGTAGCTAAAGAAGTGATTCCCTACCCCAGCCGCAGCCAGGCTAAGAACGATGCCTTTAACGACTTCATCGTCGCTGATCTGTCGCTCGCTGACTGGGGACGCAAAGAAATCTGCATCGCCGAAACAGAAATGCCCGGCTTGATGGCGATCCGCGACGAATTCGCTGCATCCAAGCCGCTTGCAGGTGCGCGGATCACCGGCTCGCTTCACATGACGATCCAAACCGCCGTGTTGATCGAGACGCTGGTTGCGCTCGGTGCCGAAGTTCGTTGGGCATCGTGCAACATTTTCTCCACCCAGGATCATGCCGCCGCTGCCATCGCAGCCGCTCAAATTCCAGTGTTTGCCTACAAAGGCGAGACGCTTGCCGAGTACTGGGATTACACCCACCGGATTTTTGAGTGGGCCGATGGCGCTTGCACCAACATGATTCTGGACGATGGTGGCGATGCAACCATGCTGTTGCATTTGGGTACCAAGGCCGCGAAAGACCCAAGCCATCTGAGCAACCCGGGTAGCGATGAAGAGGCAGCGCTTTTTGATGCGATCAGGGCAAAGCTTGCCAAGGATCCCGGCTTTTATGCGCGTCACCTGCAGGCTGTGATCGGCGTTACCGAAGAGACCACAACCGGAGTGAAGCGTCTTTACCAAATGGCTGACCATGGCGAGCTGGCGTTTCGCGCGATTAACGTGAACGACTCGGTGACCAAGAGCAAGTTTGATAATTTGTACGGCTGTCGTGAGTCCCTGGTCGATGGCATCAAGCGCGCAACCGGTGTGATGATTGCCGGCAAGGTCGCAGTGGTCGCTGGCTATGGCGATGTTGGCAAAGGCTCTGCCCAGGCTTTGCGCGCTTTGTCAGCCCAGGTGTGGATCACGGAGATCGACCCAATTTGCGCCTTGCAAGCCGCCATGGAAGGCTATCGCATCGTCACGATGGAAGACGCCTGCGAGCACGCGGATATTTTTGTAACAGCAACCGGAAACAAGGACGTGATCACGCGCGAGCACATGGCACGCATGAAGGATCAGGCGATTGTTTGCAACATCGGTCATTTCGATAACGAAATCGATGTCGCTGGGCTCAAGGACTGTCGCTGGGAAAACATCAAGCCGCAAGTCGACCACGTGATTTTCCCTGACGGCAAGCGCATCATCTTGCTGGCCGAAGGTCGTTTGGTCAACCTGGGCTGCGGAACCGGCCACCCCTCTTATGTGATGAGCTCTTCGTTTGCCAATCAGGTGATTGCGCAAATCGAATTGTTTCAGTACAAAGAACGCTATGAAAACGGCAAGGTTTACGTGCTGCCTAAACATCTTGATGAGAAAGTTGCGCGCCTGCAGCTGAAAAAACTCGGTGCCAAACTCACCGAGCTCACAGCCGAACAAGCGCAATACATCGGTGTGGATACGCAAGGGCCTTACAAACCCGAGACCTACCGCTACTGATCGCATCACTGACAAAGGCGCGGACCCGGTACAACCCGAAGCGATCGCCATGCGGCTTGACCAGGCCATGCAGCAACAGGGCCTAGCGGCATCGCGATCGGCCGCGGCGCGTCTGATTCAGGCAGGGGTGGTAAGCGTCGACGGCGTGCCGGTCGATAAGGCCGCGCTTGACGTCGGCGCGCACGCGCAAATTGCCGTTGCCCCCTCGTGCGAAAACGAATTCGTTTCGCGAGCGGGCGCCAAACTGCAAGGCGTCTTGCGTGCAAGGCCCGCAATCAGGGTGCAGGGTTACTGGGTCGACTTCGGTCAAAGCACAGGAGGCTTTAGCGATTGCTTGCTGCACTACGGTGCACAACGCGTCCTGGGGTTCGATGTGGGACAGGCGCAATTGCACCCGCGCCTGAAGGCTGATGCGCGGGTGCGATCGGTTGAAGGCGTTAACCTGCGACATCCCTGGCCAAGTTTCAGAAGCGATGCAGCAAAGCTTGCTGATCTCAAGGCCTTTGACGCTTTGTGGCCGGACTCAGGCGCTGACGGTGTGGTAATCGATGTGTCGTTCATCGGCCTTCGCTATGTGCTTGATCAGGCGATTGCCTGTCTGGCGCCAGGTGGCTGGTGCGTCGCTTTGATCAAACCGCAGTTTGAACTTGGTGCCGATCCGTCCGAGCGCAAACGCTTGTTCAAAGACGGTGTGATCCGCGATCGGTCAATCCTGCCGCAACGTCTGGCTGAGCAGGCCGAAGGCTTCGCCGGTATGGGCCTTGATTTTGATGCGCGCAACGATTTGATCCCAAGCCTGATCACCGGCCAGTCGGGCAATCAAGAATATTTTTTGATTGCAAAACGAAAACACAGCGCTGAAAACCTGCTGGTTAGGGCCTAGAGCATGAAGGCTCCGCAACAAGGCTGTGCAGCATAAGGAGCGCTCCATGAGCATGGCGCTGAGTTTTGAGTTTTTCCCGCCCAACACCGATGCAGGTGTTGAAAAACTCAAGTTGGTGCGGGATGAACTTGCCAGACTCAATCCCCAGTTTTTCAGCGTCACCTATGGTGCAGGGGGCGCCACGCGCGATAAAACCCTGGCACTGGTGCGCACGATGGCGCAAGAATCGATCGAGGTCGCACCGCATTTGTCCTGCATCGGTCAGCAACGCGACCAAATTGCCGAGTTGCTCGATCTTTATCTTGAGCTTGGCATTGAGCGCATTGTGGCCTTGCGTGGCGATTTGCCCTCGGGGATGGTGCAAGGCGGGGAGTTTCGCTTTGCCGAAGACCTGGTGGCCTTCATTCGGGCGCGTCATGGCGATCATTTCCACATCGAAGTGGCTGCCTATCCGGAGATGCATCCTCAGGCAAGCTCGCCTCAAGCCGATTTGAATGCTTTTGTTCGCAAGGTTCAACGCGGGGCCAACACGGCGATCACCCAGTATTTTTATAACGCAGACGCCTACTGCAGCTTTCGCGATGCGGTGCGCTTACACAGTATTAATATTGATATCGTTCCAGGTATTATGCCCATCACCAACTTCACCCAGTTGATGCGCTTTTCTGAAAGCTGCGGCGCAGAGATTCCCCGCTGGATTCGTCTCAAGCTTGCAAGCTTTGGTGACGATAAAGCCTCGATTCGTGCCTTCGGTCACGAGGTGGTGCTCAGGCTTTGTGAGCGTCTGATGCAAGAAGAAGTCCCAGGCCTACACTTTTACACCTTAAACCAGGCACAAGCCTGTCAGGCGATTGTTCAGGACCTTGGCCTTGCGCACTAGGCATGCAGCGCGCGTTCGCTGATAACTGCAGCAAAAGCCAAATCGTGGGCTTGCGGCTCGAAAACAACTTCGCAGATGCTGTAGCCGATGGCAACCGTGCGTTTGCGCGCCTCTTGATCAAGCCCAGCGATACTTCGGTCGTAGTAGCCACCGCCGTAACCCAGCCGGTAGCGTTGATAAAAGCCGACACAGGGTGCGCTGAGGACCCAGGGCTGAATCCAATCCGGCCGGACCGGTTCGTGAATACCCATCGCCGCGCGCCGAAGCTCGGTCGCGTCCTCATACACGGCAAACCTGAGGGCTTGCTGCGGACCCATCACACAGGGCAGCGCCAAACGCCAGCCCGCTTTACGCAAGGCAGGCGCAAAGGGCCTCCAGTCGGGCTCACTGCCAATCGGCCACCACAGGGCAAGCAGGGCCTGACAGGCATCTTCCGGCTTCTGGCCTTCAAGCCATTGCATCAAGCGGGTGATAATGCAGGCGTCGTAAGCTTGCTTTAGGGCGGGATCGATTTGATTGCGCAGCGCAAGACATTGCTTTCGCAGGGCGCTTCGATGTTTGTCTTGGCTTGATTCTGCCGCTGCCATCTGCCAGTGCCCCGATCCTCTTTGGAATTCCATAAACGATTGCGCCGATGTTGATCTTTCATTCACCGCGATTTGATCCCCAGTGTCCCAGCAATCAGGGCTTCGCGCCAGCCAGGCAGTGCGTCAGGCATCACACTGGCACAGCCATCCTGGCGCTATGCATCGCCCTTGGGCCCTGGACTCTGATGCTCAGCCTTGCAGGTCTTTTACCCAAGACCGCGGCGGCGCAGGAAAGCGCCAAAGTGCCACAACGCGACAACCAGGAAAATCCCGACAAGCGGGCAAAACAGGGCAAGCAAGATAACTTGCAAAAACCCAAGCCCGCTGCAAATCTGCAAAAGGCAAGTCCAGCCCGCCAGGCAAAAGCCAGCACCGCGCCAAAGCAAGGCAAGTCCGCAGCCAAATCGAAAGCAAAAGCACCTAGTTCTACAAAGTCAGCGACCACAAGTGGCCGCAGCCCAGAAATCACCCGTGTGATAAGACCCGGGATTCGGCCGGTGCTGCCGGCCGCACTGGCGGGGCTGAGCTTTGTGGGCGGCGTGGCGGTTGCTGCAACCCAGTCTCACCACATCGATGTGCCGCAGACGGCTAACCATCCTGCAGACGACGCGGTCATCGGGCTACGCGAAGCCTTTGTGCGAAACGACCCGGCCGAGTTCCAGCGTCTGCTAAGCCAGACCGATCAGGGCTCGATGAAGGAGCATCCGCTTTACCCTTATGTGCAACAGTGGTCGCTTCGATTCAAGCTCAACCAGCGACCGATTACCGAGGCCAGCGCCGATGGTCTACAGCGCGAAGTCCTGCTTTTTCTTACCCGGCATGAGGGTGAAAGCCTCGGCGAGCAACTGCGCAAAAACTATATCGAATGGCTTGCGGATCGGGAATCCTGGGCGCAGCTCAGCCTTGAGTACCCCAAGCTCATTTTTCAGGATGACGCGCCGCTGCAATGCCTTTATCAGTACGCAAGGCTCAAGCTCTCAAGCGCCGAGAAGGAGGCGCTTGCGGTGATTGCGGCACAGTCCAAACCGCTCCTATTTGCCTCACGACCGCTGGGGTCGGCCTGCGGCCGCTTGTTTAGCGCGCTGCATCAAGCGGGTCAGATCGACAGCGCTGGCCTGCAACATCGCCTGCGACTTGCGCTTGAAACCGATCAAGCAAGCGCGATTCGCTGGGCAGCAAATCACCTGGGGCTTTCCGCTTCGGAGGTTGATCGGGCGATCGAGCAACCCGAGCGGCATTTACGAAGCAGCAATCCCCAGATTGGACAAATCGCCTGGATTCGCTTTGCGCGCCAAGACAGTGTGGAAGCTTTTCGACGCTGGCGGCAGGCCGAACCCAAGACCTGGCCAGCCGAAGTTCGAAGCTTTATCCCCGCTCAAATCGCAAGCCTGAGTATGTTGCGCATGCAGCCGCAGGCGATTGAGGCCAGCCGAGAAGCCTTGCGCGAAAGCCGGTCGCTGGGGGCAAACGCGATCGATCTCGGCGTGCTTGGCAGCGACGAGTCGCTTGCCATCATGGCCCGTAGCGCCTTGCGTGCCCAGGACTGGGACAGCTTGCAACAGCTGATCGGCTGGATGTCGGCCCGCGGCCAGGCTGACCCGGCATGGCAGTACTGGCGGGCTCGAGCCTACCAACGCGCGGGCGATGAGCCGGCAGCCAGAGCGCTGTTTAAGGAACTTGCAAGCCAGTTTCATTTTTATGGTCAGCTGGCGCTTGAAGACCTGGGCCAGGCTATCGAACTTCCGCCGCGAGCGGCCAAACCGACTAGCGACGAGTTGAAAGCGATCGCCGCATCAACCGGAATTCAGCGCGCTTTTAAGCTTTACCAGTTGGGTTTGCGAACCGAGGCCCACCGCGAGTGGTGGGTCAGCATCAAGCCGATGAACGATCGCGCGCTTTTGGCTGCGGCCGAGCTTGCTTGCCGCCGACTTGTCCTCGATCGCTGCGTGAATACAGCAGACCGCACAAAGCAAGAGCATGATTTTCACCTGCGATTTATCATGCCTTTTCGCGATGAGCTCGAAGCTGCTGCAAGCAGGGTCGGCGTCGACGCCGCCTGGGCCTACGGCTTGATCCGGCAGGAGTCGCGCTTTGTGCTCGATGCCAAATCGAGTGTGGGTGCCCAAGGCTTGATGCAAATCATGCCCAACACCGGGCGGTGGATCGCGAAAAAGCTTGGTCAAGGCGAATTCAAGACAGAAGATTTACACGATATGAAAACCAATATTCGTTTTGGAACCTTTTATTTAAAGTCGGTTTCAGACGATCTTGATGGCTCCCAGGCGATGGCCTCTGCCGCTTACAACGCAGGTCCAAACCGTCCGCGCGCCTGGCGCGCCACGCTTCCCGGACCGGTTGAAGGTGCGATCTTTGCCGAGATCATTCCCTTTAGCGAAACGAGAGATTATGTGAAGAAGGTCTTATCCAACGCGGTCTACTATGCACTGTTACAAAAACAAGAAAATTCATCGCTCAAAAAACGGCTAGGCGAAATCACGCCCAAAACAGCAAGCCAATCGCTGCTGCCCTGAACTTATCGAGGCTTTCATGCAACAAGCAGCACCTCTCACCCACGAAGCGTCAACTGGGCTTGCCGACGCTGCCTTGAGCGCATCAAGCCCTGCAAAAGCTCGTGCTGCAGCCGGAAGTATCTTGCTCATCGGGGCCAGTGGCTTTATCGGGAGCACCTTGCTTGGGCATTTGTCTCGATTACTTCCCGACCTCGCCCTGCTTGTGCCGAGCCGGCGGGCCTGGCGTCATCAGGCACTCAGCACCATGCCGCGGGTTCAGCTGATACAAAGCGACATCCACGACCTGAGCGATCTCAAAAGCCTGGTCCGTTCAAGCTCGCTTGTGATCAACCTGGCCGGCATTTTGCACAGCGACCGCGCAAAACCCTGGGGCCGGGACTTCGACCGCGTGCATGTGCAATTGCCGCTACGCCTGCTTGAGGCGCTTGATCATCAAGCCTTGATCCACATTTCAGCGCTGGGCTGCCAACCGGAAGCTGTGGATCAAGCGCCATCGATGTATTTGCGCTCGAAAAGCTATGCGGAACAACAGTTGTTGCAATCTGGGCATCCCCTGAGTGTGGTTCGTCCTTCGGTGGTGTTTGGCCCTGGCGATCGGTTTTTGCATGTTTTTGCCAAGCTTGGCGGCCTGAGCCCGATCATTCCGCTTGCCGGCGCTCAGGCACGCTTTGCGCCGGTTCATGTGCACGATCTGTGCGAGGCGATCGGACTTTTGGTTTTGCATCGCTTTGATCGCTTAGCGAACCGTCGACCGCCTGGCCTGCTCGATCTCGGCATCGAAGCTTCGATCGTGCTTGAGGCTTTCGGACCGAAGGCATACAGCCTCGCTGACCTCTTGCGCTTTGCAACGCATGCCGCGCATGGATCAAGCCCCTGGATCGTTCCATTACCTTATACGCTCGGCGCGATACAAGCAAGACTGTTTGAAGCTTTGCCGGGGCCACCCTTGATGAGCCTGGATAACCTCGATTCGATGCGCATCGATAATCTTCCGAGCGGAAAGTCCGAGGTGCTCGGCGTGCGGCTCAAAACACTTGACGAACTCGGCATCCGGGCAAGGGGGCTTGAGACTGCACGAGAAGACTTGCGCCGCCGCTGATCAGCCGGCTTTACAGCCTTGCCCACCCGATGCTAAACCCCTCCATGGATGCGCAGGCCTTAAGCGCTCTGGTTGAATGTCTTCAGAGCGACGGGCCTTGCAAGGCGCTGCAAGCGGCCAGCATTTACTGCGTGGGTGGGGCGGTGCGCGATGCTTTGCTGCAACGCAAAGTGAACGATCGAGACTGGCTGGTGGTGGGAAGCAGCCCGCAACAGATGTTGCAAGCCGGGTTTTTGCCGGTTGGACGAGACTTTCCGGTGTTTTTGCATCCGATCAGTCACGAAGAGTTTGCGCTTGCCCGTACCGAACGCAAAATTGCCAAGGGCTATCATGGTTTTGAATTTTATTGCGATCCAGCGATATCGCTTGAAGAGGACTTAAAGCGACGCGATCTTCGGATCAATGCGATGGCTGTTGATGCGCAGGCGGTTCTGCACGACCCCTACGGGGGTCTGGCTGATTTGCAGGCGCGGCAGCTTCGGCATGTGAGCGATGCCTTTCGCGAGGATCCAATCCGCCTGCTTCGGGTGGCGCGGTTTGCCGCACGATTGGCTGATTTCCGGATTCATCCCGAGACGCAGCTGCTGATGCGCGACATGGTTCGCGCAGGCGAGACTGATCACTGGACTGCCGAGCGCGTCTGGCGTGAACTCGATCAAGGCATGGCTGAAATCAAGCCCTCGGCCTTGTGGCGGATTCTTTCCGATTGTGGGCTCAGCCCCTTTCAGCGGCTTAGCGCCGACGAACATAAGCGCCTTGGGCAACTCGATCAGGCAGCGCAAGCCGGGCTTGAACGGCGTTTGCAATGGGGACTGTGGAGCGTGCTGGTGAGCGAACCGATGCGCGAGGAGATCCTCGCAGGTCTGAGAACACCGCAGGATGTGCAAGCCATCATCGGCCTGTTGCGCAAACACCAGTCGGATTTGCTCGCTCTGCTCAGCGACGCGAAGGGTTCTGAGGCAACCGAGCTGGCAAGCCTTTTTGAATCGCTTGATCTGTTGAGACGCCCGCAACGGCTCGATGACATGCTTGCTGTTTTGCGCTGGCATCCGGCCTTGCACGCAGGACTTCAAGCGCAGGCCGCGCTTGTGGCACAGGCCATCAGGCAACTAGCTGACCTGTTTCGTCAAGCCAAAGCCCGCGATCCTGTTCCGGCCCCTGAAGGCCAAAAGCTGGCGCATGGATCAGCGATCGGTCAGGCAATGCGGCAAGCACGCGAGCTTGCGCTCGCGACTGCGCTGCGAACACGTTATCCTCACGGCCTTGGCGCAGCACCGCAGCCCCTCAACGACGCATCCGATGAATCCATTTGCCCATAAGGTCTTGCCATGAATCTTCAACAGCTGAAGGCGAAGCTTCGCATCCCGGTCATCGCTGCGCCCTTATTCATCGTGTCTAACCCCGATCTGGTGATTGCCCAATGCACAGCCGGTGTGGTTGGATCTTTCCCCGCGCTCAACGCAAGGCCGATTGAAGTGCTCGAGCGATGGCTCGTGCAAATCCGCGAGGCGCTTGAGGCCTGGGATCAGGCCAACCCGGAGCGGCCTTCTGCGCCCTTTGCGGTTAATCAAATCGTCCATAAGTCCAACGATCGCCTGGAGCAAGACGTGGCCTTGTGTGTCAAGCACAAAGTTCCCCTGGTGATCACGTCGCTGGGCGCACGACCCGAGTTGAACGCAGCGGTTCACAGCTACGGTGGCATGGTGTTGCACGATGTGATCGATCAGTTTTTCGCTCATAAAGCGATTGAAAAAGGTGCCGATGGTCTGATCCTGGTGGCTTCAGGCGCGGGCGGGCATGCCGGCCGGCAATCGCCCTTTGCGCTGGTTGCAGAAACCCGCCGCTGGTTTGACGGACCGATTGCGCTTTCAGGCTCGATTGCGAGCGGCGCGGGGGTTCTGGCCGCGCAGGCCATGGGTGCTGATTTCGCCTACATCGGCTCGGCTTTCATTGCGACGCAGGAGGCCAATGCCAAAGACGCATACAAGCAGGCCATTGTGGAAGGCTCAGCCAAGGATATTGTCTACACCAACCTGTTCACCGGCGTGCACGGCAACTACCTGCGAAGCTCGATTGAGCAGGCAGGCCTTGATCCGGATCAGCTGCCCGAAAGCGACCCAAGCGCGATGAATTTCAACTCCGGCGGCAACATGGACAAGAAAGCCTGGAAAGACATCTGGGGCTGCGGCCAGGGCATCGGTACGGTTGACCAGGTGTTAAGCGCCGGTGAACTGGTGGATAAGTTGGCCCACGAGTACCAGCTCGCCACTCAGGCCATGACCCGGCAGACCGAGCAGCAAAGCGCTTGACCTGGCCTTTGCGCGTTTAGCAACGCTGCCTTGTCCGATCAAGCTGCGGCTCAGATCAGCCGGGCGATCAAACCCACCAGAAACGATAACAGCAGCGTCGAGCCCAAAGGCAGCCAGAGGCTGCGTTTACCAATCTTGAGCTCCACGTCACCGGGCAGGCGGCCCCAGCCAAGGCGTCGCAGCAAGGGTTGAAGGCCGCTGAAAAGCAGCAGTGCCAGCACGGTCACAAGTAACCATTTCAGCATGCGTCAAGCCCCAGCCGACCGCTGCGATCACCTTGTTGAAAGCCGATGAGATCGAGGCTGTCAAGACCCCGGCTTAGCGCCATGAACTTGAATAACTCACCCATTTCGGCCTCCGACAGCAGCTTTTGCAAGCCGGCAAGTCGAGACAGTGCAGCTGGCGATGTTCGATGTGGCTCCTGCGCAGCTGACGCCGTCGCGATATCCAGGATGCCGGTGTTGAACAAAAATCGCGCTTGCGTGCAATAACCTGATAACTGCATGCCCTGCTCGAGTGCAACCCGGGCAACGGCGGTGAAATCGACATGCACACTCAAGTCCTGTGTGCCTGGATTTGCCAGCAAATCGGTTCCGGCACGATGGGCCTGATGCGTCATCAGAGTACCTTGTTGACGACGCGGCAAGTAGTACTCATGCGCCGGAAAACCGTAATCAACCACCAACAACAAGCCCTGTTCAAGCGCATCGCACACGCTTCGCGTCCAGGCCTGCGCCTGTTCATGCCATTCAATCAGCATGCCATCGGGCCAGTCCTCTGGCCAGGTCTGCTGGCAGGCGCGCTTCAAGGCCTCAAGCTTTGCAGACCAGTGCGCATCCGCCGGCCGATCAGCAAAGCATAATCCGCCACCATCGTGCCCGGCGCTGTTGCTGAGACCGCGTTCGTACCATTGCTGCTGATCGGGATGGCGATGAGTATGCCGGTCGGGATGTCGATAAACAAACAAGCGCACCGGCATCGCATCGAGCAACTCATGGGCAAGCATCACCCCGCGAAAGCCGCCCTCAGGCAACCGCTCAAGCCAGCGCAATTGCCCGAAATCTTCTGCGGAACCAGCTTTGAGCCGCTCTTGTTGCAGCAGCCTTAGGCCGGCCGATAGCTCGATGATCTGGTAGTGCATCGGCCGGTTGATGCTTCGGGCGTAGTCAAGGATTTGCGCAGCCAGCCTGCCGTCGCCTGCACCAAATTCGAGTACGTCGTCGCTACCGATCGCATCAAGAACCTGAACAATCTGTCGCGCCACACAGGCGCCGTAGCTGGGGCTAATAGCAGCAGCGGTCACAAAGTCGCCCTCAGCTCCGAAGGGCGATCGTGGTCCGCTGTAGTAGCCAAGGCCAGGGGCATAAAGCGCCATGTCCATATACTGGTCAAAGCCCATCCATCCCGAGCGCTTGTGGATCTCATGGCGGATCAAATCGGGCAAGCTGTCGGCGCTGATCATGCTCATGGTCGTGCAGGTTACACTGCGCGGCGGTAGCTCCCAACCAAGGCCCCAACGCGCATCATGCAAGCAAGCACGCCCTCACAGCCAGACCAAAGTCGAGAACGGCCGGCTGCTCGTGCAGGCGAGGCTCTGGATCCAAGCGCGCTGTCGCATCGCGCTGAGCGTCCCAAGGTTGCGCTGGTCACCGGGGCAGGCAGGCGTATGGGTCGTGCAATCGCCCTTGGACTGGCCAAAGCAGGCTGGGATGTTGTGGTGCACTACCACCGTTCAGCGCAAGACGCCGAAGACAGCGCTTCGGCGATTCGCAGCCTGGGCCAGAGGGCCTGGACAATCGCTGCGGACCTGAGCGATCCGCAAGCTGTCGGGCAGCTCTTTCAAGCTGCGCTTGATCAGACCCAAGGTCTGGATGCCTTGATCAACAATGCCTCGCGATTTGACTGGGATGGACCCAAAGATGTTGCAGCCGATGGCTTGCTTGCGCATTGCATGCCCAATCTCGTGGCTCCGGTTTTACTCAGCCAAGCGATGTACAGGCACTGCAGTCAGCCTCAAGCAGGCAAGCAGGGCGTTGTGATCAATTTGCTCGATCAAAAACTGCAAAACCCCAATCCTGATTATTTTTCCTACACCCTGACCAAGGCAGCCTTATGGCAAGCCACCGACCTGATGGCGCGCGATTTCGCACCGCATCTGCGGGTGCTCGCCGTCTCACCCGGTATCACCCTGCTTTCGGGCGATCAAACTGAGGACGGCTTCACCCAAGCCCATCAACAAACGCCCTTGGGCCGGTCCTCCGAACCTTGCGATATCGTCGAGGCGATTGTCTTTTTGCTTCAAGCCAGAGCGATAACTGGCGTGAATTTATTGGTCGACGGCGGACAGCATTTGCAAGCGAGCGCTCGCGATGTGATGTTCACCACTGCCGACCGCCTTGAAACGGAATCAACGCCATGAGCTCCCTGCTTCTTCATCCTCAGTTAAGCGACTGCCGACGCATTTTCATCGACGATCTTGAAGTCCAAGCCTCCATCGGTTTTCATGACTTCGAACGTCGGGCCCGTCAGCGGGTGAAGATTTCTGTCGCGCTCTTTGTGCCGGTAGCCGAGTCGCTTTCAAACCGCGATGACGTCCAAGACACGCTTGACTACGATAAATTACGCGAAGGGATCGGTGCACTTGCGACCTCAAGACACTTTAACCTTCAGGAAAGCCTGATCGACGACGTGCTCGACTTTTGCCTGAAACTTGGTAGCGTCAGGGCAGCGAGTGTGCGAACCGAAAAGCCCGATGTCTATCCGGACTGCAAAACCGTGGGCATTGAATCGATGCGCTTTGCCAAGGCGCCATGAACGACAGGCTTGCCTACGAACGCAATAAATTGCATAAGCGTTTGTTGCGGCTCACCGGTCAGGCCATCGGTGACTTTCAGATGATCGACGCAGGCGACAAAGTCATGGTGTGCCTATCGGGCGGCAAAGATAGCTACGGCATGCTTGATTTGCTGTTGACCTTGCGCGAACGCTCACCGGTGAGCTTTGATCTGGTGGCGGTCAACCTCGATCAAAAGCAGCCTGGATTTCCCGCAGACGTCTTGCCCGACTATTTGCGCAAGCAAGGTGTGCCCTTTCATATCGAGACTCAGGATACCTACAGCGTGGTCACCCGGGTGATTCCTGAGGGAAAAACCATGTGCTCACTTTGCTCAAGACTTCGGCGCGGGATTTTGTACCGGGTCGCCGATGAACTTGGGGCAAACAAGATTGCGCTGGGCCATCATCGTGACGACATTCTTGAGACCTTCTTTCTGAACCTTTTTTACGGCGGCACGCTCAAGGGTATGCCGGCAAAACTGCGCGCCGACAATGGAAGACATCTGGTGATTCGCCCGCTTGCTTATGTGCGCGAAAGCGATTTGCAGGCATATGCGCAGTGGCGCAATTTTCCGATCATCCCCTGCGATTTGTGCGGTTCGCAGGAACATTTAAAACGTCAAGACGTGAAACAGTTGCTTCGCAGCTGGGAAAAGCAGTTTCCAGGCCGAGTCGACCATGTGTTTTCCGCACTGGCTCGGGTCGTCCCCTCGCACCTGATGGACCGGGAAGCCTTCGATTTTCAGTCCTTGGCACCCCTCGAAGTGCCCCAAAGCGAAGGCGATATCGGCTTTGCTCCGCCATCATTTCAAGCGGTTCAGCTGCACTTCAAACCGCAGCAATGAAGTTTCGCCTGCTTGCGATCCTGCGCTGCATTGCCAGGCATCGACTCGACAGCCTGCTTGTGGATGCATTTCCATCCCTGGGCAGGCGCTTTTGGTTTCGTGCAGCGCTTGCGCTAGCGCCTCAAGCACCCTTGAAGGAGGCGCGCGGCGAACGGCTGCGAAAAACCTTCGAATCCCTGGGACCGATCTTTGTGAAATTCGGTCAACTGTTATCGACCCGCCGCGATTTGTTGCCCGAAGACATCGCCGACGCTCTGGCTAAACTTCAAGACAGCGTTGCAGCTTTTGACAGCGACTTGGCGATTGCAGAAATCGAACGCGGACTCGGGCGACCGATTCAGGAAGTTTATGAGCAATTCGATGCCACACCGATTGCGTCGGCTTCGATTTCTCAGGTCCACTTTGCCCGGCTCCACGGTGGCCGTGAAGTGGCGGTCAAAGTGCTTCGGCCCGGGATGCTGGCCATCATCGATGCCGATCTCGCCTTGATGCGTCAGCTCGCATCAATTCTGCTCAAACTTTCCGAAGACGCGCGCCGCTTGCGTTTGCTCGATGTGATCGACGAATTTGACATGATCTTGCATGACGAACTCGATTTGCTTCGCGAAGCGGCCAATGCCAACCAGTTGCGGCGCAATTTTGCCGATTCTGCGCTTTTGCTGATGCCCGAAATGATCTGGTCTGCAACCGCAACCAATGTGCTGACCATGCAACGCATGCAAGGCATTCCGATCAGCCACATCGATGCCTTGTTGAAGGCGGGTATCGACCTCAAACGCTTATCGCGCGACGGTGTGGAGATATTTTTCACCCAGGTCTTTCGCGATGGCTTTTTTCATGCCGATATGCACCCGGGCAATATTTTCGTTGCCGATCGGGGACCTCATAAGGGCCGCTACATCGCGCTTGATTTCGGCATCGTCGGTTCCCTGAGTGAGGAGGACAAGAACTATCTCGCGCAAAACTTTCTGGCCTTTTTCAGACGCGATTACCGACGCGTTGCGCAACTGCACTTGCAAGCGGGCTGGGTGCCCCAGAAAGTCCGCGTTGAGGCGCTTGAGGCAGCCGTGCGGAGTTGTTGTGAACCGGTCTTTGACAAGCCGCTGAAAGAGATTCTGCTCGGCCAGGTGTTGATGCGTTTGTTCCAGGTTTCAAGACGCTTTGGGGTGCAAGTTCAACCGCAGCTGGTACTGTTACAAAAAACTCTGCTCAACATCGAAGGCCTTGGCAGACAGCTTGATCCCGACCTTGATTTATGGGTGACCGCCAAACCTTTTTTAGAACGATGGATGCGCGAGCAGTTGGGCTGGCAGGGTTTGCTCAGGCGATTCAGGCAAGAAGCTGAACTATGGAGCCAGTCGCTGCCTGAAATCCCAAGGCTAGCGCATGAAGCGCTTGCGCTGGCCGCAGCCGGATCGCGGACACCGAGTGGCATTGAAAAAGCCCTCATCGAACTGAACGCCCAGCTCAGACAGACCCGTCGCTGGCTGCTCGCCTGTGTTTTGCTGATAGCAATCCTGTTAGCCGGCGCAGGGCTTTTGCTCTCTGGTGTGATTGATCTCGATAGCATTGAAGACACAACAGAATCACAAACCCTCACTCGGACCCAGCAACCGTCAACTGTGTGGAGGAGATTATGCTGATTGCACTCGTTCTGGCTTATGTAGGATTGACCGTTCTGATTGGGTTGATTGCGGCACGCCATGTGCACAGTGCCAAGGACTATCTGGTGGCAGGCCGAAGCCTGCCGCTTTACATCAATATGGCCACCGTTTTTGCGACCTGGTTTGGTGCCGAGACGGTGCTGTCGGTTTCTGCGGAGTTTGCCAGAGGCGGGCTCGGTGCCGTGCCCGCCGACCCCTTTGGCGCTAGCTGCGCGCTCTTGTTCGTGGCCTTGTTTTTCGCCAAGGTTTTTTATCGGATGGACCTGCTGACGATTGGGGATTTTTATCACAAACGCTACGGTAAGTCGGTTGAAGTGATCACAAGCTTTGCAATTGTTGCCTCGTATCTGGGCTGGACATCGGCCCAACTGACCGCGCTTGGACTGGTGATTGCGGTGCTGTCAGGCGGAGAAATCGATCTGAATACAGCGATACTGATTGGCGCTGGCGTTGTTGTTTTTTATACGATTTTCGGTGGCATGTGGTCGATTGCGCTGACCGATTTGTTGCAAACCGTCGTGATCGTGGTTGGCCTGCTCTTTGTTGCCTTTTATGTCGGCGATCTGGCGGGCGGGGTCGGAAAAGTGATCGATGCCGCCATCGAAGCCGACCGCTTCAGTTTCTGGCCTCAAGGCGATGCCGCCGAGTGGCTTGCCTTCGCGGCGGCATGGATGACCATGGCACTGGGCTCCATTCCCCAGCAGGATGTCTTTCAGCGCGTGACCTCGGCCAAGGACGAGAAAACTGCGGTACGCGGCACCTTGTTTGGTGCAATCGCCTACTTTGTTTTTGCCTTTGTTCCCATGTTTATTGCCTACAGCGCCATCGTGATCGACCCGGCAAGCCTGCAATTATTTGAGTCCGAAGACGCGCGCGAAGTCCAAAGAATTCTTCCGGACCTGATCCTGTCAAAAACGCCTTTGTGGGCACAAGCGCTGTTTTTTGGCGCGCTGTTGTCGGCCATCCTTTCAACGGCAAGCGGTGCCTTGCTTGCGCCAACCGCGCTTTTTACCGAAAACGTGATCAAGCCTTTAAGTTCGACCATGTCGGATCAGCGCTTGCTCTTGTTGCTGCGCATTGTGCTGATAATTTTTTCACTTTGCGCCTTGATGTTTGCCTTGAATTCCCGCAGCACCATGTACGAAATGGTCCAGAATGCCTATAAGGTCACACTGGCCGGTGCGCTGGTCCCGCTGGCTGCCGGTGTGTTCTGGCAAAGGGCCACAACGCAGGGCGCACTCTTATCGGTCTTTTCCGGTTTATCGCTGTGGTTGATCAGCGAGTTTGCAAACCCGGAAGGGCTGGTGCCACCGCAATTCGTGGGGCTTTTCGCGTCCTTGCTCGGTATGGTGATCGGCTCACTCGGCCCGCAGCTCATCGGGCACAAGGGCGATGCGCTTGCAGTCACTAAGGCCAGCGCCTAAGCGCGGCCGGGGCATCACCGCGCTTTGAAGACCCGATGAAGATGCGTCTTGATGTGGTGGTGCTAGCCGCAGGCCGCGGCAAACGAATGCATTCGGACATCGCAAAAGTGCTCCATCCGATAGGTGGGCAGGCGATGCTCGAGCATGTGCTTCATAGCGTTCTCGAACTTGGAAGCCTCGAATCGGATCGCTGGGGCCTTGCGGCTGTGCATCTGGTCAAGGGTTTTGCGGCTGATCAGGTTGAGGCAGCGGTTCACCGTGCCGGCCTTGAGCGCGCCTTTTCCGAACAAGGCCTTGCGCTGTACTGGCATGAGCAACAAACGCAGCGCGGAACCGGTCATGCGCTCATGCAAGCGCAACAGGCGCTTTGCGCGCAGGGTCATAGTCTGGTGCTTTTTGGCGATGTGCCCTTGATCCAGGCTAAAACGCTAGCCGGTCTGATTGAAAGCCTTCACGAGCCGAACTTATCAACACTGGGGCCGCTTTCAGCGCTTGAAAACCGCAGCGCCATTCTCACGGCCTTTCTTGATGAGCCCAAGGGCTACGGGCGGATTTTGCGCGGGCTTGAAAGCGCACAAGTCTGCGGCATCGTTGAAGAAAAAGATGCAAACGATGCGCAACGACGAATCACGGAGATCAACAGCGGCATGATGCTCTTGCCCAACCGGCATTTGCCACGGTGGCTTGCTGCGCTTTCTGATGCGAATGCCCAAGCGGAGTACTACCTCACCGACGTGATCGCGATGGCGCATGCAGAAGGCTTTCCGGTGATCGGTCATGCGATTCAGGATGCGATGCAAATCCAGGGCGTCAACACCCTGGCCCAACTGATCAGCCTCGAACGTGTTTTCCAGCGCCGGCAGGCGCAGGATTTGCTGGCCCAGGGCGTCACGATCATGGATCCTGATCGTTTCGACCTGCGCGGCCGCTTGTACTGCGAGGCTGGTGTCCGGATCGATATCAACGTGCTCTTTCAGGGGCAGGTGCGTTTGCATCGGGGCGCAAAAATCGGCGCGCATTGCGTTTTGATCGACACCGTGGTTCACGAAGATGCTGAAGTGCTGCCCTTTACGCATTGTGAATCCGCCGTCATCGGCCCTCGCTCACGCGTTGGTCCGTATGCAAGGCTGCGCCCAGGCACTGAGCTTGGTGAAGAGAACCATGTTGGTAATTTCGTTGAATTCAAGGCCACCCGCATGGGTGCGCAGTCCAAGGCCAATCATCTAGCCTACGTGGGCGATGCAACCATTGGTGCGCGGGTCAATATCGGCGCGGGCACCATCACCTGCAACTACGACGGAGCCAACAAGCACCAGACGGTGATTGACGATGATGCATTTATTGGCAGCGACAGTCAGCTTGTGGCACCGGTGCGGGTGGGCGCAGGGGCAACGCTTGGCGCTGGGACGACCCTCACCCGCGATGCGCCAGCCGGCGAGCTGACGGTGTCGCGCGCCAAACAAGTGAGCCTGCCTGCCTGGAAACGGCCAACAAAGGCCGGCCCGAAAGGCTAAACGCACTGCTTTGCGCGTCAGCGCGGGTTTAGCTTCAAAGGCCTGGGATAATACGATGATGACTGAGCGAGGGCAACTTTAAACATGTGCGGCATCGTTGCAGCAACCAGTGCTACGCGTGACGTTATCGGCCATTTGCTTGAAGGGCTTGAGCGTTTGGAGTATCGAGGCTATGACTCGGCTGGCCTTGCCTACAGCGCGATGCCTGACGGGGCAGCGAGTGCCAGTGTTTTGGGATTACAGCGTTTGCGCGCTGTCGGTCGGGTGAGTCAGCTCAAGCGACAAGCGCAAGCCCAGCAAGCGAAGGCCGCTTGCGGCATTGCCCACACCCGTTGGGCGACCCATGGCGGCGTGACCGAAGACAATGCCCATCCCCATTTGTCGCAATCCGAAGGCGTCGCGGTTTGCGTGGTGCATAACGGCATTGTTGAAAACCATCAAGCTCTGCGCGAAAACCTGCTCGCAGCGGGCTATGTCTTCGCTTCACAAACCGACACCGAGGTCATCGCCCATCTGCTTCACCATGCCTTGATCGCTGCGCTTGCCCGCGGCGAAACCGCAAGCCTCTTTCATGCGATGCAAGCGGTTGCGCCAACGCTGCGGGGCGCCTACGCCCTCGCGGCGCTTTCCTCGCTCGAGCCCGATACCGTGGTCGGCACCCGATGGGGTGCGCCGCTTGTGTTGGGTTATGACGGTATCGAAGGCGCGCAAGCGGGTGAACGGTTCTTAGCCTCCGACGTTTCGGCGCTCATTCAATCGACCCGGAATCTGTCCTACCTCGAAGAAGGTGATGTGGTCATGATCCGCCCAGGCTTGCATCGGCTTGTCGACCGACAGGGCCAGGCGGTCAGCCGGGCGGTGCTGCGCAGCGAGATCGAAGCTAGCCATTTTGAGCTTGGCGGCTACCGCCACTACATGCAAAAGGAAATCTTTGAGCAACCCGCAGCGCTTGCCAATACGCTTGAAATGATCGATGCCAGACAGGCACTGGTTCCGGAACTCTTCGGTCATGAAGCCCAAGCGGTTTTTGCTCGCAGCAAGCAGCTTCTCATTCTTGCTTGCGGCACGAGTTATCACGCCGGCTGTGTGGCGCGCTACTGGCTTGAGTCGCTGGCCCATATCCCCACGCAAGTCGAAATCGCAAGCGAGTACCGATATCGGCAGTCGGTTGCTTTGCAAGGCACACTGGTGCTTTGCATTTCGCAGTCGGGCGAGACGGCCGACACGCTGGCTGCCCTTGAACACGCCCAAAGCCTGGGTCTGGGTGACAGTCTCAGTATTTGTAATGTTCCAGAATCTTCTTTGATTCGTGCAAGCCGGCTGCGATTTCTCACCCGCGCGGGCCCCGAAATCGGCGTTGCATCAACCAAAGCTTTCACCACCCAGCTTGCAGCGCTATTTCTGCTCACGCTGGTCCTGGCAAAAGCCCGTGGGAGGCTTTCGAGCAGCGATGAGCAAACCTGGGTGTCGCAGCTCAGACATCTGCCGGCAGCAATGCAAGAAGTCTTGGCCTGCGAGCCCGAGATGATGCGCTGGGCGCAGCATTTCGCAGCCCGCGATCACGCCCTATTTTTGGGCCGCGGCGTGCATTATCCGATTGCGATGGAAGGCGCTTTAAAGCTCAAGGAAATTTCCTACATCCACGCTGAGGCTTATGCAGCCGGCGAACTCAAGCATGGCCCGCTTGCTCTTGTTGATGCCTCCATGCCGGTCCTGGCGGTTGCACCCCATGACGCTTTGCTATCGAAGCTGCAAAGCAATCTGGAGGAAGTCCGAGCGCGCGGCGGAAGGCTTTACGTGATTGCCGATAAAGACCACACGATGTCATCAAGCGCTGATGTCGACATCGTGAAGCTGACTGACCACGCGGGCTTGTTGTCACCGATCTTGCATGTGTTGCCGCTGCAGCTTTTGGCTTATCACACAGCGCTTGTTCGAGGCACCGATGTTGATAAACCGCGTAACCTTGCAAAATCCGTAACGGTCGAGTAAGCCCGCGTGGGGCTGGCCTTTATTGCACCGCCAGTTTGCGCGCCAACTGAGCCTTTTTTCTTGGCAACTGAAGCGTCAGAATACCGGCATCGAAGCTTGCGCTGGCAGCCGACTCATCGAGTTCAGAAGGCATCACAAAACTGCGCATCACCGAAGCTGCGCTGATTTCAGCGCGCAAGAGTCGTTCGCCGTCTTTGGGCTCAGACTTGCGCTCACGCTTTGCGCTGATGCTCACGGTGTTTGCATCAATTTGAATATCGATCTGGTCTTTCGTCACACCAGCAAGCTCGGCGCGAATGGTCCAACCGCTGGCTGTTTCAAGCACATCCACAGGCATACCCAGCGAAGCACCGCCTGCCGTCACACGTGTGTTTTGAGCGACTGGCGTTGCGCTTGACCGCGACCACTCGGGCCAGGCTGAAGCATTGATTGCTGAGGCAAAAAGCTCGGGAGGAAATACTGAGGCAAAGGGCTCATAAAGGCTGATTCGTGTCATGATGCTCTCCGATTAAGAACGTTGTGAATAAACGGTGGTTCATGCTGATCCACCGCCGATGCTCCTTAAATCGGTACGCCTTGCGCGATTTCAAGTCCTCTCTAAGGCATTCAAACCATCACACGCCAAGGCACTGCCCCAGGTCTGAAAGTCCGACGGCTTAAGGCTGCTCAGACCCTTTCGATCAGCATCGCGATGCCCTGGCCCACACCGATGCACATGGTGGTGATGGCGCGTTTTGCCTGGCTGCGCTGCAATTGATTCACTGCCGTCATCACAAGCCTTGCGCCTGATGCGCCCAACGGATGGCCAAGCGCAATTGCGCCGCCGTTGGGATTGACCCGCGGATCGTCATCGGCCAGGCCGAGTTGCCGGGTGCAAGCAAGAGACTGCGCCGCAAAGGCCTCGTTAAGCTCAATCCAGTCGATATCGTGAAGGCTAAGCCCGGTGCGCGCAAGCAGTTTTTGGGTTGCCGGCACCGGACCGATTCCCATCACCCGCGGCGCCACACCGGCGGTGGTCATCGCAACGATCCGTGCCTTCGGCTCAAGCCCTTGAGCGCTGGCTGCGGCTTCGCTTGCGAGCAAAACTGCTGCTGAACCATCATTCACGCCCGATGCGTTGCCGGCGGTCACGCTGCCATCGGCCCTCACCACCGGCTTGAGCTTGGCCAGCGACTCCAGGCTGGTGTCAGCGCGCGGATGTTCGTCGCGGGAAATCAGCTCGATCGTTCCTTTTTTTGAAGTGAGTGAAACCGGATGGATTTCCGCGTCAAAAAAACCGGCTGCCTGTGCTGCAGCGCAGCGCTCCTGGCTTCGCAAGGCAAATGCATCCTGATCCTTGCGCGAGATACCCAGTTCGGACGCCAGATTTTCAGCGGTCTCGGGCATTTGATCCACCCCATAGAGCGCCTTCATTTTCGGGTTGATAAAACGCCAGCCGATTGTGGTGTCGTAGACCGCGTTGCTGCGCGAAAAGGCGCTATCGGCTTTGGGCATCACAAAGGGTGCGCGCGACATGCTCTCAACACCGCCCCCCAGGCCAAGCGCAATCTCGCCGGCACGGATCGCGCGTGCGATCGTGCCGATCGCATCCATGCCCGAGCCGCAAAGCCGGTTGATCGTAGCTGCCGGCACCTCTTGCGGAAGCCCCGCAAGAAGGCTTGCCATTCTGGCCACGTTGCGGTTGTCTTCACCGGCCTGGTTGGCGCAGCCCAGGATCACTTCGTCAAGCGCTCCTGGTGCGAGGCTGGGATTGCGCTTGAGCAGCGCATCAATCGCCATCGCTGCCAAATCGTCGCTGCGAATCGAAGACAAAACGCCGCCATAACGGCCAATCGGTGTACGCACACCGTCACAAATAAAAACTGCGTTCATCATGCCTCCTTGCTTGCCAATCGGGAATCGCGCTGCGGTCGCAGACGCTTTGCGCGTCGTCAAACTGCGTCTTCGGCGCGCCTTTGATTGTGGCACGCAGCGCTTGCTGCAAGCGTTTCGATTCGCTCACGCAAATGCAGCAATAGGCCAAGCCCAGGCAGTGCTGCGACAAGCGTTAAAGCAAAGAATGTGGGCCAGCCAAACTGCTCAGCGAGCACACCAGCACTTGGCCCCACATAAACCCGGCCCACGGCAGCAAGCGCAGAAAGCAGCGCAAACTGCGCGGCCGTGAAGCGTCGATCGGTCAGCGTCATCAAAAGGGCAACAAAGGCGGCGGTACCCATGCCGCCGCACAAGTTTTCGATCGTGATCGCCGATGCCATCCAGACAAAAGACTTCTCCTGCACCGAAAGCATCCAATAGCCCAGATTCGAGAGGGCTTGCGCGATGCCAAACCACCACAGTGCCGGCCAGAGGCTTTGCGCCAAAGGTCGTCGTGCCAGGTACCAACCCCCGAGCAAAGCGCCAACGATGGTTGCGGCCAAGCCGAGCGCTTTGTTGACAGCGCCAACTTCGGCGGCGCTAAAGCCTAAGCCACGCAACAAAAAGGCTGTGGAAAGCGCACCGGCAAAGGCGTCGCCGAGTTTGTAAAACACCACCAACCCAAGCAGCGCAATCGCTTGCTTTTGCGAAAAGAAGGCATCCCAGGGCGCCATCAGCGAGGGGAATCGAACCTGACGCGCCGCCCACAAGGCGGCCGAGAAAGCGGCCAGCATCAGCAGGCTTTCAAAACCAAGTTTCACGAACTGATTAGCCCGGGCGGACCATTCATCGATTGCCTGCGGCGCAAACTGCGAACCGATGAAATAGACCAGCAGGCCCGACCCGAGCATCGCCACAAAACCCCGCCATTCGACCCAGGCTGAGGTTTTGGCTGGCGAAGACTCGACCGCGGGTACCCAAAAAACGGCCACTGCGATCAGGCCAAAAACCATCGCAAGCGCCCTGAACAAGCCCTGCCAGCCAAACCACAAGTCTGCAAGCATCAGCGCCAAGCCGCCTGAAACCAGCATCGCGACGCGATAGGCAAACACCGACACCGCTGCACCGGCACCGCGCTCTTCAGCCGCGAGCAATTCATTGCGATAGGCATCAAAAACCACATCGTTGCTGGCTGATACGAATGCCAGGCACACAGCCAGCGCTCCGAGAAGATAAAGATCCTTGGCGGGCTCAAGGCCCGAAATCGCAAGGCATAAGAGCCCGATCAGTGCCGGACACAAAAGCATCCAGCCTTTGCGCCGGGGTAGTCCTGGCAGGTCGAAGCGATCGAGCAAAGGAGCCCAGGCAAACTTAAAGGTATAGGGCAGGCCCACCAGGGCAAAAAATCCAATGGTTTTGAGGTCTAAGCCTTCAACCGTCAGCCAGGCTTGCAGCGTGGCGCCGGAAAGCGCAAGCGGCAAACCGCTTGAAAACCCCAACAGCGCAAGCACCACCATCGGCTTTCTAAAATAAAGCGCGCTAAAGTTCATCGCACGAAGTCTAAACCCAGCGATCTACCACTTGACCATCTTCAGCAGCTTTGTGCGCCTTCGCCACCCGGACGACCGCCCCAGTCGCCTGCCGCTGCGTCCCCAGCGACTGCCGATGCGTCCTCACCGCCTGGCGCAGCGCAGCTTCAATGGGCTGCGCGTCCTTGCACTTGTTGCAATCGTGGGGCTTGCGCCCGCCGCTTTGCGCGCCGATGGTATTGAGTTGCCGCCCCGCTCCAGGGTGGCTGATCTTGTACCTGCCGAACAACTCGAGCGACAAGCAGCCTTTCAATACGAGCGAATGCGCAAGGATGCTGAATCGCAGCGTGCACTTGCGCCGGAAGGCCACCCGAAGCTTTTGCGTTTGCAAAACATCGCCAAGCGGCTCTTGCCCCACGCCGCCCGCTACAACGAGCGGGCCTCGTCCTGGCGCTGGGAGGTTTCACTGATTGGCTCGCAAGCCTTGAATGCCTTTGCGATGCCGGGTGGAAAAATCGCTTTTTATACCGGCATCATTGACCGCTTGCAGCTGACCGACGATGAGATCGCCTTTGTGATGGGCCATGAAATCGCCCATGCGCTTCGCGAACATGGGCGCGAGCGCCAGAGCAAGGCCATGATCGCGCAAGGCCTCTCCATCGGCGCATCGATCTTGTCGCAAGTGATGGGTTATGGCGATATCGGGGGTCAGGTCGCACGCGGTGTTTCGAATGTGACGATGCTCAAGTTCAGCCGCGACGACGAAAGCGAAGCGGATTTGCTGGGCATGGACTTGAGCGCGCGTGCTGGCTACGACCCGTCTGCAGGCATCAGCTTGTGGGAGAAAATGTCCGCAGCACCGAGCAGCCAGGGAGCGCCGCCCCAATGGCTTTCGACCCACCCATCGCATGAGTCGCGCATTGCCGACATACGCAAAGCGCTGCCTAAGGTGTTGCCGCTTTACGAGCGCAGCAAACCGCGCTGAGTTCGTTTCGAACCATTTGGAACGAACCATTTGTATCGAAGCATTGGGGTCGAACAACCCGACACATGCTTTGCGCAACAAGGCTTTCTTCAGGTCAGCGCGATGTCATAGTCCACCGTAAAGGGCGCATGGTCTGAAAAACGTGGCTCACGAGCAAGCTGCCATCCGCGCGCGCGTGGGGCCAACTCCGGATGGGCAAGCTGATAATCCAGACGCCAACCCACGTCATTGGCAAAGGCTGCGCCACGGTTACTCCACCAGGTGTACATCACCCGATCGGGCTCCATGGCCCGGAAAACATCAACCAGCCCCTGCTCGTTGATAAGCGCGTCGATCCACTGCCGTTCTTGGGGCAAAAACCCGGGGTTGCTTTGATTCGAGCGCCAGTTTTTGAGATCGATTTCACGATGGGCAACATTCCAGTCAGCACAAATCACAAAAGGCTTGGCGCGATGCATCAAGGTTTTGACATGCGATTGAAAGCAGCGCATGAAGCGAAACTTCGATGCCAAGCGCTCCTCGCTGCTTGATCCGGAAGGCACATAAAGCGAGATCACCGCAAATGCACCGAAATCGAGCTCGAGATAACGGCCCTCCTCGTCGAACTCGGCCTCGCCAAATCCGCGGTAAATCGCAACCGGTTCTTGCAAGCTGTACATCGCAGTGCCCGCGTAGCCAGGCTTTAGCGCCGGGAAAAAGTAGCCTTTGAGCCTGCCGCGCGGGCCTTGGATCGCCAACATCGACGCATCAAGATCTTTTTCCTGGGCCTTGATTTCTTGCACGCAGATCACATCAGCGTCGTGTTCACTGGCCCATTGCAGCCAGCCCTTGCGTGTTGCAGCGCGAATACCGTTCAGATTAAAGCTCGTCACACGAAACATCGATCGCCTCCGGCCCTGTGTCATGATCAGGATTGTTTCATGACTGACCATCGCACCATCATCATGCACAGCCATCATGCCGATGCCTCGATCGCCCCGGGTGATACGGCCGAGGCCTTTATCGAATTTGCGATCGCCGCCGGGGTTTTGCGTTTTGGCGAATTCAAAACCAAAGCAGGACGGCTAAGTCCTTATTTTTTTAACGCTGGCCTTTTTTACGACGGACAAAGACTCGGGCAGCTCGCCGGTTTTTATGCCCGCAGGCTACAAGCTGCGACGCTTGAAGCTGCGCTTGGCTTTGATATGCTTTTTGGCCCGGCCTACAAAGGCATCACGCTGGCTGCTTGCACCGCGGTGGCGATGGCGCAAAGCGGACGTAATATTCACTTTGCCTATAACCGCAAAGAGGCCAAAGATCATGGTGAGGGCGGGCTTATCGTTGGCTCCAACTTGAATGGCCGGGTGCTGATCATTGATGATGTGATTTCGGCGGGCACCTCGGTGGCTGAGTCGGTAAGCTTGATCAAAGCCAGCGGCGCTGAGCCTGCCGGCGTGCTGATTGCGCTTGACCGTCAGGAACGCTCAGGCAGTGCTGAGCAAATCGGTGCGCAATCGGCGGTCGATGATGTGCAACAACGCTACGGCATCCCGGTGCTTGCCATAGCCTCCTTGGAGGACCTGGTCGTTTACCTCGAACGACGCAAAGACCCTGAACTTTCGCGCTGGCGCGCGCCGCTTGCGGCTTACCGCGAGCGTTATGGCAGCACCCGGCTTCGCAAGAGCTGATTGACCTGGGCCGGGTTGGCCTTTCCGGCACTCGCTTTCATCACCTGCCCGACCAGGGCATTGAGCGCCTTGTCCTTACCGGCGAGAAACTCGGCAACCGACTTCGGATTTGCAGCAAGCACGTCATCAACAATCGCCCCAAGCGCTGCGTCATCGTTAAGCGAGCGAAGGCTACGGGCGTCGATCACTGCATCGAGATGCGCAAGAGCGTCTTGCAAGCTTGCGAAAAGCGGCTTGGGCTCATCCCAGAGGCTGACAAAAAGCGCGCGTGCGGTTTTTGCCGACAGGCTGCCGTCTTCACTTCGAATCAATAGCGCAGCGAGCAACACCGGCTCCACCGCTGCCGCATCGATGGCGCAAGCATGACGGTTACAAGCAGCAGCGACCTCGCCCAACACCCAGTTGGCGCAAAGTTTTGCCAGAGCACGCATATTGGGCTGGGTCGCATGCGAGCTTGCCGATTGCAACAAGGCCTCAAAGTAAGCGGCGCTGGCTCGACTTGCGCTGAGCGCCTGAACGTCGTAATCCGAGAGCCCGTAGTCAGCTCTCCAGCGGCCCCGGACGGCCGCGGGCAACTCGGGCATCAGCGCGCGCTGCGCCTCGATCAGGTCTGCGCTGATCACCAGTGGCGGCAAATCAGGGTCGGGGAAATAGCGGTAATCGTGTGCGTCTTCCTTGCTGCGCATCGCCCGCGTCTGGTCGGCATCCGGATCGTAGAGTCGGGTCTGCTGAACGATTGCGATGCCTTCGCGCAGGCTCTCGATCTGCCGCAACGCTTCCACCTCAATTGCCTGCTCCAGAAAGCGAAAGGAGTTCAGGTTTTTGATCTCGCAACGCGTACCAAGCCTGGTATCACCGGCAGGCCGAACCGACACGTTGGCGTCGACCCGAAACGATCCCTCCTGCATATTGCCATCGCAGATGCCAAGCCAGACCACCAGCTCATGCAACTGTTTTGCGAAGGCGACCGCTTGCGCAGCCGATCGCATTTGGGGCTCTGAGACAATCTCAAGCAGCGGCGTGCCGGCCCGGTTCAAGTCGATGCCGCTTTGTCCGGCATAGTCTTCATGCAGACTTTTTCCGGCGTCCTCTTCCAAATGGGCGCGGGTGAGTTCAACTGACAAATCAGCGATCGCAATGCGGCCACCGCTTACCACCGGAATGTCGTATTGACTGATCTGATAGCCCTTGGGCAAGTCGGGATAAAAGTAGTGTTTGCGCGCGAAGATCGAAATCGGCGCAATCGCGGCGCCAACGGCTAGTCCAAAGCGGATCGCCAAAGCGACGGCCTCGCGGTTGAGCACCGGTAAAACCCCCGGCAAGGCTAAATCGACCGCGCAAGCCTGTCGATTGGGGTCGGCGCCAAACGCGGTCGATGCGCCCGAAAAGATCTTGGAGCGGGTTTTCAGCTGGACATGGGTCTCCAATCCGATCACCAGCTCCCAGCCTTGCGCTATAGCCATCAGCAAAACGCCGCGGGACGGGCCAGGTGATGCGCGGTCGCCTGCTGGTAGCAGTCGGCAACCTGGAGCAACAAAGCCTCGGAACCATCAGCGCCAACCCATTGCATACCCACCGGCAGCCGGGGTTGGCCAACAAAGCCGCAGGGCAGCGACATGCCGGGAAGCCCTGCAAGGCTTGCGCCGAGCGTGTAAATATCGGCCAGATACATTTGGGTGGGATCGTCTTGCATCGCCCCTTTCAACCAGGCAGCGGTCGGCGTCACCGGACCGAGCAAGAGGTCGCACTCAGAGAGCGCCTGCGCAAAGTCCTGCGCAATCAGACGCCTGATCCTTTGCGCCTGCAGATAGTAGGCCTCGTAGTAGCCTTGGGAGAGTACATAAGTGCCCACCATGATGCGCCGCTTCACCTCGGGTCCAAAACCCTCAGCGCGCGAGCGCTCATAAAGCGATTCAAGATCGCGGGTCTCGATTGCGCGATGCCCAAAGCGCAGGCCATCAAAGCGTGCCAGATTGCTTGAGGCCTCAGCCGGAGCGATCACGTAATAAGCAGGGATTGATAAGTCGGTGCGCGGCAGGCTCACAGCCTGCGTCTGAGCACCCAATTGCTCAAGATCGGCAATCGCCGCCTCGATCACCGTTCGCTGCGCAGCGTCGAGCCCCTCGGCAAACCACTGCCTGGGTATGCCGATACGCAAACCGAGCAAAGGCCTCGATACGCTGCCCGACGCTAGCGGGCGACCGACACCTCGGCTGAAGTCCTCAAGCGGCAACTCCCGGCTGGTTGCATCGCGGGGATCAAAACCTGCCATCGACTGCAAAAGTTTTGCGCAATCGGCTGCGCTGCACGCCATCGGCCCAGCCTGATCAAGGCTGGAGGCAAAGGCAATCATTCCCCAGCGCGAGACCCGGCCGTAGGAGGGCTTGATACCGGTCACGCCGCACAGTGCTGCAGGCTGCCTGATCGATCCGCCGGTGTCGGTACCGGTGCTTGCTGGAACAATGCCGGCGGCAAGCGCCGCAGCCGATGCGCCTGAAGAGCCGCCAGGCACTCGGCTCAGGTCCCAGGGGTTGGACACCGGCCCGAAATATGAATGTTCATTGCTCGAACCCATTGCAAACTCGTCGCAATTGAGTTTTCCGACGCAAACCATCCCGGCTTCGGCCAGCCGTTCGACCACCGCGGCGTCAAAAGGGCTCACATAGTCTGCGAGCATGCGCGATCCAGCCGTCGAGCGCCAGAATCGGGTCACGAAAATGTCTTTGTGGGCGATCGGAATACCGAGCAAGGGGCTCGGATCGCCTTGAGCCAGGCGCTGATCGGCTGCCCTGGCCTGCTCGAGACTTCGTTCGGGCAATACATCGATGAAGGCATTGAGCTGCGACTTTGCGATACGCGACAAGGCTTCGCGGGTGAGTTGCTCGCTTGAGGTTTCCCCGGCGCGCAAGGCCCTGGCAAGCGAATCAAGCGTGCTCATTGCTCAGGACTGCTTTGGCTGCGGCGCGGTCGGCTCATGCCTGCCTAGTCAATAACCCGGGGCACCAGATAGAGCCCGTCTTCAACCTTCGGAGCCACCGCTTGCAAGGCCTCGCGCTGATCGCTTTCGGTCAGCAGGTCGTCTCTCAAACGCAACAGTGGATCATGGGGATGCGACATCGCTGCGACCGATCCGGTGTCGACAGCCTGCAGGCGGTCAATCAAAGCAATGACCGCGTTGAGTTTGTCCCGGACCGGACCCAGCTCGTTTTCGGGCAGCTCCAAACGCGCCAAGCGCGCAAGTCGTCGAATATCCTGCTCGGTTAAATGCGTCATGCCCTGATTCTAACCAAGGTATCATTCCTATTTTTGCGAATACACCGTCAGGCTCCCTATGTTCGGATTCGTCCGCAAATACTTTTCGACCGATCTCGCCATTGACCTGGGTACCGCAAACACCCTGATTTATGTGCGCGGCAAAGGTATTGTGCTCAACGAACCCTCGGTGGTTGCGATCCGCACCGAAGGCGGCCCGAGCGGCAAGAAAACCATTGCCGCAGTGGGCGCGCTGGCCAAGCAAATGCTCGGCAAAGTCCCGGGCAACATCGAAGCGATTCGGCCAATGAAAGACGGTGTGATTGCCGATTTCACCGTCACCGAGCAAATGCTCAAGCAGTTCATCAAAATGGTTCACGACTCGCGCTTGTTCTCACCAAGCCCCCGAATCATCATTTGTGTGCCCTGCGGTTCCACCCAGGTCGAGAGGCGGGCAATCCGGGAATCTGCGCTTGGCGCCGGCGCATCGCAAGTGTTTCTGATCGAAGAACCGATGGCGGCCGCCATCGGTGCAGGTCTGCCGGTTTCTGACGCGAGCGGCTCTATGGTGGTCGACATTGGCGGCGGCACCACCGAAGTCGGCGTGATTTCACTGGGCGGGATGGTCTACAAGGGATCGGTGCGGGTCGGCGGCGACAAGTTTGATGAAGCCATTGTGAATTATGTGCGTCGCAACTACGGCATGCTGATTGGCGAGCCCACCGCCGAAGCGATTAAAAAGCAAATCGGTTCGGCCTTTCCGGGCGCTGAAATGCGTGAGATGGAAGTTCGGGGACGCAATCTTGCTGAGGGTATTCCCCGCACGTTCACCGTCTCCTCCAATGAAATTCTGGAAGCGCTCAACGATCCGCTGAACCAAATTGTGACGTCGGTTAAGGTGGCGCTTGAGCAAACACCGCCTGAGCTTGGCGCTGACATCACCGAACGAGGCATTATGCTCACCGGTGGTGGCGCTCTGGTGCGTGATCTGGACCGGCTTTTGGTTGAGGAAACCGGCTTGCCGGTCCTGATCGCTGAAGAGCCGCTCACCTGCGTGGTCAAGGGCTGTGGCATGGCGCTTGAGCGCATGGATCAGTTAAGCTCCATCTTCACTTACGAGTGATTCGGCGCTGCAGCTTTTTGTGTCTGCCTCGGAGCAACAGGCCCGAATAAACCCGCGTTAAACCGAATTCGAGGAGCTGCGATGCAGGGCAGTGCACCGCCACTGTTTCGCCAAGGCTTGCCTGCCACCATCCGATTTATCGGATTTGCCCTGGCCGCTGTGGCGCTGGCTTGGATGGATAGCCGCGAGCATTGGCTTCATCCCTTGCGCTCAAGCGTTGTCTCGGTGCTCTTGCCGATGGAAGAGGCCGTCAGCGCGCCGGGCGATTGGTGGCGTCTGTGGGTGAGCGAAGTTCGACAGGCCGAGAGCCTTCGCGAAGAAAACCGCCGCCTGCAAACTTTGTTGGCGAGCATGGCCCTGGTGGCGCAACGCGATGCCGAGCTTGATCAGGAAAACCGGTCCTTGCGTGCGCTGATGCAAATCAGTCCTCGCAAAAGCTGGGTGAGCCGGGCTGCACAGATTACCAGCGAGCGACGCGATTCTTATGTGCGTCGTCTCACGATCAACAAGGGCCTGAGCCATGGGGTAACTCCCGGACACGCGGTCATGGACGCCCAAGGCCTCATCGGGCAGGTAACCCGTAGTTACCAGCGTAGCGCTGAAGTCACCGCGATGACCGACCCGAGCATGGCTGTGCCGGTCCTGAATCAGCGTAATGGTCAACGGGCCGTGCTTTTTGGCAGCGGAAGCGCTGGTGTGATGGAGCTGAAATTCATAGCCAGTTCGGCCGAGATGCAAATTGGCGATGTGTTGCTCACATCCGGCGTTGATGGGGTCTTTCCCCCCGGTGTTCTTACCGGGGTCGTCCACCAAATTGACCGCAATCCAGGCAGCCCCTTTCCCAGAATACTGGTCAAACCGGCTGGCGGCATCGATAGCAGCCGGATTGTGCTCATCGTCGGTCCGGATACCGTTAGCGACAAGCCGCATGACGAGGATAAGGCTCAAGACAAGGGCAACGAGCGGGACAAAGCGCGGGATAAAGCAGCTGAAAAAGGCAAAGATAAGTTCAAGGACAAACTGCGGTGAACCTTCCTCCCAATGGCTCGGGCGGCGGCTTGACAAAGCCTGAGTTGCTGTTGCTTCCGGCCAACAGCTTTTTTGCGGCCTTTACCGTCTTGCTTGCCCTTTTGCTTGACTTGCTGCCCTGGGGACAGGCTGCAGCTGTGCCGCAATGGACCGCGCTTGTCTTGAGTTTTTGGGGCGTTCAGCAACCGAGGATGATCGGTTTCAGCTGGGCCTTCGCGCTGGGGTTGTTGCTCGATGTCCACGCCGGTGCGGTGCTCGGCGAACAAGCGCTCGGTCTTTTGGTGATCAGCTACGGAGCGGTGGCGCTTCATCGGCGGCTGCCCGCCTTCGGACTACTCGGGCAAATGCTGCACCTTATCGCTTTGCTGTTGATTGCTCAGGCTTGTCGCGTTCTGCTTCGCCTGGCGATGGGCGAGGAGTTTCCAGGGTGGTGGATTTTTCTCTCGCCGATGAGCACCGGGCTGTTGTGGCCTTTGTTTGCACCGATGCTGCTCGCACCGCAGCGGCGTTCGGTTGAATACGACGACACCCGCCCGCTCTAGCCCCAGACAAATCCCTACCCATGCTAAGCACCCAATCCCAGGCCAAGCTGATTTTTGAGCGACGCAGCCTTGTATCGGCCGGATTGATCCTGGTTTTGCTTGGTCTGCTGCTGGCACGCTTTGTCTGGCTTCAGGTGATCCAGCACGATTCTTACTGGGATAAGGCCGAGGACAACCGGATTGCGCTGGTACCGGTGCCTGCAGCACGCGGGGTGATTTTCAGCCGTGAAGGCGAGGTCCTGGCTGACAACACCCCTGCCTACAATCTCGAAATCACGCCTGCCCAAACCGAGTCCATCGACCAGACGCTTGATGTGATCGAGCAGATCATTGAGATTTCGCCCAAAGATAAGCGACGTTTCAGGCAGTTGCTCAAAGAAAGCCGCAGCCTCGATTCCCTGCCGCTCAAGGTCAGGCTCAGCGATGAGGAAGTCGCGCGCATTTCGGCCAACCGGTATCGGCTTCCCGGTGTGGAAATCAAGGCGAGGCTTTATCGCAGCTATCCGCATGCGTCGTTGATGGCGCATGTGGTGGGCTACATCGGGCGGATTTCGAAATCGGAAAAACGGCAGCTTGAGGACCGCGATGACAGCCTGAACTACGCCGGCAGCACCCATGTCGGGAAAACCGGCCTTGAACGCAGCTACCAGCACCAATTGCACGGTCAAACCGGCTTTGACCGGGTCGAAGTGACTGCGGGAGGCCGGATTTCCCGCGAACTCGAGCGCATTGCGCCCAGCGCCGGGATGAACCTGCACCTGAGCCTGAGCGTCGGATTACAGCAGGTTGCCAGCGAGGCTTTCGGCGAGCGACGCGGCGCCCTTGTTGCCATCGAACCCTCAAGCGGTGACGTGCTTGCCTTTGTGTCGCGCCCTGACTTTGACCCGAACCTTTTCATTGATGGGATCGACCCGCAAAGCTGGAACGGGCTGAATCAGGATCCGGATTTACCTTTGCTCAACCGTGCGCTGCGCGGCACCTACCCGCCTGGGTCAACCTACAAGCCCTTTGTGGCCTTGGCGGCGCTGCAAAGCGGCAAGCGCAATCCTGGCCAGCACTACCGAGATCCGGGCTACTTTGAACTGGGCGGACACCGCTTTCGCGATTCACGGCCCGAAGGGCACGGTTCGGTGGATTTGAAAAAATCGATCGTCGTCTCAAGTGACACCTATTACTACCAGCTTGCCCACGAAATGGGCCCGGATTTGATCGCCGACTACGTCCGCCAGTGGGGTTTTGGTGAACCCACAAGGATTGATCTCGAAGGTGAGGCAAGCGGTGTGCTCCCCACCACCAAATGGAAATTGAAGCGCTTCAAGCAACGTTGGCTGCCGGGCGAAAGCCCTTCGATCGGCATTGGCCAGGGCTACAACGCCTTTACCATCTTGCAATTGGCGGTTGCAACCGCAGGCCTTGCAAATCACGGCAAGGTCATGAAGCCGCGGCTGGTGCGCCGCATGGTTGACCCGAGCAACGCCAAGGACCAGCGGATCGAGCCCGAAGTGTTGCACGAAACGGCGGTCAACCCCGCGCATCTTGAGTTGGTGATTGCAGCCATGCAAGACGTGAACCTGATGGGCACCGCGCAGTCGGTATTTGCCCGGTCAGGCTACAGCTCTGCGGGCAAAACCGGGACCTCGCAGGTCATCGGGATCAAGCAAAACGAACGCTACGATGCCAAGCGCATTGCCGAGCGCCACCGCGACCACTCGCTTTACGTGGCCTTCGCTCCGGTTGAGGCACCCAGGATTGCGCTGGCGGTGATTGTTGAAAACGGTGGATTTGGCGCGCAGGCCGCCGCTCCGATTGCGCGCAAAGTCCTCGACCATCATTTGTTGAGCCAACGCGGGCAGCGCTGATCGTGGCCTTCTCGATCACTTCACCCTTTGTCTACATTCGACGCAATATCGATGTCTTTGACCGACCGCTGCTGCTGATTACCCTGGTGCTGATGGCTGTCAGCATGATCACGATGCTGTCTGCGGCAGCCGACTTCCCCTCCCGCACCGAAGCCCACGCCCGTAATCTGCTTTTATCGCTGGGGCTGATGTGGTTGGTTGCGAGGATTCCGGTACCTTGGCTTTCACAAAGCGCGCTGCCTTTGTATGTTCTGGGGCTGATTCTGCTGATTGCGGTCGCGCTTTTTGGGGATGTGAGCAAGGGTGCAAGACGCTGGCTGCATTTGGGGGTGGTGCGCATTCAGCCCTCGGAGCTGATGAAGATTGCCATGCCTTTGATGCTCGCCTGGTTTTTTGCAAAGCGCGAGGGGCAATTACGCGGCAAGGATTTTGCGCTGGCTGCGGCTTTGCTCCTGGTACCGCTGCTGCTGATCATCCGGCAACCCGATCTGGGAACCGGAATTCTGGTTTTTGCAGCCGGTGGTTTCGTGCTCTTTATGGCGGGCTTCAGCTACCGACTGATCGTGCCGGTGATCGTTCTGTTTGTGCTGTTGATGTCGCTGCTATGGTTTTTTGGTTCAAGCTGGTGTTCGCCGGAGGTGCAGTGGGTCGTTCTTCACGATTACCAAAAGCAACGCGTATGCACCTTGCTTGACCCCAGCCGAGACCCGCTGGGCAAAGGCTTTCATATCTTGCAATCGATGATCGCTGTGGGTTCGGGAGGACTTTGGGGCAAGGGCTGGTTTGAAGGCACCCAAACGCACCTTGAATTTATCCCGGAGCGGACCACTGACTTTGTTTTTGCAGTCTTTGGCGAAGAGTGGGGTTTGCTTGGCAACCTGTTGCTTGTCAGTCTTTATGCAGCCATGGTGCTGCGTGGGCTCGACATCGCAAGGCGCGCATCCACCTTGTTTGAACGACTCGCATCGGCTGCGTTGATACTGATGATATTTACTTATGCCTTTGTAAACATGGGCATGGTCACCGGGGTGCTGCCGGTCGTGGGCGTGCCTTTGCCTTTCATGTCCTATGGCGGTACAGCCGCTGTGACCCTGGGGCTCGGACTTGGCATCGTTCATGCCGCAGCCAGGCAAAGGCGCCTGGTGCAGACCTAGTCCTCAGGATTGGGGTTTGCGCGGCAGGATGCTGCGCCCGATGCCGGGGCGACGCTCAGACCCCCATCTCATGCTTGCGAAAGGCTCAGACCCCGACTTTGAGCAGAATCTTGCCGATATGCTGAGACGACTCCATCAAGGCGTGCGCTTTCGGTGCATCGGCCAGATCGAAGACTGCGTAAATCGACGGAAGCATCGCGCCCTTCTCCAAGTAGGGCCAGATGTGCTGCTTGAGCGAAGCAGCTAGGCCTGCCTTATCGGCCAGGCTTCGAGCGCGCAGGGTTGAACCGGTGAAGGTCAACCTGCGGATCATCAGCTGGGCCCAGTCGATTTCAACCTTGGGGGTTTGCAAGAACGCGATTTGAACCAAGCGTCCTTCAAGAGCCAGTGATTTGAGGTTTTTCTCGATATAAGGGCCACCGACCATATCGAGAATCAGATCAACGCCTTGCTTTGCGGTGATCCGCGCCACTTCGTCCTGGAAATCTGTCTCTCGGTAATTGATTGCGTGATCGGCACCGATTGATTGCACCGCAGCCACTTTGTCGGCCGACCCCACCGTGGTGAAGACCTCGGCGCCCCAAGCCTTGGCCATTTGAATCGCGGTCATGCCAATGCCCGAGGAGCCGCCGTGAATCAAAATGCGCTCACCAGCTTTCAGGCGCCCGCGCTCCATCACATTAGCCCAGACGGTGAAATAAGTTTCGGGCAAGCCCGCCGCCAGATCCAGGCCAAGTCCCTTGGGTACCGGCAAAGCCTGCCCTGCGGGCACCGCAACAAATTCAGCGTAGGCGCCGCCGTTACAAAGCGCACAAACCAGATCACCGACCTGCCAGTGCTCAACGCCTTCGCCCACGGCAGCTACCCAACCCGATGCCTCAAGCCCAAGCCAGGGTAGCGCCCCCGGTGGTGGGGGGTATTTGCCCGAGCGCTGCAAAACATCGGGACGATTCACACCGGCATAGGCCACGCGGATCAGAATTTCACCAGCGGCCGGCGTCGGGCAGGCCGCCTCTGCGATCCGCATAACCTCTGCGGGACCTCCGCTGCCATGCTCGACGTAGCGGATCGTTGTAGGCAATGTGCTCATTGTGGGGATATGTCGCCCTTAACGCATAAACCGCTTGACGTAGTCGGCGCCGAGTCCGACCTTGTCAAAGTGTGCGCGATACTTTTCAATGCGGGTGAACACATCGTCATAGCCGATCGCCTGCCCCTGCGGGTCCACATAAATCAGTGCCCCATGCACCGTAAAGAGCGTGATCATCTCGGTGCAGTCATCGGGCACGGTAAGGGTATGGGTCTCGCCCGGCGGTTCAAACACATAGCTGCCGGTTTCAGCCACCCAATCATGTTCGAGGTAGTACCAGCGCCCGCGGATAACGTAGGCATGCACAGCACCCGAATGACGATGGCGCTGCAAAACACCGGATCGCTTCACCTTGAGCAAATGCACATAAAATCCCTCGGTGGTGTTCAGGTGGATCGGACGTGACCAGGACTGCTCACCGATTGGCGCCCAAAGGCGCTCATCTTCGGTCAACACATCCTGCTCGATCATGTCAGGCACCATGCCCCAGGGTTGCGGCTTTGCATAAGGCAAAAGGCGCGGGTCGGGGCTGCCTTCGTTGGCACTGAGCCCATGCAATTCGACTGGCTTATTCATTCAAACGATCAACCTTGTCATGTTCGCTAACACACAGATCAAACCTATCCTAGCAGCCTTCAAGCGCAGAGCCAACCGCTAAACCCTGAAAACCAGCCTGTGCCCCAAAACACGCCCAAAGCCCTGCTCGATGCCGCCTGCGAATTGCGCGAGGCGCTCAGGCCGCTTCAATTCTCAGCGCCGGTCACCCATGTCTACAATCCTCTGGACTATGCGCTTGGGCCCTACCGCCAGTATCTTGAGCGCTATGCGCAGGGCCCCAAGGCTCGCCTCTTTTTGGGCATGAACCCCGGCCCTTTTGGCATGATGCAAACCGGTATACCTTTTGGCGAGATCAACGCCGTAAGGGGTTGGATGGGTATCGACGCGGCCATCGAGGTCCCCGCGAGCCAGCATCCGAAGCGGCCGATTCATGGTTGGGATTGCAAACGTACCGAAGTCAGCGGCCGCAGACTTTGGGGCTGGGCAGCAAAGCACTACGGTAGCGCCGATGCATTTTTTGCGCGACATTTCGTGGTGAATTTTTGTCCACTGGTATTTCTTGAAGCTTCAGGCAAGAACCGCACCCCCGAGTTGCTGCCCGGCAGCGAGCGCAAACCACTGGATACCGCTTGCATGCATCATCTGATCAGGGTGATCGCCCTGCTTTCACCAACGATTCTGATCGGCGTGGGCGGCTTTGCTGCCAAGCGGCTCGAACTGGCACGCCAGAAGTTACCAGAGCCCGAGTCCTGCCGCGTGGTTCAGATCCTTCACCCAAGCCCGGCATCGCCCGCCGCCAACAGGGGCTGGGAAGAGGCGGTGCAAGCGCAGTTAAAGACTGGCTAGGTAGGCCG
>DDPV01000044.1:0-41274 GCA_002342365.1 Burkholderiales bacterium UBA2459 | reverse complement strand
GAAAGGGCCGGCTGTGATTGTGCCGCTTGGGCCTCGCCCGCAACGGATGCGCGGCTCACCGAGCCACTGCTAGGCCGAAAACGAAAGACCTGCTGCTGATCGCGGTAACGCGTCAGTTCGCCGGCGTACCAAAGTGCATGCAAATGGCCCAGGGCTTCACCGAGGGCAAAGCTGATCTGATGGGTGTCCAGAGGTCTGCGAAACATCACAGGAACAATGTCCATCGCGCTGCAATCGGCCTGCTCACAAGCCCGGCGTACTTCGTCGAGCCGCTCGGCGTGGTGATTTCTCAGTTGTTCGATTCGGGTGTGCAATCCTTCAAAGGGCTTGCCATGCGATGGCAGCACCAGGGTTTCGGCCTTGCAGCGCCGAAATCGGGAAATGCCCTCGACAAACCATTGCACCGGATTCGACTCAGGCTCAATTTCCCACACCGAGGTGTTGGTTGAAATGCGGGGCAAGACCATATCGCCTGAGATCAGGATGGGCTGACCCATCAAGCGATCGCTTTGAGGATGGGCTAAGGCCTGCGACAGAGTTTCGCCCTCAAAGGCCAGGCTTTCGCTATAAAGGCTAGCATGTTCGGGGGAGTGGCCGCTGCCGGTGATGACCTGCCAGTTGCGGTTTCCGATGCGCAAGACCTCGCCATCGCGGATGCGCCGAAACCGCGAAGGAACTTCCGGGACCAGCGATCTGAAGGAAAAAGCGCCGTGTTTGCGCAACTGGGCAAGTTTTTCGGCGTCCATTACACCGTGGCTTCGGTAGTGTTCGAAGGCTGATTCGCCGTCTGCACCGGGCAAGGCTTGCGACAACACCCGGCAAAGCCCATATTCACCCACCGTCATCCACAGGCTGCACGCAAAGCGTTTGGCGAGCATCGCAGCAAGACCTAAGTGGTCCGGGTGCATATGGGTACAAATAATGCGCACAATGGGCAAGCCATCAAGTCCCTGTTGGCCAGGCGCGGCAGCGATCAGTTGCTCCCAGGCCTCACGGATCGCGTCGGTTGACGCACCACAGTCGACCAGCGTCCATCCCTCTTGGCCCTCGATACAGTCGCGCAACAGCCACAGGTTGATATGGTCCAAAGCAAAAGGCAGCGGCATCCGCAACCAGGCAAGGTCGGCTGTCAGATCGAGCCGTCGCCCGATTTCGGGCAGGGTTGTATCCCATGGGTAGTGCAATTGTGCTTCGAGCAGATTCATGAGGGTCCGTGGGCGTTGGGCTTGCATGCCGCTTAAGCGCAGGCCTTACGCAGGCGCAGCGCTTGAGGATGTGTGACCTTAGGCGAGTCAAAGGATGTGCGATCTTAGGCCAGTCTGATCGCAAGGCTTGATGATCGCGTCATTTGCGCGACAATTGTGTGGGTCGGATTCACGCAGAATCATCAAACGCTGAGTCTGCGAAGCCGAAAAAATCATCCGCGCAAGGAAGCCATCCCATGCAACTAACCGGTTTGCCCTTTGACCTTGGCGACACCATTGCCGCGCTGCGCGAGACCTTGTGCGACTTTGTCGCAAGGGAAATCACACCACGTGCCTCCCAGATCGATCGCAGCGACCAGTTTCCGATGGATTTGTGGCGCAAGTTTGGGCAGATGGGCTTGCTTGGCATCACGGTGGACGAGCGCTACGGGGGCGCAGGCCTTGGCTATCTGGCACATATTGTTGCGATGGAAGAAATCTCCCGGGGTTCAGCTTCGGTTGGCCTGTCCTATGGCGCGCATTCGAATCTTTGTGTGAACCAGATCTTTCGTAATGGCAGCGAGGAGCAAAAAGCGCACTATCTGCCCAGGTTGATTTCGGGTGAATGGGTTGGCGCGCTCGCCATGAGCGAACCCAATGCAGGATCTGACGTGGTCTCGATGCGTACCCGGGCCGATCTCCGCGGCGATCATTGGGTGCTTAACGGCAGCAAGATGTGGATCACCAACGGGCCCGACGCCGATGTGATCGTGGTCTATGCTAAAAATGATATCGAAGCCGGCCCGCGTGGCATCACCGCCTTTTTGGTCGACAAGCACGCGGCTGGGTTTAGCGTGGCGCAAAAACTCGACAAGCTCGGTATGCGCGGTTCGCACACCGGTGAGCTGGTCTTTGAGGATTGCATCGTGCCTGCTGACCGGGTGCTGGGCGGGCTCGGCAAAGGGGTCAATGTGCTGATGAGCGGCCTTGACTTTGAGCGGGCGGTGCTCTCGGGCGGACCGCTGGGCATCATGTCAGCCTGCATGGACGTGGTGATTCCTTATATCCACGAACGCAAGCAATTTGGGCAGCCGATTGGCGAATTTCAGCTGATGCAGGGCAAGCTTGCCGATATGTACACCACGATGATGGCCACCCGCGCTTATGTCTACGAAGTCGGTCGCCAGTGCGATCGAAGCTGCGAGGGTCTGCTCGATGTTCGCAGCCTGCGCAAAGATGCAGCCGGCGCGATTTTATGGGCTGCCGAAAAAGCCACCTGGATGGCCGGCGAAGCGATTCAAACCCTCGGGGGCAACGGCTACATCAATGATTACCCCACCGGCAGACTCTGGCGGGATGCCAAGCTTTACGAAATCGGCGCTGGCACCTCCGAAATTCGACGCATGTTGATCGGTCGCGAGCTTTTTGCCGAGACCCGCTAAAAGATCAAGCCAGCACACACAGGCAGGCGCGAACCCACGACAAGCGGTAAAGTTTGCCTTTCGATCAGGAGACTGACTTCATGACCCCGACGCCATCTTCAACCGCCCAGGCCGATCCCGTGGTGATCGTAGCGGGCGCCCGCACGCCCATGGGCTCGATGCTCGGCGATTTTTCAAACCTTGCCGCTTACGACTTGGGTGCCATCGCGATCCAGGCCGCGGTGCAACGCGCAGGCCTTTCGCCTGATCTGGTCGACGAAGTGATCATGGGCTGTTGTCTGATGGCAGGCCAAGGCCAGGCTCCAGCCCGACAGGCAGCACTCAAAGCGGGACTGCCCAACTCAGCGGCAGCCACCACCATCAGCAAAATGTGCGGCTCAGGCATGAAAGCAGCCATGCTCGGTCACGATTTGCTGCTGGCCGGAAGCGCCGAAGTGATGGTTGCTGGGGGCATGGAAAGCATGACCAACGCCCCGCATTTGCTGATGCATGCGCGAAAAGGCTACCGCTACGGTGCCGTGAGCACCTACGATCATATGGCGGTCGACGGCCTTGAAGATGCTTACCAGCGGGGCAAAGCCATGGGTGTATTTGCCGAGGATTGCGCAAGCAAATACCACTTCAGCAGGCAAGCGCAAGACGCTTTTGCCATCCGCTCAACCCAACGTGCGCAGCAGGCCAACGATGATGGCAGCTTTGCCTGGGAAATTGCCGCGGTCAGCGTTCCCGGGAAAAAGGGCGAACAGCAAATCCTTCGCGATGAACAGCCTTTTAAGGCGCAGCTCGATAAAATCCCGGGTCTTCGGCCCGCCTTTGTGAAGGACGGCACCATTACCGCTGCCAACGCCTCGTCGATTTCAGACGGTGCAGCGGCACTGGTGCTGATGCGCCAGAGCACCGCCGAACGCTTGGCGTGCAGCCCGCTTGCGCGCATCGTGGCGCACAGCACGCATGCCCAGCAGCCCGAATGGTTCACCACCGCCCCGGTCGGTGCCTTGCACAAGCTCTTTGCCAAAACCGGCTGGCAGCCCAAGGAAGTCGACCTGTTTGAGATCAATGAGGCTTTTGCGGTGGTCACGATGGCCGCAATGCAAGAGCTCGATTTGTCTCAGGATCAGGTCAATATCCATGGCGGCGCTTGCGCCCTGGGTCATCCGATCGGCGCATCGGGTGCGCGTGTTTTGGTGAGCTTGCTCGGTGCCTTGCGAAAGACCGGCGGCAAGCGCGGCGTGGCGGCGCTTTGCATCGGTGGTGGCGAAGCCACCGCGATGGCGCTTGAGGTGATCTGATGCCAGCCGCCCTTGTGCTAGGCGCATCGCGCGGTATCGGCTTTGAGTTCGCCCGTCAGTACCTGCAAGCCGGCTGGCAGGTCCACGCCACCTACCGACAAGAAGCGCACCGATTGGCCTTGCGTGACATCGGCGCCCACCCCTTAAAACTCGATGTGGAACAGCTCGAAGACATCGCCGGACTGGCCTGGCAGCTCGATGGCGAGGCCTTCGATGTGGTCATCATGAATGCCGGGGTATTCGGCCCGCGCGATTCCAGCACCCAAAAACCAGCTGATGCGGCTGCTTTTGATCAAGTGATGCGTACCAACGTCCTGGCGGCGATGCGGCTGATTCCAGTGGTCATGCCCTGCTTGAACGCGCAAGGCGGCACCATGGCGTTTATCTCCTCACGCATGGGCTCGATCGCCGAAGCCTCAAGCAGTTACGGCTTGTTGTATCGGGTGTCTAAAGCATCGGTCAACATGCTTGCGAAGCTTGCGCATGTCGACTATCACGCAAGCGGCCTGCGGGTGCTGGCCCTGCATCCGGGTTGGGTCCGAACCGATATGGGTGGTCCCAATGCCGATGTGGACGTGCAAACTTCGGTCGATGGCTTAAGACGGGTGATCAGCGAACCACTGGCCTATCCCTCAGGCCAGTTCTTTGACTATCGCGGCAGTTCGCTTGCCTGGTAGGGCGGGGCAAAAACGGATGAACGCAAACGAGCTTGCAAGCAGCCCACATCGGGCCTTGCGCGATGAAGGCGCGGCCTTGAGCGACGCAAGTTCTGAGCTGGCGATGATCCGCGAAGCGGTGGCTGCCTTTGTCCGTGAGCAAATCAGCCCGCATGCCGCACGATGGGATCGCGAGTCTGAGTTTCCCGCCATGGCGCTCAAAGGCTTGGCGGCCCTGGGCTGCTTCGGCATCGCGATACCTGAGCATTTGGGCGGTGCCGGGCTCAATTATCAGGCATTGGCCGTAATCCTTGAGGAAATCGCCGCGGGCGACGGCGCCACCTCAACGATCATCTCGGTCAACAACTGCCCGGTGTGCTCGATACTGCTGAGCTGGGGCAACGAGGAGCAACACAAGCAATGGCTCAAGCCGCTGGCCAGCGGTGCGATGCTCGGCGCGTTTTGCCTGACCGAACCCCATGTGGGTTCAGATGCCTCGGCGATTCGCACCCGCGCCCGCCGCGAAGGCGATGACTATGTGATTGACGGGGTGAAGCAGTTCATCACTTCGGGCAAGCAGGCCGATGTAGCGATTGTGATGGCGGTCACCGACCCTGATGCCGGCAAGCGCGGCATTTCCGCTTTTCTTGTTCCCACCAAGGCAGCCGGCTATCGGGTTGCGAGGCTTGAAGACAAAGTGGGTCAGCGTGCTTCAGACACCGCGCAAATTGCTTTTGAAGCCTGCAGGATTCCAGCCCGCTTTCGTCTGGGTGATGAAGGCCAGGGCTATCGGATCGCTTTATCGGGCCTGGAAGGCGGCCGCATCGGTATCGCAGCTCAATCGCTGGGGATGGCGCGGGCTGCCTTTTACGCTGCCCTGAGCTACGCCAAAACCCGGCAAGCTTTCGGTGCACCGATCTTCGAGCACCAGGCGGTGCAGTTTCGGCTCGCCGACATGGCAACCCGCCTGGAAAGTGCCCGGCAATTGATTGCTCATGCAGCGCGGCTGAAAGACGCCGGCAAACCCTGCCTCAAAGAAGCCGCGATGGCAAAACTCCAGGCCAGCGAAATGGCCGAGCAGGTCTGCTCCGATGCCATTCAAATTCATGGCGGCTACGGTGTGGTGCAAGACTTTCCGGTGGAGCGGATCTGGCGCGATGTGCGGGTGTGCCAGATTTATGAGGGCACAAGCGATATTCAGCGTATCTTGATCGCGCGAGCGCTGGCGCAGGAGCAGGCGCATTGAGCCGCATTGAAAGCAGGATCCGAGCAAACGACGCAAGCTTTCAGGCCAACCAAGCGGCCATGCAGCAGGCCTGCGAGGACTTAACGCGACACATGAGCCTTGCTGCTGCAGGCGGCGGCGAGCAAGCCAGGACGAAGCACTTGGCGCGCGGGAAGTTGCTGCCACGCGATCGGCTTGCACAACTGCTCGATCCGGGCACGCCGTTTTTAGAGCTCTCCACGCTTGCAGCCCAGGGCATGTATGACGATGAAGCACCTTGCGCCGGCATCATCACCGGGATCGGTTCGGTGCAAGCCCGAAAAGTGATCGTGGTCTGCAATGACGCCACCGTCAAAGGCGGAACCTACTACCCGATGACGGTTAAAAAGCATCTGCGGGCTCAGGAGATCGCCGAACAAAACCATTTGCCCTGCGTTTATCTGGTCGACTCAGGCGGTGCCAATTTGCCCAACCAAGACCAGGTATTTCCCGACCGGGACCATTTCGGCCGGATCTTTTACAACCAGGCAAGGCTCTCTGCCCTTGGACTGCCACAAATCGCGGTGGTGATGGGCTCTTGTACCGCAGGCGGCGCCTATGTGCCGGCGATGAGCGATCAGTCGATCATCGTGCGCGAACAAGGCACGATTTTCCTGGGTGGTCCGCCTTTGGTGAAAGCAGCCACCGGGGAAAACGTGAGTGCCGAGGAACTCGGCGGAGCCGATGTGCACACCCGCTTATCCGGTGTGGCCGATTATTTTGCCCGCAACGATCAGCATGCCTTGTCGATCGCCCGCAGCCTGCTTGCCAACAGCCCGCGGGCTGCGCTTTCAGGTCATGTGGGCGAGCGACTCGATCTGCGCAAGCCGCAGGAACCCGACTACGATCCGGCTGAGCTCGGCGGCGTGGTTTCAGCCGACGCGCGCAAACCCTTTGATGTGCGCGAAGTGATCGCAAGGCTGGTGGATCGTTCTGAATTCGACGAATTCAAGGCCCGTTATGGCAGCACGCTTGTCACAGGCTTTGCCCACTGGCACGGAATCCCGGTCGGTATTGTGGCGAACAACGGCATTTTGTTTGCCGAATCGGCCAACAAGGGCGCTCACTTCATTGAACTGTGCTGCCAGCGCGGCATCCCGCTTGTTTTCCTGCAAAACATTACCGGATTCATGGTGGGCCGCAAATACGAGCACGAAGGAATCGCCCGGGCGGGTGCCAAACTGGTCACCGCAGTCGCATGCGCTGAGGTGCCCAAGTTTACGGTGATCATCGGCGGCAGTTTCGGTGCCGGCAACTACGGCATGTGTGGCCGCGCCTACGCGCCGAGGCTCTTGTTCATGTGGCCCAATGCCCGCATTTCGGTGATGGGTGGCGAACAAGCGGCATCGGTGCTTGCCACGGTTCGGCAAGATGCGCTTGCTTTACGCGGCGAGCGTATGAGCGAGGATCAGATCGAGGCCTTCAAAGCACCGATCCGCGAACAATACGAACGCGAGGGTCACCCCTACTACGCCAGCGCGCGCTTGTGGGATGACGGTGTCATCCATCCGGAGGACACGCGGCGGGTCATCGCGCTTGGCTTGAGCATGAGTTTGCAAAGTCCGGCGCGATCCAGCCGTTTTGGCGTGTTCAGGATGTAATCAAAGGACAGTGATCGTGAGCTATCAAACCCTGCAGTGTGAACTCAACCAGGGCGTTGGCCTGATCTGGCTCAACCGGCCGGAGCTGCGCAATGCGATGAACGACCTGATGCTGGCTGAGCTCGGCGAAGCCATCGAAAACGCAATGCACGATGATGCGGTCCGGGTTGTTCTGCTGGCGGGTCGCGGCAAGGCCTTTTGTGCCGGCGGCGATTTGGCCTGGATGAAAAAAGCGCGCGACATGAGTCCACAAGAGGCCCAGGCCGACTCTGGGCGTCTCGCTGCGGTTTTGCGACGCCTGCACGACAGCCCCAAGCCAACGGTCGCGCGGGTGCAGGGTTCTGCTTTTGCCGGGGGCCTGGGCTTGGTTGCAGCCTGCGATATCGCGATTGCCAGCGCGCAGACCCGTTTTTGTCTCTCAGAGGTCAAGCTTGGCCTGATCCCGGCGATGATCAGTCCTTATGTGATCAAAGCCATCGGCGAGCGCCAGGCACGACGTTATTTTCTGAGCGCGGAAGTCTTCGAAGCCGCCGAAGCCTGGCGCATCGGCCTGGTGCAGCATATTGTTCCGGACGAAGAACTCGACGGGGCGATCAACGCAATGCTCGGCCAGTTGCTTGCAGCCGGCCCGCAGGCGATCGGGCACTGCAAACGCTTGATTGCCGATGTTGCCGGCAAGGCCATCGACGATGCCTTGGTTGCTGAAACCGCCAGGCGGATCGCCCAGGTGCGCGCCAGCGACGAGGCGCAAGAAGGCATCGCCGCTTTTTTTGAAAAACGCTCGCCTGCCTGGCTTGGGGGCATGGAATCCTCCCCGTGAATCGGATCCGCAGGCTGTTGATCGCCAATCGTGGGGAGATCGCCTGCCGCGTGATCCACAGTGCGAAATCGCTTGGTATTGCTTGTATCGCGGTTTATTCGGATGCTGACCGCCGGGCGGCCCATGTTGCGATGGCCGACGAGGCGATTCCTATCGGGCCGGCACCGGCACGACGCTCATACCTCAACCAAAGCGCCATCCTCAATGCCGCACGCGCAAGCAGCGCCGATGCGCTGCATCCGGGCTATGGGTTTTTGTCTGAGAACGCATCCTTTGCCCAGGCGGTGCTTGATGCCGGAGTCCGATTTGTGGGCCCGAGTCCGGAGGCGATTGCAGCCATGGGGAGTAAGGCCAATGCCAAGGCGCTGATGGCGCAAGCCGGGGTGCCGCTGGTGCCGGGTTACGCCGGCGATCGTCAAGATCCCGATTGGCTTGCCGAGCAAGCGGAAGCCTTGGGTTACCCGGTTTTGATCAAGGCAAGCGCAGGCGGAGGCGGCAAGGGCATGCGTCGGGTCGATCACAGCGTCGACTTTGCGGCTGCGCTCACAGCCTGTCAGCGCGAAGCCCTGGCAAGTTTTGGTGATGCCAGCGTGCTGATTGAGCGCTACCTGCTCGAGCCCAGGCATATCGAAGTGCAAATTTTCGGCGATCAGCACGGCAGGATCGTCTCGCTGCTCGAGCGCGATTGCAGTTTGCAGCGTCGGCATCAGAAAGTGATGGAAGAGGCGCCAGCCCCGGGTTGGACTGCGCAACAGCGCAAAGCCTTGAGCGAAGCCGCGATTGCGGCGGCCCGGGCTGTGAACTATGTGGGTGCGGGTACTGTCGAGTTCATCGTCGACTCGAAAGCGGCGTTTTACTTCATGGAAATGAATACCCGCTTGCAGGTCGAGCATCCGGTCACTGAAATGATCCTGGGTGAGGACCTGGTTGCCTGGCAACTCAAGGTGGCCATGGGCGAAGCGCTACCGGCACATTGGGAGCATCTGCAGCCCAATGGCCACGCGATTGAGGCACGCCTCTACGCCGAGAATCCGCGTCGCGGATTTTTGCCCTCAAGCGGCCTTGTGCAAGCGCTTAGCCTGCCTGAATCAGCCGGGTTTTTTAGCCAGGCGTCTCCGATTCGGATCGACGCCGGGATCCGCGCAGGCGATGTGATCAGCGCCGATTACGATCCGATGATTGCAAAGCTGATTGTCCACGGCAAGGATCGCGAGCAAGCGCTCGATCGGCTGGGTCAGGCGCTGGCAGCCACCTCGGTACTCGGTCCATCGAATAACCGGGCCTTTTTGCAACAACTGATCGCACATCCGCTGGTGCAAGCCGGCCAACTCAGTACCGCCCTGATCGAAAACCACATCCATGAGCTTGCCGGACCGCCAACAGCGCAGGAAAAGCGCAAGGCGCTGCTGGCGATCGCTGCCGCCTGGGCGCTTAGTCGGCCGCCAAGCGATCACTGGGACGCTTTTGAACATCATGACGGATGGCGTCACCGAAGCCTTCAAGCCACCGACCCTGCGGTCGATCGCCTCCGGCTAAGGGCTATCGACGATGCGCAAGGCGCAGAGCATGTGATTGAACGTCGATGGACGCCCGATCGGCTGCTTGTGATCGACGGCGAGGCCTGGAAGCTAGGCGATGGGGTGTTTGCAAAGACAGCCTTGGTGGCCGAGTTTGCATCGAGCCAGGGTGAGGCGTCGCTTCGCATACAAGCGCGGCTGCTGGGCATTGAAGCCTTACACGTTTTGCATCGTGCATCCGGCGACGCATCGCCGCGAACAACACCCCTGCAAATCCAGGTCGACTTCGCGCAAAGCGGCAGTTCCTGGCAGTTGCTGGATAGCGCCGCTGAAGCGCTCGGTGAACAACCAGGCCAGGGCAGCCTGATTGCGCCGATGCCCGGAAAAGTCATCGCTATTCATGCTGCGGTGGGCGATGAGGTGCGCGCCGGGCAGGTGCTTTTGGTGATTGAGGCAATGAAAATGGAGCACAGCCTGCAGGCGGAGGTCGACGGCAAGCTGTTAAGCCTAAACGTTGAACTCGGCGATCAGGTCGCCGATGCTGCCCTCCTGGCGCAGATCGAAAGGACAACGCGGGCGTGATCCGGATTGCCCTGGTCTTTGAGCAGGCTCAGGAAGAACTGCGCTGGGAAGCCGCCTTGCAAGAGGCCTTGGACGGGGCAGGCATGAAGGCCGAAGTGCATCGTTGGGACCCGCAAGCCGCTGAAAGTGATGCACACCCGCAAGCCACCGGAAATCACCCTCAACCGCAAGGCCTTGCGCAAGCGCAGCCTGATGCGCCTTTGGATCGGCCTTTGGATCGGCCCTTGGCTCGCGCCGCTGGCTTTGACTACGCGGTGGGCTGGCTGCCGCCCGCTGCATTTTTCGCTGCCCAGCCGCATTTGAAGGCTTTCTTTAACGCCGGCGCGGGAGTGGACGCGATTTTGCATGCCCAGTCGGTGCCACGCGAGCTTGCCATTTATCGTTTGGAGGACGCTGGCATGGGTCTTCAAATGGCGCAGTACTGCAGCCTTGCCTGTTTGCAGCTGATCGGACAATCGCAGGACTACGCGTTTGATCAGCAGCATTGCCGATGGCAACCCCGCGAGCCCCGGGATGCGGCCGATTATCCGGTGGGCATCGTGGGCATGGGTGTGTTGGGCCGACAGGTTGCAGCAAGCCTGCAAGCGCTTGGCTTTCCGGTTCAGGGCTACCGTAAAACCGATCATTCAGTGGAAAACTGGCAGCGGTTTCTTCGGGCAAGCCGAATTTTGATTTTGCTTGCGCCGCTTACCGAACAAACACGCGGCATGGTCGATGCCGCTGCACTGGCTCTGCTCAAGCCCGGTGCTTGGCTGATCAACGCTGCGCGCGGCCCCCTGGTGGACGAAGCCGATTTGCTGGATGCGCTTGACCGGGGTGTGATCGACGGTGCACAGCTCGATGTGTTTTGCGAAGAACCGCTTTCACCCGCGAGCCCTTTTTGGCATCACCCCAAGGTCCGGATCACACCGCACATCGCTGCCTCCACCCTTATGCAACCTGCGGTTAAACAAATCGTCGCTAAGATGCAGCAGCTTATGCGCGGCGAGCAACCGAGCGGGCTGATCGATCGTGATCGAGCCTACTAACCGAGGGGGCAAAGATGGCACAAAGCGGGACCGACAGCAGGACCGAAAGCGAAACCCAGAGCGAAAGCCAAGACGAGACAGGGAGCAATACAGCAAGCGAGCAGCCCTCGCTTAACGGTCCATCGGAGGCTTTGCAGCCGCGTTCGAGCAGACTGCGCGCAGGCAAACTGCGCCCGGCCGAAGTGCTGATCACCGAGGTCGGACCTCGCGATGGCCTGCAAAACGAGAAACCATTCATTGCGCATGCGTTGAAAATCGAGCTGGTCGATCGGCTATCGGCAGCCGGATGCCGGCACATCGAAGTCGGATCATTTGTGTCCCCCAAATGGACCCCGCAAATGGCAGGCACCGATGCTGTGTTTGCCGGCATCACGCGGCAAGCCGCAGGTCGTTACAGCGCACTGACCCCCAATATGAAGGGCTTTGAAGCCGCCCTTGCTGCTGGTGCAGATGAAGTGGTGATTTTCGGGTCAGCCTCCGAAGCATTCTCGCAACGCAATATCAATTGCTCGATTGCCGAGTCGCTTGCGCGCTTCGAACCGGTTGCCCAGGCTGCAAAAGCGCATGGGCTTCGCTTGCGTGCTGCAGTCTCTGTCGCATTCGGCTGTCCTTATCAAGGCGAGGTGCCGCTTGAAAGCGTGCTGTCGGTCACCGAGCGCTTTGCCCAGATGGGCTGCGATGAAATCGGTATTGCGGACACCATCGGCGTTGGGACCGCCGATCAGGTCAGTGAGGTGATGGCGGCCTGTGCTGCGCTGGTCGGCGCTGATGCGCTGTCGGGCCACTTTCACGATACCTATGGTCAGGCCATCGCCAATCTGCTGGCCTGCCTGGAGCTTGGCATCCGGCGCTTTGATGCCTCGATTGCGGGTCTGGGTGGCTGTCCCTACGCCAAAGGCGCAACCGGCAATGTCGCCACCGAAGACGTGGTGTATTTGTTGGAGGGTCTTGGGGTGAGCACGGGGCTTGATTTGGACCGGCTGGTCGACACCGGCCAGTGGATTTGCATGCAAACCGGCATCCGCCCTCAAACCCGCGTGGGGCAGGCGCTAGCTGCCAAGAAGCGTCATCAGGAAGCCGCGCATTAGCATGAGCACCCTTGCTTCGCCCTGTGTTTCGGTGTGCCGTATGGATCCCTTGCGCCAGCTCTGCGAGGGTTGCTTGCGGACCCTTGATGAGATTGCAGCCTGGGGAACTCTGAGCGAGGCTGGCCGATTGCAGGTGTGGTCGGCGATTGAGCAAAGGCGCGCTCACAACGCCAAGCCCGATCAGCTCGGTGAAGCGGTTGACAACGCACAGCCCAATCAAACCAGCGAAAGCCAAGTGCGGCTTTGCGAGGCGCCCACGCATCCGCAATGGCCCAATCCACTTCGCTTTATCCAGCGCGACTGGCTCTCCTGCAATTCAGTCCTCGTGCTTGACGAACAGCAAGGGGCAACGCTTTTTGACAGCGGCTATGTCAAGCATGCGCATCACACACGCGAGCAGCTTCAGCGGCTGCTCGCCGGCATGCCATTGCGGCGCCTAATCAATACCCACTTGCACTCGGATCACTGCGGCGCTAATGCCTTGTTGCAGCAAAGCCTGGGCTGTGAGGTGTTCATTCCGGCCGCAAGCTGGCAGGCGGTTTGTGATTGGGATGAGGAAGCGCTGAGCTATCGTGCCACCGGCCAGCGCTGCGAGCGTTTTCGGGCGGATGCCGCGATCAAGCCGGGCGATACGATCGAAACCGGTACGCTTTGCTGGCAGGCGCAGTCAGCGCCTGGTCATGACCCTGAGTCGCTGATCTTTTTCGAGGCGAAACAAGGCCTTTTGATTTCGGCCGATGTCTTATGGGCTGATGGCTTTGGCGTTATTTTCCCCGAGCTCGAAGGCGAGTCTGGCTTTGAAGAGCAAGCCGCGATGCTCGATCTGATCGAGTACTTGCAGCCGCGCTGGGTTTTTCCGGGACATGGACCGGCTTTTTCCGATGTGGACCAGGCGCTTTCGTCGGCGCGCAAGCGGCTGGCGGCGATGCGAGTCAATCCAGCCAAACACGCAGGCCATGCGCTTAAAGTCTTGTTGAAGTTTCTTATGCTCGATCTGGAGTGGACGCACCAAGACGCCCTCAAGACGCATCTTGCGCAAGCCAAGCTGCTTGCTGCCTGTGCGCAGCGCATGCAGATGCAAGCGGACGAAGCCCTGCAATGGGCTATTGATGCCTTGCTTGCCCAGGGCCATTTACGCGCTGAAGGCCCGATGCTGAGGAATCACTGAAAACGAAGTCCCGACAGCGAACCATCGACGATCAACCACGGCGTTCAGACCTGAGGCGATGCACACCATCATTCGGCCAGCGGTACGCGAGGATTTGGCAAGAATCACCGCGATTTACAGCCACCATGTGCTGCATGGCAGCGCCTCCTTCGAGCTTGAAGCGCCCACGCTCGAAGACATGACCGAACGCTGGGACGCGGTGCTCAAGCAGGGTTTCCCTTATCTGGTTATTTGCTCGGACCAAGGGCCGCTGGGCTACGCTTATGCAAACCATTTCCGAACCCGGCCGGCATACCGCTTCAGCCTGGAGAACTCAATTTACATGGATGCAGCGATGCGCGGAAAGGGTTTGGGTAGCGCGCTTTTGCAACGCTTGATGGCAGACTGCGAGGACCTTGGCGCCAGGCAAATGATTGCCGTCATCGGCGATTCGGCCAACGTCGCATCGATTGCGCTTCATGCGCGCTGCGGGTTTCGCTTTGCCGGCGTGCTGCGTGCAAGCGGCTGGAAGCATGGCCGCTGGCTCGACACCGTGCTCATGCAGGCTAGCTTGGGCGCAGGCGATTTATCGCCAGGCTGTGCGTTGGGCTAAGCGCTCAGAATCGGCTTTTTCAAGCGCTTGAACAGGCCCTGACCCGAGCCTTGCGCGATGCGCCAGGGCGATGTACCAGTCAGTGCCCAAGCGCTTCCAGGCCAAATCCTCTTCGTTGAGTGCACGTACCACTTTGGCGGGCACACCGGCTACCATCACCGCAGGCGGAATCACCTGGGCAATCTTCACAAGCGCCATGGCCGCGACCAAGGCGTTTTCACCCACCACCGCTTTATCAAGAATCACCGCATTCATACCGATCAGGGCACCAGCGCCGATTCGGCAACCGTGGATCACCGCGCCATGGCCAATATGGCTGCGCGCTTGCATCACGCAGTCAAAATCAGGCAGCGAATGGACCACGCAGTTATCCTGAACATTGGCATCAGCCTGTAGTTCGATCCTTCCGAAGTCGCCCCGAAATACCGCCCCAGCTCCCACGTAACAGCCTGCGCCGATCCAGACATCGCCAATCAGCACCGCGCTCGGATGCACATAGGCGCTGGGGTCGATGACCGGCACCACGCCTTCGAAATCGTAGACCTGGGGCTTGCCGCCGGACTCAGGCTGCTGCGCCATAGTTAGAGCCGCTTGGCGCGATCCTGGGCGTTGTGGGCCTCGATGCGCTCGCGCGCCATCTGCCATTGCGCATCGTCCCATTCGCGCAAACCGTAAAAATTGCCGCCATGGGCCAGGTAAGCTGCGCCATCCATGTAAATGGACTGACCCGACAACCAGTCGCAGCCACCGGACATCAGAAAGCTGGCGAGATTTTGCAATTCGCGCATCGTTCCCGGGCGCATTTGCGGGTTGTTGAGCCTTGAGCGTTCCCCGCCTGCTTCGCCGGGGTTTAAGCGTTTACTCATCCCCTCGGTGGGGATCTCGCCAGGACCTAAGGCGTTAAGCCGAATGCCGTAGCGTGCCCATTCCACCGCCAGCGAACGCGTCATCGCGGTGATCCCCGCTTTGCTCATTGCACTGGGCACGGTGTAGGGCCCGCCGTTTTCAACCCAGGTGACCGTAATCGAGAGCACCGATTTCATCGCTTCGCCCGGTTTCCAGCCCCCGCGAGACTTTGCCGCCTCAATCCAGCGCCGACCGACTGCGTGGGTGACGTAAAAACTGCCATGAAACACGATGCCGGCAATGGCATCAAAACCACGGGTCGACATCGCCTCGGTGGGACTGATGAAGTTGCCAGCCGCGTTGTTCACAAGACCATCGAGGCCGCCCTGGGCAAACAAATCATCGACCATCGCGTCAACCGCTGCAGCGTCCCGAATATCGAGCTTGTAGCTGTGGACCTTGCCTCCGCTTTGCTCGCGCATGGCCTGAGCAGCCTCTTCAAGAACCGATCCCCGGCGACCACAAATCGCGACTTCAGCACCATGGGCAAGAAAGTGTTCACACATCGCCCGGCCCAAGCCACTGCCACCGCCGGTCACGAGCAAGCGTTTGCCCCGAAGTAAGTCCTGCTGAAACATGAAAGCCTCCGCAAATCAATCGTACTTGCGGGCGTCCTCAATCAGCTTACCGTCGTTGGGCAGAGCCTGCGCGTCGACAAAACGAAGTTCGGCGCGCAACGCCATCACATCGCGAACCGACTGCGTGAGCGCTTGCTCCAGTGCTGCCGAGGGTTTTCCCGCATCCTCTGCAAGCACACAATACAGGGTCATCTCGTCTTGCGCCATCGCCCCGCTGATCACCAGACGAACCCGCTTGAGCTCTGCATGACGCGCAAGCATCTGCGCCACTTGGCCCGGATGCACAAACATACCCCTCACCTTGGTGGTTTGATCGGCTCGGCCGAGCCAGCCGCGGATGCGAAGATTGCTTCGCCCGCAGGGTGACATGCCCGGCATCACGGCCGACAAATCGCCGGTGCCAAAACGAATCATCGGATAGTGGGGATTAAAACTTGTGATGACCACCTCGCCCACTTCACCGTCGGGAAGCGGATCATCGGTACCGGGGCGGACAATCTCGAGGATCAAATCCTCATCAAGAATCATGCCCTCGCAAGCCGGCGATTCGTAAGCAATCAAACCCAGATCTGCCGTGCCGTACCATTGCAGGACTTGCTTCATGCCCTGCTCATGAAACCAGCTGCGCAAACTGGGCGGCAAGGCCTCAGCGGCGACCAGTGCCTGCCTGAGCCGAGAAATATCGGCTCCGAGCTCTTGTGATTTTTCAATCAGGATTCGCAAAAAAGACGGTGTGCCGACATAGGCATCGGGCTTAAAGCGTGCGATCAATTCAAGTTGCTGCTCGGTTTGCCCACCACCGGCGGGGATCACTGCGCAGCCAATATGACGTGCGGCTGCGTCGACCATCCAGGCGCCCGGCGTGAGGTGATAGCCAAAGCAGTTTTGTAAAATCATGCCCGGACGAATGCCCGCCGCCCAAAGCGCCCGCCCTGCCCGCCAGGGGTCGGCTCCTGTGCCTTCGGGGTCGAAGATGGGACCTGGCGACATGAAAAGACGGCTCATGCTGCCGGGCGGGGTGGCGTTAAAACCTCCGAAAGGCGGATCAGCCTCTTGCAAAGCCTTTAAATCGGACTTGCGCAACACCGGGATGGCAGCGAGCGCTTTGCGCGAGTGCACCGCCTCAGCGTCGAAAGCTTGCAAGCGCCTGCCCCATCCTGCGGCCTGAGATTTGGCATGAGCGATCAGTGCGGGCAAAGCTGCCATGAGCTCGGCCTCACGCTGCTCGGCGCTGCGGGTCTCCCGGCTGTCGAAGTAAATTGCCTGAGCGTGCGGAACGCTTGCAGCGGTGGGGGAGAAAAAACCAGCGTTATGCATTGATCCCTCAGGGTTATTCAGGGCTTAAGAGAGCCATCGCTTGCGACGGCGGTAAAACTTTGCATCCTTGAAATTCTTGCGGCCCTCGCCGCTGACGCCCAGATAAAACTCTTTGACGTCTTCGTTTTCGGCCAAGGCCTTGGCCTCGCCGTCCATCACCACGCGACCGCTCTCTAAAATATAACCATAGTCGGCATAGCGCAGCGCCATATTGGTGTTTTGTTCGGCCAGCAAAAAGGTGACTTTTTCTTTTGTGTTGAGATCTTTAACAATCTCGAAAACCTCTTGCACAATTTGCGGCGCCAGCCCCATCGAGGGCTCATCGAGCAAAACCATGCGCGGGTTGGCCATCAGGGCGCGACCGATTGCGCACATTTGTTGCTCACCGCCTGAGGTGTAGGCGGCTTGCGCGCTGCGACGGGTCTTCAAGCGTGGGAAATAGTTATAGACTTTTTCAAGCGTCTGAGCGATCGCTGCCTTGCCGTCTTTCCGGGTGTAAGCACCGGTCAACAAATTATCTTCAATGCTCAAATGCGCAAAACAGTGGCGGCCTTCCATGACCTGAATCACGCCCCGGTCAACCATTTGGGCAGGGGTGAGGTTTTCGATACGTTCACCGCGCAAGGCCACCGAGCCTTTGGTGACCGCACCGCGCTCGCCCGCCAGCAAATTGCTGACCGCCCGCAAGGTTGTGGTCTTTCCTGCGCCGTTACCCCCAAGCAATGCGACGACTTTGCCCTCAGGGACCTGCAGCGAAACACCCTTGAGCACCAGAATCACATGGTTATAAATAACTTCAATGCCACTGACGTCAAGCAGGATTTGACTCATCGCAAGGTTTTCCAGAATCAATAGTCAGCGTTTCACTCAAAACAAAGCACAGCCTTGCTCGCGATGCAAACACGCAGCAGCCAATCTCGGCCTTTTTCTAGGGTCGAGACTGGGTACTTGATGTTTTACTGGCAATCGGCAGACGTACGGCGCTGCAGCTTTTTCTCGGTCATGTATTTATCGGCGGAGGCACGGATCAATGGCTTGAGGATTTGATCATCGGCCTGATACCAATCGGAGGAGAAAGTCCACTTGCTACCGTCCCAGCTATGCACACGCGCCCAGGACGAACCCATGTGATCAGCACAACTGGTTGAGACAGGGCGCATGACGCCACTAAACCCTATTGCATCGATCTTTTTCTGATCGAGGTTCAGGTTCTCGAGTCCCCAGCGAACCTGCTCGGTGTTCATCACTTTGCCTTTGCCGTAGCGCTCCTGGGCCGACTTCACGCCCTCAACACCAAGCATCGCCGAAATCAGGCCGCGCATGTAAAGCACCTGACCGACTTCGTCTCTGGGACCTGTGCCCTGGTTCTTGTCGTGCAAGGTTGCCAGAATATCTTTCACAACCTTGGCGTTGGGTTCTGCGCCGTGTTGCATCGCCAAAGCGCTATAGCCTTTCGCGTTGGCTCCAACGTCTTTCACATCAGGCTCGGCGCCCGACCACCAGACCCCATACATTTTTTCGCGCGGAAAACCGGTTGCCACCGCTTCTTTCAGCGCCGCAGAGTTCATCACCCCCCAGCCCCACAAAAAGACATAGTCCGGACGGCTCTGGCGAATCTGTAACCAGGTCGCCTTTTGCTCCACACCGGGATGGGCAACCGGCAACAAGTTCAGCTCAAAGCCATGCATCTTGGAGCGTTCCTGAAGCAATGGAATCGGCTCTTTGCCATAAGGTGAATCGTGATACACCAGCGCGATTTTTTTACCCTTGAGCTTATCGGGCCCGCCTTCCTTCTTGGCAATATGCTGAACCAGCACGTCAGCGGCTGTCCAGTAGGTGCCCAAAAGCGGGAAGTTCCAGCGAAAAGCCATGCCATCAGCGGTGTCAGCGCGGCCATAACCTGCAGTCACCAGCGGAATCTTATCGGTCAGCACTTTGTCCGTGAGGGCAAAAGTAATACCCGTTGAAAGCGGCTGAAACACCGTAGCGCCCTTGCCTTTGAGGCGCTCGTAGCACTCCACGCCCTTATCGGTGGCATAACCGGTCTCGCACTCTTCAAAACTGATCTTGACCCCGTTGATGCCGCCTTTCGCGTTCACATATTTGAGATAGTCCACATAGCCGTTGGCAAAGGGAACGCCATTGGGCGCGTATGCACCGGTGCGATAAACCAGGACCGGGAAGAACTGTTCTTTGGCCTGCGCCATGGCACTGCTCATGCCAGCGATGGCGCCCAGGCTTGCAGCGGCCAGTCCTGTAGCAAATGCAATCGATCTCAACTTCATATCAGCCTCCAATTCAAACGTTTAGTTCAAAAGTTGTGGTGCTGGAGCCTTTGGACGCCCCTTATCACCGGGTTTGCAAAACGACAAGATACCCGCCCTTGAATGCTCCCAAAGAAACTATCCGCCAAGCCTGCTCAACCACGCCGTGGCTAATGCGGAAAGGGCCAAAGCCTTAGCTTCTCTTTACCGATCGACCAAAGCCTTGCCAGGCCATGCGGTTCAGCGATCAGGAAAAAGACGATCAGTGCACCAAAGATCATAAAGGTCAAATGTGAGGCAAGCGCGGTGTCGATGGGGATTCCAAACCAATTGGGCAGGTTATCCAGCACGATAGGCAGGATCACAATGAAAGCTGCACCGAAAAAACTCCCCATGATCGAACCGAGTCCGCCGATAATCACCATAAAAAGCAGATCGAAGGAGCGGGTGATGTTGAAGGCTGCCGGCTCCCAGGATCCGAGGTGAACAAAGCCCCACAGCGCGCCTGCCACACCGACGATAAAAGAACTCACCGCAAAGGCCGATAACTTGGCATAGACAGGCCGAATTCCGATGACCGCAGCCGCCACGTCCATATCGCGGATGGCCATCCACTCGCGACCCGTATGACCGCGCACCAGATTTTTTGCCATCAATGCAAACACAATCACAAAGGCAAGACAGAACAAATATTTGTCGATCGGTGTGTCGACATTCCAGCCAAACACCATCAGCTCCGGCACGCTCACTGATCCTGACGCGGAATCATTTGTGAGCCACTTGATCCGCAGGAAAGCCCAATCGCAGAAAAACTGGGCGGCCAGCGTGGCTACAGCCAAATACAGGCCCTTGATGCGCAACGACGGAATCCCGAAGAGAACGCCAAAAATCATCGCAAATACACCGCCCAGCAAAATTGCTAGCACCGCTGGCATACCGTCGATGCGAACCAGCAGGTTGTAGGCTGAGTAAGCGCCAACGGCCATAAAGCCACCGGTTCCGAGCGAAATCTGTCCGCAGTAGCCGACCAGGATGTTCAAGCCCAGTGCGGCCAGCGACAGAATCAGGAAGGGAATCAGCAAGGCGCGAAAGACATACTCGCTGGCAATCCAGGGCACAAGCAAACAGGCTGCAGCCACGATCGCAACCATCGCATAGCGATCCTGAGCGATCGGGAAGATCTGTTGATCGGCCTGATAACTTGTCTTGAACTGCCCGTTTTCCCGATAAAGCATGCTTTGCGATGTCCTGATAAGTCCCAGGGTTCAGACCCGGTCGATGATCTTTTCGCCAAAAAGCCCTTGTGGCCTGACAAGCAAAAACAGCAAGGCAAGCGCATAAGCAAACCAGATTTCTATCCCACCACCGAGAAATGGACCGATATAAATTTCCGATAACTTTTCGCCAACCCCGATGATGAGTCCACCCACGATTGCACCCGGGACCGAGGTCAGCCCACCCAGGATCACCACCGGAAGCGCTTTAAGCGCAACCTGCGAGAGCGAAAACTGCACGCCCAGTTTGCTGCCCCAAATGATGCCGGCAACCAGGGCAACAAAACCGGCTACGCTCCAGACAATCACCCAGATGCGCCCAAGCGGAATGCCGATCGATTGCGCGGCCTGATGATCGTCAGCGACAGCGCGTAGCGCCCGTCCGGTGCCGGTGTACTGGAAAAAAGCAGCGAGCAAAGCCACCAGCAAGGCTGCGATTAAGGCGGCGCTCAACTCCTCCTGATTCACCAAAATCCCGCCCTGAAACACATCGTCGAACAAAAACATGGGTTCTTTGGGAAGGCCGACGTCAATTTTATAGATATCAGAACCAAAAACAGTCTGACCGAAACCATCCATGAAGTAGGTGATCCCCAGCGTCGCCATCAAGAGCGCCACCCCCTCCTGGTTCACGAGCTTGCCTAAAACCAAGCGCTCCACCAACCAGGCAAGCGCCACCATCACCCCCATGGCCAGCAAAAAGGCGATCAGGTTAATCAGGACTTTGTGCTCGAGATGAAGCCACGCCGGAATCCATTCGGCAAAACGCGCCATCGCCAGTGCAGCGAATAAAACCATAGCGCCCTGAGCGAAGTTGAAAACCCCCGATGCCTTGTAAATAAGCACAAAGCCAAGCGCCACCAGTGAATACAACATGCCGGTCATCAAACCGCCAATCAAGGTTTCCAGAAACGGTCCCATCAGGTTCCCTCAAGCTTTGCGTGGTCAGCGACGTGATGCATCACCGTGCGCTCAATGCGATGTGCCCAAATAGGCACTGATGACTTCCGGATTGCTGCGTACCGCATCGGGCGTGCCATCGCCGATCTTTTTTCCATAATCTAGTACGACCACCCGATCGGAAATATCCATCACCACGCCCATGTCATGCTCGATCAGCACGATCGTCGTACCAAACTCATCGTTGACATCAAGAACAAAGCGGCACATATCCTGTTTTTCTTCAAGATTCATGCCAGCCATGGGCTCATCAAGCAGCAAAACTTGCGGCTCCATCGCAAGAGCCCGGCCCAGATCAACCCGTTTTTGCAAACCATAGGGCAGACGCGCAACCGGTGTTTTCCGCCAGGCCTGGATTTCCAGAAAGTCGATGATGCGCTCGACCGCCTCCCGGTGAACCTGCTCCTCGCGCTCGGCAGCACCCATGCGAATCGCCTGCTGAAAAATATTGGTCTTCATTTTGAGATTCCGTCCCGACATGATGTTGTCGATCACGTTCATCCCCTTGAACAAGGCGAGGTTTTGAAAGGTTCGGGCGATACCCATTTCGGCCACTTCGCGCGAATTCATGTGGTCGAAGGTCTTGCCGCGAAAGCTGATGCTGCCCTTTTGCGGCGTGTACACGCCGTTGATGCAATTGAGCATCGAGCTTTTCCCAGCGCCGTTGGGGCCGATGATGGCGCGGATCTCATGTTCACGTACATCAAAACTGATATCGGTCAGGGCCTTTACGCCCCCAAAGCTGAGCGAAATATTCCTCACCTCCAGAATCACCTCGCCGATCGATCGTCGGGTCATCAGGCCGCCTTTGCCAGGCTTGGCTGGCGTTTCGCGTCTGCGATGCGCAGCGTGGCACTCACCATGCCGCTGCGGCCATCTTCAAACTTGACCTGAGTCTCCACATACTGGCTGTCTTTGCCGGCAAACATCGCATCGACCAGGACCGAGTATTTTTGTGCAATAAAGCCTCGGCGTACTTTGCGGGTGCGGGTGAGTTCATCATCATCGGGGTCGAGTTCTTTGTGCAGGATCAAAAATCGGCTGACTTGCGAGTCGGCAAGCTTCGGATCGCTGACCAAGTCGGCATTGACCTGTTGCACGCAATCCTGAATCAGGTCATACACTTCTGCTTTAGCGGCTAGATCGTTATAACCCGCATAAGGCAGGTTGCGCCGTTCAGCCCAGTTACCGCAGGCTTCAAAATCGATATTGATAAAGCAACACACTTGCGACTGGCCCTGCCCGAAAGCGACTGCCTCTTTGATGTAGGGAAAAAACTTGAGCTTGTTTTCGATATATTTCGGGGCAAACAAGGCACCGTTGGCCAGTTGCCCGACGTCTTTGGCGCGGTCGATGATGCGCAGCTGCCCTTCTTGATCGAAGTAGCCGGCGTCCCCCGTGCGGTACCAACCCTCGCTATCTCTGACTTCGGCGGTGGCCTGGGGATTTTTGTAATACTCGCGCAAGAGCCCCGGGCTTCGAACCAGGATTTCGCCGCTGTTGACAATGCGAACTTCAACACCTGGCACTGGCTTGCCCACCGTGTCGGCGCGCACATGGCCATCGGCTTGCACACAAACCCAGACCGCAGTCTCGGTTGAGCCATAAAGCTGCTTGAGATTGATGCCTAGCGAGCGATAAAAAGCGAAAAGATCAGGACCGATCGCTTCGCCAGCGGTGAACGCAAGCTTGATGCGGCTCATACCGAGCGCATTGCGCAAGGGCCCGTAAATCAGCAAGTCCCCGAGTTGATACTGCAAGCGCTCAAGCAGACCCACCTCAGGGTCGCCATCCAGCATACGGCCGCCAACGCGTTTGGCCAGTGCCATGTAGTACCTGAAAAGTTTTTGCTTGACCGGCGAGGCATCCTCCATCCGGATCGTCACGGTGGTAAGCAAGGCCTCGAGCACCCGTGGCGGCGCGAAGTAATAGGTGGGTCCGACTTCGCGCATATCAATCATGACCGTGTCTTGCGACTCGGGCATGTTGATGGTGAAGCCATTGATCAGCCACTGTGCGTAGCTGAAAATGTTTTGACCGATCCAGGCCATTGGCAGATAGGCGAGCACCTCATCATCGGGTCCGAGCCGCTCTTGCTCCGAAACAGTCTTTGAGGGCAGGATCAGGCTGGCGTGGGTGTGCACCACGCCCTTGGGATGACCGGTGGTGCCGGAGGTGTAAAACATTGCGCAGTCGTCATGAAAACCGCCTTCGTCGACCGATCTGCGCACCTTGCCGGGATGCGCCTTTTCATAGGCGGCACCGGCTTGCAACAAGGCATTCAACGACTCAACACCGGATTGCTGGTAATTGCGCAAGCCCCGCTCATTGTCATAAATGATGGCAGCAAGCTGAGGACAATGCTCGCGGATTTCCAAAACCTTATCGGTCTGCTCCTGGTCCTCAACCACCGCGATCCGAATGGCTGCATCCCTAAACACATAAACCATCTCGGCAGCCACAGCATCCTGATACATCGGAACCGGAATCGCGCCCAGGCACTGGGCAGCGATCATGCTGGCATAAAGGCGCGGACGATTATCACCAATCAAGGCCAAGTGATCCCCGCGTTGCAGGCCCCTTGCTGCCAGGCCAGCTGCCAGTTGCAACACCAGATCCGAAAGCGCAGACCAGCTGGTTGTTTGCCAGATGCCGAGTTGCTTTTCGCGGATCGCAGCCGCGTCCGGTCGCTTGCTTGCGTGCGCAAGCAGCCACTGGGGGAAGGTCAAAGACGGCCCCATCGGCTTGCTGTGAGAAGCTGAAACAGCCGGCTCGGCCATTGTCTCCCTGCCTCCTATACGCTGCTGTGTTTCGCAGTCTCGCGCCACAGCGTTTCATTTTTTCGAAGCCGAGAGTGTAAGGCTTCGCACAAATGCCCTTTTGTCGCCGCTTTGACAGTGTCGTTTGGGCGACAATCTTTGACGGTTTAGTCCCTGATTCGCTTTCGCCCCAACGTTGGAGTGTGCATCAGCCTATGGCAAAAAGCCAACGAGCGCTTGAGCATTTGTTCAGCCAAAGCCCCTGGATGGCCTCGCTTTCGGAGGAACTCGCGCAGCGCGTGCTGCGTGAAACCATCACCCGGAAAATCCCCGCCCAAGGCTTCGTTTGCCGCAAGGGCGAAGCGGTGAACGCCTGGATTGGCGTGGTGAGCGGACTGGTGAAAATCAGTTCTGTCTCAGCCGAGGGCAAAGCGGTCACCTTTACCGGCGTTCCAAGCGGCGGCTGGTTTGGCGAGGGTTCGATGCTGAAAGACGAGCCGCGTCGCTACGATGGCATCGCACTGCGGGAAAGCCAGATCGCTTATCTGCCCAAGGCCTTGTTTGCCAGCCTGCTCGATAACAGCATTGCTTTTAACCGCTACCTCTTGATGCAGCTCAATGAGAGGCTGGCCCAGTTCATCGCTACCGTTGAGCATGAGCGCCTGCTCGGACCAGAGGGCAGACTCGCGAAAATCATTGCGCAATTGTTCAATCCGGTGCTCTACCCTGGAAGTCGAAGCGAACTGCAAATCTCCCAGGCCGAGCTGGGCTATCTCACCGGATTATCGCGCCAACGCGCCAACCAGGCCTTACAAAATCTGGAGCGACAAGGTGTGCTTGAAATCGCCTACGGCGCCATCCGCATTCTTGATCTTGAAGGCCTGCGCAACTTTGAGCCCTAGTAGCGATAAAAGCCCCAGCCGGTCTTGCGACCGAGCCGTCCGGCTGCCACCATTTCTTTGAGCAAGGGCGCCGGCCGGTACTTCGTGTCGTTAAAGCTCGCATAAAGCACTTCCATCACCGCCAATTGCACATCCAGCCCGATCATGTCGCAAAGTGCGAGCGGTCCAATGGGATGGTTGCATCCGAGGCGCATCCCGGCATCGATATCCTCGGCGCGCGCCAGACCCTCCTGAAGCGCGAAAATCGCCTCGTTGATCATCGGGCACAGCAGCCGGTTCACCACAAAGCCTGCGCTGTTTTTCACACCGATCGGGGTTTTGCCCAAGGCCCGGGCCAGCGCGGCCACGGTTTGAGCAACCACCTCGCTGGTCTGCAAGCCCGAGATGATTTCAACCAGCTGCATCACCGGTACTGGATTGAAAAAATGCATACCCACAAAGCGCTCAGGCCTTGAGCTGGTGGCGGCAAGCGCTGTAATCGAAATCGATGAGGTATTGGTCGCCACAATTGACTGCGGTTTCGCCAGGGCGTCGATGTTTGTCAAAATGCTTCGCTTTAAGGCCTCCTGCTCTGTCGCCGCTTCGATGATCAGATCGGCCTGGGCAATCGCATCGAGCTCGCTTGCGCTGTGAATCCGAGCCAGAATTTGCGCTTTGGCCGCTTCATCAAGACTTTCTTTTTTGATCTGACGATCAAGTTGCGCGCCGATGGATTTCAACGCCCTGTCAAGCGCCGCTGCAGCAATATCCTGCAAGACCACCGCGTAGCCCGCCTGGGCGCAAACCTGGGCAATGCCCTGGCCCATGGTTCCAGCACCGACGATCCCGATGCATCGAATATCGCCAATCAGCGCTTGCTGACTACCATCCGGAAGACTCTCGATCGACTGTGCGCTCATAAACATGTCCTTCAATGGATCGGTTACACGGGGCGGAGATCTTCGCACGAATAGGGTTAAGCGCTAACGAAGAAGCGCTGGCGCAGGAGCTTTTTCCGAAGCACATCGAAAGCCGATATAGACCGCATAAAAATGCGCGGGTTTGAGCGCGCGGTGGTCATGATGCATCGGTGCCGGGCCGTACCACCACGAACCCCCGCGGGTGACCTGCTCGGCACCGGATGCAGAATCCACCCACTCCCAGACGTTTGCACCCATGTCAAATAGGCCATTCACACCCATGCGACTTTTGCCGACAGCCTGGTGTCGCAATGGGGCGCCTGGCGCATCGCGATGGTTGGCGCCATCCGGACTGTCCCCGGTTGGATAAGCATAACGTTTGCCGCGCAGAAAACCTGCAGGCGCTGCCGCGCGCGTCTCGGTGTAGGCTGCACGCATCCACTCAGCGTCGCTCGGTAATCGTTTACCGGCCCACTGGCAATATTGCTGCGCCTCGTGCCAGTTCAGGTGCACCGCCGGTTCGTCTCCCGCTCCCGGCTTGCCATAAGGCGCATACCAGAGCCATCCCGGGCGCCGCTCCCAGCCCGCACCCCATTCAAAGCCGCCGCCTTCGCGCTCGGCAACGCTGCGGTAGGCACTGGCCTGGGCATAGCGCCGGTACTGAGCGATGCTGACCTCGGTGCGATCGATCCAGAACAAGCTCCCGTCGTCGCGCGCAATCGCTTGCATCGCGACATCGTCGTTTGCAAGCGCCAAGGCTTGGGCGAGGCCGATAACGATCAACCCGGGCAGGGCGTGTCGCGCGTATCGGATCACCACAGATTTCCCTTTCGCAACGATCACCACAGATTTCCCTTTCGCGAAGCGCTTTGCTGACTCAAGACACTTTGTTGTTGCTGCAATTCAACCATGCGACGATCCCAAAAATCCGGATCGGTAAAACCCGGAAAGGCGGGTGGAAAGGCCGGGTCATCGTAGCGATTCGCAATCCATGCAGCATGTTCAATCAGCCGCATGCTGCGCATGACCTCGATCCAGTGCAATTCGCTGGCGTCAAGCTCGCTGATCGAGCGATAAGCCTGCAAAAGCAGTTCAAGCCCGCATGCAAGTTCTTCGCCCTGACCCGAGAGCAAAGGCCAAAGATCGGCGATCGCTGGCCCCATACGGCAATCATCGAGATCGACAAAATGGGGGCCTGATTCCGTCCACAAGACATTGCCCCAGTGCATATCGCCGTGTAATCGCAACAGTTTGGGTTGGGGCAGATCCTGAACGCAACGCTGGGCAAGGTCCAGGCATTGACGCGCCGTGCTGCGCCATCGATCGCAGGCCTCAGGCATCGGCCGGCTCAGCGCAGCCACCTGGTCGATCGCCTCGTAGGCGCTCGATAAACCCCGAAAGCCCAGACGGTGCTCAAAGCCGCGCTCGCGCCCCACACGATGCAAACGCGCGATAAAGCGCCCCATGCGCTCAAGCACCTCGGGCCGGTCCATATCCGGGGCACGACCGCCTTGCCGGGGCCAGAGGGCAATCATCACCGGATCGAGCCACAGCAAGCTGTTGCCGATGAGGCATGGGCCCTCGGCAGCCCGCTTGGTCATGGATCCGCGAAGCTGACGATGCGACATCCTGCGCAAATCAATCGGCGTTGGCACCGGCAGCTCGGCATCGGACAAATCGATCGCAAACTGGTGTTCTTCAAGAATTTGTGCCGCGCTCCAGCGACCCGGACGGTAAGCCTTGAGCACCAGACTGTGGTGTGGCTCGCCATCTTCATCGACCCAGGGCTCATCAAGCCAAAAAAGGTAAACCCTGTTTTCAAAGGAATTGAGCGCAAGCATGCGCCCGTCAGGAAAAAAACCGAGCGACTCAAGGCCCTCAAGCATGCGAAGCGGCCCGAGTATCTCAAAGGGATGTTTGTTTTCGGCTTTCATCGCCAAGAGTGTATCGTTGGCGCAAAACCTGAAAGGACGCAAAGCCTAGAAGAACGCACAATCCAAAGCGACACAAAACCCTAGAAGACGCAAATCCCAATGACCGACATCGTGCTTCACCATTACCCGGCCAGTCCTTTTGCCGAAAAGATCCGCTTGCTGCTTGGCTATAAGCGCGCAAGCTGGTATTCGGTTGAGATTCCGATGATGATGCCCAAGCCCAAACTCATGCCCTTGACAGGCGGATATCGCAAAACACCGGTGCTGCAAATCGCTGCTGATATTTATTGCGATACCGCCCTGATTCTGGATGAGCTGCATCAGCGCTTGCCTGACCCCTTGTTGCTTGATGAAGCGAAGCTGAGCGATATTGCGCTAGCCGCCTATGCTGACAGCAGCTTGTTTGCAGCGTCCGTCTCCTGGGCCTTCCAGCCCAGTTCAATGGCCGATTTTTTTCAGGGTCGAAGCGATGACTTCGTTCAAGCATTCCTCGCCGATCGCAAGGCCTTGCGCGCATCTTCAATCGTCCCACGCCCAAGCCTTGGCCAGGCCAAAGACAGGCTTGAGCTTGCGCTTGCGGCCTTGGAAAACCAACTCAGCGACTGTCGAAGCTTTGTGTGGGGCACATCACCGGCACGCGCTGACTTTTCCTTGTTTCACCCCTTGTGGTTCATTCAACAAGCCAAGAGCGTCGCAGGGATCCTTGACGCTTACCCGCAAGTCGGTCTTTGGCTCGATCGGATGCGAGCCTTTGGCCATGGTCAGCCCCAACCGATCAGTGCCGATGAGGCGCTCGCACTGGCTGCACAAAGCACGCCGCTTGCAATCGACAACCACGCGAAAGCAAGCTTGCAAACAGCCCAAGTCGCTGAGGGTTTGCAGCTAGACGCCTGGGTCGAAGTCAAGCCCAGCGACTATGGCTTGGATCCGGTACGCGGGCGTCTTTGTTTTGCCGACTCAAAACGCATCACCATCGCCCGCGAAGTCGAAGGCCTTGGCCTGCTGCATGTGCACTTTCCCCAAGCGGGCTACCAGCTGAGCGTTTGCAAACACGCGCCTGATTCCTGACAGGCTGGCAGCATGCTCGTTTTGCATGCTGCGCTGTTCCCTTATCTGAAGCGATGGTCGATGACTCGCTGTGTTGTTCTTTTATTTGGAGCTGTGACCGATTACATGTTGCGCCGGTACTGGCCACCGACCTCAAAAAGGCACTGGGTGATCTGCCCGAGCGAACAGACCCGCACCGCATCCATTAACACCGCAAATACATTGCCTTGATCGATCACCGCTTGTCTTAAGCGGGCAAGCATCGCTGGCGCATCCTCGGCATGTCTTGCGTGGAAATCGGCAAGACGTTTAAGCTGGCTTTGCTTTTCGTCTTCGGTTGACCGCGCCAGCTCAAGGCTGACCGGTACCGGATCGGCCTCAGGATTTCTGAAGGTATTGACGCCGATGATCGGCAGGCTGCCATCGTGTTTGAGCAACTCATAGTGCATCGATTCGTCCTGGATTTTGCCGCGCTGATAGCCCGTCTCCATCGCGCCCAACACCCCGCCGCGCTCGGCGATGCGTTCAAATTCCTGAAGCACCGCTTCTTCAACCAAGTCGGTAAGTTCATCGATGATGAAACTGCCCTGATTCGGATTTTGATTCTTTGCCAAACCCCATTCGTTATTGATGATCAGTTGAATCGCCAGCGCTCGCCGCACCGATTCGGTCGTAGGCGTTGTGATCGCCTCATCATAAGCATTGGTATGCAGGGAATTTGCCTGATCGTAGGTTGCAATCAGGGCTTGCAAGGTGGTGCGGATATCGTTGAATGCAATTTCCTGTGCGTGAAGCGAACGGCCAGAAGTCTGACAGTGATATTTCAATTTTTGAGAACGATCATTAGCGCCATAACGATCACGCATAGCCACCGCCCAAATCCGGCGCGCCACCCGACCAATCACCGTGTACTCCGGATCCATACCGTTGGAGAAGAAAAAACTCAGATTCGGGGCAAAGTCATCGATAGGCATCCCGCGCGCCAAGTAGGCTTCGACGAAGGTAAACCCATTAGAGAGCGTGAAAGCAAGCTGTGAAATCGGGTTCGCTCCAGCTTCGGCGATGTGATAGCCCGAGATCGATACCGAGTAAAAATTGCGAACGTTATGTTCGATGAAGTAAGCCTGAATATCGCCCATCACTTTGAGCGAAAACTCGGTTGAAAAAATACAGGTGTTTTGACCCTGGTCTTCCTTCAGGATGTCAGCCTGGACGGTGCCGCGCAATTGTGCAAGGGTTTGTGCACGGATTGCTTGGCGGGTTGCTTCATCCGGACTTTTGCCATGCTTGGCTTCAAAGGCTTGCATTTGTTGATCGATCGCGGTGTTCATAAACATCGCAAGAATCGTGGGCGCTGGCCCATTGATCGTCATCGAGACCGAGGTTGATGGGTCAAGCAAATCAAAGCCGGCGTAGAGCACCTTCATATCGTCGAGGGTGGCAATCGACACGCCGGAGTTGCCGACTTTGCCGTAGATATCGGGTCGCAACTCCGGATCCTGACCGTAGAGCGTGACCGAATCAAAGGCGGTGGATAAACGCTTGGCCTTCATGCCCTCGGAGATCAGCTTGAAGCGGCGGTTGGTGCGAAAGGGGTCGCCTTCGCCGGCAAACATACGGGTGGGGTCTTCGCCCTCCCGCTTGAAAGGAAATACGCCTGCGGTATAGGGGAAAAATCCCGGTAGATTTTCGCGCCTTAAAAACGATAACATTTCGCCATCGTCTTCATAGCGCGGCAAGGCGACCTTCGGAATGACCGTGCCCGATAAGCTTGTCGTGGTGAGCGCGGTGCGGATCTCGCGATCGCGAACCCTGGTGACCTGCTCGCTGCCCTGATAGCTTTTTGCAACTTCAGGCCATTGCTCAAGCAGCCTGGCGCAACAAGGATCAAGCCTGGACTTGCGCGCAGCTTGCAGATCCGTCAGGCGATCGATCGCATGGTCTGCAAACCCTTGCGCCTTGCCGCCTTCGGCTTGCAACATGCTGGCGGCTTCGCGTAAATGTTGCAGGTCTCGTACCAGTTTCACCTGTTCACGCGTCTTGGCATGGTAGCCGCGCAAGCAGGCAGCGATGTCAGCAAGATAGCGGTTTCGATCGGCCGGCACGATTTGCGTTTGCACGCTTGAGTGACGCAGGCTGATCGCCGGCAAGCGGCCTTGCGCCAGCGGGGTCCGCAAGCCATGCGCGCGTAACAGCTCACGCAAATGCTGATAGAGCGCGCTTACGCCGTCATCGTTGAAATGCGAGGCCTGGGTGCCAAACACTGGCATTTGTTCGGGGCTGCGGTCAAAAGCTTCACGATTGCGTTGTAATTGTTTGGCAACATCGCGCAAGGCATCTGCAGCCCCTTTTCGATCAAATTTATTGATCGCTACGACGTCTGCAAAATCAAGCATATCGATTTTTTCAAGCTGCGAAGCTGCGCCAAATTCCGGCGTCATCACATAAAGCGATACATCCACATGCGGCACGATCGCCGCGTCGCCCTGACCAATCCCCGAGGTTTCAACCAGGATCAGATCAAAACCGGCGACCCTGCAAGCCGCAATCGCATCAGGCAACGCGGCACTGATCTCACGGCCAGCGTCGCGGGTTGCCAAGGAGCGCATAAAGATATTGGGGTGATGGATCGCATTCATACGAATGCGATCGCCAAGCAAGGCGCCGCCCGATTTACGCCGGGTTGGATCCACCGAAAGCACCGCAAGCCGCAGTCGATCATCCTGATCGAGTCTGAATCGTCGAACGAGCTCATCGGTTAACGAACTCTTTCCCGCACCACCCGTTCCCGTTATGCCCAGCACCGGTGTTGTGACTGCCCGTTGCGCGGCCAAGCCCCGCAGGGCTTGCAGGGCCTCAGGCGGCCAATAGCCTGCTTCGATCGCGGTCAGGCTTTGTGCCAGCGCGCGCAGCGTCCTGGGGCGGTCGTCTTGCAACAGGGCATCGTGATGTTTGGGGGCGAGCGCTGCAAGGTCGCGCAAAGCCCTGTGCATCATGTCCTGAATCATCCCGACCAAACCAAGCTTTTGTCCGTCTTCAGGCGCATAGATTCGCTCCACGCCCCACTGATGCAACTGACTGATCTCATCGGCAATAATGACGCCGCCACCGCCGCCAAAAACCTTGATATGCGCTGCGCCGGCCTCGCGCAGTCGATCGACCATGTACTTGAAATACTCCATGTGGCCGCCTTGGTAGGAGCTCACGGCAATGCCATGCACATCCTCTTGCAGCGCGCAGTCCACAATCTCGCCCACCGAGCGGTTATGACCCAAATGGATGACCTCACAGCCTTGGGCTTGCAAAATGCGCCGCATGATATTGATTGCGGCGTCATGGCCATCAAATAGCGACGCTGCAGTCACAAAGCGAAGCGGCGCTTTGCCAGCAGGCTGCTTGAGCGTTGCAGCCTCAAGGCCTTCAGCATGCATCGGGTGAGAGAGATCGGTCATCAACATTCTCCGAGTCAAGGGGCTGTCGGTTCAAGGCCGCCCGCAAAGGCCCAGCCAGCCTTCAGGCTTTCATCCATGCAGCAATCCAGACTTTAAAACCATGCACCGGATGAAGCGCTTGTTCTTTGCAAAGCCACGCGCATTATCTCAGCAAGACCCATGCTCAGCGGGTCCTACACCCGGGCAAAACGGTATATCGCCTGGGTGGCTCGCAAGGCCGCCATGGCAATCACCGGTTTTCCGTTAGCCAAAAAGGCTCGCTGCAAAACGCGCAATCCGAGCTTGGTCAACAATTGCTCAAAGTCTGCCGGCGTGGATAAATGCAGATTCGGTGTGTCATACCATTGATAAGGCATTTCACGGGATACCGGCATACGGCCGCGAAGAATGGATACCGCGTGGTACCAGTGCCCGAAGTTGGGAAAGGACACGATCCCTTGCGCGCCAACGCTTGACATCTCAGCAAGCACTTGCTCGGTTTGGTGGGTGGCCTGGATCGCCATCGACAAAACCACCACATCGAAGCGCCCCTGCCCAAACATCGACAATCCCTTTTCGATGTTGGCCTGGATTACATTCACGCCGCGCTTCATGCATGCCAAAAGCGCTGCATCATCGATTTCAACGCCATAGCCGCGCACGCTGCGTTCGCGTTGCAAAACATCAAGCAGCACGCCATCGCCGCAGCCCAGATCGAGCACTCTGGCGCCTGGCTCGATCCACTGCGCGATCAAAGCAAGATCGGGTCGCAAACCTGCAAAGCTCATGCTGCAAGTCCCAGGTTGCTTGCCATGCGCTGCGCATAAGCACGCAGCAACTGGTGGTATTGCGGGTTATCCAGCAAAAAGGCGTCGTGCCCGTGGGGTGCGTTGATTTCGGCATAACTCACCTCCAGATCGCAAGCCAGAAGGGCTTGCACAATCTCACGGCTGCACTCGGGCGAAAAGCGCCAGTCGGTGGTGAACGATGCCACCAAAAACCGACAGCGCGCTTGCGCGAGGGCCTTACTTAAGTCCCCTCCAAAGGCGCGCGCCGGATCGAAGTAATCGAGCGCACGGGTGATGATGAGGTAGGTGTTGGCATCAAAGTAGCCGGCAAATTTCTCACCCTGATAGCGCAAATAGGATTCAATTTCGAATTCGATATCGTAGGTATATCGATAAGCTTCGCCTGCCTCGCGGCCACGCAACAAGCGGCCAAAACGCTCGGCCATGACATCGTCAGAGAGATAGGTGATGTGGCCGATCATGCGAGCCACTTGCAAGCCGCGACGCGGCAGCACCCCGGCCTCATAAAAGCGCCCGCCATGAAACTCAGGGTCGGTGATGATTGCGCGACGCGCAACTTCATTGAAGGCGATGTTCTGCGCCGACAGCTTGGCGGTTGACGCGATGCAAATGCAATGCGCCAAGCGCTGCGGATAAAGCAAGCTCCAGGCGAGCGCTTGCATGCCGCCCAGACTGCCCCCCATCACCGCCGCAAATCGGACAATCCCCAGCCGGTCGGCGAGCCTGGCCTGCGCATGCACCCAGTCCTCAACCGTAAGCACCGGAAAATCAGGACCCCAGGGCTTTCCGGTGGAGGGATTGATCGACATCGGACCGGTCGAACCAAAGCAGCTGCCAAGATTGTTCACGCCGATGACAAAAAAGCGCTCGGTATCGATCGGCTTGCCGGGTCCGACCATATTGTCCCACCAGCCCAGTTCACCTTCTTCGTTGAGCCCAGCGACATGATGCGAGGCATTCAGTGCATGACAGATCAGGATCGCGTTGCTGCGCTCGGCATTGAGCCGCCCATAGCTTTCGTACACCAGCTCATAGCCCAAAAAGCTGCCGCCCCCGGCTAGTTCAAGCGGCTCGCTAAAGTGCAAACGCTCAGCCTTTACCGGTACCGCCTGCGGCTCTGAGCCTGAGTGAAACAGCACCAAGGCCTGTTCAGCCGGAAGCCAGCCGAGCGAGAAACTGCGGCAAACGATCGAAATCGTCGCTTGCCAGAATTTTTTGCAAACGCGCACCGAGCGCTGCCAGGTCGGCACGCAAAAGCGCTTGTTTGACCGGCAACACATGGGCAGGATGCATCGAAAATTGTCGCAAACCCATGGCAGCCAGCAGCAGCGCAGCCCGCGGTTCGCCCGCCATTTCGCCGCACACCGCAACCGGTTTGCCAGCGCGCTGGGCGGCGCGAATGCTTTGCTGAATCAGTTTGAGCACCGCAGGGTGAAAGGGATCGTAAAGCGAAGCCACATGATGGTCAGACCGATCAATCGCTAAGGTGTACTGGATCAAGTCATTGGTGCCAATCGACAAAAAGTCGAGCCGCTTGGCAAAGGAGGCTGCGCAAATCGCAGCCGCTGGCACCTCGATCATCCCGCCTACCGCAATCGAGGCGTCAAACTGTAAACCCTGACGGCTTAATTGCTGCTTGGCCTGCTCGATGCGACTCAGGCTTTGTTCGACCTCGTGGGCATGGGCAAGCATAGGAATCAGCATGCGTGCCTTGCCATGGGCTGAAGCGCGAAGAATCGCCCGCAGTTGAGTCAGAAAAAGCTGGGGCTCGGCCAGACAAAAACGGATGGCGCGCAAGCCAAGCGCCGGATTTTGTGCCTGATGCGGATCCTCGCCGCTGATGCCGAGCGCTTTATCGGCACCGACATCAAGCGTGCGGATGGTCACCGGTCGCGGTGCCATGGCTTCGATCACCGCCCGATACGCACGGTACTGCTCTTCTTCATCCGGTAGCCGGCTGCGATTCAAAAACAGAAACTCTGAGCGGAACAAGCCCACGCCTTGCGCACCGGCAGCGATCGCGTCAGCCGCCTCAGCCGGTGTTTCGATGTTGGCCTGCAATTCAATGGCCTGACCGTCCAGACTCAGGCAAGGCACATGGACAAGCCGCAACAAGCGCTGCCGGTCAAGCACCTCTTGGGCTTGCAAATTGCGGTACTCGGTGAGCATCGCCTCATCGGGTGCCACTACAACCACGCCACGATGGCCGTCAAGTATCAATAAATCATCATCGCGAATCAGCTCGCTTGCTCGACCCGCACCGACCAGCGCGGGCACGTTCATGCCGCGTGCCAGGATTGCGGTGTGTGAGGTCACACCGCCCTGATCTATCACAAAACCAAGGGCATGGCGTAATTGCAGCATGTCGGCAGGCGCAATGTCGGCTGCCACAATCACGGCTGGCTCGTCGGCCATCGCGTGCGCGCTCGGACTGCCTGCAAGTCGACGCAACACCCGGTCGGCAACCTGCTGCACATCGCGGCCGCGTTCGCGCAAGTACTCATCTTCAATCGCTTCAAACTGCGCTGCAAGCTCGGCGGCCTGCACCGAAAGGGCCCATTCAGCGCACCAGCGCGACTGGCAAATGGCTCGCGCCGCTGCGCCGGTAAAGGCCGGGTCATCGAGCAGCATCGCGTGGACTTCGAGCAAGGCTTTGGCCTCAGGGGGTGCGTCTTCTCGCAAATGGGATGCCACCGACTGCAGCTCGTGTTGCACATCGCGCATCGCCACTTGCAAACGCGCGACCTCGGCCCCGGTTTCGCTCGCCTTGATGTGGTAATGGGGTACGTCGACCTGATGGCCCGATTCAATCAGCCGCGCCCGCGCCACCACGATGCCGGCGCTCACGCCCACGCCATGCAAACTGAACATCAGCCTGGCTCACCAAAACCACTGGCAAAAAGATCGACCAGCGCCTGGACCGCCTGCGCCTCATCAACGCCTTCGGCCGAGACGCTCAGACTGGATCCTTGCGGCGCTGCGAGCATCATCACGCCCATGATGCTTTTTGCATTGATTTTTCGGCTGCCACGGGCAAGCCAGACGTCGGACTTGAAGCTTGAGGCCAGCTGCGAGACTTTCGCAGAAGGCCGCGCGTGAAGTCCAAGCTTGTTGCTGAGAATCACCGCAGCTTCGGTCACTTCACGGACTCCTTGTTTGGGTGGGCCATTTCGCAAATCGCATGTTGGCCTGTGGCACTCACCGACGCAACAAGTTCGCAAAGCTCGATGCGGCGGTGGGCAAGGGCCTTGAGCAACATCGGCAAATTCACCCCAGCCAACACCTGCACTTTTTGGGGTTTTGCCAATCGCATCGCAATCCGCGATGGCGTGGCGCCAAAGCAATCGGTCAGTACCAGCAAGCCCGAACCATCGTTGATTCGCAAGCTCAATTCACAAGCGGCAGCGTAGGCCAATTCCGGATCCTCATCCGGGACGACATCAAGGGCGGCCAACTGCGCCGGCAATCGCCCGTACACATGCCGGGTCGCGCGAATCAGGGCCGTACCCAGCGGCTCGTGCGAAATCACCAAAACACCAATCATGGTTTACAAGCCTGCGTGAGCTTTTGCACGAAAAACTTTGCCACATCAAAGCCGGTTTGATCCATGATTTCGCGAAAACAGGTCGGAGAGGTGACGTTGATTTCAGTCAGAAACGTCCCAATGATATCGAGACCTACCAAAAAAAGGCCCCGGGCATGGAGTCTTGGCGCCAAATACTCGCCAATACGCTTATCGGCAGCGCTCAGAGGGCGCGCTTCGGCCCGTCCACCCGCAGCCAGATTACCGCGGGCCTCGCCGGCCTTGGGGATTCGTGCCAACGCATAGGGCACCACCTCGCCCCCGATCAGCAAGACGCGCTTATCCCCGTCGCGAATCTCCGGAATGTAGGCTTGCGCCATCACGCTGCGCTTGCCGAATTGCGCCATGGTTTCGAGAATAACCGACAGGTTGGGGTCATCGGCTCGCGCCTGAAAAATCGAGGCACCGCCCATCCCGTCCAAGAGCTTGAAGATCGCCAGCCGGTGTTCTTGCACGAATGCGCGCAAGCGCTGCGGGTCACGGCTTACCAGCGTGTCGGCGATGAATTCTGGAAACTCCAGGATCGCAAGCTTTTCGTTGTGATCGCGCAGCACCTGCGGCTGGTTAAAAACCCTGGCGCCGCCGCGCGCAGCCTGCTCAAGCAACAGGGTTGCATAAAGAAACTCCAGATCAAAGGGCGGATCCTTGCGCATCAGTACCGCATCGAACTCGCCAAGGTATCGCTCCTGGCGCTCGCCTTGTGTGTACCAACGCGGGTTTTTCAACGCCTTCACGCCGGGCGCAAGGCTTTGCAAGCGGATTGGAGCGCTGCTGGCATAAACACGATCCTTGCGCGCATAAAGATCGCCGAGTTCGGCCACCCAGATCTCGTGCGCTTGTGCCTGCGCCGCTTGCATCATCGCGTAGGTACTGTCCTTTTTGATCTGGAAACTGCTGATCGGGTCAGCGATAAAAAGCCATTGCATCGCGCTTGTCTCCGACAGAAAGTGGCTTGGCGCTCAAGCTTGCGCTTGCGCTGCAGAGAAGCCCGAACCGGGCTCGGTTTGCTCCAATTCAATCGCTGCGGCCAAAAGCGCCAGACGCGCCACCACACCGTAGGCGTAAAAGCGGTTGGGAGCAGCCTGCGGCGGTTCTGTGCCATCGGGCAGGATGCAAGAGGTTTCAAAGGGCAAGGGCACAAAGTGCATGCCAGGCGCATTCAAGCTTTCTTGACGGCTACGGCTTTGGTGAACCCGGTAAAACCCGCCCACCACATAGCGGTCGATCATATAGACCACCGGCTCGGCGCTTGAGCCCTCAAGCTGTTCGATGGTGGGCACGCCTTCTTGCAAGAGCACCTGGCTCACTTCAAGGCCTTCCTTGACCACTGCCATCTTGTTGCGCTGCTTACGATTCAGGTTGACCACCTGCGAGGGGTCTGTTACCGACATCACGCCCATGCCGTAGGTGCCCGCGTCGGCTTTCACGATCACAAAAGCTTCTTCAGTAATGCCGTATTCCCGGTACTTGCTGCGCATTCTTCCAAGCAATTGTTCGACTTGTTCGGCCATGCACTGCTCGCCGCTGCGTTCGTGAAAGTCCACGTTCTGGCATACCGCGAAATAGGGATTGATCAGCCAGGGATCGATCTGCAGCAGTTGGGCAAACTCGCCAACGACCTGATCAAAAGCCGCAAAATGATGGGACTTTCGACGTACCGCCCATCCGGCGTGCAAAGGAGGCAATAAAACCTGTTGATCAAGGCCTCGCAAAGACTCCGGGATGCCGGCAGAAAGGTCGTTGTTGAGCAGGATTGCGCAAGGATCGAAGTTCTCCAGGCCAAGCCGTGCTGATCCGTTTGCGCTTTGCTGCCGCTGCAAGGGCTCAAGCAAGAGGCTCTGGCCATTGGGCAATTCAAGCTCGGTGGCCTTGACGAGCTCGGGGTTTAAGCTGCCGAGGCGAACCTCAAGTCCGGTTTGCCGCAGGATGCCCGCAAGGCGCGCAACATTCATCAAATAAAAACTGTTACGGCTGTGATTTTCAGGAATAAGCAGCAAATTGCGCGCATCGGCACAGTACTTTTCAATCGCCCCCATCGCTGCGTGAATCGCCAGGGGCAGCATTTCCTCGGAGAGGTTGTTAAAGCCACCCGGGAACAAATTCATGTCCACCGGCGAGAGCTTGAATCCGGCGTGCCGCAAATCGACTGAGCCGTAAAAGGGAGGCGTGTGCTCTTGCCAGGCCAGGCGAAACCAGCGTTCAATCGAAGCGGATGCCGCGATGATTTGCTGCTCCAGGGCAAGCAGCGGACCGTTGAGCGCGGTCTTTAAGTGAGGAACCATGAACATGCGCCTTGTTGAATACCGAGGCTGCATTGTAGTTGGCAGGCAGCCACGAAAAAAACCCCGCCATCAAGGCGGGGCAAGACGCATGAAGAAGAGAAAGGCGACCGGAAAAGTGCGTTGCGAACAGGCAGGCGATCAGAGGCGGTAAGCCGACTCACCATGCGAAGCAACATCAAGGCCTTCGCGCTCTTGCTCGTCACTCACCCGAAGCCCAATCACCAGATCCACAAGCTTGTATGCAATCAGGGAAACCAGCGCGGACCAGACTACGGTGACCAGCACCGCTTGCGTTTGAATCCACAGCTGCGTTCCGATCGAATAATCAGCTGAGGCTGTATTGGCTACGTAATCGAAAATCCCGGCACCGCCAAGCGACGGCGCAGCAAACACCGCTGTAAGCAGTGCACCGACAATACCGGCAACCCCGTGAACACCAAAAACATCCAGGCTGTCGTCAGCACCAAGCAAACGCTTGAGACCGCCTACGCCCCACAAGGCAGCCAGGCCCGAGACCAGGCCAATCACAATCGCGCCCATCGGTCCGACAAAACCGCAAGCCGGGGTGATGCCAACCAGTCCAGCGATTGCGCCCGAGGCGGCGCCCAGCATCGAGGGTTCGCCCTTGGACATCCACTCGCCAAAAGACCAGGCAAGCAATCCGCAGGCCGCTGCCACCAGCGTGTTGATGAATGCAATACCGGTCACCCCGTTGGCTTCCAGATTCGAGCCGGCGTTAAAGCCAAACCAACCCACCCAGAGCAAACAGGCACCGACCAGGGTGAGTGGCAGCGAGTGGGGCGCCATCGCTTCCTTGCCAAAACCGATGCGCTTGCCGATCAAATAAGCACCGACCAGACCGGCAACCCCGGCGTTGATGTGCACCACCGTACCACCTGCGAAGTCAAGCGCACCCTTTTGCCACAACCAGCCTGCGGCAGCGGTCACCGACTCCAGCGTCTTGGGGTCGCTAATCGCATCCGGCCCATCCCAGAACCAGACCATGTGTGCGATCGGAATATAGCCAAAGGTAAACCAGATGGCCGAGAACAAAAGCACAGCCGCAAACTTCACCCGTTCTGCAAATCCGCCCACAATCAGTGCGCAGGTAATCGCTGCAAAGGTTGCCTGGAAAGCCACAAACACAATTTCCGGGATGTAAACCCCTTTGCTGAAGGTTGCGCCCGCTGAGTCTGCCGTCACGCCAGCCAAAAAGAGCTTGTCGAGCCCACCGATAAAGGGCGAACCCCCGGTAAAGGCAAGGCTGTAGCCATAAATCACCCATAAAACCACGATCAGAGAAAACACCGTGCTGACCTGCATCAGTACCGATAAGACATTTTTTGCCCGCACCAGCCCGCCATAAAAAAGCGCAAGACCAGGCACTGACATCATCACCACCAAGAGCGTGGCCACCAACATCCAGGCGGTATCACCCTTATTGGGTGGGGGCGGCGTGGGTGCTGCTTCGGCTTTGGGATCAGAAGCTTGCGCCTTGTCCTCGGCCTTGGCATCGGCCTTTTCTTCAGCCTTGGCATCGGCCTTCGCATCAGCCTTTGCATCAGCACTTGATTCGGCTTTGGCCGCTACGGCCGGACTCTGAGCAAGAGCTTGCGACATCGGGCTGGCAAGCAGGGCAAGACAAAGCATAAGCCCAAGGGCTCTTATGAGATTCTGAAGCATTTTCATTCGAATTCCTTTCGCGATGGCCTATGCGCAAGCGCCGTTAAATCGCTGACTCACCGGTTTCGCCGGTGCGAATACGGATTACCTCGTCGAGGCTGTAGACAAAAATTTTTCCGTCGCCGATCTTGCCGGTGCGGGCTGCCTTCTCAATGGCCTCGAGCGCGCGCTCCACCAAAGCATCGGGCGTGGCGACTTCGAGCTTCACCTTGGGTAAAAAATCGACCACATATTCGGCACCCCGGTAAAGCTCGGTATGGCCTTTTTGACGTCCGAAACCTTTGACCTCGGTGACGGTGATGCCTTGCACGCCGATTTCGGATAAGGCTTCGCGTACCTCGTCGAGCTTAAAAGGCTTTATGACTGCCGTGATCAGTTTCATAGCGAGGCTCCTAGAAGTTGTACTTTGCCGAGA
>DDPV01000035.1 GCA_002342365.1 Burkholderiales bacterium UBA2459 | reverse complement strand
GCGGCCAGCGCTGGCGCTGAGTGCACGCTTTGGGCTGTCTACCGCAACCTTCGTTTGACTCAATCACGCATGAACCGCGCAGAGGAAAGCGTCAAGCAGCACCTTGATGAAGCGCTACCCTGTATGGGCCCTTCCATTCAAGCCGCCAACAAGGACATCCCCATGAGCCACGATCTTAAACTTTATATCGGTAACAAGAACTATTCATCGTGGTCGATGCGGCCCTGGGTGTTGATGAAGCAGGTGGGCATAGCCTTTGATGAAGTCATGGTCCGCTTTGATGACTTCACGCCTGCATCCCGTTTCAAGCAAACGATGGAGAAGCTATCTGCTAGCGCAAGGGTTCCTGTGCTGGTTGACCGCGGTCTTGTCATCTGGGACAGCTTGGCGATTGTGGAATACCTGGCAGAACAGTTTCCTGAGCATAGCCTTTGGCCCGAGGATCGCGAAGCCCGTGCACTGGCCCGCAGTGTTTGTGCGGAGATGCATAGCGGCTTTGGCGCTCTACGATCTGCCTGCCCCATGAATATCGAGGCCAGCCTGCCTGAGATTGGCGCACTCGTTTTGCGCGATAAGGCCGAAGTGCGTAACGACCTGGCCAGAATCGACCACATGTGGTCTTCGCTGTTGCTGCGATTCGGAGGCCCGATGCTGTTTGGCCGCTACAGCATTGCTGATGCCTACTTTGCGCCGGTGGTGATGCGTATCCGGACCTATGGCCTACCGGTTAGCGAGCTTGTTGCCGATTACCTCGGTGAGAGCCTGCGCTGCGAGGGCCTTGTGGCCTGGGTAGCGGATGCGTTGGCAGAAAACGACTTTCGCGATTTTGAAGAACCCTATCGACTGAACAGATGACGTTTATCCAAAGAGGGCGCTCCCAATAAGCCTTGTTGGAAGAAGCGTAAATAACCCAGTAATGACCAAGGCCCCTAGGTAGATGCCTTTCATGGTGTATCGGTGCTGCATCACTTTGTGGCTTTTCGCGTTGCGAACACCGACGATGAGCATGACGAGCGTGAAAACCGAAAGCAAATGAATCCAACTCAATCCCTTGCGTTGTATGCCAAAAGACAGCACCGCAACCGATGCCATGAGCACGACCCATAGCCAGCCAAAGAGACGGTGATGGAAAGTTCCCTTTGGCCTGATCAGTAAGGCCGCACCAAGGACGACTGCCGTTGTCGCCGCAAGCGTATGCAGGATGATGACCGGTGTCCATGGATACGCTGTATTCGACATCGAAAAAGTTGTNNTCATGATCTTGAGCCTATTCAATGCGCTGATAAATCGCAGTCATCAATTCATCGGGCTTTGTTTGGCAGGGATCATTGAGGTATTCTTCATAACAGACCCCTTTAGCTTGTACGCCGCTAGCTGCCAATGCGCGATAGCCTGCCTGCCAAGTTTGATGGAGCTCGCTGTAGGGTCCTTTGTGAAGCCAACGAGCAAACTTGCCAGCTTCTAATGTGAATGGCGTCAGCGTGCTTGCTGCGATCAGATCGCTTGGACTGACTTGCGCCGCCGCGTCCGAGCGCAGCGAATCTTGAGAAACAAGTTCGGGGTTGTCGTGGTAGATCGCAAGCATCGCCTCAGCTTTTATACCGAGTTTTGATAGTTCCCGCTCAAGGACTTCGAAGGCAGCACCGATGCCATGGTAGGGTCCTACATGCCGAGCGCAAAGAAGTGTGCGCTCGTTCATGTGAACTGTATCGATAGGGAAATTACTCATGGATGGCCTCTTTGGGTGATGTGTGGATCGTTTCGGTCCCAAGCGAAATCGGCTCACTTAAGCTGGCCCTGGTTCACTCACTCGGATCCGGTTACCGTCGGGGTCTATCAGCAGCATTTCCCGATCGCCCCACGGCATGAGCTCAGCAGTCATGTTCAGTGATCGCTCCAGAGCTTGAAGATTATTTGTCACCAAAAAGGCGCTACCCCTTGGTGGGCAGTCTTCGTGGTGTTCGGTGAGAAACAAGGTCGCGCCAGCATCAGTGCTGATCGAGATAAACCAGGGGAATCCAGGCTCATACTGGTGCCGCCAGTCTTCTTCAAAGCCCAAGCGGCGGTACCAGGCTACAGAGGCTAGCGCGTCGCTTACGCGAAGAATCGGTATGGCTTGATGTGGCATGGTTATAGATTTTGACGAGAAAGAAAAATTTGTCTCGCAGCGAAAGCAATGTCTGTTGGCTAAACTTCAAAATCATATGCTTCATCATATCTCGTTAGGCCTTAGTGCCTTGAGCGCTCAGCGGCCTTTTGTGACGCCGTGCTCAAGCCGCTTGGCTATACGAGGGTGTGGAGCGATTTTGAAGGCGCAGCCTATACTCATGCTGTCGGGTAGGGAAGTGCAGGTGGTGGTGACGAGCTTGCCTTGAAGCAGCGACAGGACTCACTACGGACCCCACTTTCAGGGTGTCTGCGGGACGGCAGACAAAGTGGCGGTATAAGTTTCACCGTTGGTCCGAAGCAGTCGGAGGACAAGGGATTCGCCCGGCCGCTTTTTCATGCGCGCGGCCATGACACTTGCTTTAGCGCCTGCCACCTTGATTCCGTCAACCTCGACAATGTTGTCGCCGGCGACTATGCCCGCGAGGTCTGCAGGCAGGCCCTTCTTTACGCTCTGGATCTGAACGGTTTTCAATGTGGGATCGAAGATGCCCTCAGCATCGACTTTGGCGACGAATCCGAAGGAACCCTTGGAATCTTCCGATCGGGCAGGTCCCAAAAGGCCTATGATTAGGAGGGCAATAAGAAGTGGACGATTCATTCGATCCTCCGAAATCCGCAATGAAAGGAGCAAAAGATGTCCGTCACCCATGACCTGAGCCGCTTGGCTGATCTCCACCGCAGTGGTGATCTGAGCGACACCGAGTATAAGCAGGCCAAGGCGCGTGTGCTGAATGAACACACCCAGACCGACCAACCACCCCTGGCGCGTGCGCTCAACGGCTTGTGCCGAAGCCATAGCGACCGCTGGTTAGGTGGCGTGTGCGGCGGCCTAGCCCAGATCTCGGGGATAGCACCTTGGCTGTGGCGGCTGGTCTTCACCTTCTTCACCTTTTTTGGTGGTGCTGGCCTACTGGTGTACCTGATGCTCTGGATCTTTGTGCCACAGGAGCCGATCTTTAGCGCTCGACAGATCGGCCCCTGATCAACCTGGATTCAATCCAAGCTCTGGCCGCCATGGTCTGGGTCAATTTGCTGTATTGCCGCTCCAACACAACTTACGAGTCGTTCAAGGCGCGA
>DDPV01000026.1:66541-67404 GCA_002342365.1 Burkholderiales bacterium UBA2459 | reverse complement strand
GACAAGAAAATCCACTGCCTCGTCGTATTTGAAGACGAGAAGATGTGCGGGATTATCTCGGATCGCGATTACGCGCACAAAATCGTTGCTAAAGGCCTTGATCCGGAGCAGTTAAGCGTTGGCGATATCATGACGAAAAATGTTATTACGATAAGCCGCGAAGCAACGATTGCCGATTGCATGAGGATCATGTCGGAGCGTCATTTCCGCCACCTGCCGGTCGCAGAAGGCGACGCGGTGGTCGGTATGATCTCGATGAGTGATGTGATGCGGGTGATGATGGCGCATGCCGACGACGATGAAGAGTGGCCTATGTAAAGCCTAATCTGAGTAAATTCCATCAAGGCCCGTGAAAGCGGGAGTGGCACTGTTGGCTGCATGCCGCATCGACTTTGGCCATCGCTGCGCTTTTGTGTAGTATCGACCGCAGGTAAGGGCCCAAGATGGGTCTGTCGGTTTCGGTGAACGGTTGCGCCCCATCATTTCTCAAACCCATGTCACTTGTCATCAACGGAGAGTTGCTCAAATCAGCGCGCTTAAGGCGAGGGCTTTCGCTTGCCTCATGGGCGCGCGAGCTGATGGTCTCCGAAACACAACTTCGTTCGCTTGAAGAGGGCTCGGAGCGGGGTTTTTACAACGCAAATCACCGCGCGCAAATTGCTCAAAAGTATGCGACTGTGCTTGGCGTTGACCTCGCGAGCCTGCATCAATCGGTTCCACCGCGCCCAGTGCCCGCGTCTGCAGGGGAAGCGCTGAGAAGTTCCCTGAAGCGAAGCGCCACCCATCACGCATCAGACAAGGTCAACCTCAATGCGCAGGACTTGTCGATGGCGCTTGCACGTGCTCATGAGGGTACTGGCGAT
>DDPV01000026.1:66090-66473 GCA_002342365.1 Burkholderiales bacterium UBA2459 | reverse complement strand
TCGGATCCGATTCTTGCGGTTCAACAAAGGCTCGATGATCCGCCCAGCGCCCTTAATGCAAGGCCTGTCGAAATGAGTCAGGCAAACAAGGTCGAGCTTGCGCTGGCAAAGCCTAGCGACAACGAATACCCGCAGCCCTTTGTCAGCAAGCCAGGCGAGGGCCAAAACCAATCGCCCGCAAGTCAGGATGATCGTCGGGGTAACAAGAGTAGGGCGGATGCAAAAGAGGCCCTTTCAACCCGGGAAAGGGTGGCATCGAAAGCGGCAGCAAACGATGTATCAGCGGATCGGAAGCGCTCGCAAGAGCGCGCTGCTTCGCCTGAGGATAGGCCTGTTGCTGCGGGCAAGGAAATGCGCTACCCCGATCGACAGGCATTTGCCGA
>DDPV01000026.1:63875-66023 GCA_002342365.1 Burkholderiales bacterium UBA2459 | reverse complement strand
AGTCAAAAAGTCTGTGTCCGAAGCGCTGACGGTCGGGTGGAGCGCCTGAATCTGGCCGCCAACGAAGCGCGGTCGATATTCGGTAAAGCGCCTTTTACCGTGGTCACCGAACAACCCTCATCGGTTGAGATCTTCTACCTCGGCGCAAGGGTTCGACACAACGGCGAGTCCCGAGTTTTGAAAATCGTCGATCCGGATCCCTTGTCCTAAGCCTAAGGCAGATCATGCGGGTAGGCTACACCTACGACCCGATTTATACGCAGCACAAGATGGGCGACGGGCATCCGGAGTGTCCAGAGCGGGTGGAGGTGATTGATGCGCATTTGAAGGCTGTTGGCTTGGACAGCGCCTTGCATGCCTTTAAAGCGCGCCCGGCAAGCCGCGATGAACTTGTGCTTGCCCACAGACCTGAGTATGTGGACCGTGTTTTTGCTATCGCACCCCAAGGCAATGCGCTGGTGCAGCTCGATGCAGACACTGCGATGAATAAGGCAAGCCTGCCTGCAGCTTTGATGGCCGCTGGTGCGGCCATTGAAGCAGTCCGCAGGGTGATCGACGGGGAGCTGACCCGCGCGTTTTGCAACGTCCGACCTCCGGGTCATCATGCGGAATCGGACCGTGCGATGGGGTTTTGTCTCTTCAACAACGTGGCGATTGCAGCGCGCTACGCCTGCGCAGTCAAAGGCTTATCGCGGGTGGCTATCGTCGATTGGGATGTCCATCACGGCAACGGCACCGAAGCGATTCTGGCTGATGACGAGCACATCTTCATGGTGCACAGTTTTCAGTCGCCGCTTTATCCTTATCGCGGTCTTGATCCCTTAGGTCACAATACCTGCAACATCCCTTTGCCTGCCTACTCGGATGGGGTTCGCATTCGCGAGCGTTGGATCAGCGAAGCCTTGCCGGCACTTGCCGAGTTCGACCCTCAGTTGATTCTTGTATCAGCTGGTTTTGATGCGCATCGCGATGATCCTTTGGCGCAACTGAACTGGACCGAGCAAGACTACGCCTGGCTGACCCAGCAGTTACACCAGTTTTCGATGCGCGGCGCTGCGCAGTCCCGGATCGTGTCTTTGCTCGAGGGTGGTTATGATTTGAGGGCGCTTGCTTTGTCGGCTGAAGCGCATGTTCGCGCCTTGCTTGACTTCAACGACCCACCGAGCCTGGCCTAGGAAAGCATAAACTAAACCGGCGGGTGCTTGATGCGGCCGTGTTCTAGAGCGTCTTGTGATACATCACAAGACGTTCTACTTCTTCGATCGATCCGAGAATGACTGGAACCCGTTGATGCAAGGCTTGCGGCTGCACGTCAAGAATCGGCATCAGTCCCGTGCTTGCAGCTCCGCCCGCTTGCTCGATCAGCATCGCCATCGGGTTGGCTTCGTACATGAGCCGCAGGCGTCCGGGTTTTGAGGGATCGCGGGCATCGCGGGGATACAAAAAAATTCCGCCGCGCGTCATGATCCGGTGTACATCGGCCACCATCGAGGCCACCCAGCGCATATTGAAATCTGAAGCGCGGGGGCCCGAGGAGCCGGCCAAGAGCTCATCGATATAGCGTTTGACAGGCGGCTCCCAGTGCCGCGCATTGGAGGCATTGATCGCAAACTCCCGGGTTTGCCGAGGTATAAGCATCGCGTCTTGGGTGAGCCACCAGCTACCCGTCTCGCGATCCAGCGTGAAGCAGGCCACGCCATCGCCCACGGTGAGTACCAACAAGGTCGACGGGCCATAAACCGCATAACCGGCTGCAACTTGTTGGCGGCCTGATTGCAAGAAGTGGTCCAGCGTTGGTTCTGCGCCGGCTTGCGGCATGCGCAAGACCGAGAAAATCGTTCCAATCGATACATTGACATCAATATTTGACGAGCCATCGAGCGGATCAAAAAGCAGCAAATATTCACCCCGCGGATAACGATCCGGGATCGGGTAGGGTTCATCCATTTCCTCGGAGGCCATGGCAGCGAGGTGACCGCCCCAGGCGTTGGCCTCAAGCAAGACGTCGTTGGCAATGACATCGAGCTTTTTTTGTGCCTCACCTTGCACGTTGTGATGACCTGCATCGCCAAGCAGACCGGCCAATGCGCCTTTACCCACCGCATAACTGATCCGCTTACAAGCTCTGGCAACCACCTCAAGCAACAA
>DDPV01000026.1:62550-63836 GCA_002342365.1 Burkholderiales bacterium UBA2459 | reverse complement strand
GCTTGCTAGGGTCTGGGTTCATGCTGGCGTCTCACAATGAAGTTGATATCAAGCTTGAAATGGAGGCTTGTTTCGGTAAGCAGCTAGTGCACTTTGTACGATTTCTGCGCTGTCGTTGGATAAACCGCGATGATGTGCCAGGCGCTCGAGGCAGGATTTTGCAAGGCTTTGCATCGGCTCAACCAGCAAGGGCCAGCGCTCCAACGCCCGAACCAAACGCGCTGCGACTTGCGGATTGAGAGCATCCAGAGCGCAGAACTGGGTTTCAAACCAGCGATAAGCCTCGCCCTGCGGCTCATGAAACGCAGCCAGATTATGGTGACAAAAACTGGACATGAGTGCGCGGACCTTATTGGGGTTGCGCAGCGAAAAGCAGGGGTGCTGCATCAAGCGGACCACATCGTCAAGCACTGGACCTTCACCCTCAAGTTGATGGCGGCTTGCCTGCATCGTAAGCCATCGATCCATCGCAAGCGCCTCATGGCTGAACTGCCGTTCATAGTCTGCAAGCGCCTGATCGCGGACGGGTTTCGCTTGCCGCATCAGCACAGCCATACCGCCTGCGCGATCGGTCATGTGCGAAGCTTCACCGCATTGCTCGCTTGCGATTTCGATCACCTCCGGGTCCGTTTCGCTTGCATAAGACCATAAAAGAAGCGCGGCGTTGCCCAAGGCGCGTTCACCGGCATGCCGGGGATTGGCCTCATAGCTTCGCTTGGATTCAAGCCAACGCATGTGCTTGACTATTGCCCTGAGCTTTCCGAGCAGCGCATCGGCACAGGCGCTCATCAAGCGCTGGCGCTGTGCTCTTAGCGCTTGCGGATCGAGTGTTGTGAGCGCCTGGGCAAGCTCAATTTCAGGCGGAAAACTGATCATCAGCGCCGTGAAGGCTGGATCCGAACGATCGTCGTCAAGCACCGCTTGCAGCGCATCGATCACCGGGGTGAGAGCGCCGGTGCCAAGCACAGCCGCACTCATGAGTCTTTGCATCATCATCCAGCGGTTGACCGGATCGCCGTCGCATCGGGCAAGCCGAGCGACCTGATCGGCACGCAGATCATCCTGAAGCATGACCGGTGCCGAGCAGCCGCGAAGGATCGACGCTGTAGACCTTGCTCTTCCGGGGAAACGCTTTTCTTGATCCCATTGATCGATTTCCCATAGTTCGGATGCGGTCTCATCATCAAAGCCAATCAGCACGGGAATCAATAAGGGGCTGCTTGTCGGTGGCAGTTTTGGGTTGCGATGTTGCGCTGGCTCTTGGCGAATTCGCAGAATCAGATCTT
>DDPV01000026.1:62227-62520 GCA_002342365.1 Burkholderiales bacterium UBA2459 | reverse complement strand
TTAGCCATCGCGTCAAGGAAATCATCGCAAGTGACCGCCTGCCCATCATACTGTTTTATATAGCGATCAAATCCTGCGCGAAAACCTGTCGGACCGAGCAGCGTTTGCAACATCCGCACGAGCTCTGCACCCTTTTCATACACGGTCATGGTGTAGAAGTTATCAATAGCGCTATAGGATTCAGGGCGAACCGGGTGTGCCATCGGCCCGGCATCTTCTGGAAACTGGAGCGCTTTAAGCGTGCGGATCTGAGCGATGCGTAGCACCGCCCGGGCGCTGCCTGCGGCAGCGTC
>DDPV01000026.1:30943-62172 GCA_002342365.1 Burkholderiales bacterium UBA2459 | reverse complement strand
TCGGCTGAAAACTCCTGGTCGCGAAAAACAGTCAAGCCCTCTTTGAGCGTGAGCTGAAACCAGTCCCGACAGGTGACGCGGTTACCTGTCCAGTTATGGAAATACTCATGCCCCACGACCGATTCAATCGCAGCAAAATCGGCGTCGGTAGCCATTGTCGGATGGGCGAAAACATACTTGGTATTAAAAATATTGAGACCCTTGTTTTCCATCGCTCCCATATTGAAGTCGGCGGTGGCAACAATCATGAAGCGCTCGAGATCGAGCTCCAGCCCAAAGCGCGATTCATCCCAGCGCAAAGCCCGCTGCAAGGACGCCATGCACCAATCGGTCTTATCTTGATTCCCCGGCTCAACCCAGACCTGTAATAAGGCTTCCCGGCCGCTCGCGGTCCTGATGCTTTGTTCCTGTGCGATGAGCTTGCCGGCGACGATCGCAAACAAATAGCTCGGTTTGGGAAATGGATCTTCCCAAAGCGACTCGATCCGGCCATCGGCAAGTTGCGTGTTGGCAAGGCAATTACCGTTTGAGAGCAATACCGGATACTGACTGGGGTGGGCGCGCAAGCGCACCCGATAGCGACTCATCACGTCGGGACGGTCGGGAAAAAAGCTGATGCGACGAAAACCTTCAGCTTCGCACTGGGTGAGCAAATTGTTGCCGGACTGATAAAGACCCGAGAGCGAAGCATTGGCTGCGGGGCTGATTCGAACCCGAATCTCCACGCAGCATTGCTCGGGTAGGCCAACGAGCTTCAGCTTTTCCTCATCAAGCTTATACCGATCAGGATCAAGTGTCAGACCGTTGACACGAATCGCCTCAAGTTCGAGTTCCTCGCCATCGAGCGTAAGCGTGTAAGCCTCGCCTCCAGGTGTTGGCCCCTCGTTTTCAACATGCTTGATCGACAGTTGCATGCGGCTGTGCACCAGCGTGGACTGGGCATCGAGGTCAAAGTCCAATTCGACGTGGTGAACGGTCCAGGGAAAGGGGCAATAGTCTTGGCGATGACGCAAAGGCATGGGATCTGACTCCGTTGTGATCAGCCTATTGTCTCAAGCAACGAAGGCAGAATTTTGAATAGGGCGATCGTTAAGCTCTTCATAGCGACTTTTGTTTTGGGGCGGTCATGGGGATGTTTACGCGATGGGCCTAATCACGCGATGGGCCATTCCCGCGACGGGCCTATTCACGCGATGGGCACGGTCCTGAGGATTGCTTGCTACAATTCGAAGGTGTTTTACTAACCGGGACTTTTATCATGGCTGAACGTTCACGCACCCGACGCAACACTTTGGAGCGCCGCGCATTACCCAAGCTTCTCAAGCGTCAGTTCGCCCGCGCGAGCAAAACGGTTTTCAAAATGCTTGAAAAAGTGAAACGCAAATAACTTGTTGTCAATCGATGGCTTTTGGCCTGACCTCATTGCACAATCAACACAGCATCGAACCCCTCCGCGATTTTGTCCGGCTGGCCACGCGCTGTGTTGAAAAAACGAACGACGAAGCGCAACTGATCGCGCAACTCAAACCCTTGCTGAAAGGGCTGATCGACGACGATCGATGGCTGCCGCCCGCCTTTGCGCAGCCTCATCCGCAGTATTACCAGCAATATTTATTGCATTGTGATCCGCTTGAGCGGTTCTCTGTGGTCAGTTTCGTCTGGGGTATCGGGCAACAAACGCCGATTCACGATCATGGGATCTGGGGACTGGTCGGGATTTTGCGCGGCGCCGAGTTATGTCAGTCCTACGCTCCCGATGCCGGGGGTTTCATGCAGACAGTCGGCAAAGCCTATCGTTTAGAACGCGGTGATATAGAAGCCGTATCGCCAAGCCTTGGTGATGTGCACACGGTTGCCAACGCGATGACCGATCAGCCATCGATCAGCATTCATGTGTACGGGGCAAACATCGGTGCGTTCAAGCGGCATGTGTACCGACTAGCTGACCCCTCGACTTCGGATCCAGAGGCCTTACGAAAAGATTTTATATCAGGCTACAGCGCGTCAACGATCCCCAATCTCTGGGATCGCTCTCGATCCTGAAGCAATCGACTCGAACTCTCAAGCATGGGAGTGGCCTGACTCGGGCTCTCAAGCATCGGAGTCGCCTGGCTCGGTCATACGCTTGGCAATGACCTTATCGATGCGATGACCATCGAGGTCAACCACTTCAAAACGCCAGCGTTCCCAGTCAAGCTGATCGGTTGTCCGCGGCAATCGGCCGAGTAAGAGCATCAACATACCCGCAAGCGTGTGGTAGCGCCCCTTGTCCTCTTCTGGGACTTCTTCAAGTGCAAGTAAGTCTTTAAGCTCGGGAATCGGTATCAACCCATCGAGCAGCCAGGAACCATCGTCGCGTTGAATCGACCAGGCATCGTCTGCATGTCGGGGTTTGAATTCACCGGCAATCGCCTCAAACACATCTTGCTCGGTCACGATTCCCTGCGGCTGGCCATATTCGTCCATCACCACGACCATCGAGGTCGAACTCGCCCGAAAGTTCTCCAGCAATTCCATCCCGGTCAGTGTTTCGGGCACAAAAACCGCCGCTTGCATCGCGCGCTGGATATCGGGCGATTCATTGCGCAAAAATTGATTCAACAAATGCTTAGCCGATACGATGCCAACAATATCGCGGCTATCGCCGCGCAACACCGGAAACCGGGAGTGGTCAGATGCGGCAATGACCGAAAGATTCTCCTCGGTAGGCAAGGCCGCATCCAAGGCCACGATCTCCGAGCGCGGTACCATCAGCGAGGTAATTTGTCGGTCATCAAGGCGAAACACATTGCGAACCATTTGGTGCTCTTGTGCTTCGATCACGCCAGCGTCTGAGCCCTCCTCGAGCAGCGCTTCAATTTCTTCTTCAGTGACCGAAGGTGGCTCGTGCGTTTTCCTCGGAAAAAGCGCGAGTACCAACTCAGTGGTTCTTGTGAGCAGACTCACAAAGGGTCCAACCAGCAGCGCAAGCAGTGTGATCGGTGCTGCAACAATCCGGGCCAGCGATTCAGGATTGCCTTGCGCCAGGCGCTTCGGAACCAATTCACCAAAGACAATCGACAAATAGGTGATGATCACCACCACAAGTCCGGTAGCGATCCATTGAGAGGCTTCATCGGCCATGCCCAGCGCATGAAACCCGCTGGCAAGCGGCTTGGCTAAGGTCGCTTCGCCGACGATACCCGAGAGCACACCGACCGAGGTGATGCCGATCTGTATGGTGGACAAGAAGCGGGTTGGTTCGTTGTTGAGGGCAAGTGCGGCGGCTGCTGCAGTGTCGCCTTCATCGACCAATTTTTGGAGTCGGGCTTTTCGGGAGGACACCAGGGCCATTTCTGACATGGCAAAAAGCCCGTTGAGAAAGATCAAAAAGGCGACGGCAAAGATTTCCATCACGCAAAGCCGGTAGTTAAGGAACCCTAAGGTTACCGACATTAGAGCGGCTCGTCCATCTAAGCCGCTCGGGCATCGGCTATTGAATCATGCTCGCCATCACATGGGTGTGATAATCGGTATCACCAAGTCTTAACTCAAAGGCGGTCAGTCGCCTGAAAAAATGTCCCACTTGAAGCTCATCGCTCACACCCATGCCGCCGTGTAGTTGCACCGCTTCTTGCGACACGCTGCGGGCTGCAACACCGATCAAAAGCCGCGAGGCAGCCAAGGCATGCGCAAGGGGCTTTGCTTGTGTCGACGTGCTGGCAGCCGCAGCCTCGCGATCGTGCTGCGCGGCTCGCTGTCGACGCAGGCGTTCGCAGGCGTCGGCTGCGCGGATCAACATCGAATAGGACTGTTCGCTGTGCATGAACATATCGACTGTGCGATGTTGTAAAGCTTGAAACCTTCCAATGGCTTGACCGAACTGTTGACGTGTTTGCAAGTACTCGGTGGTTTGCTTGAGCAGAGCACGCATGCAACCCTGAGCATCCGCACACCAAGCCATCAAGCGCATCGCCTGGGTGAGCTCTATGTCCGATTCGGCATGCGCACTTAACAAGCAGCTCGAAGGTACCCAGCAATCGCGAAAGCTCAGATCGGCATACCAGCGCGAATCCATGCCCGGATAAGGGCGAAGCTGAACACCGGGGACTTCCGAGCCGAAGAGAAAAACAGCATATCTTTGCCGCTCAGCGCCACCTTCCACGCTCCCGATCGTGCTCGTGACAAGCCATTGGTCTGCAATCGATCCTGCGCTGACTAAGGTTTTGCTTCCGCTGATCACAAATCCGTCGCCTGCAGGATCGGCATGCGTCTTCACCGCCATCATGTTGCCTTGCATGCCCGCCTCATCATGCGCCGGCACAATCATCCGCTCTCCCGCGATGATGGCTTTAAGTGCAGCGCTGATGGCTTCCCCTTTTGTTCTTGCGACTGGATCGGTCAAACCACTAGAAGGTTTTAAGGCTTGCAACAAGCTCACCGATTCAATCGCGACCTCGTGCCAGGGCTCAAGCAACAGTCCGGGGGCAAGCGCTTGGGCAACCAGCATGGCATCGAAGGCGCTGCCTCCCATGCCGCCTTGTTCTTCGTCGACCATCAGCCCAAGCAGTCCGAGCTCGGCAAGCGTCTGCCAGCGCCAACGGGGCGAACCCGGGTCGGCAAGTTGTTTGCGTCGGGCGTCAAAGCCGTAGTCACGTTCTAAAAAACGCTGAACGCTTTCCACCAGCATCTGTTGTTCGGTGGTGATGTGAAAGTTCAAAGTCAGGCTCCTTGCGCTCAGAGTCCAAGGACCATTTGCGAAATGATATTGCGCTGGATCTCGTTGGATCCGCCGTAGATCGTGGTTTTGCGCATGTTCAAATAGGCAGCGCCAAGCGGAATTGCCCAGGAAGCAACCGGTGCCTGGGCTTGCCAGCCCGCGTTGACCCAGTCAGGCTGAAAGGGGATGGCAGCCGAGCCCACGGCAAGCATCATCAACTCGGTCAGCGCTTGCTGAATTTCACTGCCCTTGATTTTCAAAATCGAGGCCTCAGGACCGGGGCTGCGTTTTTCAGCCTCGGCGGCAAGTACCCTCAAATTGGTGATTTCAAGCGCCATCAGTTCAGCTTCAAGCCGCGCCAGCTTGGCTGCAAACAAGGGATCTTGCAGGAGCGGTTTACCCTGACGTGTTTCCCGAGAGGCGATGCGCTTGAGTCTTGCCAGTTCCCGCTTCGAAATCCCCACCCCGGCGATATTGATCCGCTCGTGGCCGAGTAAATACTTGGCATAAGTCCATCCTCGATTTTCCTCACCGATACGGTTCGATGTGGGAACGCGAACGTTATCAAAAAAGACTTCATTGACTTCGTGCGCTCCATCCAACAGCAGAATCGGTCTGACCGTAATGCCTGGTGACTTCATGTCAATCAGCAAAAAGCTGATGCCCTGCTGCGGTTTATTGGCCTGCGCATCGGTTCGCACCAGACAAAACATCCAATCGGCGTAGTGACCCAGGGTCGTCCAGGTTTTCTGCCCGTTCACGACATAGTAGTCACCATCGCGCAGCGCACGGGTCTTGAGCGATGCCAGATCGGAGCCAGCGCCCGGCTCCGAGTAACCCTGACACCACCATTCATCGGCACTGAGAATCTTGGGCAAGTAGCGCGCCTGTTGCTCGGGTGAACCGAAAGCCATGATGACCGGGCCAACCATTTTGAGTCCGAATGACAGCAGCCTTGGCCCACCGGCAGCGGCATGCTCTTCGTCGAAAATGAACTGCCGAACCGGATCCCAGCCTGTGCCACCGAACTCGGTGGGCCAACTGACGCCGGCCCATCCCTTGGCGTGGAGCAGCTTTTGCCAGCTGATGTAATCATCGCGGGCAATCGCCAGCCCGTTGTTGACTTTCCATCGGATCGACTCTGGCAGGTGGCTTGCGACGAACGCGCGTACCTCCTGCCGGAAGTGCTCTTGTTCGGGGCTAAACTGAAGATCCATGGTCGCTTCCTTGCGAGGTCTTTTTTGTATACAGTGGGATTATCGCTTTGAATCGCTAGCGTTGCGCTCAATCGAAAATCGCCAAAGCTGCGGTCAACCGGAAAGGCGCTTGAGGCGTTATCTTCATTAAGCTGTTAAGGAGGTCAAGACGATGCTGAGCAAACGAAAGCTTTCACCCAGGCTCCTGTGCCTGACCGCACTCAGTCTTCTTTGGGCAGCAAGCGCTATCCAGCCTTCGTATGCCGCACCGCAGCATGTTCATCATCATCGCTTCGGATCAGGCTATGGTCATGGCCTGCCGGTAATTGTCAACAGCCGGGTGGTCAGCTATCAGATTCATGGTGGCTCCTACCGCAACCACGGCTACTACGGGCCACCGCGTCATTACGTTTACCGTCATGGATACGGTCTCGGCGCTGTCGGACTCGGCATTCTGGGCGGGGGCATTCTGGGCGCAGCGATTGCCCATGCGGGCACCCCGGTGGTGGTTAATCCAGCTCCGGTTATCTACAGCCATCCGCTGGTGGTCGCCTCATCGGTGCCATCGCCAACCGTGTTGATCGATCCTTCGCAAGGCGCAGTTCAGTCGCAGAGTGCAGTTCCGCCATTCGGGACCCTTTATTCGGCCCTGCCTGCGGGCTGTGTGCTGGAGCAGGTGCAAGCGCAGACTTACTACCGCTGCGGGTCGTATTGGTACCTCCCCCAACTCGGGCCGCAGGGCGTTCAATATCAATACGTAGCACCGCCGCTTTCCCCCTGAAATTAAAGCAGCACTTCGATCAGTGAGGGTTCTTTAGAGGCCACTGCGCGCGTCAAAGCCTTTTGGAATGCTTCAGCCTCGCTCACGCGCTCGGCCTTGAGTCCGTGGCCTTGTGCGATCGACACCCAGTCCAGCACGGGACGATCCAAACTCAGCATGTCGATTGCGCGTTGTCCAGGCAATCCGGCACCCACTGCGTTGAATTCGCCGCGCAAGATGGCGTAACTCCGGTTGGCAAAAATCACAACCGTGATGGCCAGTTGCTCGCGTGCCATGGTCCAGAGCGATTGTTCGGTATACATGGCAGAACCATCGCCTTCCAGACAAATCACCGCACGATCCGGACAAGCAATCGCCGCACCGATGGCATTGGGCATGCCAAAGCCAATAGAGCCACCCATGGAATTCAACCAGCAATGCGGCAAAGCACCGCGGGTGGTCGCTGAAAATTGTCGGCCGGTTGTGACCGCTTCATCAATCACGATGCCTTGCTCAGGGATACATACGCTCAGCACTTGAGCGATGCTTTCTGGATTGAGCGCCCCGTAAGCCTGACCGAGCGCACTGCGCTCGGCGACCTGAGCCAAAGGTGCTTGGCTGGCCTTGCAAGCTTGCACCAGGTCTTGAAGCACCGCCAGCAAATCGTCGTCGACGGTTGCAAGTTCCAGAACTTGTGCTTGGGGATTCAGCAAGACACTCGGTTTATCGGGGTAACCGAAAAAGGCCACAGGGGTTTTTGCACCGATCAAAATAACATGACGGTATGGAGCGAGCAGTTTGATGGCTTGCTCAACCACATAGGGCACGCGCGGCAGGTCCACGCGGCCTGCGCCGCGTTCAAGGCGCGCGTTGTTGAACTCGGCCATCAGCGTGCATCCGGTCTTTCCGGCGACCTTACCGGCAAGCGCTAGTGCGGGTTCGCGAACCGCGACGCCTCCAAGAAGGACCAGGCAATTGGGCTCGCGCAGCATCGCTGCCGCGGCTTCGATCCTGGCCGCTTCAACTCGGGTCCTGGGCTCTGGCTCTGCAGACCTGGCGGGTACCGCACCCTCAGACCAGGCGGTATCAGCAGGCAGAATCAGCGTTGCAATCTGTCCGGCTTTTGAGCGGGAAACCCGAATCGCTTCAGCGCCATCAGCGCCGACTTCACCAGCGTTTTTGCTTGTCCTCACCCAATGCGACACCGGTCTTGCGATGCCTTCGATGTCGGAGGTGAGCGGGGCATCGTGCGCAATGTGGTGCAATGCGTGTTCACCCACCACGTTGACGATGCCAGAGCGCGCTTTTCGGGCGTTATGCAAATTCGCAATGCCGTTGCCAAGACCGGGGCCCAAGTGGAGCAAGGTGGCTGCCGGCTTGCCTTTAAGGCGGTAGTAACCGTCGGCCGCACCGGTCACCACGCCCTCGAATAAGCCAAGTACGCAGCGCAATCCGCGAATACGGTCAAGCGCCGACACAAAGTGCATCTCCGAAGTGCCAGGGTTGGTGATGCACAGCTCAACGCCATTCTCAATCAAGCTGTGGGTCAGTGCGTCGGCTCCGATCATGGTTCAACTCCAACGGGTCGTGTGTGAAATGTTCTGAGGCTCGTGGATAAGTTACGGCGATGAACCCATGCGGTGTCGGCCCCAACAAGACGACTTAAGGCTTTCGCACAAGCCGCCAAAGAACCGGGCCTAGCACCAGGGCCGCAGCAATAAGCAAGAGACTCGCTGACAGAGGCCGTGTGAAAAAGGTGGACCACTGCCCTTGCGATATGGTGAGGGCTTGTCGGATTGATTGCTCGAGCATCGGTCCGAGAATCAAGCCAACGACCAGCGGTGCAACCGGAAAATCGAAACGGCGCATGCCGTAGCCGAGCAAACCAAAAACGTAGAGCAATGCGACATCAAAAAGCGAGTTGCTCGCCCCATACACGCCCACGGTTGAGATCACCAGAATACCCGGATAAAGCCAGGCCGCTGGAATATGCAGCAGCCGCACCCAGAGCCCGACCAGGGGTAAGTTGAGCAGCAACAAAATCACATTGCCGATGAAGAGACTTGCAATCAAGGTCCACACCAGCGAGCCCTGCTGGGTAAAGAGCATCGGCCCGGGCTGTATCCCGTAGCTTTCAAAGGCGGACAAAATAACGGCAGCGGTTGCTGAGGTGGGAATACCCAGCGTGAGCAAGGGCATGAGCACGCCAGCCGCCGCGGCGTTGTTGGCAGCTTCGGGTCCGGCAACGCCTTCGATGGCACCGTGCCCGAACTCCTCCGGGTATTTGCTCAGTTTTTTTTCGGCGTAGTACGACAAAAGTGTGGGTAATTCGGCACCACCTGCCGGCAAGGCCCCGATGGGAAACCCAAACGCTGCACCGCGCAACCAGGCCTTCCAGCTGCGACCCCAATCCGCTTTTGAGAGCATCAGGCTGCCAGTCATGCGCATGATCTCTGCATTTGCATGGTTTCCCTGCCAGGCCAGATACATGGCTTCGCCCACAGCGAAAAGGCCAACCGCTGCAATGGTGACTTCAATGCCGTCGAGCAGCTCGGCGGTTCCGAAGGTAAAGCGAGGCTGGCCTGTTTGCAAATCGATGCCTACCAGTCCAAAAAGTATACCGAGGGCAAGCGCGATAAGTCCTCGTAGCGCCGATCGACCGAGCACAGCCGATACAGCGACCAGCGCGAGAACCATCAAGGCGGCGTATTCCGCCGGCCCAAAGGCAAGTGCTGCTTCCACCACCAGCGGGGCGAAAAAGGTCAGCGCCAAGGTGCCGATGGTGCCGGCGACAAAGCTGCCGATCGCTGCTGTGGCAAGTGCCGGGCCTCCGCGACCGTTACGGGCCATCTTGTTGCCCTCAAGCGCAGTCACCAGGGTTGCCGATTCGCCGGGCGTATTCAAAAGGATCGAGGTGGTCGACCCGCCATACATCGCTCCGTAGTAAATGCCGGCGAATAAAACAAACATGGCCGCAGCCGGAACCTTGAACGTCAGGGGCAAAAGCAAGGCGATGGTCAGGGCAGGACCGATGCCCGGCATGACGCCCACCACGGTGCCGAGCAAACAACCCACAAAACCATAAAGCAGGATGGTGGGTTGCAGGGCAGCGTGAAAGCCCTGGATCAAAGCATCAAAACTTGCCATCGCTTATCCCTTGTGCCTGCTCGATGCAAGCCGATCGCCGGTGGATCAATCGGTTGGGCCGGGTAAGGACTTAGCCGACGAGCCCAAGGACCAGGGGGCCGAGCTGCACGCCCAAGCCCTTGGCAAACAGCAGCCAGCAAAGCGTCGTGAAAACTGCCCCCATGGCAAGGTCGGCTGCGGTGCGTCGCGAATCGAAGGCTTTTGCAATCCCGGCAAAGGCAAAGGCGCCGGCTGGGCCCAGGCCTGCGATCGGAATCAACACGATCAATGCCAACAGTCCAAGGCCGTACCACAGCAGGCGCTTGTTTGCGCCTTCGTGCGGGCGCTCGTCCGGATCATCGCTGGCATCGACGCTAAGTCCTTGACGATCGGCAAGCAGGTAAGCCAGCGCCAGTAGGGTGAGAAAAACCGCGCTTACCCCGGGCACCAAATGCGGGCCCACTTCGGCGTAAACCGGGGGTGAGGGAATCACCGTCACCTGCCAGCCCGCGACAAGGCTCAAGGCCAGCAGGATCAGGCCTGCGAGACGGGTGGCCTTGAAGCGACGCATCATGAGCATGCGATCGAACCGATCATGAATCCAAGCTAGAACTTAAGCGAGGCCCAAATCCTTCAGTACGATTTCGGTGGCCACGATATCGGCAGCAAGCTCTTTGGCAAAAGGATCGCCGGCAAGAAATACATCGGTCCATTTGCGTTGCTGCAAGACTTCCTTCCAAGCGGCCGAAGCATGCATTTTGGTGAGCAACTGGACCAGGGCATCGCGTTGCGCAGCGCTGATCGCAGGCGCTCCAAAAACGCCGCGCCAGTTTGCCGCGGTCACATCCATGCCTTGTTCGCGCAAGGTCGGGATGTCGACCCCGGGAATCCGGGTCGTGCCCGATACTGCGATCGGGCGCATACGGCCTGCTTTGATTTGTTCGGCAAATTCGGAGTAACCACTGATGCCCGCAGACACCTGGCCACCGAGAATTGCGGCATTGGCAGGGCCGCCTCCTGCAAAGGCGACATAGGCCGCCTCGCGCGGGTTTTTCCCCACGGCTTTGAGCATCATCCCAAGCAAAATATGGTCTGTGCCACCAGCGCTTCCACCAGCAACACTTACGGCTTTCGGATTTGCCTTGATGGCCTGCTCAAAATCCTTGAAGTTCTTGATCGCTGAGTTTGACGGCACAACCAGCACACCCGCTTCTTCGGTCAATCGCGCCACGGGGGTGACATCCTTGATGGTGACCGGACTCTTGTTGGTGATACCGCCGCCTACCATCACCGAACCGCCGACCATCAAGGCATTGGCCATGCCCTTGCGCTGATTCACAAAGCGGGGAAGACCGACCATGCCGGCTGCCCCACCCACGTTTTCAAACTGAAAACTACCGACCAGACCGCTGTCGCGTGCGGCCTTCTCGATCGATCGTGCTGTACCGTCCCAGCCACCGCCAGGCGCTGCAGGCACAAACATCAATATGCTTTCAAAAAGTGGGGAAGCCTGAGCGAGCATGGGAAAGCCGCTTGCAGCCGTCAGTGCCAGCGAACTTCCAGCCTTGATGATGGTTCTTCTTCCTGCCTGGATACCGGGTACATGGCCTGAATGAAACGATGTCATGGAGTCCTCCGTTTTTTTCCGAATCCGAAGATTACACTTCCTTGCGCGTTTCGAAAGCGCCGTTTTGAATTTGTTTCACCTCATGTTCTTCAATTTTTATGATGAATCGTCCTATCCAGCCTGCTCAGCATCTCCAATCGCAAGTGCCGGTCGAACTTCAGGCACCTGATATTCGTCCCTATCGCCGTGTGTCGGCTGCAGCAGGAACACCAGCGATCGATTACCTTGTACGTTTGGAGTCGGGCAAACCAGGGCCTCATGTGCTGATCCAGGCTTTGACCCACGGCAACGAGTTGTGCGGTGCGATTGCGCTCGACTTTTTGCTGCAAGAGGATGTTCGTCCCCTGCAAGGCGTCTTGTCCTTGGTCTTTGCCAATGTCGAGGCCTACCACCGATGGGACCCGGAAAATCCGCACGGCAATCGATTTTGTGATGAAGATTATAATCGTCTGTGGGGCGATGATGTCCTCAAAGGCCCGCGCGATTCGATTGAGTTAAGGCGCGCCCGCGAGTTGGTGAACTATATCGATTCGGCCGATTACCTGCTGGACCTGCATTCGATGAGCGCGCCTTGCGAGGCCTTGATGGTTTGCGGCGTTCGCGAGCATGGGGGACTCAAGGCGGTGGCGATGACGCAGGGCATCGGCCTGCCGCGCTGGCTGATGATGGACACCGGACACCCGGCTGGCCTGCGCATGATCGAGCGGGGCCGCTTTGGCGATCCCCGCGCCAAGGCCGTAGCCGCTTTGCTTGAGGCCGGACAGCATTGGGAGCGAAAAAGCGAAGCGGTTGCGCGGGATGCAAGCTTGCGCTTTTTGGCTTACACCGGATTGATCGACCGGGACTGGGCCTTGTCGCGTTGCAGCTTGGCGCCAGAGCAACAACGGGTAATACAGGTGACCGAGGCTGTGATAGCAAAGACCAAGTCCTTTCAATGGCTTGCCGATTACCAAGGCCTTGAAGTGATCGAGCACGCCGGAACGGCGATTGCGCAGGACGGCGATGCTTGCTTGCGCACGCCCTATGACGATTGCGTGCTGGTGATGCCCACGCGGGCCCGGTTTACTGTGGGCAATACCATGCTTCGATTCGGGCGAATCGAATCCTAGCTTTTCGATGGGATCAGCGCCTGTTCAAAGCATGCGAACAATTCGGAAGCGGGCTGGGCACCTGATAAGCCGTAGCGTTGGTCGACGATGAAAAAGGGTACGCCGCCAATACCGCGTTCGGACCAGGCCAGGCTTTGCTCACGGACAAGGTCAAGCGCCTTGGGCGATTGCGCCCTTTCGATTTCTTCTGCCGTCAAGCCGCAGCCTTTTCCGATGTCGTAAAGCACATCGAGGTCACCGATTGCTCGGTGATCGTGAAAGTAGGCAGCGAACAACTGTTCAACCAGCTGTTCTTGCAGCGTTTCATTCTCGCCAGCGGCGGCGATCAATGCGTGAGCCCGGGTGGTGTTGGGTTGATGCTTGATGCCGCCGAAATCAGGCTTGAGTCCGACCTGTGAAGCCGCGTGCGATACGCGCTCGTAAATGATCGAAGGATCTGATCGTCCAAATTTCCATAATAAATAATCGCTTCGCGGCATCCCCTCATCAGGCAACTGGGGATTGAGCTGAAAGGGCTGCCAGTGCACGCTTGCGGCATGGCCGGCCGATTGCCAGCGTGCCAGCGCCGATTCGAGATTGCGCTTGCCGATCCAGCACCAGGGGCAGACCACATCGGATACCACGATGATGTCGATCGATTGATTCATGGCAAGACGCTCCGCGGGCAAGAAGGACCGGCTGCTATGCTAGCTCATTCGCATCGGCACAAGGCTGCGCAGCAAGACTCTATCGGGAGCGCTTCGAGCCTGTACCGATTTCTGATGCAACGAGCCCACTGATGCCTACTCCAAAGCTTTCAGATAGCCCTCAGGCCAGCGATTCCCGAGTACGCAGCGCGCGAAAGCGCGCAGGCCTTGGCTGGGTGAAGGGAGCAGGCCTTGGCTGGGTGAAGGGGGCAGGCCCTGGCTGGGTAAAGCGCAGTCTGCGCTTGGGCCTTCTCCTCGTTGTGACGACCTCGCTTGCACTTGTGCTCTTGATTGCGGTTTACATCGCGCTTGCCTGGCCCCGTATGAGCGATCAATTGCAACTGCCAGGCCTTAAGGCCCCGGTGCTGATCCAACACGACGATGCCGGGGTTGTCCATGTGCTGGCTGACAGCAGCCGCGATGCCTGGTTTGCCTTGGGTGCACTGCATGCGCGGGAGCGCCTGTGGCAGCTTGAGATGAACCGCAGGATCGCCCAGGGACGATTGTCGGAGTTATTCGGGGCATCGACCTTGCCGACGGACCGGTTCTTGCGCAGTCTGGATCTGCAGCCGCTCGCCAAGCGGCAATTGCGCGGCGCATCAGCAAGCTTGCAAGAGCAATTGCAGGCCTACGCCGATGGCGTCAACGCCTGGGTGGCACAGATGAAGGTTTACCCGCCTGAGTTCTTGTTGCTGAAATCATGGTCGGAAGGGCCTTACTTTGAGCCCTACCGACCCGAAGATGCGCAGGCCTGGTCGCTGGTGATGGCCTTGGATCTGGGCGGCAATCATGCTCAGGAAATTGCCCGACTCGAATTGGCGCGCCATCTTTCGATGACCCAGCTTCAGGATTTGATGCCACCGATTGCCAAGGATCTGGGCGCCTGGTATCGGGAATTGGCGGTGTACCGGCCGATTGCTCCACCAAACGCGGTGAAGGCCCAGGCCTCTGAAAAGGGATGGTTGCCCAGAACCGTCAGCCTGCACCCTATGGCGCAAGTCATGCCGCAAGCCTCAAGCGCGCAAGCTTTCCCCGGACTGAGCCTGGGCGAGGGCCTTGAGGGTCTTGGTTCCAATGATTGGGTGCTTGACGGCAGTCGAAGCGCAAGTGGCAAGCCCTTGCTTGCCAACGATCCACACCTTGGCTTGAGCGCACCCACGATCTGGCATATCGCCCACTTGCGGGCGCCCGGACTCGATGTGATTGGCGGGGTACTGATTGGCATTCCTGCGGTGGTTCTGGGCCGAAACAGCCAGGTTGCCTGGGGTTTCACCAACACCGGGCCGGATGTTCAGGACCTGATGCTCGAGCAGCTTCACCCGCAAGACCCGGGGCGTTATCGCGTGGCAATGGCAGGTGATGAGTCGACAGCCTATGCCGCGTTTGAAACCCGAAGCGAGCGAATTCTGGTTCGCGGGGGCAAGGCCGAAGACCGGGTTTACAGGCGCACACGCCATGGGCCGGTGATCTCCGATGTGCATGAAGCGCTGCAAGCGCAGGTGGACAGCACACGTTATGCGCTCGCCTTGCGCTGGACTGCGCTGTCTGAGAACAATGTGAGTTTGGAGGCATCGGTGGCCATGGCCCAGGCCAAGGACCTCGGGCAATTGCGCCAAGCCTTGAGACTTTATCAAGCGCCGGCGCAAAACGTGGTGATGGCTGATGTCCAGGGCGACATCGCCTACCAGGTGGCCGGTCTGATCCCCAAGCGCAAAGAACAAAAGATCGCAGGTGTTGCTCCGGTTCCAGGCTGGGATCCGCAGTTCGCCTGGGACGGGTACTTGGCCTTTGAAGAATTGCCCTCCAAAAATCGTTACGATATTCAGAAGCTCGGCGCAGTCTTCGCAACGGCCAATGAAAAGCCCGATCATCCGGCTTTTTTGGGCCATGATTTTGCGCGTCCCGACCGAAAAATCCGCATCACCGAATTGCTCTTGAATTCAGATCGTCATAATCTTGAGACGATGCGTGCGATTCAGGCCGATCGTTATTCGCGCTCCTTGCATAGGCTGCTACAGCAAATGGGTAAACCGCAAAGTCGGCATCGCTTGCATGCAAGCGCTGCGGCCTTGCTTGAGGGATTTGACGGCCAGATGGATCAAGGCTCGGTCGCAGCAAGTCTTGCCGTGGCCTGGGTCGACGCTTTCACCCAGCGCGTGCTCGCCGATGACTTCGGTGCGGGGCTTTGGTCGCGTCATTATGGCCGGCGCGATTTTCGAAGCCTGATCGAAGTCATCGTCGCGCGACAAGACGAGAGCTGGTGCGACGATCGCAGCAGCGCAAGCCTTGAATCCTGTCAGACGATGCTGGCACTTGCCTGGGATGATGCGCTTGACCGTTTAAGCGCGCGCTATGGCGACGATCCCCGACAATGGACCTGGGGTCGGCTTCATCCGGCTGTCAGTGCGCATCGTCCCTTTTCAACCATTCCAGGATTGCGATCGATCTTTGAATTGCGTGTGCCCAGCGACGGTGAAACCTACACCATCAACGTCGGGCGTCTTGCCCTATCGCATCGTGATGAGCCCTATCGCAATCAACATGCAGCCAGTCTGCGGTTGATTTTTGATTTGTCCAGTACCGAATCCTCCCGGTTCATCATGCAAACCGGTCAGTCAGGCTGGGTTTTTGCACCAGGCTACCGCGATATGAACAAGGCCTGGTCTCAGGTGAAGGACCGGCCGTTGCGCATGCACCCCGAGGCGAGTGCTTTGCTCGGGCAAGAGCGCTGGCTTGCGCGTGAGCGCTGAGCGGTCGGGCTGTGTTGCCAGGGATCTCGCTGCGAACGGTCAATCGTTATAGGATTATCATTAAAACGTTATAACTTGTAATAAACCATTTGCTGGGTGCTTGCGAGTAAGTCGCCTTGGCGAGACCACACAAGCGCTTGCTGATCGAAGAAGCCACGGTGAAACCGATGACTGTCGGCCTGACCCAGCAAGTACGCGGTGCCCACATCGTCGAGCTCGGTCTGGCTGCAGTGAAAGTAAATGCTCATGCTCACCGTACCTGCGGGTACCCAAATCGGACGACGCACAAAAATGCGCGGGAAAAAAATATCGCACAGGGAGGCAAGTCCTGGAAAATCCAGCGTCCGCAAAGGTTCATCGCGCAGCCACAGCAGACTTTTGCTGCTATTCACGTCGGGCAGCCCCAAGCCTTCAATCGCGCACTCAAGCGCTGCTTCGTCCTGGGCTTTGCCGCGGATTTGCATGCCGCCTTCGACATAACGCATATCAAAACTGTTGACCCAGTCGGGGGCCTGCGGCCGATAAAAGCGCTCAATGGACTCGGGCGGGGGTACTTGTGGCATCGGCGTTTCTTGCAAACTCCAGGTCTTGCGCCTTATGGCGGTGATCAACATGCCGGTCATGACCACTTGGGGCGCTTCGCTTTCGCCTTGCAACATGTCAATGGCCCAGTGTTGCGTACTTCGGTTGCTGCGACGCAGGCTTGCCTCAATCCGGATGTCGCCTTCTGCGACCGGTGCAGCGTAGTGCAAGGTCAACGACATAGGGTCGCCAATGCGACGTGTATCGAGCATGACCGCCTGCAGCATTTGCGCTGCGGTCACGCCGCCATAGGGTCCGACCATGTTCCGATAAAAGGGATGTGTGCTGCCTTCCCAATGGCCAGCAGTCTCCCCGGGCCTTAAAACCAAAGCCTGATCAAGCGGATGAACGCTTTGCGGTGCTTGTGACATGAAAAAATAACCCTTTAAGGCAACCTTGAAAAAGGCAAGGGCATGAATTTACAGCTTTCTGGGCGAAGCGCCCTCGTCACCGGCGCTTCGGCGGGCATCGGCCGTGCAATCGCCAGGCTGCTGGCAGAGGAGGGGGTGAAGCTGGCGCTGTGTGGTCGTCGCATGGCCGAACTCGCATCGCTTGCGACAGAGATTCAAGCGCTTGGCGGCTTCAAGCCTGTGCTGATCGTGCAGGAGTTGATGGAGCATGACGCAGCCCAGCGTGTGGCTGAGCAGGCGCTTGCGGCTTTGGGATCGGTCGCGATTCTGGTAAACAATGCCGGCGGCTCAAGGCCCTTTGATCGGGATGCAAGCGAGTCGCAATGGGATGAAGCGATGACCTTGAATTTCACCCGTCATCGGCAGCTAACCGGCCTGCTGTTGCCGCAAATGATCGAGGCATCCTGGGGCCGCGTGATCAACATCACCGGAAAATCGGAGCCTGAGGGCATCAACGGAGCATTCAGCGCAAAAGCGGCGGTGCATGCCTGGGCGAAAGGCTTGTCGCGCGATGTCGGCAAACACGGCATCACCGTGAACTGCGTGCCGCCAGGACGTATTTTGAGTGATCAGATTCTGCGCAACTACCCTGAGACTTATCGCCAGTGGCAGTCCGAGCACGAGATCCCGGTAGGTCGCTATGGAGATCCGGAAGAACTTGCTAACCTTGTTGCGTTTTTGGCTTCACCCAAAGCCTCATACATCACCGGTGCGGTCATTCCGGTGGACGGTGGATTAAGAAAGTATCAATTTTGAGTATTGATATAATATAGATATCGTTAACTGCGTGTGGTTTGTGTTTCTTTTGTTTTGTGTTTTGTGTTCTGTGTTTCTTCTGTTTTCGTTTTCTGTGTTTTTTATCTGGATCCTGTGCTTCCTGTGCTTGCTGTGTTTTCAAAGTCGCCCCCGTGCGGAATCGAAGGTCAACATGAACAAACGCGTGTATCCTGATCGCTTGAAGGCCCAACGCCGGCTTTGGCTTGCAAGGGCGGGGCGCAGCCTAGCAGCCTTGTCGTCTTCACAGCTGATGCCGCAAGCCTTTCTGGGGTCGGGCTTTGCATTGGCTGGGCTAGCTGCCAGCCGCGTTGCGCAGGCGCAGACCTGGCCCAGCAAATCGATCCGACTGGTTGTGCCCTTTGCGCCCGGCGGAACCTCGGAAATCGTTGCCCGCGCGGTCGCCGCTGAACTCACTCGCATTCTGGGGCAGTCGGTTTTTGTTGAAAACAAGCCAGGCGGTGCCGGCACCATAGCGATGTCCGAGGTCCAGCGGGCTGCAGCCGATGGCCACACGCTGATTCTCGGCCATGTCGGTACGCTTGCCGTCAATCCCTACGCGATGACCAAGCAAAGCTATGATGTGAATCGCGATTTTCAACCGGTTTCACTGCTTGCCCGCGTGCCCAATTTGTTTGTGGTTCATCCCTCTGTCCCGGTTAAGAATCTCAAGGAATTGGTTGAGCTGGCCAAGAAAAAGCCCGGTGCTCTGAATTATGGCTCAGCAGGTAACGGCAGTGCGGGACATTTAGCCTTTGAGTATTTGCAGCTCGTGACCGGCACCGAGCTGACCCATATCCCTTATCGCGGCACCGGACCGCAGCTTGTCGATCTGCTCGCCGGGCGAACCGAAGCGTCGTCGGCAGGGGCACCTGCCTTGTTGCCGCACATCCGAGAGGGCAAACTCAGGGCGATTGCCGTGGGTATGCCTCAACGCATCGCTGCGCTTGCCGATGTGCCAACGGTTGCCGAGCAAGGTTATCCGGGCTTTGAAACCTCGCAGTGGTACGGGATCATCGCGCCGGCCGGCGTACCCAAAGAGATTGTGCAAAAGCTTTCGCTTGCTGTCGCCGAAGCGATGAAATCGAGTGCCATTACCGAACGTTTTGCAAAAGATAACGCTGTTGCCGGTGGTGGCACGCCCGAAGAGTTTGCGCGTTTCATCAAGGCTGAACAGGAGCGTTGGTCTGCGGTTGTGAAGAAATCGGGGTTAAAGCTCGATTGAGCAGGGTCGACGTTTTGGTCATCGGCGGCGGGAACGCCGCTTTGTGCGCTGCCCTTGTGGCTGCAGAATCCGGTGCCAAGGTGATGCTGCTTGAGTCGGCACCGCGCGATGAGCGTGGGGGCAATTCAATCCACACCCGAAACATTCGCTGTATGCACGAGGCGCCGCAAGATGTGCTGACCGATGTCTACGACGCCGATGAATACTTTGAGGACTTGCTCAGGGTGACCAAGGGCGTAACCGATGAAACCCTCGCGCGGATCGTGATTCGGCAATCGTCAAGCTGCCGCAGTTGGATGAAGCAACACGGGGTTCGCTTCCAGCCCTCGCTTGGGGGTACCTTGCATTTGTCACGAACAAACGCTTTTTTTCTCGGCGGTGGCAAGGCACTGATGAATGCCTATTACCGCAGCGCTGAGCGTTTTGGAATACAGATTCGATATCAATCACCGGTGGTTGGCCTTGTCTGTGAGGGAAGGAGAATCCGAGCCGCGCTGATAGGTGAGCCCAGCGCTGCTGACCGTGATGATGTCCGGCTTGAATGGCCGGTCCGCGAGCGGATTGATGCGAAAACGATCGTGATCGCCAGCGGTGGCTTTGAATCGAATATCCCCTGGCTGACCGAGGCTTGGGGCGAAGCAGCCGCTAACTTCCGGATTCGGGGTTGCCGCTTTAATCGCGGACGGGTGCTTCGGCAGCTGATCGACGCCGGAGCGCAAGCAATCGGTGATCCAAGGCAATGCCACGCGGTCGCGATCGATGCACGTGCACCGCTTTACGATGGCGGTATCGTCACCCGCGTTGATTGCGTGTCTCTGGGCATTGTGGTCAACACCGAAGCTCAACGCTTTTACGATGAAGGCGAGGATTTCTGGCCCAAGCGTTATGCGATTTGGGGACGCCTGGTGGCCGGACAGCCTCAGCAGCTTGCCTGGTCGGTCATCGATGCCCAGGCTCAGGGGCGCTTCATGCCACCGGTGTTTCCCGGCGAAGAGGCCCAAAGCCTGCCTGAGCTTGCGCGCAAAATGAAAGTACCGGTAGCGCAATTTATGGAAACGGTCGAGGCTTATAACGCTTCAGTGGTGCCCGGACGCTTTGACCATGCGGTGCTTGATGATTGTCACACCCAGGGGATCAGTCCAGCCAAAACGCATTGGGCGCTGCGGATTGAAAAACCGCCCTTCAAGGCCTATCCGCTAAGGCCCGGCATCACCTTCACCTATCTTGGGGTCAAGGTCGATGAGCAGGCCCAGGTGCTGGGTTTTGACAATGTCTTTGCGGCCGGTGAGATCATGGCAGGCAATGTGCTCGGTCAAGGTTATGTGGCAGGGATCGGTATGACGATCGGAACGATTTTCGGACGCATCGCTGGAGCTCGGGCTGCCACCATGGCTCTGGGACGGCAAGCAAGGCCTCAGGGGATCCTGCAATGACGCAAGCAAGTCGTTTTCGCAGCATCATGCTTAGCCCTGCGCAGACCGAAGGGGCAAGGGTGATGGGCATTTGCAATTCTTGTCGCTATTGCGAAGGCTTTTGTGCGGTGTTCCCCGCCATGGAGCGCAGGCTCGACTTTAATGCCGTGGACATGGATTACCTGGCCAATTTGTGCCACAACTGTGGGGCCTGTTATCACGCCTGTCAGTACGCGCCGCCTCATGCGTTTGCGCTCAATGTGCCGCGAAGCTTAGCGCGCATCCGAAAGGCGAGCTATGCGCACTATGCCTGGCCGGTGGCGCTGGGTCGCCTGTATCAGCGCCAAGGATTGCTGCTGGCACTGGCTCTGGTGGGTTCGCTGGCCGTGCTGATGTTTGTGGCCAACGCGCTGATCGGGTCAACAGCAACCTTGGGACAACAATCCTTTTACGCGGTGATCCCCCACCAGACGATGGTTGTTCTTTTTGGATCGGTGTTTTCCTTCGCAGTACTTGCCATGACGGTAAGCGCGTGGCGATTCTGGCGCGAGCATGCGGTTGAAAATCAGCCGGGTGCGGACCGAGAAAGCCTGGCTGCGATTGCCGGGTTGCGTTATCTCGACGGTGGTGGTGAGGGCTGTGTTGAGCAAACGGATGCGCCGAGCCTGGCTCGCAAGCATTTGCACCACGCAAGTTTTTATGGGTTTTTGCTCTGTTTTGCCTCAACGTCAGTGGCAACGCTTTACCACTACATCTTTGGCTGGCAAGCACCCTACGATTTGTTGAGTCTGCCGGTTGTGCTTGGCACGGTTGGCGGGATCTTGATGTGCGTTGGGAGCGCAGGGCTTTTGGTCATGAGAATCAGACGAGATCGGCGGCTTGGCGACCCTGAACAGTATCCGATGGATGTCGGTTTTGTGAGTTTATTGTTCCTGGTTGCCTTCAGCGGCTTGGTGCTCCTGGTGTTGCGCGACACCGAGGCGATGCGCGCAAGTCTGATTGTGCACCTTGCCAGCGTGCTGGCTTTTTTCGTTTTGATGCCTTATTCAAAATTTGTCCACGGCCTTTACCGAGGGCTGGCGATCTTGAAGCATCATCGCGAACAAAAATCACCCAACCCCCTTGGACTTTCCGAAGGTTAAATATGCCAACCTGCCACGATCGCCGAAACCTGATTCAAGCACTTTGCCTGCCATTGGGCACACTGACGGCCAGCCTTGCTGCAAGCGGTTTTTCCAGCGCGCGGGCTCAATCCGCCTGGCCCACGAAACCGGTGCGGCTCGTGATTCCTTTTCCAGCCGGTGGTGCAACCGATATCATCGGTAGAACCTTGGCAACCCGTTTATCGACCGCCTTGGGTCAACAGATTGTTATTGAAAACAAGCCTGGCGCAGGCGGCGTGATTGGTGCAGATGCTGTGGCCAAGTCTGCCCCCGATGGCTACAGCGTTGTGCTTGCCACCGGCTCGACCCACTCGGTAGGCCCGGCTTTGAATCCCAAACTGCCTTATCAGGCCGATAAGGATTTCTTACCGATCGTGCATGTTGCCACCGCACCAAGCGTGATGGTGACCGGCGCATCCTTTCCGGTCAATAACATCAAGGAAATGGTTGACTTACTCAAAAGAAGTCCGGGCAAGTACAACTTTGGCTCGAGCGGCATTGGTACCTACCCGCACTTGACCGCTGAAATGTTCAAGTGGCGAGCAGGCGGGCTTTTTGTGGTGCATATTCCTTATCGCGGAACCGGGCTGGTGATTACCGATCTGGTTGCCGGGCAGATTGCCTTTTTGATGGATTCGGTGGTGTCAGCACAAACCCATATTCGGGATGGCAAGGTCAAGCCCCTGGCTGTTACTGGCACCCGGCGCAGTGAAAGCTTGCCTCAGGTACCGACCTTTGCCGAGGTTGGCATCGAGGGGATGAACATCTCCAACTGGTTCGGCATGCTGGGTCCGGCAGCGATGCCTGCTGAGATTGCCGCCCGAATGAATCGGGAGGTCAACGCAGCGCTCAAAGCGCCTGAGGTCATCGAGCGTCTCACCCGCGCCGGGGCAGAGCCGGTGGGTGGAACGCCCGATGCGTTCAAGTCCATCATTCGCACCGAGTATGACAATTGGAAGGCTCTGATTGCGCGTGCCGGCATCAAACCCGAATCAGGTTCCTGATGGCAAAGGTTCAAGCGCTCGCGGAAGCTTTGCAGGCGATCGCTGGCTACGAAACCGCCTGGTCCCGCGACAACACGCCGCCCTGGGGCATCCACGAAGCAGACCCTCCCCCCTACAACCGCCTCTACGGCCCGGTGTATCCGCGCGGTGGTCTTTGCGCACTGGTGTTTCAGCACGGCGAGTGTCTGGCTCACCTTGGCGATGTGCATCGATCGGACCTCACCTTCAGTGTGGCCAAGACCTATCTCGCGCTGCTGGCCGGTGTTGCGCACGATCAGGGCCTGCTGCCTGATGTCCATGAAGCCGTCTTTAAACGCTGTCCGGGCATCGGATTTGATACGGGTCGCTTGCAGCGAATCAGCTGGGAACACTTGTTGCAGCAGACCAGCGAATGGGAAGGCACTTGTCTGGGCATTCCGGAGCAGGTCGATCGTTATCGATGGTTGAGCTATCAGCCAGGCGAGCCGACAGGCCGCAAGGGGGATTTACGGCCGCTGCAGGAGCCTGGCTCGTATTTTGAATATAACGATGTGAGAATCAATCAGCTATCGCTTGCATTGCTGCATTTGTTTAAGCGACCCTTGCCTGAGGTCTTTGAGGAAGCAATCCTCAAAGCTTGCGACTGCAGCGATCCTTTTCGCTGGGATGGCTATGCACAAGGCCTCACAGCGATCGACGGCAAGACCCTGATCTCGGTGCCGGGTGGCAGTCACTGGGGCGGCGGTGTATCGATTTCAGCGATGGATCAGGCGCGCATCGGGCTCATGATGATGCGTCAGGGAAAGTCAGTGCGCGGCAAGCAAGTGCTCTCAGCCCAGTGGATTGAGGCGATGCAAAGGCCTTGCGCGGTGGCGCCTTTTTATGGCTATCTGGTTTGGCTTAACGGTCAAGCGCGTCTCTTTTCCGAGGCATCGCCAAGCGCCTGGTTTGCGCTCGGTGCAGGTTCATCGGTGACCTGGGTTGACCCGTCCATGGAGCTGGTGGTGGTGTTGCGCTGGATCGATGCGCAAAAAACGAATGACTGTATCGGGATGATCATGCGCGCACTCTTAGCCGCATAAACTTTGTCGCATCAGGCTGCAGACCCTGTTCGCGATGACTTCTGCTCGCATCGGGATCAGGACCCTTGATCGAAAGGAGATGAGTCATGGCCCATGCCTACATGGGTGGATTTGGCAATCAGTTTGCCACTGAGGCCTTGACTGGCGCTTTGCCCCAGGGTCGCAATTCACCGCAACGACCCGCTTATGGTCTTTATCCCGAGCAGCTCTCGGGCTCGTCGTTTACCGCACCGCGTGAGAGCAATTTGCGCAGCTGGATGTACCGCTTGTTGCCCTCGGTGCGCCATGGCGCATACCGTCCCTGGGATGCGCCCCCCGCATTGGGTTCGCCTGTGCATTGGCCGGTTTCACCCCAGCAGGCACGCTGGGATGCGCCGCCGATGCCCCAAGCGCCCTGCCACTGGCTTGCCTCACTCAAGCGCATGGCCTTGAATGGTTCGGCCGCAAGCCGAGAGGGGGCAAGTCTGTATGTCTTTGCCTGCAATGCAGCGATGCAGGATCGCTTTTTTCAATCGGCTGATGGCGAGTGGTTGATTATTCCGCAAGAGGGCGCGCTCGCCTTGGAGACCGAGTTTGGCCTGCTTGAGATTGCTCCAGGATTTATCGCGGTCATCCCGCGCGGGATTCGATTTCAAATCAATCCGATTGCAGCCCAATCAAGGGGCTACGCTTGCGAGAACTGGGGTTTGCCATTGCGCCTGCCCGAACTCGGACCCATCGGTTCAAACGGCTTGGCGAATCCAAGGGATTTTGAGTATCCGACCGCCGCCTTTGTGGATCTGCCGGGCAACTTTCAGCTCATCACCAAGCTGCTTGATGCGTACTGGATTTGCGATCTGCCAGCGCACCCATGCAACGTGGTCGCCTGGCACGGCAATTACGCGCCCTATCGATATGATTTAAGGCGCTTTAACACGATCAATACGGTGAGTTTTGATCACCCGGATCCCTCGATATTCACGGTGCTCACCTCGCCAAGCAATCAGACGGGAACCGCAAATCTTGACTTCGTGATTTTTCCTGATCGCTGGATGGTGGCCGAGGACAGCTTTCGGCCACCTTGGTTTCATCGCAACGTGATGAGCGAGTTTATGGGTTTGATTGAAGGCCGTTACGATGCAAAGGGTGAAGGCTTTAGCCCGGGATGTTCAAGCCTTCATAACTGTATGACAGCGCACGGCCCCGATGCGCAAACGGTTGCCCTCGCGAGCGAAGCGGAGCTGCTGCCACACAAACAAACGGGAACGCTCGCTTTTATGCTCGAGAGTTCACGCGTTTTCCAGCCCAGCGACTTTGCCCTGCACGGGGGCTTGCTTCAGCCCGACTACCTGGCTTGCTGGCAAAACCTGCAAAGCCGCTTCCACGGCTTGGAGCGGACTTAGCTTCACTGGCTTGATCATCGCGACGCGGTTTTGCAAGGCTTACGCGGTCCTGCCAGCCATCGGCGCGAGCCTTTGCGGGCCGGGCATTGTCCTGCCAACGATCGCCCGGAGTTTTGGTTTGTGGTGCACGATCTTGCCAGCTGTTTGTGCGGCTTTTTGCCTCGGGCTTGCCGGTGTTACGGAGCAGTGGCCGCACTTTAGGCTCAAGTCCTGCAATGATGCTGTTTTCAAGTCGACGCTCGATCACCCGCTCAATCGCGCGCAATTTGCGCATATCGCTGTGTTCGACCATGGTCACGGCCACGCCGCTGCGACCTGCGCGGGCGGTACGTCCGATGCGATGGACATAATCTTCTGGTTTCATCGGAAGGCCAAGGTTGATGACATGCGAAATGCTTGGCACATCAAGACCGCGCGCTGCCACATCGGTTGCCACCAGCCATTGCACCCGTCTTTCGCGAAATGCACTGAGCCTGCGCATACGAACCGACTGCGGTAGTGCACCGTGGAGGAAAGTCACCGACAGACCTTGGGCATTGAGCTTTTCGCCAAGCTTTTCACATTCAACCTGGGTGCGCGCAAAAATGACCGCCTGATCAACCGTGCTATCAGAAAGATAATGTTCCAGTAATTTCATCCGGTGCGTGTCGTGATCAGCCAGGTGGATCAATTCACGGATATCGGGTTTAGCCTGGTTCAAGCTGGTGATCGCCACCCGCAGCGGATCCTTGGTGAGTTTTTCGGCCAATTGCATGATGCGTGGTGCAAATGTTGCAGAAAACATCAGGGTTTGCTGCCGCTGTGCACTCGCCATGGCAATGGCCTGCAAGTCTTCTGCAAAACCCAGATCAAGCATGCGGTCGGCTTCGTCAACCACCATTTGCACCACTTGATCGAGCCGAATCTTTCGGGTGCGATACAAATCGAGCAATCGACCGGGCGTGGCCACCACAAGATCGGCGCCGCGCAGCGCCTGCAGCTGTTTGCCATAGGGCAAGCCGCCAATCACCGTTGCCACCCGCGCGCCCTTGCTGCCTTTGAGCAGATCGATGGCGTCGTCGGCAACTTGCTGCGCGAGCTCACGTGTGGGGCTAAGCACCAGAATGCTCGGCCCGCTTGGCACGCGCATCACCGAGCCTCTCGAAGTCAACAAGCCATGCAAGAGCGGAATTAAGAAAGCCGCGGTCTTACCGGAACCGGTCTGACTGCTCACCAGCAGATCTTTGCCAGCAAGCGCTTGGGGAATCACCTGTTCCTGTACAGGTGTCGGGGTGTGAAATCCAAGTGCATCAATCGCTGCTTGGAGGTTGGATTGCAGCCGAAAAGCCGCAAAGCCCGAAGCGATCGGGTGGGGATGTGTAGACACGGTGGTCCCTTTTCCAAATTGTAGAGCGCCGGACAGCCCCAAAGCTTGTCGATGAAGGATTGGGGTGTTGCCGAATCAGCGGTCGTGACTTAAGGCATCGACCAGCGGACAACCGGCAAGCAAGCTTGCTACAAAAGGCACCAAGGGCGATGAGGAGGGCGGAGTATGCCACAGATCGCTCGCCCTGTGATGCCATGAGATGGCCTCGGGCTTAAGGTCATTGGCCCGGCATCGCCTGCAAATCGGCATCAAGAGCTTCGCGCTGGTCAAAGACAAAACAGCGACCTTGAAAATGACGCTGCCCGACGGTTTCAAAATACTTGAGAATCCCGCCATCAAGTTGATAACAATGCGTCATACCCATCGATTGCATCAACAAGCCTGCCTTTTCACAACGAATCCCGCCTGTGCAAAAACTTACAACGGTTTTGCCTTCCAGCGCCTGGCGGTGCGCTTTAATGGCTTTGGGAAAATCGCTGAATTGTTTGAGCTGGTACGAAACCGCGTGGTGAAAGCTGCCATAGTCGACCTCAAACGCATTGCGCGTGTCGAGCATCACGATCGGCCGGCCATGATCGTCATGGCCTTGATCGAGCCAACGCGCAAGCGTTGAAGCGCTGATCCATGGTGCACGCCCGGCAACCGGTGCAAGATCGGGGCTGTTCATGCGGATGATTTCCTTTTTCAGGCGCACCCGCATGCGCTCAAAGGGCTGATGTTGCGACCAGCTGTATTTGACCTCCAGATCAGCGAATCGCGGATCCTGTTGAAGTTCGCTTAGCCAAAGCTCAATGGCCTGAGGGTCCGCTGCAAGAAAAAGATTAATCCCTTCGGGTGCAATCAAGATCGTGCCTTTGATCTTGAGCCCTAAGCAGCGTTCAAGCCAGTTTTTCTGCAGCCTGTCGCGGTCATTGACCAGCACGAATCGATAGGCCGCGATATTGAGAACCGGCAGTCCAGGCTGCGTGGGGATGGGGAGGCTTGGCTGCGTGGGCGCGGGGGAGCCAGGCTGCGGTATGTCCTCGTTGGCCGGGTAAAGCTTTGCTAGGGGCGGGTGCATGCAAAGCACTTGCGTCAAGCATGCGTCTTGAACCAGGCTGCCAGATCGACCGGCAACTGGTGCATGATCCAGTGACCACAATCCTCCCATAGCGTGAGGGACTGCAGGCCGGCGCCTTTGTCTCGCATGTGTTCGCCCCACCAAGCCTCAAGCCTCAGAGGATCGATCGTCGGATCTTGCAAACCCCAAAGCGCATGAACCGGTACCTTCGTTTGTTGAATGATTTCACGCAACTTTGCTTGATGAGACGCTTCACGACTTCTCCAGCGGGTTTGTCGGCAACACTCCGCATGAATGGCTAAGGCTAATTCGTCGATCTGTTCGTCCCGGTGCAGCATGAGTGCCCTCAGGTTGTGCTTGTAGGCCTCAAGCAACTGCTCGGGGTTTCTGGCGCGTTGCCAAAGCAGCATATCGATCGGCGCTTCAGGCCGCATACCCATGCCGGCGCTTCCAACAAGTTTCAGGGATTGAATCGGCGCTCCCTCGCCAAGCATATGCCCGGCGACCAAACCGCCAAACGAAAAACCACCTAGCGCATACCCACGCGCAGCAAGGCCCAAGTGGTCTAGCGCATGGATCAGCGCCTTGGCCATCTCGCTGACTTCCGGCGGCGTTTGCATGTCGTCCGAGAGTCCAAATCCCGGAAGGTCCGGAATCCAAAGGGTAAAGTCGGATGAAAGCTCAGGAATCAGCAAGAGCCAGTGCATCCAGCTGCCATGACCACCGTGTAAGAGCACACAATCCGGCCCTTTGCCAAAGCGCATCCAGTGGATCGGGCAGTCGGCTTCACCCAGGCCAGGCGTGCGCAGCGATTCGCCTTGCGCCTGGACCGACTGGATCCTGGCAAGTCCTTCATCAAGATTTAATAGCGTCGCTGGCATCATAAGGATGCAGATTGTGGCATAGTGACCCAGGAAGTTTTAAACTGGATTTTTCCTTTTCAACAGCGTTTTTCATTGAGCGAACATCATGGAATCAAACCAGTCATCAATGGTTCAAGCCATGCAATCGGTCGCTTCGAGTGCGCCGGTTCGCAGGATCGAATCAACCGAGCTAAGGCCCGAATCGGCGTCAACCGGCCGGTCGTCGTCAGCGCCGCCTGCGCTTCGGGTTGAGCCAGCCGTACGCGTGGATTTATCGAGTCAGGCCAAGGCTATCGCGTCGGATAGCACCGGAAAAACCACCCCGACGCAAAGCGTTGAACAGCAAGTCAGTGTGCGCAAGGCTGAATTCACCGAGCAAGCGCTTGTGCGCGCTGCTCAGGCCGATCAGTCGGAAAATCGTGCGCAAGAAGTCATGTCGACCCAGCGCATGCAAGATCTTGCCCAGAAAGAGAAGGTGCAGGCGATGGTGCGTGCCGATGCACCACAGCCCAAAAAAGAAGTCCCGGTTCAGCAGGACAGTCTCTACCTCTAGCGCTGCTGCGATGGGGGCTTGTGTTGCGCCTTGCAAGCCCTCTGGGCGGCCCTGGCGATCCATGCTGTCTGCGCTTTGGGCTCTGGTGCTGTTCCTTGGCTTTCACAGCCTACCCTTGATTGCGCATGCCAAGCCGCATGAACATGGGGTGGCGGCGCTTGAGATCAGCCTCAGCGGTCAGACATTGAATTTGCGCTTAAGTTCACCGCTTGACTCTTTTTTGGGCTGGGAGCGTGCGCCGCGAAACGATCAGGAAAAAGCCCTTTATCGGCAATTGCGTCAGGATTTATCACACTATGCCCCGATACTGAGTCTGCCGGTGCAAGCGGGATGCGTTTTGGAAAAGGCCGAGGTCAGCGACCCGCACCGGCTCTCCGGCGGTCAATCCACGTCAGAAGCGAGCGCTGAGCATCAGGATTTGGTGGCGGAATGGTGGGTGCGCTGCGAGATGCCGAATCAGTTAAAGCGTGTCACGATTCAGGGCTTTGACCGGTTCAAGCGGCTTAGGCGGGTCGATGTCGTTGCGAACACAGCAAGCGGTCTTGGCAAGGCCCGATTAACGAGCAGGCAGCGCGATTTTCAAATGCCTTGAATCAATCATTCAACAATCCGAGGAGGAAGCGATGGGAAGTCAGGTTCAATTTCAGCGTCCGGATGGGTCTTCATGCGGCGGCTATTTGTCAGCGCAGCAAAGCGGCAGACCTGCTGTGGTGGTGATTCAGGAGTGGTGGGGTTTGAATGATCAGATTTGCGGCATTGCCGACCGTATGGCGCGCGCTGGCTTTAATGCACTTGCCCCTGATCTGTACCACGGTCGGGTCACTGACAAGCCCGACGAAGCCAACCACCTGATGAGCGGACTCGATTTTCCCGGCGCCACGCATCAGGACATTCGCGGCGCAGTCCAGCACTTGAAAGCAAACGGTAGTACCAAGGTTGCGGTGATGGGCTATTGCATGGGCGGCGCCCTGACAATCGCCTCGGCTGTCCACATCCCCGAGCTTGATGCTGGGGTTTGCTTTTACGGTATCCCGCCCAAGGATTTTGCCGACCCTGGCCAGATTCGAATTCCACTCCAGGGGCATTTTGCAAGCCGCGATGACTGGTGCACGCCGGCTGCCGCTGATGCGCTTGAAGAAGCGCTGAAAGCATCGCATGCGAATTACGAATTATATCGTTATGAGGCGAATCACGGGTTTTGCAACGAGCGTTCGGCTTTGAATTACGATGCCGCCAGTTGTAATCTTGCCTTTGAACGTTTACAGGCCTTCTTGCTCAAGCATCTTGCGTGAAGTCCTGAGGCTCAAGCAGGCGCGAGCTGATGTAACCGGCAAGCAGCCCCCAGAAGGCTGCGCCGATTGATGCAATTTCCAGACCTGAGACGGTGACAAGAAAGCAAATCAACGCGCCGAAACTGAATTGCGCCCGGAAAGCTGATTGAAATGCGGTTTGTAACACCTTAAGCATCGCCAACCCGCCCAGCACCACGATGAATGCAGCGGGTGTGGCCATCAACAAGCCAATAAATCCGGGCGAAAAAAGCCCAAACAAAACCGCAAACAAACCGACGCTCATGCCACCGATGTAGTGCGATGCTTTCGGTCCGGAAGAAACCAAAATGGCGTTGGTCGGTCCGGTGAGACAGGTGCTCACCGAGCCAACCGATGCAGTGAGCAAGGACCAAAGCCCGCAAGCACTGGCGACCGCATTGATCGGCGCATCATGGCCAGCAGCGCGCAGCACAGCGGCTCCCTGCCCATTCTGAACAAGCAAGACGGTGATCGCAAGCGGAAGCACCAGTTCAAGGCAGGCCCTCAGACTGAACACCGGCATGGTGAAGACCGGGTCAGCAAGCCAATGCAATTGTTCAAAGTCAAGCTTGGGTGCCTCAAAAATGAAGATCAAGACAACACCCGCAATCACCGCGCCGATCAGTGGCGGCACATAGCGCCCGATGCGCCCGAAAACGCTGAGGGCAAGGAAAACGACAAGCATCGGCAGGGCAATCCAGGTATCCGATTGCAAATGGCGGATCAGATCGGTCCCAAAGCGAAGAAAAACACCGGCCACCATGGCCATCACAATGGCCAGTGGAATGGCTTTCATGATGCGTCCGATAAGTCCGCTCAGACCGAGCGCAAGCATCAGAATCCCGGTCACAAGGTAGGCGCCCACGACTTCATCAAAGGGCAGTCGCTTGAGCGACTCGCCCATCAGGACCATGCCTGGAATGGTCCAAAAAAATGCGAGCGGTTTCCTGTAGGTCCAACTCAGGGCAATACTGAGGATGCCATTGAGCCCAAAGCAACCGAAGACGCAAGATGCAATCAGGCTCGAGGGCATGCCGGCGCCGCTACCAACCGACAAAATGATGGCGAGCGGTCCGGATGCCGCGAAGATAAATCCGAGCAGGCCGTTGAC
>DDPV01000026.1:9982-30804 GCA_002342365.1 Burkholderiales bacterium UBA2459 | reverse complement strand
CTCAGCGCCCCAATAATAATTGGCTGCAAAGGAGTAAGGGGGAAACATCGCGCGCTTGGCGGGAACAACCTTGGATGCGTACTCCTTCTGGCTGTCGGACACCTTTTTGAAGAATTCGTTCTTAGCCGATTCTTCAGCGACGACTTCATCCCATGCCTTTAAAGACGCGGTGAGAATGTCAGCAGGTGTGCGACGCACGATCACGCCATGCTTGTTGATCAGTTCATCAAGCGCGTCGGCATTCATTTTCTGCCAACGCATGCTGAAGGTCAGGAAGGTGTCTTTCACTGCCGATTTGATGATTTCCTGTTGCGTGGCGCTGAGGCTCTTCCACACATCGTTGTTGATCATCAACTCACCGATCGAGTTGTTTTCGTGCATGCCCGGCGTGTAGTGATACTTAAACACCTGATGCAGGCCCAGGCGCAAATCCTCAATACCGCCCACCCATTCAGCACAATCAATCACACCGCGCTGCGCAGCAGGAAGGATTTCACCGCCAGGAAGATTGACCACTGCCATGCCGAGCTTGGCGTAAATATCGGTATTCAAACCCGTTTGGCGGCACTTCAATCCCTTGAAGTCGGCAACCGATTTGATCTCTTTTTTGAACCAACCCAGCGCTTGAGGGCTCGAGGGAAGAATCGGGAAAGAGATCACGTTGAGCTTCATCCGGTTCAGATATAGGTCATGCCACATTTCAAGGCCGCCACCCTCCCAGACCCAGGCCAGATAGTCGACATGGTCCATGCCAAAGGGGCCACCCGGAGGACCTGCAAAAAGTGCTGCTGCTTTGTCCTTGCCAACCCAGTAGTAGGCAACGCCATGGCCGCCGTCGATGACCCTTTTGTGCGTGGCATCGAGGATTTCGAATGCCGGCACAACCTGGCCTGCGGCCAGCGCTTCAACCTTCAGCGCTCCGCCGCTAAGCTTGTCGACGCGTTCGGCAAAGTACTTGAAGTTTTCCTGAAGCGTCAGACTTGCCGGCCAAGTCGATTGAAACTTGAGCACACGCGGCGCAGGTGCTTGCGCTTGCACACTGGCAAAAGCGGTGGCGCTGACCGCAGCGGCAAGCAGCATTTTGAAGAAGCTTTTCATGTGGGGACCTCCTTTGGGTTGATCGGAAACAGCAGGGGTTGATATCGTGGTGGCAGGGATCAAAAAATTCCAACGCATTCACGGATTAGCGTCAGATGTTTCGAAATGTACACTGGGATCGGCAAGCGTGCATGATTTACCCAGCATTGCCGAATACGCGCGGTTACTTGAGGTCGTCTGACTTTTCCAGATCGTCGCCTTTCATCATGTTATTGGCGTTTGTTTTTGGCGAAGGCCCCTTTGTTGTCGCGTTCACGTCGCCTTTTTCAAGTTCATCGCCTTCGCCCACACGCAGTTCTTCCTTCCCGCTCTCGCTTGTGCCGCTTGCCGGCTCTGTCTCCAGGGCTGCAGGCAAGGGTTTGTCAAACAGGACCGAGGGCAAGTAGGTTGCGATCTGCGGAAATGCAAAAAGTATAACGATACAAAAAGCCTGGATGACCATGAACTCCATCATGCCGGCGTAAATGGTCTTCAAGGACCACTCTTTGACCACTTGCTTGATGTAGTAGGCCGACATCGCAACCGGGGGCGATAAAAATGCGGTCTGCAAGGTGACCGCAGTCACAGCGCCGAACCACACGAGATCGACTTTCAGTGCGACCAGGATCGGATAAAAAATAGGTAAAAACACAAGAATAATGGCAGGCCATTCAAAGGGCCAGCCAAGCAGGAAAATCAAAAAGACAATCAAACCGAGGGTGAGTTCCGGGGGGATCGGCAGCGCAAGAATGGCATCAGAGACCCAGCCGGCCGTACCAAGTCTTGAGAACACTGCGCCAAAAATATTGGAGGTCACCGCCAAAAACAGCACCATGCTTGAGGTCATCATCGTTTGCATCAAGGCCTGATGAAAGCCGCGCCAGCTGAAACGGCCGTAGGCAATCGAAAGGAGCAGTGCGCCAAGTGCGCCGATCGCTGAGGCTTCGGTGGGCGTTGCAAGTCCGATCAGAATGGATCCGAGTGCGGCTGTGATCAGGCCCACGAGCGGCAAGGTCCCGACCACAATTTCTTTCAGAATCAGCGCAAATGATCCTGTGCGCTCATCCAATGGCACTGCCGGACCAAGTGCAGGATTGAGGTAGCTCCGAACGAGCAGATAGATGATGTAAAGCAGAGCGAGCGTGAACCCCGGGCCAAAAGCGGCAGCGTAAAGGCTCGCCACTGACACGCCCAAAACGGGGCCCATCACAATCAGCATCACCGATGGCGGAATCAGCGTACCAAGCGTTCCGCCCGCTGCAATCGCGCCCGCAGAAAGCCGATGATCGTAGCCTGACTTGATCATGATCGGGCCTGCCATAATTCCTAAAACGGTAACTGCCGCGCCCACAATACCGGTTGCCATCGCGAAAATTGTCGAGGTAAGAATCACCACCAGATAGAGGGAGCCGCGTATCGGCGCAAGCAACTGCCGAAGCGCTTGAAAGAGGCGCTCCATGAGTCCGGCTTGTTCGGTGAGAAAGCCCATGAAAATAAACATCGGAATGGCAGCGAGCAACTCCTCTTTCATCATGCCGATGGTCTGGAAGTAGGCCAGATCAAAAACGCTTGCGCCCAGCCCGATGTAGCCAAAGACCAGTGCAAGAAATAGAATCGTGAAGGAAATCGGAAAACCGGCAAAGATCACGGTGATCATCAGAACCAGCATCACCAGCCCCATCAACTGTTGCTTGTCCATCTTAGATTTCTACCTTTTCCCGATGATCGAGTTCCTCACCGGTACGGGCCAGATACCAAGCTTTGATCAGCTCCGAAATGCCTTGAACCATCAATAAGAAAAATGACACGGGTACAGCGAGCTTCATCGGCCAAAGAAGCGGTCGCCAAACCGTTTGTTCAGAACGCTCTGACAGTGAGAACGCATGGGTGAACTCCTCCAGGCCGACCCAAAAAAGCAGCATCAGGGCCGGAAAAAACAAGCCCACATAGGCAATCGTGTCAATCCAGCCTTTGGTTTGATTGCTGAAGTTATCCCACAGGAAATCCGTGCGAATGTGCGCTCCACGGCGCAAGGTGTACGCCGCTCCCAGCATGAACATCGTTCCGTACAACATGTAGGTGAGGTCGTAAGACCATTCGGTGGGTTGATGAAAAAAATAACGGGATACCACCTCCCAGACAACGCCGCCGACCAGAGGAACCATCAGCCAGGCAAAAATATTGCCGCTGATCTCGGTGATCTTGTCAATGGTTCGTAACAGGCGCTTGGTTGCTTCGGAGACATCGACAGGCGCGTTGGCCTTGGTTTCTAAACTCATAACGGTACAATTAGCGAGGTGTTGGAGGCAGAATTGAAGGCGAAGTTGACGGGAGCGTGACAAAGGCCAAGCGAGTGTGCCACAGGGAGATGCGTTGCGGCGCTCATTTGAGCATGATCAAAGGCTTAGGCGCGCTTTGATGCGATCGCTCAGACCCTAATGGCAAGCATTTGCAAGCGAATTGGCCCAAGTGGTGCACAATCGAGGGTTCTGCACCATCATGACAGACTGATAACAGCGGAGCGCACCATGTCTACGCATGCTTCCTCACGACGATTTGCACCCAACAAAATCATCGGATCTTTTCACCCACCCAAGCGGATCCTGATGGGACCAGGCCCTTCGGAAATCCACCCCCGTGTTCTTGCGGCCTCGTCTGCGCCTTCCATGGGTTATCTCGACCCGGTCTTCGTTGGCATGATGGACGAGATTAAACAATTGATCCGTTACGCTTACCAGACCCGCAACGGGTTGACCTTTCCACTTTCCGGGCCGGGCTCGGTGGGGATGGAATCGAGTTTCGTGAATATGGTCGAGCCGGGCGATTCAGTGATCGTGATGCGCAACGGTGTTTTCGGCGGCAGGATGGTCGAGAATGTTCAACGCGCTGGCGGCAAAGCCATCGTGATTGAAGACAACTGGGGTTCGCCCTGTGATCCCAACAAGCTCCGCGAAGCTTTGAAGCAGCACCCATCGGTACGAACCGTGGGCTATGTCCACGCGGAAACATCAACCGGTGCGCAATCCGATGCAAAAACCCTCACGGCTATTGCGCACGAGTTTGGCGCGCTGGTGATCTGCGATGCGGTCACTTCGCTTGCCGGGGTGCCGTTGCTGGTTGACGAATGGGGTGTGGATGCGGTTTATTCAGGCTCGCAAAAGTGCCTCTCCTGTGTGCCCGGGCTTTCGCCGGTCTCTTACAGCGACGCTGTGATTGAACGCGTGAAGGCGCGCAAAGACAGCGCGCAGGTGCAAAGCTGGTTCATGGATTTGAATCTCGTGCTTGAGTACTGGGGTGAGACCGCCCGTACCTATCACCACACCGCGCCGATCAACAGCTTGTTTGCGCTGCACGAATCGCTGGTGATGCTTCAGGAGGAAGGCCTTGAGCAATCATGGGCAAGACACCGACTTCACCATGAGGCTTTCAAGGCAGGTATTGAAGCGATGGGTCTGAGCTTTTTGGTGGATCCCGCCAACCGCTTGCCGCAAATGAATGCGGTCAAGGTGCCTGAGGGCTTCGAGCCTGGAGTCGAAGCGCAATTGCGCAAACGCCTCTTAGCGGACTACAGCATGGAGATCGGTGCCGGACTCGGACCCTTGGCCGGAAAGATCTGGCGATTCGGTCTGATGGGTCAATCGTGCAGCCGCGCTAATGTGATGTCCTGCCTCGGAGCCCTAACCTGCGAGCTGCCTGAGTTTGGAATGCCCGTGAAAATGGGTGATGCCGAACAGGCGGCATTAAACGTTTACAACCGCGCTGCGCAAAACAAGCATGAGTCTTGCGGCTGATGTCGCTTTCCTGATGCTGGCAGCAAAATGATAGAAATTAGAACTGGAAGGCCTGCGACGCTTGCCAGGCGCGGCATGGTCACTTCGCCGCACAGCCTTGCCTCAGCAGCCGGAGTCGATGTGTTACGTGCGGGCGGGTCGGTTGTTGATGCGGCCATTGCCGCAAGCGCCGTGCTTGCGGTCGTGTATCCGCACATGACCGGGGTCGGAGGCGATGCCTACTGGCTGATTCATGACGCAAAGCAGGCCAAGGTGCGATGCCTGGACGGCGGCGGGCGCGCCTCAAGGCATGCTGATTTGCATGCCTTACGGCAGCAGGGTTTGACTGAGATACCCTTTCGGGGGATCTTGGCGGCAACGCTCACGACGCCGGGTGCGGTGTCGAGTTGGGATCAGGCGCACAAAGCCTATGGTCGTTTGTCCCTGAGGCGGGTGTTGGCAAGCGCCATCGACTATGCGCGCGACGGATTTGTGGTTACCCCACGCTTTGCGGCCTGGCTCGCTGCTCATCAGGCCGATGTAATCCCCTTTGAAGACAGCAAGCGCTTATTTCTTGCTGACGGCCCGCTCAAGGCGGGCGCCCTCTTGACCAACGCCGGCTTGGCAAGAACGCTCGAGGCGATCGCATCCGATGGAGCCGATGGCTTTTACCGTGGCGAGACTGGCCGCTTACTGGCTGCATTTTCAGCAGCCCAAGGCGGCGTATTTGATGCGCAGGACCTGGCGGCGCAGCAAGCGCGTTGGACCGAACCGATCAAGGGCAGCTACCGTGGCCTTCAGCTTTACCAGACGCCAGCGCCGACGCAAGGATTCACGCTCCTTCAAATGCTCCATATATTGGAAGGGTTCGATTTGCGCGCTGCCGGCTATCTCAGCCCCGAGCATGTTCACTTGCTCGTGCAGGCCAAGCAGATTGCCTATCACGACCGCGATCGCTATCTGGCCGATCCGCAGTTTGTTGATGTGCCGATGCAGCGTCTGATCGATCCAGGCTACGCTGCGCAGCGTCGCAGCTTGATCGATCCAGGGAGTGCTCTTGCCTGGGATCGGGTGCCCTCTTACGGCAGCTTGGTTGGCGATACCGTTTATATAGCGGTTGCAGATGATCAGGGCAATGCGGTTTCCTTGATTCAAAGTCTTTACGGGGCCTTTGGATCGGGTGTAGTCGCGGGCGAAACAGGGGTGCTGCTGCAAAACCGAAGCGCTTACTTTTCCCTTGATCCGCATCATCCCAATAGCCTGCAGGCGCACAAAACACCGATGCATACCTTGATCGCCTCCATCGGTTTTCGCAATGATCGTTTATGGAGCGTTTTGGGCTGCATGGGTGCAGACGGTCAACCGCAGATTCAGCTCCAGGCCTATGTGGCGATGCTTGACTTTGATTGTGATGTGCAGTGCGCGATTGAAACACCCCGATGGTTGTCAGGTCGATTCGCGCTCGGTGAGTCGCGCGATACCTTGCATATCGAAAGCAGGTTTCCGAAAGCAACGATCGAGGAACTGGACCGAAGAGGACATATCCTGGACCCTTGGGGACCCTGGCATGAACTTGCCGGCCACGCGCACGGAATTGTAATTGATCCAATCACAAACGTTTTGGCAGGGGGATCCGACCCCCGAAGCGACGGTGCTGCCATCGGCTGGTGATTCGCGCGGCAAGCGCAGGGCATGCCGACGCAGCACGATTCGGTCCCTCGCAGCAGGGATTGCGGCCAGTGCCTTGGCAGCACAAAAGGCTTGGGCTCAGGCGGTTCAGTCCGACGCCGTAAGCTTATCCGATCAAGAGTATGACGTTCCATTTGTTGTGACACCCCAAGCCGTGGTCGATGTCATGCTTGAGATGGCTGAGTTTCGCCAAGGCGATCGCCTTATCGATCTGGGCTGCGGCGATGGGCGAATCGTTCGAACCGCGGCTCGGCGCTACCGGGTGCAAGGTCTGGGGGTCGATCTGGATCCGGCCCTGGTCGGGCAGGCGCAAGCCTTGGCACGCGAAGAGGGCGTGGGGGCACTGTGCCGTTTTGAAGTTCGAGATCTTTACGATACCGATTTGTCTCAAGCGGATGTTCTCACCCTCTATCTCCTGCCGGCAGTGAATTTAGCCCTCAGACCGCGCCTGCAAGCCTTAAAGCCCGGCACGAGAATCCTTTCACACGACTGGGATCTGGGCGATTGGTCAGCACAGGAAATCCGGTGGATTGACGCGCCAGACAAAGCGGTTGGCTTTGAGAAACGCAGCAAGATACTGAAATGGATTATCCCTTGATGCTGCAAGTTGGAGCCTGACTTGCGCCATGACTGGACCGCGCTTTGAATAAACGGGATCGCTTATGACCGCGCATGTACCCTTGATTGAAGTGCTCCGCGCTGATGTTCATGAATCGGAGCATGCCGGTTCGATCGCGGTGGTCGATGCGAGCGGAAAACTGCTGGCTAGCTGCGGCGATATGCATCGTGCGGTTTTTACCCGCTCATCGCTGAAGCCCTTTCAGGCTGCGCCTTTCGTTGCGGCTGGCGGGCTTGAAAGGCGCGGCTGGGGCTTGCCCGAACTAGCCCTGATGTGTGCCAGTCACTCCGGTGAGCAAAGGCATCTTGAGCTTGCCGCTTCCATGCTTGCAGATTGCGGCCTTGATCATCAACAACTGCTTTGCGGATGCCAGATCCCGATAGCCTACAGCCAGTCGGGTCGGCTTCCTGCTGCGGATGAGGTTTTTACCGCGCTGCATCATAATTGCTCGGGAAAACATAGCGGATTTCTGGCCGCTTGCTTACACCACGGCGATCCGATCGACGATTATGTGGCGATGGACCACCCGCTTCAGCGCCGAATTCGGCAGTCTCTCAGGCAGGCACTCAATCCCGACACAGCTTTTCAATCGGGTATCGATGGCTGTGCTGCACCCAACCTGGCCATGCCATTGCCGCAGCTTGCGCGCTTATTTGCGGTGCTGGCATCTGAGCACCCGCCCGAGCCCTTTTCTGCGGTGTATGGCGATGCGCCGCAACGATGTTTTTCGGCGATGACCTCGCATCCCGATCTGGTTTCTGGAACGGATCGAAGCGACTTGATCATGATGCAAATCGGCGCGGGTGACTGGGTTTGTAAAGCCGGGGCTGAGGCGGTTCAGGCAATCGGGATTCGAAGTCGCGGGCTTGGCATTGCTGTGAAAATTGCAGACGGCAACGCCCGTGCGATGCTCTGGGTCATGGTCGAGGTACTGCGTCAGCTCGCCATTGCTGACAGCGATCAGATCAAGTCCATGCAAGCGCTTGTGGATCGACCGATCCGAAATGCTCGCGGCGATGCCGTGGGCCGCTATCAACCGGTTTTTGCGCTGTCAAGGTCGGACTAAGCTTGTGTTGTTAGTCCTTGGGCCGTTTGCGATCGTTTGCAGGTAGCAAATCGCAACCGTTCGGAAGCGCAAGGCAGCCCTTGATCGATTCAATGTTTTTTGCAGCGATGTTTTTCATCGCTTTCGCACCGGGATCATCACGCTCGGAGGCTGCGATTTTCTCGTACCAACTCAGTGCTTCGCGATCATTTTTTTCGGTGCCGCTGCCGGTCTTCAGCATAAAGGCAAGATTATTCATGGCACCAAGGTGGCCTTTTGCAGCCGCCAGCCGGTACAAACGCACCGCCTCTCTGGGGTCTGGGGGTATGCCGCGGCCATTGGCGTAAATCGCACCGAGATTGAACTGGGCATTGGCGTCGCCCTTGTCAGCCAGCGGCTTGAGGGTTTCGATCGCCCGCTTGAACTCCATGGTGTTCATGGCCGCCGTGGCGCCCTTCATCGCCTCAGCATTTTCAATCTTTGGCTCGGACTTTGTTTGCGCAAGGCATAGGCTTGAGACAAGCGCCAAGCTCAAAACCGAGAACTTGCCCCAGCGGTGCAATCGATTGCGCGGGACATCCGGCAGGCGTTGGGTTGATTGGCTAAGGTTCATCGCAAAGATTCGGAAAGTGGATTGTGCAGACCGGTCTAAGATAGCAGATGACCGACTTTCTCAGGGGATTTGGATGGACTTAAGCCGCTTTGCCCGCCGTCGATACAGTCAGGGACCGACTCCGATCGAGTCGATGCCACGCTTGAGTGCGGCGCTCGGCGGGCCGCAATTTTGGATCAAGCGCGATGACATGCTCGGACTCGCTCCGGGCGGAAACAAAACCCGCAAGCTCGAGTTTCTGGTTGCTGATGCGCTTGCGCAATCGGCAGACTGTTTGATTACCTGCGGTGCTCCGCAATCCAACCATTGCCGCATCACACTGTCTGCCGCTGTCAAAGAAGGACTCGAATGCCATGTGGTGATTGAGGAGCGGGTTCCCGACAGCTACCACCCTCAGGCAAGCGGCAATCATTTTCTGTTTCGTTTGTTGGGCATGCATTCGATGACGGTTGTACCTGCAGGAACCGATATGGCCGCTGCCATGTTGTCGCTGGCCGACGCTCTGCAGGCCAAAGGTAAACGCCCTTATATCATTCCTGGCGGGGGCTCTAATGCACTGGGCGGGCTGGGTTATGTGGCCTGCGCCCAAGAAATCCAGCAGCAGTGCTTTGATGAGGGGCTGCGCTTTGACCATGTGGTTGTGGGGTCCGGAAGTTCGGGTACCCATGGCGGGCTTGTTGCCGGCTTCGTTGGGAATCATATCGATATACCGATTATCGGGATCGGCGTTAGCCGTGAGCCCGAGCAACAAGAGCCGCTGGTCTACAAAGAGGCTTGTGCGGTAGCGGCCTTGCTGGGTGGCTTTGAAATCCCGCGTGACAGGGTGAAATCAATCGGCGGGTATTGGCAGCCAAAGTACTCGGTACCCAATCCGATGATGATCGAGGCGGTGCGCCTGATGGCACGCAGCGAAGCGATCCTGCTTGACCCGGTCTACACCGGCAAGGTTGTTGCGGGCATGATTGGATTAACAAGGGCCAGGTTTTTCAAGCCTGAGGATAAGGTGTTGCTGATTCATACCGGAGGTGCCAGCTCGCTTTCAGCCTACGAAGCGGTGCTCCTGGACGCATGACGTCCGACGCAAAGTCCGCTGAAAATTTTTTTCCTTGGGGTCAAAACAGATCGAGCTGACGTTCCAGTGCTCGCTGTTGCAGCCGAAGCTGATCGGCGATGCTCATCAGCTGGCGTCCGGGCAGCAGCGTGATCGGCTCACCTGCAATCAGGTTTCCCGATTCAAGCACTGCGCAGTACCAGCCGCTTCGGCCGCTTTGAATCATCTGCTTTGCCGCCTTGGCGTAGCCCATGCGCCAATTGAACTTCAGGCAGGGGATTCGCGGTTCGGTGATTTGCAGCCGAACATCCCCGATGATCAACTGATCGCCTGCGCAAACGCTTGCCTCAAGCAGGCCGTGAACCGTCAGATTCTCGCCAACAAAGCCGTAGGCCATCGGCTCATCACGGCCTATTTGGGCACGTTGTTGCTGCCAAAAACCCCAGTGCTCGACGGGCGCCATGTAAACCGCTTTGCTTGGTCCGCCGTGGATGCCCGTTTCGGCCTGTTCATCGCCTCGCACACCGAGGCGGTCGACGGCCACAGGCAGGGGTTGTTCAAGACTGCTCAGCACCTGCTTGTGGATAGCGCTTTGCAAATGCCGAAAGGCAGTCACAGGCCCTGCACAAACCGCAAGTAATCTCGCGGGCTCATGGTCAGGGCGGTGGTCTGGCGTTGGCGGGGCTTGATGCATGCTAAAAGGGGAGGGTGATCGTAGAAGCGCTGCGGTCTCAAGCTTAATACATCGATTTGCTTTGAGTCTGCAAAGTGTTCAGGCTAGCGCATGAGGGCTGGGTGCAAAAGATAAGCCGCACTCAGCCGGCAGGATGAAACGGAGCGCATGGAATGTCGATACCCAGGGTTGTGGTGGTTGGTGGTGGTGCAGGTGGCCTGGAATTGGTCACGCGACTCGGTGACAAACTTGGCCAAAAAGCTGAGGCTGAAATTACTTTGGTCGAGCGCGGCCGCACCCACTTTTGGAAACCCCATTTGCATGAGTTGGCCGCAGGCACCATGGATCTTGATGTTCATGAGCTCGATTATCTTGCCCAGTCGCATTGGCATGGTTTTCGCTACCGGATGGGCGAAATGCAAGGCATTGACCGTAAGGCCAAACAAATCACGGTGGCACCGGTTTATGACGAACAAGGCGAGGTGATTGTTCCTCGAAGATCTATAGATTATGACGTTCTGGTTCTTGCTGTAGGAAGTCGCGCCAACGATTTCGGAACACCGGGCGTTGCCGAGCACGCGGTTGCGCTGGAGAGCACCGAGGAGGCCGATCGCTTTCATCGCCGTCTGGTGAACGCATTTCTACGCGCGCATACCCAAACCGAGCCCTTGCGCCCTGATCAGTTACAAGTGGTGATCGTGGGCGCTGGGGCAACCGGCGTTGAGCTGGCTGCCGAGTTGCATAACGCTACCCGCGCGCTGGTTTCCTTTAGCCTCGATAACATTGATCCGGACAAACACATCAAGATCCATTTGATCGAGGCCTCAAGCCGTATTCTTCCGGCGCTGCCCGATCCCTTATCGGCAAAGGCCTTTGCGATGTTGCAAGCACTTGAGGTTGAGGTGCATCTCGAGGCTCGGGTCGCAGAAGTTTTGCCGCGCGGCGTTCGATTAAGCAAGGGGACGGAGATTCCAGCTGAGATGGTGGTCTGGGCAGCCGGCGTGAAGGCGCCGGAGTTTCTCTCAGAACTCGGACTTGAAACCAATGCCATCCACCAAATTGTGGTCAACCCGTACTTGCAATCGCCAAGCGATCCGTCGATTTTTGCCCTCGGCGATTGTGCTGCTGCGCCCTGGCTTGGCAGACCGTCGGGCGCTACGGTACCGCCGCGCGCGCAGGCAGCCCATCAGCAGGCGAGCTTCATGGTGGGGCAAATCCGCCGCGCTTTAGCCGGCAAAGCCTTAAAGCCGTGGCGCTATCGTGACTTCGGATCGCTGGTTTCGCTTGGCGAATACTCAACCGTTGGCCATTTGATGGGCAACTTCGTGGGTGGCAATATGTGGCTGGAGGGGCTATTTGCGCGCTGGATGTATTTGTCGCTTTATAAGATGCATGAGATCGCACTGCATGGTGCTGCGAAAACGGCGCTTGCAACGCTCGGACGCATGATTACCGCGCGAACTGAGCCCCGTGTGAAGCTTCATTAAACGAGGTCTGATGGAACAAGGTCACAGCACATTGCGGCGCCGTCTGCTCGGTGGTCTTGCGGCAGGGCTGGCATCGGTGGGCGGGTCGCTCAAGGCGCAGACCACGCAATCGCAGTTCGGTCCGTTTGGCGAGGATCGCAGCGGATTGCGCGCGCAGCCCTTGTTTGAAGGACTGGAAAACCCTTGGGCCTTTTGTTTTTTGCCCGATCGCTCGCTGCTTGTGACCGAAAGGCCAGGCCGGATGCGCTTGATGCAATTCCAGGGGCAAAGCGCCCAACTTTCTGCGCCGCTTCAGGGCCTGCCCGAAGTGCATGCGATGGGGCAGGGTGGTTTGCTCGATGTGATCACCTCGAGCGATTTTGCGCGCGATCAAACCCTGTTTTTCAGCCTTGCGCAGCCCACGGATCGTGGCGCGCGAACAGCGATTTTTCGTGCGCAACTCAAAGGTCTCACACTCAGTCAGGTTCAGCTGATCTTCGCGCAAAAACACGATCCTTCGGGTCGCCATCATTTTGGTTGTCGCCTGCTGATTGCCTCGGATGGCATGTTGTATGCGTCCATGGGTGAGCGTTTCTTCCAGGCAAAGCAGGCTCAAAGTCTTGATAATCACTTCGGAAAAGTGATCCGAATCGGCCTTGACGGAGGCGTGCCAGGCAATAATCCCTTTGTTGGCAAAGGCGATGCGCTTGCTGAGATTTATAGCTATGGACATCGCAATCCGCAGGGGCTTGCAAGCCATCCGCAGACGCAAAACCTCTGGATGCACGAACATGGACCCCAGGGCGGGGATGAACTCAACATCCTTGCCGCTGGCCGCAATTACGGCTGGCCAAGCATCACCTATGGACGCGAGTATGTGACGAATCTGCGCATCGGTGAGGGCACATCGCGGGCTGATGTGCAGCCACCGGTGCACTATTGGATACCGTCGATTGCCCCTTCAGGACTATGCTTTGTCCGTCGCAGCCCGATCGATGCCCTGCGCGGCGGCCTGCTTATTGGCTCGCTCAAGGAACGCTGTTTGGCGTTTTTGCGTTTGCAAGGCGATCGGGTGATTGGCGAGCAGCGTTTGCTGACCGGCTTGAACGCCCGGGTTCGCGATGTGCGCGAAAGCCCAACGGGTGAGCTTTTGTTTATCACCGATGAGAGTCGAGGCGCCTTATTGCGTCTGAGTGTTTAGCCGATGGCCGTTGAACCTCAAACGGGCAGGCTTTCGGCGGGACGGGCCCAACTGCTTGCCATCGCTTTTGCTTTGGTAAGCGGCATGTCAGCGGTGATTGCCTCTGCGCTCGCATCGCATGCACTGGGCCATTACAGCCCGACTGCCCAGGCCTCCTGGGATGTTGCCGCGCGCATGCATTTGGCCCACAGTTTGTTGATGCTGCTGATGAGCCTTTGCTGGGCGCAGCACGCCTATCGGCTGCTTGGTGTTTCCTGCCTTTTATTGGGTTTGGGTGTGATACTTTTTTCGGTGAATATCTATGTTCGGGTGCTCTTTGGCGATTCCTTCGTCTCGCGGCTCACAGCTTTGGGCGGTTTGTGTTTGATGGCAGGATGGTTAGTGCCTTTGCCAATTCTTTCCGATCTGTGGCGTCGGCACGGCACAGGCGCTTTGCGCTCTTAGCGATTGGCCTGGGCACAAGCCTGCCAGCCGCCGATACCGCGGTCAATGTGGCGCTTCCTGCAATTGCCGATGCGCTTTTAAGCGACCCCTTAGCGATTCGTTGGACCGTCATCGTTTATGTTCTGACCTATGCCTGCCTGATGATGCTTATCGGGGCTTGGGGCGATCGCAAGGGGTATTGGCGGGTATTTCGTTTGGGTTTGTGGACCGGCGTCATCGCCTACGGAATCTGTTCGCTTGCATCCGACTACCTTGCGCTGCTCATCGGACGTGGTCTTCAGGGTTTTTCAACCGCCTTGCTGCTCAGCGTTGGGCCTGCATTGATGGTTCTTGTTTTTGCTGCAGATCAACAGGGTGCCGATCAACAAAGGCGAGGCGTGGCTGCCTACGGCGCACTCAGCTCAGCGGCAGCAGCGCTTGGGCCTTTGGTGGGTGGCTTGATGATTCATGCCCTGGGATGGTCTGGCGTGTTTTGGTTTCGGTTCCCAGCGGCCTTGCTTGCGCTTTTTTGTCTGGGTCTAGCGGGTACCGAGACTCGCAATCACGATGACTTGGGCCGTAATCGTGCAACGTTCCAAGCCTTGGCGCGCCGAACGGGCCAATCGGCGTTTGGCCTGCTTGCGCAATCCTTCAGCCATCAGTGCGCTGCAACCCTGATCCGAGCGCACGCGCTGCATGCCTGGGCTCAATGCTGCGGCTTTACCAGCATGTTATTGATCCCCTTTCTCATGGTCCACGTGATGCATCAGGCTGCCGCCTCGCTCGGACTGGTTTTATTTGCCTGGCCTGCAGGCATGGCGCTTGGTAACAGCCTTGGCCCCGGGTTGATCAGGCGTATCGGAATACTTGGCGGGATGCGAGTCGGTATCGGGATTTTGGCACTTGGAGGCATAAGCCTGGCGCTTTTTTGTTCTGTATCCGACCCTCAACAAGGTCCCTACGAAGGCAGACATGCGCTCGCGCTTGCCCTTGCCTTAGGCATCCAGGGTGCTGGTCTTGGCTTGTTTCAAATGATTTATACCGATTGGGTTTTGGCGCAGTCAGCAGCGAGCGAGCGGGGCGTTGCTGGCGCGGCGAGCCTCACCAGTAGGACCTGTGGGGTGATTGTGGCAGCCTTGTTATGGCCCGACCTCACCTCGCAATTGGCGCAGAATTTCAATTGGACCTGGTCCGAGGCGCTTGCTTTGATTTACGGATGCTGCGCTTTGAGCTTGTTCGGCCTGCTTTCGCAAACAACGCGCCGATCGCTTAGGATGTAGCGCTTTTCCGTGCCTACGCAGGCCACGGCAATGCACCGGACCGGTAACCTTCACCCCTCTTTGAAAAGCACTGAATCTTGTTTCGATTTTTTGAATCGCGCATCAATCCCTATCCTTCTGAGCAACCCAAACCTCCGCCGATCCGATTCCTTGGCTTTCTCTGGGAAGTCAGCGCGGGTGTGCGTGGCTACATCGCTGCAGTCACTATCCTGACGGCAGCGATTGGCGCCTTCGAGGCGGTTCTTTTTGCGCTGATCGGCGAGTTGGTCGATTGGCTTTCGATGGGTCCGGGTGAGGACTTCTGGCAGCGGCATGCGCTTGCCTTGAGCGGCCTGGCTGCGCTGCTTTTGAGCAGCATCGGCCTGGTGTGCCTGCAAGCGCTTGTGAAATACCAAAGTCTTTACGGCAACTTTCCGATGCGATTGCGATGGAATTTCCATCGCCTGATGCTGTCGCAAAGCATGGGTTTTTATCAAGACGAATTTGCGGGGCGTATAGCCACAAAGCTGATGCAAACCTCGCTTGCGGTGCGCGATGTCTTGATCAGCGTTTGCGACATCATGGTTTTTGTCGTGATTTACTTCGTGACCATGGTCGCCGTCTTGGGCAGCTTCGATAGCTTGATGCTCTTGCCCTTTATCGCCTGGGTGACTGCCTACGTGTTTGCCTTGCGCTTTTTTGTGCCAAAGATCGGCAAAGTGGGCAAGCTCCAGGCCGATGCTCGTTCGCTGATGACCGGTCGAATCACCGACGCTTACACCAACATCGCAACCGTCAAGCTTTTTTCGCACACCGATCGCGAAGCAGACTATGCAAAACGCGGCATGATGGAGTTCATGCAAACCGCCTACGCCCAAATGCGGCTGGCAAGTGGCTTTGAAATGATCAACCATGTGCTGAGCATGTTGCTGATCATTGGCACCAGCGCAATGGTCTTACACCTGTGGTCCCAGGGCGAAGTCGGGGCCGGCGCGGTAGCCGCAGCCACCGCAATGGCATTGCGACTGAACGGCATTTCGCATTGGGTGATGTGGGAGTTGGCCGGATTGTTTGAAAACATCGGTACGGTTCGCGACGGCATCAATATGCTCTCGAAACGTCAAAGTGTTGTTGACCTTCCCAACGCATCCGCACTCGTGGTCGATCGGGGTGAGATCGTGTTTTCCGATGTGTGCTTTGCCTACGACGAAAAGCGAACTCTGATCGATCGGCTCCATTTGCGGATCCAAGCTGGCGAGAAGGTGGGGTTGGTCGGACCTTCAGGTGCTGGTAAAAGCACCATCACCAATTTGCTGCTGCGCTTTTACGATGTGCAGTCGGGCTGCATCCTGATCGACGGCCAGGATATTGCCAAGGTGCAGCAAAGCAGCCTGCGGCAGCAAATCGGTATGGTCACCCAGGACACATCGCTTTTGCACCGTTCGGTGCGCGATAACCTGCTTTATGGTAATCCAAGCGCCGACGATGCCATGATGATTGACGCAGCCCGCCGTGCCCAGGCCGATGTTTTCATCAAGAACCTCAGCGACCCAGCAGGTCGATGCGCTTACGATGCGCACGTTGGCGAGCGTGGCGTGAAGCTCTCAGGCGGTCAGCGGCAGCGTGTTGCGATTGCCCGGGTGATGATCAAGAATGCACCGATATTGATTTTAGATGAAGCAACCAGCGCACTTGATAGCGAAATTGAAGCAGCGATCCAACATAGCCTCAATCTGCTGATGCAGGGCAAGACGGTGCTCGCGATCGCCCACCGGTTGAGCACCATCGCTGCCATGGATCGGCTGATTGTGATGGACGCAGGCCGAATCGTCGAAGAGGGAAGCCATCAGACTTTACTTGCGAAAAACGGCCTGTATGCCCGGCTTTGGGCCCATCAAAGCGGCGGATTTCTGGCGGTTGACCCGCATTAATCAATGCTGATCAACCGCGGCTTGGGCTCAGGCGCTTTTGAGCCTTTCATTGGCGGGAAACATGAACTTGCGCGCCTCTGCATCGAGTTCGGTCTTGAACTGATGCCTGGTTTTTAAGGCCTCAGCCTTTTGCGCTGCAGGTCTTGCACTGATTTCATCAAGCAGACGTTTAACCTGCGGGTATTGCACCCAGACCGTGTCAGCGCCGCCCAGCACATAAGGCAGCAAGCGCGCCCAACCCCAAAAGGCCATGTCAACAATCGAGTAGCTATCGCCGAGAAAATAGTGGTGCTGGCTCAGATGCGACTCGATGATCTTCCAGTGGCGATGTGCCTCGTAATCATAACGGTTAAGCGCGTATTCCTTTGGCTCGGGCGCAACATGGCGAAAATGCACCGACTGACCTGAAAAAGGCCCAATACCGGTGGCGATAAACATCAGCCAGGACAACATCTGGCCACGCTCGGCGCTCGTCAAATCCTGTGGGACGAAAGCCTTTTCGCGGTCGGCGAGATAAAGCAAGATCGCATTGCTGTCAAAAACCGTAGTCGCACCGTCCACGATCACCGGCACTTTGGCGTTGGGGTTGACCGCAAGAAAACCTGCCTCGAATTGCTCACCCTTGCGGGTGTCGACCGGAATCGGCTCATAGGGCAGTCCGATTTCCTCGAGCAAAAGTGCGATTTTCATCGGGTTGGGTGCGGCGTTGTAGAAAAATTTCAGCATAAGACGGTTTCCTTGGGAGATGGAACGAAGAAAAAAGGTCGCGTTGACTTTCGCCGAACGCTCGCGTCTGATTCTGCCTGAAGCAGGTTTCAGGGATGGCGGCAGCGCCGCCTTATTGTCAAAAAGGAGCATTCATCATGTATCCAGGATCCTATGCAATCAAACATCCGGACCGTGCAGCCTTTATCATGGCCAGCAGCGGTGAGGCGGTGAGTTATGCAGCCTTTGAAAGGCGAAGCAACCAGCTCGCGCATTTGCTGCGAGACCAGGGGCTCAAGCGCCTTGATCATTACGCCATTTTCATGGAGAACAATGATCGCTACCTGGAGTCCTGCGCAGCCGGTGAGCGTTCAGGTCTTTATTACACCTGCGTAAACTCCTTTCTCAAGGCCGATGAGCTTGCTTATATTTTGCAAAACAGCCAGTCGCAAGCGCTCATCACCTCCTACGACAAACTCGATCTTGCGGTTCAGGCGCTTGAGCAATGCCCGCTAGTCCGCACGCTTTTGGTTTGCGGCCCGCAGTCTGAACCTTTACCGCGTATTGCGGGTGTTCGCAGCGAGGATTTTGCGCAGGCCTGCCAGCTGTATCCGGATAGCCCCATTGCCGATGAATCGCTGGGCACGCCGATGCTCTACTCCTCAGGTACCACCGGACGGCCCAAAGGGATCCTTCGTCCGCTGCCCGATCAAGCGCCGTCAAAGCCTTTGCCTTTATTCGATTTTCTTTTCAAGCTCTGGCGGTATCGCGAAGACATGATGGTTTTGTCACCTGCACCGCTGTATCACGCTGCGCCACAGGCTGCGGTTTCATTGACAATTCGTGCAGGCGGCACGGTGGTGATCATGGAGAAGTTCGATCCGCTTCAGTATTTATCACTGGTGGAACAATATAAAATAAGTCACAGTCAGCTGGTTCCTACGATGTTCAGCCGTATGCTCAAGCTCAGCGACGAGCAAAGGCATGCTTTTGATTTATCGAGTCTTGAGGTCGCCATCCATGCTGCCGCACCCTGTCCGCCTCAGGTCAAAGAGGCGATGATCGATTGGTGGGGTCCGATCATTCACGAATACTACGGCGCAACCGAGGGGCTGGGCTTTACGGCCTGCGATACCGAGCAATGGCTTGCGCATCGCGGAACGGTTGGCAAGGTCTTGTTTGGCGACTTACATATTCTTGATGAGGCGATGCAAGTTTGTCCCACAGGCCAGCCTGGCACCGTGTGGTTCAAAACCGGCTCGCCCTTTGAGTACTTTAACGACCCCGAAAAAACCCGGGAAGCCACATCGGCTGACGGGACAATGACCACGGTTGGCGATGTAGGCTATGTTGACAATGATGGTTTTTTGTACCTCACAGATCGGTCAAGCTTCATGATCATTTGCGGTGGCGTCAACATCTACCCGCAAGAGTGTGAAAACCTCTTGATTACGCATCCATGGGTTGAGGACGCTGCGGTTTTTGGTGTGCCCAACCCTGATCTCGGTGAAGAGGTCAAGGCGGTTGTTCAATTGATGCCGGGTACCGAACCCAGCAAGGCGGTTGAGGCGGAATTGATCGCCTTTTGTCGGGCGACACTTGCGATCCAGAAGTGTCCGCGGTCGATCGATTTTGAGGCGAGCCTGCCGCGTCTTCCAACCGGTAAGCTCTACAAACGGGTTTTACGCGACCGCTATTGGAGCAATCAAGCGAGTCGGATCATTTAGGGATGCGATGATCAATTGTTCGGTTTCCTCACTGCGCGCGTTATTTTTTTGCACGGTCCTTAGCGGCCTTTTGGGTTGCGCTGCGCTTGAGCCAGTGACGGGCTTTCGGCAATACGCGCCCGATGTGATGATTCTTGGTCAACCGATCGAGAATGTTGAGCGCTTGCTTGGCAAAGCGTCAACTCGCTTGCAAACAGCGGCAGGAAGCCGGCTCATTTTCACGCGCGGCCCGTATGGCAGGCACAGCTACGCGGTGGATTTTGATGCAAAGCGGCAGGCCATCGGTTTTGAGCAACTGCTCACGGAGGAGCGCTTTGCCAAAGTTTTTGCAGGGATGGGTGCCGAGGAGGTGATAGCCTTAATCGGTCCCTCAAGCGTCAGGCAAGGACTGGCCAGGCAGTGGGGTTCGCTTTGGTCTTATCGTTTTGATAACACGCGTTGTCTGTGGTTTCAAATCGAATGGGACGCTCAGATGAAAGTCAGAAGCGCCGGATACGGCATTCCACCGGAGTGCCTGCGACCTGGGCGATAGTCCATCGACCGCCCGCTTCACTTAAACGCTCAAGGGGCTCATCGCGTAGGATGCAAACATCAGCGCGGGCAAACAGCTGATCCAGGTCCAGAAAAAACGGTTCAACCCAAAAAACCAGAAGACAAGCCCATGGAAAACCAAAGCGATCGCGCAAGCGACGATGGCGACTTGCGGATGAAGCAAGAGGCAAGGCATGCTGCACTCCCAAAGGATAAAGCTCCAGCTGACTGCCATCGAAACCGATCGACGACGAAAAAGGCTTCTTGGCTGCAAAGGTCCGTAGATCGCATGATTTAAAAAATGGATCAAAGCGCGACCATCACGCCAGGCCTTTTCGCGCAGCTTCACAGCGCCTGAGATCACATAAGCGCTAAGGCTTTGAATCACGATAAACCACAGGCTTATCCTGTTACCAAGGTCAGATTCGGGCCGATCAAAAAGCTGCGCGCTGAGGTTGAAGGTTTCGCCGATCATCAAGGCGTTGAGCAGACTCAAGGTCATGATGTCGCTGCCACCGTTGAGTGCGCCGCGCCATCGGACCATCATCAAGACCTGGCTGACCCACAACATCAGCAGACTGCATGCCCTAAGACCATCGTTTGCGATCCCACCAAGCATCAGCAAGGCACAAAGGGTCCGCAACAGCAACAAGCGGTTGAGGCGTTGCGGATCGAAGCACCAGGCAAGCAAGCGAAAACTTCGAGGCCACAAGGCCTTGAGATCGTGGCCCAGCACATGCCAGGCAAAACAGGGTTCAGCCAGGGTGTCCTTGATCAACTTGCGGTCTTCAAAACTGAAAAGGATGAGTGCCAGGGCAAGCAGCGACTGACATGCAAGCAGTGCTGAATGCGGGTCCGCGAGCGCGGTCATCCGGTCAGTCCGTAGCCTTCGGCTTTGCCCTGGGCTTGCGTACGGGTGGGTGCTGAATGTTCAGACCATGATATCGGTGCGGAAAGTAGAACCAAGCGCTCATCCTCAGCCGCGATGGGTTCATCGCAGAGGTCGCAGCTTGATACATCGCATGGGGGTTCGATCCAGGGG
>DDPV01000026.1:0-9971 GCA_002342365.1 Burkholderiales bacterium UBA2459 | reverse complement strand
GGGTCGATCAGCAGCAATCTGAACTGCATACCGTGAGCTTTTTCGTCACGCAAACGAACAAGCGAATCGGCGAAACCTTGAACGCTCTGATAAGCACTACGATCAAGCAAGGCTTCATTGCTCAGTTGCTGATCGCCCAGTTCGAGGGCGAGCTGATCGATCAGACTTTGCTGAAAAAGTTGCGCACTCGCTTGCGGCTGGAAAAATAGCCCATGCCAGGAGCGCTTGCTGCGGGGTTGAAAGCTTTGCCAGCGCGACCAGTCGGCATCGCCTTGAAGCGCACGAATCTGCAAAAGCGGTCGATGGCCGATCCGGTCAAAAAAATGCCAGCTCGGGAAGAAACCCCGCAGCAGGCTCATCCATGGGCTCTGGGCCTGTCTGCCCCGCCATCGCATGGCCGCCCACAACACGAGCCCATAGCCCGCGATGACAAGGAGGGCAATCAGCGTTTCGCTAGACAAGCAGCATGCCACCATCGACCAGGATCGACTGCCCGGTCATGGCCTTGGATTCGTCGCTTGCAAGCAGCACCGCAAGATGGGCTATCTCTTCGGGCTGCAGCATGCGGCCTATGGGAATTCTCGAAAGCGTGGCTTGGACGATCGCTTCAACATCGGCGCCCGAGACCTTCGCGTAGCCTTTTTTCAGGTCTTCAACCATATCGGTCTGGACAAAGCCCGGGCAAATCGCATTCACACGAACACCCGATGCTGCGGTTTCAAGCGCCACGCAACGCGTGAGTCCGACCACCGCATGTTTGCTGACGTTGTATGCGCTTTGATGACGCGAACCCCATTTGCCGGCGGTCGACGCGATGTTGATGATGCTGCCTGCGCTGCGCCTTTGCATGCCGGGTAAAGCCGCTTGCATCAAATGCAGGGTCCCGAAAAGATTCACATCGAGCAACGCTTGAAAATCCTCAGGTTCGTAGTCAAGAAATGCGCCGGAACGATAAATTCCGGCGTTATTGACCAAAACGTCTACCCCGCCCCAGCTTTCTTCAAGCTTTTGGACCGCATCAAAGCAGGCTTTGCGATCGCGAACGTCTGCTTGAATGCACAAGCAGCTTGATTGCGGGAGCCCGCAGGCTTGAGTCAGTTCATCAAGCGCGTCAAGCCGGGTGGCAAGCAGGGCGAGGCTTGCACCTTCGCGTGCAAAGGCAAGCGCGATGGCGCGTCCGATGCCGCGGCTTGCACCGGTAATCAGCGCTCGCTTGCCCGCAAGCCGCTGAACCATGAATCACTTGGCCCGATAGTTATCATGGCAGTCTTTGCAGCTGGCGCCGGTAGCGCTCACTGCTGCCTTGAGGTCATCGAGCTTCCCGGTGCCGGCAGCGGTCTTGAGCTTGCCTACTTCAACCAGAAACTTGTCGTTGACCAGCTTGAATCCATCCTTGTCTTTCCAGATCTCGGGCTTGGCCTTGGTGTCACCCTTGTCGGTGCCTTCGCCAAAGGCGGCCCAGGGTAGCACTGCCATGTTGGCTACGATCGCGGCGTTTTCGGCAGCCAACTTGGCATCATAGGGGGCCTTGCCCTGTGCCATTGCGGCCAGGCGTGCAAAATGCTGCTGCATCACAAACAATGCATTTTTGCGATACTTGATCGCATCTTCAGGCTTTGCAAACTGTGCCTGGGCTTGCGAAGCAAGCGCAAGGCTGAGGCTGCACAGCAGCAATCCCAGGGTGCGCTTAAAGGGTGATGGCTTGACTGAGCGAAGGGCTGGGCTTTGGGTTGAGATCATGGCATTGACTCCTTGGGATGAACGATGGACGCGAAAGATCAACAGCTGAATGATCGCATGCAAGTACCTGCTTCGTCGTTAAGCCAGCCTGTTTCGGTCTGGGATTGGCCGATTCGCTTGTTTCACTGGCTGCTCGCTTTTGCGGTGACGGGTCTGGTGCTGACCGGGCTCAAAGGCGGTGATGCGATGCAGCAGCATGCGCTTTTAGGCTACACGGTGCTCGGACTGCTGAGCTTTCGGCTGCTATGGGGATTGGTCGGTTCACGAAATGCCCGTTTTCGTCATTTCCTGGCTTCGCCTGCCAAGGCTTGGGCTTACCTGCGTTTAACACGCGATGAAAAGGCACGCTGGATCGGACACTCGCCGCCCGCGGGCTATGCGGTCATGCTGATGCTCGGTTTGCTCATGCTCCAGGCCCTCACAGGGCTGATTGCCGATGATGAGATCGCTTTTTCAGGACCCTTTGCTGCTTCGGTACCCGGGGCATGGTCTGCCTGGGCCACCTGGTATCACAAAACCGTCGGCAAACCGGCCTTGCTGCTGATGATTGGCCTGCATCTGGTTGCCATCGCTTATTACGCAGTCGTCTTGCGCATTCCTTTGCTCGGCGCGATGATTTTCGGGAGCCGAGAGATCGAGAAGTAAGCCGCTCGATTGGGGAATCGGCTCGAGCCTTGCCTCGCCTTCAGTCTTTGCGGGCTGAAAAAGCCATCTCCATCAAGGCCTCAAGCGGCACGATGCGCAAGGCTGCCTCATGGGTTGCCTCCAGAATCACCGGTGGGGCAAAGCCTGCCTCGTAAGCCTGAAGCCAACGCGATGCGCAAACGCACCAGCGATCACCGGGTTTGAGCCCGGGAAATCGGTATTGCGGCAGTGGGGTCGACAAATCGTTGCCCACGGATTTGGAAAAGCTCAAAAAGCCTTCGCTCAGCTTGCAGCATACCGTGTGACTGCCCAGATCCTGCGGGCCGGTCTCACAGCATCCGTCGCGAAAAAATCCTGTGACCGGGTCGTAGGAACAGGCCATTAAAGCTGTTCCGAGGACATTGATGGAACCGTGAATGCTCATGGCTAAATCCAAAGGCTTGCTTGTTTGATCGCTGCATGCTCTCATAAAAAACATCGCGGACCGGTCAAGGCCACGATAGGGGGTGTCCATGAAGTTCAGTAAGGAGAAGCTGCAATGCAACGCTATGATTATGTGATCGTAGGCGCTGGATCCGCCGGGGCCGTGCTTGCCTCGCGCTTGAGCGAGGATCCGTCGCTACAAATCCTGCTTATCGAAGCTGGCGTCGAAAGCCATCCCTACACCCGCATGCCCTTGTCCTTCGGACTTTTGATCGACAAGCCCGATGCCAACTGGCTTTACGAGTCCGAGCCCGAGCCCAACACCGCCCATCGCAAGATTCCAGTGCCCAGAGGCAAGATCCTGGGCGGCTCAAGCGCCATCAATGGCCTGGTCTGGGTGCGCGGTCAGCCCCAGGATTACGACACCTGGGAAAAAATGGGCGCGCGATCCTGGGGTTGGCGCGATCTCGCGCCGCTTTTTCAGCGCATTGAACACTTTGTCGACGGTGACGGATCAAACGGGCGCGGCCGCGATGGCCCGCTGAAAGTCACGGTGGTGTCCGACCAGAATCCGCTCTACGACGCCCTCTTTGATGCAGGCAAGGCAGCGGGCTACCCGGCCAACCCGGACTACAACAGCATCAACCAAGAAGGGGTGGTGAAGACCCAAGCCTCGATTTATCAGGGCAGACGCATGAGTGTGGCGCACTGCTATTTGGAGCCTGCCCGCAATCGACCGAATCTGCACATCGTCACGCAAGCCCATGTCAGCAGGATTGTGCTTGAGGGTAAGCGCTGCACCGGTGTGCGTTATCAGCGTGGCAACGAAGTCTTCACTGCACTCGCTCACGAGACGGTGCTTTGTGCGGGCGGCGTTGCCACACCGCAGTTGCTTGAGCTCTCGGGCATCGGCAATCCGCAAATTCTCCAGGAGCAGGGTATCGCGGTTCTCCATGCCTTGCCCGCAGTGGGCGAGAACTTCCGCGATCACCTGAATGCGCGCATCGTCTGGCGGCTCAAGGATCCTCGGGTTTCTTATAACCATATGGCCCGAGGACTTGGCGCCATCACGCAGATGATGAAGTACATCACCTCGGGAACAGGATTCATGAGTTTGCCTTCTGCGCCAATGCTTGCCTTTCTGAAGACGGACCCTGCGATGGCAAGCCCCGATGTGCAAATGCATCTGGTGCCTTATTCGATCAAAGATCCAAAAACAAGAAAGTTACAAGATTTTCCGTCGATGACTATTTCCTGTTATCAGTTGCGTCCCGAAAGCCTTGGGTCGATTCACATTCGCTCGGCTGATCCATTCACCCAACCGGCAATCCGATTCAACTTCTTGTCCGATCCCATCGATCAAAAAGCGATGGTTGACGGCTTTCGCATGATGCGCAGCATCGTGGCTGCTGCGCCGATGAATCCATACCGTGACGTCGAATTCGCACCGGGTGAGCATGTGCAATCGGATCAGGACATTCTTGACTGGATCAGGGCCAATGCGCACACCGCCTATCATCCGATCGGCACATGCCGGATGGGAACGGGTTCTGACTGCGTGGTTGACCCGAAGTTACGCGTGCATGGCTTGGCCGGATTGCGCGTGGCTGATGCGTCAATCTTTCCCACCATGCCCTCGGGCAACACCAACGCACCGGCAATCATGGTCGGCGAAAAGGCAGCAGACATCCTCAAGGCCAGTCAGGTTTTGCAAAAGCGCATCCAAGGCGAGCTCGAGGTGGCCTGATCGGGCTCACGACGAAGCGGCACGGACAGATAGCCTCCTCATCGATGGGACCCCAACGCATCATCTGTCTGACCGAAGAAAGCACCGAATGGCTTTATTTGCTGGGTGAGGCCGAGCGCATTGTCGGCATTTCAGGCTATACCGTCAGACCCAAGCAGGCGCGTCTGGAAAAGCCTCGTGTCTCTTCCTTTCTCGATGGTAAGCAGGACAAAATCCTTGCGCTCAAACCCGATTTGGTGATTGGGTTTTCAGACATGCAAGCGGCACTTGCCGACCGGCTGATACGCGCAGGGCTGAATGTCTGGATCACCAATCAGCGCAGCATCGAAGAGATTTTTCAAACGATGTCAATGCTGGCAAGTCTGGTCGGTGCGCAAGAGCCTGCTGCACGATGGATTGATGCATGTCGCGAGCAGCATCGCCGCATCGCTGAGCAAGCGAAGGCCCGCGGACCGGCCTTGCGGGCCTATTTTGAGGAATGGGACGAGCCGATGATTTCGGCGATTCGCTGGGTTTCGGAATTGATGGCGATTGCCGGTGGGCAAGATATTTTCGAGGACTTATCGCGTCAATCGCTGGGCAAAGATCGCATCGTGACGAATGCGCAACAAGTCATCGACGCCAATCCACAAATCATTTTTGGGTCCTGGTGCGGTAAAAAATTTCGTCCTGAGCGGCTCAAGGCGCGCGAAGGATGGCACTTGATCGATGCGATTCGCGACGATCAGCTCTATGAGATCAAGTCGAGCGAGATTTTGCAGCCTGGTCCGGCTGCGCTAAGCGACGGCCTGGCCCGCATGCATCAATGCATTGGCAAATTCTGGTCTGAGACCAAAGAAAATTGATAGCGATCAAGTGTCGATCGCGATTTTCCTGCGCTCAGGCTTTGGCCTCGCTGCGGTACTGACCGCGCGCCTTCAAGAGCCCAATCGCCCGGTCTGGCCGGTTGGTGACAAGCCCGTCAATCTCGATGTCGAGCATTTGTTCCATGTTTGCAATCTCATCCACGGTCCAGGCAAGCACCTCCAAGCCAAGCTGATGAGCGATATCGATTTGAGATCGGTCTAAATGGGGATAAGAGCAAGACCAATGGGTGCCGCCTGCAGCCTTAATCATGTGCGGGATCGAATGGAACTGCCGGAGCTGAAAGCCTGCGGTCCAGGCTGAGTCAGAACCATCCGCCGCTTTGAGGTTGTTGATCGACGGGTAGGCTGTGGTGAGATAAACGGTTTGTACGCCCGGCGAAAGGCGCTGCACCCTTTGCAAGCTGCGCCAGTCAAAAGACAGCACCTGGACGCGGTCGTTTAAGCGGTAGCGGGCAATCAAGTCAAGCAGGGCATCGACCATAAGCTCGGGTGGCGGTGTAAAGCTCGGTCTGAGCGGTGAAACTTTGGTTTCGATTGCAAATCGGATGTGATGGGCGCCGCTTGATTGAACCCAATCGAAAAGATCCGAGAGCCTGGGAATGCGGAGATCTTCCATCGGCTGCTGATCGGGATAGCGTGATGCATAGCGGCTTTTCGGGTTTAAGGCACCGACTTGATACTGCTGCAAAGCGCTGTAGGTCAAATCAATGATTCGGGGTCCGCGGCCCTGCAAAAACATGCCATCTGGCCCTCGGGTGATATCCGGGTTCAAGTCCGGATCATGACTGATCACGATTACGTCGTCCTTGGTCATGACGATATCAAGCTCAAGGGTGTTCACGCCAATCGCAAGCGCTCTGGCAAAAGAGGGCAGGGTGTTTTCTGCAATCAGACCGGCAGCGCCTCGGTGGCCTTGCAAGTCTACCCATCGCCTTTGATACGCCCGCTCGGCCGTTCGGGACGCAGGCTGCGCAGTTGGTGCACGGACTGCGGCCAAAGCGCTGAGCATTGAAACGCCCAGGGGCTTGAGTAAGCTGCGCCGCGTAAAGAACGTGCTATTCATGGGACTGGCTGCCAGAAGAGGAGTTGGTCACGATGATAAGCCTGCAAAGCGCAAGCACAGTGTTGGACTCGATGCTTTTTAAGGATAGCTTTGGCACGCCGGCGATGCGGTCGATTTTTAGCGATCAAGCGGCGATGCACTATTGCATTGCGGTTGAAATTGCGTTGGCACAAGCGCAGGCGCAGTGTGGGCTCATTCCCTTCAAGGCGGCAGAGACGATCGCCGCATGCTGCCGCTCTGAGGCGCTCGATTGGGAGCGCTTGAAGTCAGAAACCGAGATCGTTGGCTACCCGATTTTGCCGCTTGTGCACCAGTTGGTTGACATGTGTGGGGAAGCTGGCGGCTATGTGCACTGGGGCGCAACCACCCAGGACATCATGGATAGTGCGCTTATTCTGCAATTGCGCGATGCGATCGATTTGTTGGAACATGACCTGCTTGCAGTACGAGCCACGCTTCAAGCGCTGGCAAGCAAGCACCGCGACACGGTCATGGCCGGACGCACACACTTGCAGCAGGCCTTGCCGATCAGCTTTGGACTGAAAGCTGCGGTCTGGCTTGGTATGCTTGATCGGCAGCAGCAGCGCTTGAACGAGTTAAAACCGCGGCTACTGGTCGGGCAGTTTGCAGGTGCCGCAGGCACGCTCGCGTCGCTGGGTGACCAGGGACTCGAGGTGCAGTCTGCCTTGATGAAAGCGCTTGGACTCGGCGTTCCAACTGTAACCTGGCATGTGGCGCGCGATAATCTGGGCGAGGTGGTCAACTGGCTTGGCCTGCTCACCGCCAGTCTTGGGAAGATCGCCTTCGATGTGATCTTGCTTGCCTCAACCGAAGTTGCCGAGCTTGCCGAACCTTTTGTCAAAGGACGCGGCGCGAGCAGCACCATGCCGCAAAAGCGCAATCCGATCAGCAGCGAACTGATACTCGCATCGGCCAAGGCGGTCAGGCAACACGCCGGCTTGATGTTGGACGCTATGGTTCAGGACCTGGAGCGCGGCACCGGTCCCTGGCATGCTGAGTGGATTGCGATTCCGCAGAGCTTTATGCTGAGTGCCGGGGCTTTACACCAGGCTGCCTACATGCTTGGGGGGCTCGAAGTCGATGCGCAGCGCATGCGCAAAAACCTTGATCTCACCCAAGGCCTGATCGTGGCTGAGGCGGTGATGATGGGGCTTGCACCGCATATCGGTCGGCAACAAGCGCACGATCTGGTCTACGATGCCTGTCGTGCCTGCCATAGCCAGGGCGGTACGCTCTTTGAGCACTTGTACGCACATGCGGTGATCCGCGACAGTCTCAGTGAGTCGCAATGCCTGGCCCTCACCGATCCGACGCGCTATCTCGGTAGCGCCGCTGCGATGGTTGATCGTGCCTTGCAAGCATCGCTTGCCATCAGCGCTCAGCGGTAAACGCCGTCCCAGGGCTTGTCGTTGACCGATGCCGATTTGCCATCGGGGCTCACGGCCGGACGGTTCAAGGCAAAGATGTTTTCCTCACCCACGACGGCGTAATCCATGTAGCCCAGCCTGGCAATCGGACGCATCGCGGCAACATCAACCCGCCCGTCGCGCAGGTAGTCGTCATCGATATAAACACCGACGACCTGGCCAAACACCACGGTCCACAAGGAATCGCTCTGACCCTCGGGTGCTGGAAGGACAATGCTCTTCCAGAGTTTGCACTCCAGTGCAACCGGACTTTCGGCCACGCGCGGGGCTTTGACAAAGTGTGAGTTGGCCGGCGTGAGACCGGCGAGTTCGAATTCGTTGACCTCGGGTCCGACTGCAGCCGAACTCATATTCATTGCGGTACGCAGCGCATCGGTGGCGATCGAGCAGGTGAATTCGCCGGTTTCTTCAATGTTTCTCAAGCTGTCTTTTCGACCGCCAGAAGAAAAGACGACCATCGGCGGTTTATCGCTGACCGCGTTGAAAAAACTGTAGGGTGCAAGATTCAGAACGCCCTGCGTTGACCGGCTGGCGATCCAGCCTATGGGCCGAGGGACAACGACCGCCTTGAAGGGGTCGTGCTTCATGCCGTGCTGGTTATGGATAGTGTCGTAGTGCATTGAACGCTCGGATTTTTCGATGGATCTAATTATTTTGTATAGCTTTTGATGAGTTCGCGGGCCGACGCAAGCAACGCTTTACCGTCGGCGCCGCGCTTGGTCATTTCCTCGGCCCATTCATCGTCAAGCCGATCGGTCGCCTGACGCCACTTTTCAAGTTCGGCGTTTGGAATTTGATTAATTGTGTAGCCCTGGGTGGCTGCAAAAGTCGCCCGACCCGGCACATCATTGCCGGACTGGGTTCGGCCTAGGAAGGCTGAAAATTCGCGACCTGAGTTTTTGTCGATGACCGCTTTCAAATCCGCTGGTAGCGATTCGTATTTGGCTTTGTTCATCGGCACAACAAACACGGTGGTGTAAAGCGCCTCAAAGTTCCGATCGGGTTCGGCAACGTACTTGGTCAGTTCGTGCACCCGCAACCCTGGTGCGACTTCGTAGGGAATCACCGCGCCGTCAATCACACCTTTGGAAAGCGCTTCGGGTACTTGAGGCACCGGCATGCCAACCGGTGTGGCGCCAAGCATTGCAAGCATCTTGTTGGTCAGACGCGTGGGGGCTCGCAGCTTCATGCCCTTGAAATCAGCCAAAGTCTTGATCGGTTTGTTTTTTGTAAAGATATTGCCAGGCCCGTGGACGTGGACGGCCAGCAACTTGACCTGCGAGAACTCATCCATCGCATGCTTTTGCACAAAGTCCCAGGCCGCGCGACTTGTCGCTTCGGCATTGGTCATCATGAAGGGCAACTCGAAGATTTCGGACTTGGGAAAGCGACCTGCTGAATAACCGGCCACAGTCCAGACAACATCGGCCACGCCATCTTTTGCCTGATCAAAAAGTTGCGGTGGCGAACCGCCCAGTTGCATCGCTGGAAAGATTTGGCACTGCAAGCGATTGTTTGAATCCCTGGCAAGATTCGCGCACCAATCGGCAAGCATCTTGGTGTGCTGAATCGATTGGGGTCCGAGAAAGTGATGAACTTTCAAAGTGATGGTTTGCGCCGTGGCGCTTGCCGAAGTGGCCAGGATGGCAAGCCCTAAAGTCCATGTTGCCAAGCGAATCGTCATTGTTCTGTCTCCTCGTTGAATCGGTAAAGAGACCGGATCATGGCATGAGTGGGCTGGAATCGTCCATTCTTGCACCGGATTTACCTGGGTTCGCCAAGCCGGCAGAGCCCAAGCTTTGCCCAAACAAACCTCAAGGCTTAGAGCAGGCTTGGGCCATACAGGGCACAATATCGGTCCTCACGCCGCTTTTCGGTGTTTCAACAAGACTCTGGAGTCGGGCGAATGATTGCAGCAATTGTCATGATCTTGATCCTTGTGGCTGCGCTTGCCGCATGGCTGGGATTTCGTGCCGGTTATCGGCGCGGCTGGATGACCCGCGATCAGCAACAATCGATTGAAAGCTGAAAAACGGCCA
>DDPV01000039.1:37202-37920 GCA_002342365.1 Burkholderiales bacterium UBA2459 | reverse complement strand
GCGGGCCCATCAAGTGGCGCAAAGTGATGATCAAGCCGCTCTGACCTTAAGCTTCAGATCAATGAAGCCAAGAGCGCGGTGGCCAGCGTCTTCGGGCGCAAGTTTCTGGGGTATGCGCTGTGTGTGGCCAAGGCTTCAGTAGTGGTAGCGGCCCTGCAGGAAGTCCACGCGATCGCTCTTGACGACGTACACGCACCGGTGCTCCTGCGTCAGTCTGCGTGACCAAACATCGCTTCCCAAATACTTCAAAGGTTCCGGCTTGCCGGTACCTTCGAATGGATCACGCAAGATTGCCTCGACCAGATCGAGAAGCCGTCTTGCGGTGCGCCGGTCGGCTTCGACCCAATATCGCAAGTCCTGGATGAACGCCGAATCAAAGACCGCCAAGCGTTCCCGCCCCTTACTCGTCAAGCCCCACTTCCTGGCGGAGTACAGACACGGTCTTTGCGACACTGAGAGTGTCTTGCCTTGAGCGACCTAACGCAGCCAATAGGCGTGCAGCGTTTGCAGGCGAACGCAACAAGTGGGCAGTCTCCAACAGGCTGGCAAGTTCGTCGGCTGCGATCATCGCAACCGCTGGATGACCACGCCGCTTGACAACGACAACCTCTCGTTCGTCGGTGACGCGATTCATCAATTGGGCAAACTCCGCACGGGCCTGGCTGTATGTGGTTTCGATCGACATGGTGACCTTGCTATGTAAGTACAGTAATACTGT
>DDPV01000039.1:0-37174 GCA_002342365.1 Burkholderiales bacterium UBA2459 | reverse complement strand
GGCGTTTGACCCGTCGTTGAAAACCCATTGTTTCTTTACCTGCCGCGAGCAACCGTCAAAGATTGGGTCAAGCTATCGTGACCATCAATCACGACAAGGAACTGTTTCAACGCTATCACTCGGGATGAGTCCGAAAGGCGCTGTCATTGCGCAAATCTATGGCCTCATCTGGAATCTCTGGTACGTGGTGGCAAAAGCATGCTGACTAACTTCAAACGACCCCTTGCCCAGTACGTCAAGAATCGATAGGCGTCCTTTTGGATAATCGGCAGTGCTTCGTGGGCCCTCATCAGCAATTAGATAGAACCTTTTCATAAAAATCGGTTTCACCACTGGTACACTACAAAACGGTGCTATTTAACCGGTTAACTCGTACAAGAGGCTCGATATGCCCGCCATTTCGACCCCGTTCCCCTTCGAAGTCACTCAGACCACCCGTGAGTTGGGCATGCACGTCCGCACGGCACGCAAGCGCCGCCGCATGCGCCAGGGTGAGCTCGCCCGCAAGGCTGGAGTTGGCGAGAAAACGATTCGCCGCCTGGAAAAGGGCGAAGAGGGTGTCTCGCTCGGCCATGTACTGAGCGTGCTTTGGGCGCTCGGCTTACTGCAGACGGCCAAGGAGCTGGCAAACCCCGAGACCGACGAGCACGGCAAAACGCTGGAGCTGGCTCGCCTGCCCGCACGCATTCGCAGCACCGCGCCCGACAACGACTTTTGAAGGCGGCCAACATGCCTGACAAGGACCAGACCTGTTACGCCTTCATCCAGTTGCCCGGCACCTTCGAGTGGACGGTCTGCGGTGTGTTGACGGTGAGCGAAGTGGGCCCTAGCGCATACCGAGGTGTCTTCCAATACGGTCGCTCCTACCTGGCACGTCAGAACGCTCCATCGCTGGACCCGTACAACCTCCCCTTGAGCGATCGCCCCCAGCAGTTCACCAAGCTCAAGGGCATACCCGGCGCTCTGCGCGACGCGAGCCCCGACGCCTGGGGCCGGCGTGTCATTCAGGCCAAGCTAAGCCTGCCCGAAGCCGATATCTCCGAGATCGACTACCTGCTGAACGGCCCCGACGACGGCGCAGGCAACCTGCGCTTTGGCAGGTCGCCCAAACCACCGACCGCTGTGCGTCCCTTCAACCGCACCCATCAGTTGCAGGCGCTGACCGATGCCGCACAGGAGCTCGAAGCAAGCGGGAAACTTCCGCACGAGATCCTCGAGCAGCTGGAGCCGGGCACCAGCATGGGCGGGGCACGGCCCAAGGTAACCGTGGAAGACGATCAACACATCTGGCTGACCAAGTTGCCCGAGAAGAACGACAAGCTCAACATGCAGCGCATTGAGTACGCAACGCTGGAGCTGGCACGTTCGGTTGGCCTGGATGTGTGCAGCACCCGGATCGAGAAGCTGGGAAACCGTGATGCCCTGATGCTCGAGCGATTTGACCGGCAATGGAACCCAGAGGCTAAGGCTTATGTCCGCTTCGGCCTCGTCTCCGGATTGACCGTCCTGGATGCCGAAGACACCTATCTGGGACGTGATCGCTGGTCGTATCTGCTGCTGGCAGACGAGCTGCGGCGCTGGTCTTCACGACCCGAGCAAGACCGACTGGAGCTATTTCGCCGGATGGTCTTCAATGCCATGGTGACCAATAACGACGACCACCCGCGCAACCACGCTCTGCTGCAGGTAGATGGACGCTGGCGTCTTTCGCCTGCCTATGACATCGTGCCTTTGCCGGCGACCTCCAAGGAGCGCCGGGACTTGGCACTGCAGGTGGGCACGTTTGGCAGAGCGGCCAGTATCTACAACCTGCTGTCGGTGCCTGCGGTGTTTGGCCTCTCGCTGGCAGGTGCTCGAGCCGAGATCGATCGGATGCGCAGAGAGGTCTCCCGATGGCGAGAGGTTTTCAAAAAACACGGGGTATCTGATGCCGACATTGAAGCGATCGCACCAGCGATACTTCCTGAAAGTTTTGAGCGCAGCGAACCGCCAGATCCTGTGTACTGAGCATCATCCTTGGTGGAGCCCGATGATAAGCATCAGGGAACTTAATTTACTTGCACCCCAGGGCGTGTACTTGACGGATAACACCGTACTGATGCCATAGGCAGCCATGCCCAGGGGAGGCAAAGATAACCAACCCAGGCCTAACGCTCTGCTCACTGCTGACGACGCAGACTTCCCCGAATGGGCATCATCGCGGCCAACCAGACCTTGGCTGACCGCACCCGTTTCGAGCTATCAGTTCTTGCAGCGCTTTGCATTTGACAACCAAAAATCCAACAGCGCGCAAACCTACGTGAGCTGCCAATCCGGCTCGGTCGTTGGTTTCTACAGCTTGGCGGTTGGCAGTGTCGAGCCATCCAACGCGGCACCGCGTGTTACCAGCGGCATACCACAACACCCCGTGCCGGTGATGATTCTGGCTAGGCTTGCCGTGGACCTTCACGCCACGCCGCGTCTCGCCCAGAACCTGCGCCGACATCCAGTCTAAGCAATCCATGGAGCTCGCTGGACGGCAATTTCCAAGCGGTTTTACTTCTTGGGTGCCTTACCGCCGCTTTTGACACAGTCGTCCATGCTGGGGTAGCTCGTAAACTTTGCCGTCTTCTCATAGCTCGGGCTTGATGGGTCGTGGCAAATGCCGTTATCGGACTTTTTCACCACAATCGCTGGCGCGGCACTCGTTGCGGCTGCATTCTTGGGCAGGCTTCCGCCGGTCTTGACGCACTCATCCATCGTTTTAAAGGCTGTGAAATTCTTTGTACGCTCATAGCTCGGTGAGCTCTTGTCGTGACAAATCCCGGAATCAGACTTTTTTACGGCGGGCGCATCGGCAGCCGGTGCCTTGGCATCCTTTGCAGGCTCTTTCTTATCGGCCGCATGCGCGGGCAAGCCGGCCAGTGCCCATGCAGCACATGCAAATGCGACGCTTCGGATCAATCTCATGACGTAATCTCCCTTGGCAGCAGTGAAGGACCTTTCTCGCTCGCTCGAGCACCACGAGCACCATGAGCATAGTACCTGGGGCAAAGACCTGCAACGCTTCTGACCTGTCCTGAAATTTGGCGCAGGCTCTGCATCATGTTAAAGAGTGATGACAGCTAGCAGCACACTTTGTGAAAAGGGAGGGACCTGTGATCAACATCCGGATGGCACAAGCAACAGACTTCGATCCGTGGTTAGTGCTTTGGAAGGCTTATCAAATTTTCTACAAGACCAATATTCCTGAGGAGACAACCGCCATCACCTGGTCACGCTTTCACAATCCCTCCGAGCCGATGCACTGCGCAGTGGCTGAGCTACACGGCAAAGTGATTGGCATGGTGCATTACATCGAGCATCGCAGCTGCTGGACATCGGGCGACTACATGTATCTGCAAGATCTCTTCGTGGAGCTGCCAATGCGTGGGAGAGGCGTTGGCCGAGCGCTGATTGAACATGTTTATGAGCGCGCAGCAGCATCGGGTGCATCGCGTGTCTGGTGGCTGACCCACGAATCCAATAAAGATGCGATGTTTCTTTATGACCGTATTGCAGACAAGAGCGGTTTTGTGCAGTACCGAAAACTGATATGAGCACCGACTCCGCCCAATCTGTGGACCTTGTCCTCATACAAAGAAGTTCCCCAAGCACACATTCCGAAGCGCCCAAGGAACCTGTGCGCGCACTGTTATGCAGAGCCCTCGCTGCAAAGGCTTCCTTGGCGTTGGCGGCTTGCCTTGTGACTTTGCATCTTAGCGCGCAAGAGCTACCAAAGCCCAAAATCACCAAGCCCCAGGTTGAGATGCCGCTTCGCGTGCTTCTGATCGGGAATAGTTATTTTTACTATAATAACAGTCTGCACAATCACATCAAACGGATGCTTGCATCCGGCAATCCGGCTCCCAAAGAATCAGACATTGACTACAAGTCTGCAACCATCAGCGGCGCTTCGCTTGCGCATCAACCGGTTGAGTGGTTGGTCACGCCAGGCCAACTCGGGGTGAAAGAAGGATTTCAGCTCGTGATTCTCGCTGATGGAAGTGCCGCACCGCTGAGCGATGCCCGTCGAATCGAATCGCGAAGGCTCATCCGCGAACATGCAGCGACGATTCGCAAGCACGGTGGGCAAGTAGCCTTGTACATGACGCATGCTTACGCCGCCCCGCATCGGCAAACAAAACCCCAAAATCTCACAGCCACCGCCCGCCATTACATTGAGGCTGCAAACGAGATCGATGCATTGGTCATTCCGGTGGCGCTTGCCTTTGAGGAGGCCTACCGGCAGCGTCCAAACGTTTCACTGCACATGACCTACGATGGCTCGCATCCCAACGCGCTGGGGACTTATCTGGCAGCCTGCGTAACCTTCAGCTCGATTTATAGTCAGCCGTGCAAAGGCAATATTTATAACTATTTTGGGCAATTCAGCCCTGAGGAAATCGCCTTCTTGCAGTCGGTCTCCGATACGGTGGTGCAACGATTTTTTAATCGCTAAGCCCTGGGCTTGCAGCAACGCGTACGTTCTTCAAGGGTGCACAAAACCATCCTGTGACGAAGCAATGCGATTCAAAGCCATAACTTTTCGCGACGTAAATCCAGATCAACAAAGAGCTCTCTGGACGGCCCCCTGTGCGTCACCGAACCTGTCTCAAGCACAACCGTCGTATCCGATAACGCCAACGCCAAATCAAGATGGTGATCAACAATGATGATCGACACCTCTTTGCGCAATCGGTCCAAGGCCTCGAAAAGCTCCTCCACGATTGCGGGAGCCAAACCCTCAAAGGGTTCGTCGAGCAGCAGCACGCGGGTGTCGCCCGACAAGGCGCGCGCTACCGCGACCATTTGTTGCTCACCACCTGACAGGTAATCAGCGGGAGACTGCCAACGCTCACGAATCCGGGGGAAAAACTGAAAAATCCTCTCCTCATCCCAGTGAATCCCTGCGCCTGTCCTTCGCTTGAGCCGACCAAGTTCCATATTTTGAGCGACGCTCATGCCAGAGAACAGACCTCGCCCCTGAGGGACATAGGCAACACCAAGCCTTGCGATTTCAGCCGCGCTCAGTGTTTCGATCTGCTGTCCACAGAGCTCAATGCCTCCGGTGGCAGCCGGACTGATTCCTATCAGCGTCTTGAGAAGCGTCGATTTACCTGCGCCATTTCTACCAAGCAAGGCAAGGATTTCGCCTTCGTGGATCTCAAAACTTACATCACGAAGAATGTGGCTTTTGCTATAAAAGGTATTGACTGATGCGCAGCGCAGAACAACGTCAGTTCCGCGCGCAGAAGCTCTAGGTTTTGAAGCGATCGATTCGCTTCCTGAACCGATATAAATAGTTTGTACTTCATGAGAGCTGCGCGCGTCCTCGACGCTTCCATCCACCAGCACCTTACCCTCATGCATAACGGTGACAGCGTCTGCGATCGAAAAGACACGGTCAATATCGTGCTCAATGAGTAACACAGGGATTTGTTTTGAAATTGCATGAATCAGCGTGCTGACCCGTTTTCGCTCTGCTTCGGCAAGGCCTGCGAGCGGTTCGTCAAGCAACAACAGCTGCGGCTTGGTCCCCAAGGCAATCGCCATATCCACGAGCCTCTGCCCCCCGTACGAAAGTGCGCCCGCTTCAGCTTCATCAATCCCTTGAAGACCCATCGCGAGCATCAATGCGTCTGTCTCTTGATTAAGCTCGGACAGTTCTGCAGCGCATACCAGGGGATTCATCGCTTGCTTTGTCTTCGATTGAAGTGCAAGCCGAACATTCTCACGAACACTCAGGCCAGGAAACAGATTGGTAATCTGAAACGACCGTCCAATACCTGCCTGCGTTCTTTGGGCGGGTGGCATGTTGCTGATGTCGCGAGCGCCAAGCCGAATGCCTCCTGAATCCAGCGGATGAAAACCCGATATCAGGTTAAAGGCCGTCGTCTTTCCTGCACCGTTGGGCCCAATCAAGGCATGAAGTCCAAGCGCACGAACATTCATGCTTACTCCGTCGACCGCCTTAATTCCGCCAAAGTGCCGCTTCACGTCACTGACACGAAGAATGATCGGCTCAGGGCTCGGCTTTGGAATGAGAAATTCAGGCAAGTCAATAGAGCCAGGCCTGCGCGTTGCCATTGCGGCATCGAGAATTGGCTGCTTGCGCCACAGCCTTGTAATGCGCTCATAGATTCCCACAAGCCCGGTGGGCGAAAAAAGCACAAAAAAGACAAAAAGCAAGCCAAAGTACAGCAGCCAGTCTTCGGTCAAGCTTGATAGCAGGTCACGGAAAATCACGTAAAAGAGCGCCCCGAGCGCAGGGCCCAGAAAACTGCGCATCCCGCCGATCACAAGCATTGCCAAAAGTTCGCCGGAAAAAACGACCGAAATCGGCTCTGCCGATGTCATACGATTGTTAAACAGCAACAAAACACCCGCCAGCCCGGTGATGGTTGCCGAAATCACAAAGGCAATCAGCTTGAAGCGATTGGTCTCATAGCCGATGAAGGACGCACGCTGCTCATTTTCCCGAATCGCCAGTAATACCGAGCCAACAGGTGAGCGATGAAAACGCCATAAACCGTAGATCGTTACTATCGCTATGAATGAAACAATCGAATAAAAGGCAAACTTTTCTTCTAAGTCAAATCCCATCCAGATCGGTCTTGTGATACCTCCAAGACCATTCTCGCCACCGGTGACTGCAGTCCACCGAAACGCGATCGCGTAAAGCATCGCGCAAAGCGCAAGTGTTAGCAAAGAGAAGTAAACACCTCGTCTTCTCAAGATCAGATAGCCAAAGCCCCAACTGATCAACGCGATGGTGCTGAGCGCAAAGGCAAGCGGCAACCAAAAGCTCTTGGGAAACAAGTGCAGCTGCGCAAGCGCCGCAGCATAGGCTGCGAGCCCAAACCAAGCGCCATGGCCAAACGACACAAGACCGGTGAAGCCTACAAGAATGTTCAACGCCATGCAGGCCAGCGCGAAAATCACGACCTCCGTGGCTGAAGTCAAGCCAAGCCCCAGCATCGACATCAAGGCCGGTAAAAGCAAAAGCGCTGCCGCGCTAATCCAAAGAGCATTGCGACTAATGGGCATAGATGTCGGTCACGAACTATTCAAAGCGCTGAATGCGCTCACCAAACAGACCACGCGGCCTGAATAAGAGAACCAGCAGCATCAGCAGGTAAATCACCGCAGTGGATGCCTGTGCATAGCCGATGGCTACCGTAATACCTTTTACGACGCCAACCAAGAGCGCAGCAAGGATCACGCCCCAGAACGAACCCAATCCGCCGATGACCACGACCACGAAGGCCGGGGTGAGGATCTCCTGACCCATTGCGGGATGGATCGAGTAAATCGGCGCCAGAAGCACGCCAGCCAACCCGGCTAGTCCGATGCCGAGACCCGCAACTGCCGTCAGATAAGGTTGTAAAGAAATCCCCAGCGCGCCAACCATGTCGGGATTTTGAACACCCGCTCGAACCACACGACCAAAGGCTGTACGGTTTAAGAGAAACCAAAGTCCGGCCACGCAAAGACAAGCGATAGCGAGCAAAATCGCTCTAAATTTCGAATAAATGAAATCCCCAAGGAAGATTTGGCCGCGTAATCCATCAGGAATTCCAAAGGAAAGCGGCGCGGCGCCAAAAATCATGCGTAGCGATTGCTCGCAAACCATTGCGAGCCCGAATGTCAACAGTAGCGAAAGGATTGGATCGGAGCGGTAAAAGCGACGAAAGAAGTATCGTTCTAAAAAAATGCCAAGTATCGCCACAGTAATTGGCGAAAGGATCAGTGCCCCGCCATAGCCCAGTTGCGGTGCAATAAGGGTCGTGAGGTACGCACCGATGGCATAAAACGCGCCGTGCGCAAGATTGACAATTCCACCGAGCGAAAAGATCAGCGACAGGCCCAGCGCAATCAGCAGATAGTAAATGCCATCCAGGAGGCCATTGAGTAACTGCTGGAGAATAATGCTAGACATGGTTTGTTCGAATCAAGGCTTGCAGCAATACCGCCCGGCATTGCTGCGCCTTGTGGCGAAGCACTCACCAACCGGCAAGCCGGTCAGCGGGCCTCTTGTTGGACTGAAGTGTAAGTCTGCATGCAAGCGCGGTCAGGCGGGCATGTTGCAGGTGTTTTCTTCTTTCGTTGCCGCAATCACCTCGAGACTTTCATTGGCCGCAGGCACCGGATCACTCGGCCTGTAGATATCCCACTTATTTTTTATATCTTTCGTCTTCAAGGCCTCAACAGCATACATTTCATGCATGAGTTGATGGTCATAAGCGCGGAAATAGCCCTCGCGGGTTTTGAGCAAATCGAACTTTGCACCTTTTTCCCAATGGCTGATGATTTGGGTGGCCTCCGTCGATTTGATTTCGTTCATCGATCGGGCAAGTATCTGCATGCTGATGTAGTCACCCCACGCCTGGTTTTCAGGAGGCTTGCCGTACTTCTTGGTGAAGGCTTGCACGAATGCTTTTGAGCCAGGGGTGTTGATGAGGTGGTGCCAGACCAAGGGCCAGGTTCCGAAAAAGTTCCCTTGACCTGCGCCCCAGGCAACCGCGGTGTCAAAGCCAAACCCGGCCACGGGGAAGTCGAGTCCAAACTCTGCATACTGTTTCAAGAAATTGGTAATTTGTACACCCGCAAGGTTTGAAATAACCAGGTCAGGTTTGGCGGCACGGATCTTGAGCAAATAGGCAGAAAAATCGGCCGCATCGGTGGGGACCAGCTCATCGGCAGCGAACTGACCGCCATTTGATTCCATAAAACGTCTTGCGACTTTGAGCAAGTCATGACCAAAGGCATAGTCGGCTGTCAGCGAATACCAGCGCTTTCCCTTGACGTTGTTTTGTGCAAGCAGTGAACGGCCCACGGTCTTCACATACATGGAGTTTTGACTCTCAACGTGGAACATATACCTGTTGCAGTTCGAACCCCGTAGTGCATCCGAATTTGCGCCGGTGTTGATAAAGAGATTCTTCGTTCGCTGAGCAACCTGCGCGATCGTGAGGGCCGAAGCGGAAGATATTTCACCAACAATACAAGACACTTTGTCGCGTTCAATCAAACGCTCTGCTTTTGTTGATGCGGTTTGCGGGTTGACCGAATCCTCTTTGATGAGTTCGACCTTCCGACCCAAGATCCCACCTTTTGCATTGATTTCTTCGATGGCAAGATCAGCAGCCTGAACGGCGTATTCGCCAAGCGTGCCAAGAAAGCCGGTACGAGGAGTCAGGTGGCCAATCTTGATGACATTGGACTGTCCGCGGCTAATCATAGGGAAACCGGCAAGGCTACCGGCTGCGACCGCTGCACCTCCTTGAAGGAGCCTTCGACGCGACGCCGACTCTTCCATGTTTTGTCGACCCGACATCGGCTCGTCGTTTGCGCTGGCCTGTTGCGCTGTATTGTTTTGCTCCATCGTTTCCTCCTTAGTCACGAAATGTTCCACCGCCGAAGAAAAGCACAGAATCGAATCCCTGTCCACCAAACTCATTCTGATTCGTGTTCCTTGCTTTGGAGCAATCCGACAGATCGCGCAGCAGGCAGACGCTTTATGGCATCCTCCTGCCATGCAAGCGTCGAGCGCCTTTCAGCCCGCGAAGCGGACCCTTTTCAACACGCCGGGTCTCACGCCTTTTTTGCAATGGTTTTCAAAACGCTGCATGAAAGCGCTGGGCTGGACCATCGCGGGGAAACTGCCAGAGAACAGCCCCAAGGCGGTGCTAATTGCAGCGCCGCACACGAGCAACTGGGATCTGCCCTACAGCCTCATGACCTGTTTCATTTTGGGCATCAGGCCCTACTGGTTGGGCAAAGCGAGCCTGTTCAAATTTCCCTTTCGCGGATCGATGCGATGGCTCGGAGGCATTGAGGTTGATCGCAGCCGCTCACATAACCTCGTGTCTGCAGCCATCGAAGGCTTTGTCAATCACGATGGGCCCTTGCTGTTGATGATTCCGCCTGAGGGCACCCGCAGCAAAGTAAGGGAGTGGAAGACTGGTTTTTACTTCATTGCAACCGGCGCAGGTGTTCCGATTGTGATGGCTTACATGGACTACGGGAAAAAGGAAGCCGGCCTGGGTCCAGTCCTTTTGACCACCGGCGATGTCAATCAGGATCTGGCGCGCGCCAAGGCCTTTTATGCGCCCATTCGGGGTCTGCGGGCCGACCAGTTCGACGCCACGCACTGAGCACGGAAAAGCTTGGTGCCCTGAAAACACTGCGGGCGGGTGTTATCAAAATTTTTCCATATACGGTCGCAAATCAAGTTCCTGCGTCCAGGCGTCGCGGGGTTGTTGATGCAGCATCCAATACGCATCGGCAATATGGTCCGGGTTCAGGATGCCGCCCCGATCCTTGAGGGCATAGCGCTCTGGAAACATCGTTCGGGTGAATTCGGTATCGATCACACCGTCGATAATCGTGTGCGCTACATGAACCCCCATGGGTCCAAGTTCGCGCGCCATGCTTTGAGCAAGCGCCCGCAGCGCCATTTTTCCGCCCGAGAATCCGGCAAAGTGGGCGCCGCCACGCAATGAAGCTGTGGCGCCGGTAAAAATAATGGTGCCCTTGTGGCTCGCCCCGGGGATGTCCTCCCGATTGGGTCGAAGCACCATCCGATTGGCAACTTCGCGTCCAATGAGAAAACCAGCCAGGCAAGCCATCTCCCACATTTTGGTGTAGCGACGGGCGGTTTCGGTCAGAATGCTGTTGGGGGAGTTTGCGCCCACGTTAAAAACCAGAACATCAATCGGACCGATGTTCGACTCGATATGCTCAACCAGCGCCACCACCGCTTCTTCCTGCCGTGCATCCGACCCAAAACCGTGAATCACGCCGCCCGCTTGTTGGATCTCGGCAATCAGCGGCTGCAGCTTTTCAAGGCTTCTGCGCGTTGCGCACACGGTGTAGCCCTCTCGGGCAAAGCGCTTTGCTACGGCCCCGCCGGTTGCGTCGCCGGCTCCGACAACCAGGCAAACCTTGGTCATGTGTTTTTCCTTCGCCCTGAGTCACAAGCACGCATGCTTTCGTCTTGATTCATACACGCAGCCACGCTAACCTTCAGCGTCGCCACGAATTGCTGACGAACTGTCCGACTGACTGTCCAAAAAGGGAGCGAGTTCCACATGTTGCTAACCCACGAACAAATGCTCGCTGCCATCGAGTCCCCCAGCTTGCGCGAGTTTATCGCCAATCGCATGGAAGTTGATGAGCACGAACTTGAGGCGATGCTCGATGAGGAAAATGAGTCCTTGATGAGCACGATTGTTGAAGTGCTGGTCGAAGACGGTCCCTTGGTTGACGAACTCGTTGGCCCCCTTCCGCAAGATGAGGATGACGAACCCTTTAGCGTGAGCATCTTCGGCGTTGATGGCATTTTCGTTGCCCTGACCAGCACCGAAGAATTGCACGGCGGCTTTAACACAGCGCAAGAAGCCTTTGATTTCATTGATCGCGAATACGAACGCGAACTCGCAAGCCCCTACGAAGACGACTAGCGGCTGACGAGGCAGCCCCATAGTCCCAGGGCTGAATCCAAGGCTCTCGGGAGGAGCGTCGATCTCGCGATGTATACTGTTTAAATATACAGTATGCGCGCCACCGTTTCACTCACCCATCTCGAAGGCTACCGTCTGCAGAGCCATCGTGCCCACCCGCGAGGCGCGTTGCGTGGCGAGCTCTTGACCTACCTTCGCAATAGCTTGAAGGGTCAGTTCATGGTGGCGAGCTTGCGCGATCCGGACAATCAGGTGAGCCAGGCGATTATCGAACTTTTCGATGTCAGGCTCTATTTGATCGGCCCGCAAGGCATGCACCTGCGCGGATTCGAGGCACTGGGCGACCCCAAGGCGCCCCGCTTTGTGGTCCAGGGCTGGGTGATCGTGATTTGAAAAGCGTCTGGCCTGACATACCGGCGGGATCAAACAAACACACCAACATCCTTGACCTGACCACGAACTCACGTACACTCTGAAGCGTTGGTGCTCGCGGGTCGGTTCAAGGCCTGCAGTTCAACGGGAAGCAGGAGGGTGTGCCCCGAATCACGCCTAACCTGCGCTGCCCCCGCAACGGTAAGCAGACGGGCAAGGCTTTTGGCTTGCCCCGCTTTCATCAAAGAGGCCACTGGTTGCCGTGAAACAGGCGACCGGGAAGGCGGTGAAGGTCGAATCTGTCAGCCCGGATACCGGCCAACGAGGTGGCATCGCCGCAAGGCTGTGCCGTTGGGCCGTGCACTGTCGGGGAAGGCGGTGAGGGCATCACATCGGGTCATCATCATGAATTGTTCTCGCGTCACGCCGCCTGGCTGGATCCAGCCCTGCTTGGTTCTTTCATGGGCTTTCTCATATGCCTGCGCCGCCCCGGCAATCGCCCAAGGCAACGCACTCAATCCGGTGGTTGTTTCAGCCAGCCGCATGGAGCAAAACATCAGCGATGTGCTGGCCTCGGTCAGCGTGATCACCCGCCAGGACATCGAGCGCGCGCAAGCGCCAACGCTGGTCGATCTGATCCAGGGCCAGGCGGGTATCGAGATTGGCCGCAACGGCGGCCCGGGCACCACCGCGTCGATTTTCATGCGCGGCCAGGCAAGCACCAATGTGGCGGTTTTTGTCGATGGCGTGCCGCTTCAGCGCGATGCTTATGGCGTGCTCAGACTGATCGATCTACCGCCCAATCAGATTGAAAAAATCGAGATCCTGCGCGGCAACATGGGCGCGGTCTACGGCGAATCGGCTGTTGGCGGAGCGATTCATATTTTCACGCGTGCCGGTAGCGCTGCGTCTGGCCCGAGTGCGACTTCAAGTTATGGATCTCGTAACAGTCGCGATCTTGCGGCGGCCTACCGCATCAACCAGCCAGAGCTCAAACTCGCAATCTCCATGCAGCACTTTGCAAGCGATGGTTATTCGGCAATGAACGCCAGACAGAACCCGAAGTCGGTGAACCCGGATAAGGATTCGTTTGAACGCAGTTCGCTCTTTGCCCAAGGCGAAATGCTGATCGGCAACGCGCTAAGCCTTGGACTGCAGGCCAATCGCATCGATGCAAAACTTGACTATGACAGCAGCTTTAACCCTTTTACCTTCGGAGCGGCATCGCCTCTGGATCGTCAGCGTGCCGAACAGCAATCCTCTGACCTCACGCTTTACGGCCGTTTCAAGCCCATGGCTGCCTGGTCCTCACGCCTTGCGCTCACCCAATCGCGCATCGAGAGCCAGGACTTTTACAACAGCAGGGCCAATGGTTCCTACGACGGCGATCAGCGCGCCTTGCAGTGGGACAACAGCTATAAAATCGGAAACGGTAATGCAAGCTTCGGATTCGATCTGGTCGATGCGGCCTTCAAGACCTCAGAGTCCTACAAGCGCGAGTCTCGGGCTTACTTTGCCGGATACAGCGCGCGCGTGGACCGGCTCGACTACCAGGCCAACCTGCGACGCGACGAAATCAACGCCACAAGCGGCAACACGTCCAACGACAAGTCAGCCAGCTCATGGCTGCTTGGCGCTGGATACGCAATGACGGACCAACTCAAGCTAACCGCTCTCCTTTCGACGGCATTCCGGGCACCGGCCGTGGGCGAGCTCTTCGGCTTTTATGGCAACCCCAAGCTTGAGCCCCAAAAGCACAAGGGTAGCGAGCTCGGCTTGCAGCATCAAAGCGCATTGGGTCGCATTCGCGCAGTGTATTTCAGCACCGACACCCAAAACGATTTTGGCTATGGCCCAGACTATAAACCTTATAACATCGTAAAATCTGAGAACAAAGGCTTTGAACTGAGCATTGCCGGTAATGCGGCCGGTTGGGCTTATCAACTCAGCGCTGTCAGTCAGGATCCTCGCAACGCAGAAACCGGCACAGCCCTGGCGCGGCGATCCAAAGCCTATGGTTCTGTTGATCTCACAAAGACCGCGTTGGGTATTGACTGGGCTAGCAAAATCTTCTGGTCGGCAAGCCGCAAAGACTCCGACTTCAATAGCTTCGTCAACGCGTCCTACGCCGTCGTCAATCTCACAGCCTCCACCTTGCTCAGCCCCCAATGGCGTGCCCGCGTGAAACTGGAAAATGCTTTTGGCGCCAGGTATCAGCTCGCTTATGGCTACGATGCGGTGCCGCGTGGCCTGTTCATCGGCCTGCAGTACCAACCCCTGCAGCACCCATCACGTTGAGCGGCTTTGATGCGCTTTGGCTGGCGCTGTTTTGTTCTGAGCCTGACGCTTGTCGCAGCGCAGGCTTTGGCCGCTCCTGCCACCCTCGCCGCCCCAGCGCCCGCAGCCGCTCAAGCCACCCTGGCAGCCCCTGCCATCCGCATCGCCTCGCTTGACCTATGCTCTGACTGGTTGTTGGCTTACTACGCCACAGACCCTGCGATGGTCAGCTTGTCGCCCTTGTCCCGGCGCACGCCCCTGCCCCCGTCGATCCAAGGCTCGGCCAAGCCTTGGGCAACACCGCGCTTTCAAGAACACGACGGCTCGCTCGAGCAGGTGCTCTCAGGCCAACCCGATGTGGTGATCGTGGGTGAATTCAATGCCTTCATGCTGCGCAAGCGGCTTGAGTCGCTGGGCCTGCGGGTGATCGTGACCGCCCTACCCAATACCATTGATGATGTGGCGCTTGTCGCATCAAGGGTGCAAGCCCTGCTCAACGATGCTGCTTCCCCAAGCGGTAAGGCCAGCGCGCAAAGTCTCCAAGCTTCCCCGATCGGATCGGGCGATGCAAAAACGCAAGGACTAGGGCCGAACCGGATTGTGGCTGCCGCCGGCAGCCATGGTCGCCTGTTGTTGCTCGGCCCCAATGGCTACGGCACCGGGCGCAATACCATTGAGCACAGTCTGATCACCCGTGCAGGATGGATAAATTATATTAAGCATAACGGTCGGGTAAAGCTTGATCTTGAAGCCATTGCTGCCGATCCACCCGATGCGATCCTCTCCTTTGCAGCCAGCCATACAGCCCTTGCCCATCAGTTTGCCCAGCATCCGGTGCTCAAGCGCGCAGTGCCGCCCCATCGGTGGATCAAAACCGATGCGTGGCGCTGGCAGTGCCCCGGCCCCTGGATGGATGAGCTGATCGAACAACTGCAGCCATGAGACGCTGGCTCAATCCGGTACTGGCCCTCCTGATGTTGGTCACCGCCACCGCTTCGCTTGCACTCGGTTCGGTGCAGGTGGATGTGCTCGCCGGATTACGCGACTGGCTCAGCCAAAATCCTTCAGGAGCGGCCCTTGTGGTGGGTGAGATCCGATTGCCCCGCACCCTCCTGGCGATGCTGGTTGGCGCTGCGCTGGGTTTGAGCGGCGCAGCCTTGCAAGGCCTGCTGCGAAACCCCTTGGCCGACGCTGGCCTGACCGGGGCAAGCCCCGGCGCGGCGCTAGGCGCAGCAGCAGTTTTTTACTTTGGACTTTTTCCTTCGGCAGGCTTGCTTGCCCCTGCGCTTGCCGGTTTGGTGGGCGCTGCGCTGGCCATGGTTCTGATGCTTTCGATCGCCGCTTCAACGCAGGCCTCCATGATCGTCTTGGCTGGCCTGGCGATATCGACTCTTGCCGGGGCCTTGCTTGCGACCGTTCTGAACTTTGCACCCAATCCTTTCGCGATGCAGGAACTGGTCTTCTGGCTTCTGGGCTCGGTGTCTGACCGCAGCATGAACCATGTGCTTTTGCTGCTGCCTGCACTCATCCTGGGCTTTGGCTTGCTGTGGCAGGAGCGCCCCTTTCTTGCGGCCATCACGCTGGGCGAAGCTGTCGCTGAGAGCCTCGGCTTTCATTTCGCAAAGCACAGCAAACGGGTGATTCTGGCGGCAGCCCTAATGGTTGGCTCTGCGGTGTCGGTCGCTGGCGCGATCGGCTTTGTTGGCTTGATCGTGCCGCACCTGCTGCGCCCCTGGGTGGCATACCGTCCTGACCGCTTGCTTTTGCCCTCAGCGCTTCTGGGAGCCGCGTTGGTCTGTAGCGCCGATATTCTGGTTCGCCTGATGCCGCCAGGCCGTGAGCTCAAGCTCGGCGTGCTGACTGCGCTCGTGGGTTCGCCGCTCTTTGTGTGGCTGCTCCTTAAGGAACGAAGGCAATGGGCGGGCTGAGTCTCACGAACGCCACGGTTGCAGGCCGCTTGCACAACCTGTCCTTGAAGGTCATGCCGGGTGAAGTCTGGGGACTGATCGGACCCAATGGATCAGGCAAGTCGAGTTTGTTGCACACCTTGGCAGGCCTGCTGCCCAGCACTGGCAGGCTCAGGCTCGGTGACCAGGACCTTCATGCCATGCCGGCTCGTGAGCGCGCGCGCCAAGTGGGTCTGCTTCCTCAGCACAACCACAGCGCCTGGAGCCTGAATGTGCATGACCTCGTGAGTTTGGGCCGTCTACCCTGGCTTGACGAGGATCCGGATGCGATAGATCACGCCATGGAACTGGCAGGCGTGCGCGCCTTCGCCCACATGCGGGTTGACCATTTATCAGGCGGCCAGCAAGCGCGGGTGTGGCTGGCGCGGGTGTTTGCAGGCTGTCCCCAGGTGCTTTTGGCCGACGAACCGGTTGCAAGCCTCGATTTGTTGTACCAGCAGCAAATCAGCCAGGCACTTCGAAACTATGCCCGTCAAGGCAAGGCCGTGGTGGTAGCGCTGCATGATTTGTCCTTGGCAGCGCGCTGCTGCGATCGGCTCGCGCTCATGGACCAGGGGAGGCTGATCGCATCAGGCCTTGTGTCGCAAGTCCTCGATCCCGATCTTTTATCGCGCGTTTATGGCCTTGAGGTGATGGTTGACCTTGCCTCATCACCACCGATTGTTCTGGCACGCTGAGTCTGCACTCAAACCTTGAGCGGTCAACAAATCGCCCGCGACCTGCAACAGTACTGTCTTCAATGTAAGCGATTGAAAAGAGCTAGCCGAAATGCCTGCGATTCACCGGGACTTATCGGTATGCTCAGTCCACTGGTGATGAAAAAACGCATCCCCGTAACTGAAAAGGCCGCATGTACCCCCTCGATCAGACCCTGCCGCAAGCCCTTGGCCCTGACATTGTTGACGCCAAGTCGATCACCCTAAGCGGGCAAAGTGGGCGTCCGATTCACCTGCCCTTGAATCAGATCACAGTTCCGCTTGGCCCTTATCTGCCCTGGAAACTTGAAACAAAAACGCTTGATCGCCTCATGATCAGGCTTTTGGTGCTTGGCCATCTTGACCGGGCAACCACAGATCGGGCCGCAGACATCGCCTCGAGCAGCTTGCTTGCCGCTGCTGAAGAACTCAGATCGGGTTTTAGCCTGCTCTGCCTCAAAGGCTTTGACCAGCGCGACAATTTGCAAGGATTCCGAAGGCTTGCCGGTATGCCCCGCGCCCTGCTTCCGCTTCGTTCCACGTATTGGCGCGATATCGGAACCAAGAAGCGGGCCGATTTGCTCAGGCAACGCAAGGCCTGCGCTTCGGTCAAACGCGAACTGCGCGAAGGCTTTCCAATTGAATATGGCGAAAAAATCTTAAGCCTTTACAAACAAACCCGTGACAAGGCAAGCCTCAAGCTTCTTGATCACGACATCCGATACTTTCAGTCAACATCCTCGGTCAGCACCTACCTGCTCTACTTTTACGAAGGTCAACTGATCGCCTTCCATCAGATGATCACCACTGGCGATACCTTGTATTCCCAGTACCTGGGTATGGACTACGCGGTTTCCCATAAGTTGCGGGTCTATTTCAACCTGCTTATCGATTGCATCGACGTCGGTCTTGAGCGCTCCAAAAGGGAAATCGACTTTGGCATCACCTCATATAGATACAAAAAACATATAGGTTGCGAGCTTCAACCGACCTGGAACTACTTTCGGCTTTCGCATGCCTACCTGAACTGGGTCTTGCCACTGTTTGACAAGGTACTCAGCCCGGATGAAAACGCCCTGCGCTGATCCGTTACTGAAAGTGTTACATGAAATGCAGTCACCCAGATGACTTCTTCAGTTCACAACATCTTCATAGAAGCCGCGCAGAATACCTAAGGGATTTCCCGGGTGCGCAGTCACCCGATCCTTGTCATAAACCCTACGGAGATTAACGATGTCAGATTCACATGACCACAAAGTTCACATGAAAGCCGCCGATCATCATCGCAAGGCTGCTCATCATTTCGAAGCAGCTGCAAAGCATCAGCTCGCTGCAGCCGCAGCTGACGAAGCTGATGACACCGTAAAAGCAGCGCATCACGCTTACCTCGCTTATGGCCACCAGCTGCAAGCCGTTCATCTTGCCGAGCAGGCTGCTTTGGAAGATGAGTCGGTTGATCACGCTGATGTGGATCACGGCGACGAAGAGCACGTTGGCGACGAGCACGCCAGCGATCACTGATCGCGTTGACGCATGAAAAAAGGCGGTAGCTTGCACCGCCTTTGAAGTAAAAGAACGGGCCTGAAGGCCCGTTTTGCATGTGAGATGCAGCGTTAGTGTTCGAGATTCAGCCTTAGGCAGCTTTTTTGTTGTAGGCCGAACACCAACCCTTGCCCGCAACCTGCTTGCCGGGAAAAATACTGCAGCCGCCTGCTGCTGAATCGGGCTTGCCCTGATAGAGCGTGCAATTGACGCACAGCTGTCCTGCGGCGTAGCGCGGATACTTGGCCTTATCGACCTTGGTCGCATCGGCGCGGTAGCCGAGCGACGCAGCCTGTGCATCGGTCTCGCTCAGCATGGGCGCTTGGGCAAACGCAACGGCAGGCAGCGTAGGTGCGGCCAGGGTCAACATCATGACGCCGAAACGACGACGACCATCGGACTGGCAGGAGGGGTTTTCACTTGCGGACATGGCGTGGGCTCCGTCAAAAATACATTCATAGGGGTAAAGGATCGCCGCATATTATGCCCACGCGCTTGGCCTGGCGCAAAGCACTGGCTCGGCATATCCGTGGCTCGGCAAATGCGCCGCTCGGCACATCCGCAAATCGGCAGATCCGTGGCCCGACCCATCCGGGCAAAGCGCAACGTGATTAGGACGGTTTGCCGATCCATGACAGTATAGGTGGTTCTTCTGATGGTTTCGCAGGCAATTCCTCTTGCGCAGCCGCCTGAATCTCAGGCGAGAGAGCTGGGGGTACGCATGGAAATGCTCGCGTGGTCTTTCTGGGGGCTTGCTGTGCTGCTCGGATGTTATGCCTTATGGATCGGCAGTCGGGAGATTCCCGAAGCGTCGCGGGAGAACTGGTCACCCCAGGCACTCGAAGCTTTTTATGCCGATCTAAAATTCACGCGAGAAGCGGGCCTGGTGGTCGTGTTGTTCTGCACGCTTTTGCTCTTTGTCTGGATGATCAGGCTTGCCTGAAACAGGCCAAACAGCCTGCGGATTCAGTACCTTTTACGAGGCGCAGGCGGTCCGCTTCGTTGCGTGGTATCGATGTGCCGAAACGTAATACGACCCTTGCCGAGATCGTAAGGTGACATCTCGAGCGTGACCTTGTCACCTTGCAGGATTCGAATGTTGTGCTTGCGCATTTTGCCGCCGCTATACGCCGTCAGTTGATGGCCGTTATCAAGCGTGATGCGAAAGCGCTGATCGGGAAGCACCTCATCAACCACGCCTTGCATTTCAATCAATGATTCCTTGGTCACAGCGCGCGCTTTGCTGCGGCGCTTGCAGAGTAGGGACGGTGCTTTGCGGCGCAAGTCAAACAAAGCCATCGCTGGGTTGCACCACCATGAAGAATCATCCACATACCGCCGATGGCATCTTTGGGCCCCAGACAATAAGTGCACCAACGCGTGCTGCCCATAGCGGGGGTGTCAGCCACGGCAAGGCTTGCACCGATGGGCATGGGCACGGTTTTTTTGATCGGCGCCTCCACAACAGCGGCAAGCGCTGCAAGAGATTTCGTGTGCGCTGCTCTTCGCTTCATGTTCTAAATCCTATAGGGCATGGCTGCGAGAGTCATGGCCTCAGGAGGCTTTGCTTCGCGTGAATCGACCGAGCGTACGCTGATTTGCTGGCAATAGCTAGTCGGCTTGCGGCCGCTCGAAAAATGCCCTGATCTCGCGCTGCTTCTTTGCCTGTGTTTTTGCTGATCTTGGCATGGCGGACTGTTCGGCGCAGGCTACAGCGCAATACCTTCGTGGCGGGCTACCGCCTCAAGCGCGTCTTCAAAATGCGAACGGGCCATCGCTACAAATTGCAGCAAATCCGCATGCATGGCGAGATCCTTGATTGCGTGACTGAGGCAGCGCTCGGTGTAATCCTCAAAGGCCAGCAATTGCTCCAAGATTTCTGAAACATGCCGAGGACATTCGCAACTGGCGCTTGGCGTGCTTTGGGCTATTTCTCTGATTTTTGCAAGGCTGTAGCGGCGCGGTCCGGGCAGTCGGACGGGTGCGGAAACAGGCCCAGCGCTCAAGGCTGGAACCGCTTGCGGATCCGTTTGCGCGTTTGATCGTTCTAAGCCTTGCGCAAGCAGCTGCGGCGCGCCGCGCCTTAACTCGGCACAGGTGTTCTTTAGAGCGTCCATCAAGGCCGAATCCTCAGTCGGTTCGCGATACACCTGAATACCCGCGTGGCGCAGCAAGGCGACCAAAGGCGCTGCCCCGAAACGGTAAAACACAAGCAGGGGTTTGTCCCGAATCGCTGATTTGATCGCTACCAGTGACTCGCAATGCCGATCAAGCAGCGAATCAACTTCCATCAGCACAAGATTGACTTGCGGATCACGCAACAACTTGAGCTTGGCCGGAGGGCTTGCCATTTGAAGATTCAAACCAAGCGACTCGAACGCAGTCAGAAATCTGCCTTGCAGCAGCCGAAGTGCAAGCGCTTCGCCGATCACGACAGCCTTGAGGCTGTGCACTTGTTTGCCGCGACGCGACCGATTCGCCTGAACGGCCTCGCCCGATGAGGCACCCTCATCAGAAGCTGCCTTGAGCTGCAGCAACTCGTTGATCCCACAGCGAGCGAGCCTTGACAGGACGAATCCCTTATCAGCAAGTCCGCGTATCAACACCGCACGCGAGGCCTCGCTGCGCGCATAAAGGCGCTGTCCGGAGCCGGTTTTGATCGGCGTGAAGGCAGCATAACGTCGCTCCCAGGCCCTAAGCGTCGGGCTTGGGATACCGCTGAGTTTTGACAGCGCACCGATGCGCAATGACACTTCCTCAGAGACCGCCATCGCGGTATTCGACACCAGCATATCCTGGCTTTGAATCGGCCCTGCCCGCTGCTTTGTGCGCTTTGCTCGTTCTTTCGTCTCCATTGCCTGCCCCTTTGTGTTGATCGGTTGCGCCCTGCTGTGCGCCCTTTGACGGCGTCGCGACGCAGCATCATTCGAAGCCTACCTGTTTGCATAAGTTTTGCATCACAAAACTTATGCAGCACTGAGGGTGTTAAGCCGATCCTCGACCATGCAAGAGTAGTCTTCTTGTGCGGAATACCCCAATTTCGCGTTTATCTTAGGAGTGACCATGCAGATCGTGATTCAACAAGCGGCCCAAGCTTTTGGCGTTGCTGGTTTGAAGCACTCACGGGTGCGGGTGTTAAATCGACTCGGGCCCTTTGAGGACATCATCCACGCGGTTCAAATTGCAACCGGCAGCGTTGCCTTGGATTCGGGCGGTTTACAGTCCGAGTGTCAAATCCGGCTTCGTCTTTCAGGCAATGAATTGCTCGAAGTATGCTCGCAGGACGCCATGACCACACGGGCCTTTGAAAAAGCCCTGCAACAAGCGCGTGAACGGCTCGAGTCGCGTTTCGTACCGAGCGAGTCGACCTAGCAGTCGATCATCACCCAACCCCTTGAAAGCAGGGTGAGCGCTCAGGGGTTGAGCCATTGCCAGCTGTCGCGGGTGAGACGGGCCCGCCTGTGTTCGACTGAACCCAACTCGAGCCAGTCGATTTCGCAGACTTGTGCATCGATGATGCCAAACCAATGTCTGGCGGGCGCTTCTACTTGGGTACAGGCCTCAAGCGCAGACCCGGGGGGATTAGGGCTCAGGTAGTCTGCTGCAGCCGATGTGTTTTTCACCTGTGACCACAGCTGCTCCACCCGAGGCCCGGTGTCGATCACGGAGACCCGAACCGACACCCGCAACTGCCAGCGCAAGCGGTGGCTCCAGAACAAAAAAAGCGCCCAGGGTGCTTGCTCCAAGGCGGCCCGCTTGGGGCTGCGCATATCGGTATAAATTTCCAATCGTTCTGCCGCCTCGTCCACATGCCGCAGCACAACGGTTCTTGCATCAGGCCGCTGATCCGGCCCAAGCGTTGCCAAGGCGGGTGTTCGCCATGCGTGATGGCGGTCCCGGCTCGAGCGGACCAGCTCTTGCCAAATCCGTTGACGAATCGCCTCAGGTGTTTGCAATCGCTCCATCAATATCGAATCGCCTCACTTCGCATCCATCGTCCATACGCCGTTCCATCCGCGTGGCGGTGGGTTGGCTTCAAGCGTCTCAATACGCTGCAGTAAAGCCCGGGCACCGGTACCAAGACGCGGGTGTGCAAAAAGCCTCAGCATCGCCAAGCGTGCTTCATCCCAATCGCCTTGTTGATAATAACGATAGGCTTCATCCCATTGCTCGATCATCACCTCGTGCTTATCCCGTTCGGCGCTGCTCATCGCTGCGCAAGCTTGCAAGGGTTCGTAAATCGCAATACTTTCATCGTAGCCCTTGACCACCACGCGATCGACAAATCGGAAGAGAAAATCCGCTTCACATGACTGTTTGACCTTTTCGGTCACCAGAACCGATAGCCCATAGACACGTGTGAGCCCCTCCACGCGCGCTGCAAGATTGACGTTATCGCCAATGGCGGTATAGGTGCTGCGAAAACTCGATCCCATGTCGCCGACATAGGCCATACCGCTATGAATACCAATACCGATCATGATGCGAGGCAGATGACGTGCGCTTAAATCCTGTTGCAAATCCGCAAGACGATTCACCATCGCAAGCGCAGCAGCCAGTGCCTGCTGTTCGGGATGTCGTACTTGAAGCGGCGCACCCCAAAACGCCATGATCGCATCACCGATATATTTATCGATCGTTCCCTCATGCTGATGAATCATCGCACTCAGGGCGGTGAGGACCTCGCGCAAAAGTTGCGCGATCTGCTGCGGACTCAGCGTTCTTGCCAATGTGGTAAAGCCCGCAATATCGGTAAACATGATGGCTACATGGTGCTCACGCGCAGCCATCAAGTCCTTGTCGGGATCATTGGCAAGGCGGCGTGCGACTTCTTTGGGAACATAACGGGCAAAGGTAGTTTCAACCCGGCGCGATCGTCGCAAGGCACCCGCCCATCGCTCCAACAGCGCTGCACCCACGCCCGCAAAAATCCCAAAAAGGGTAGGCGCCAGGGGTACGACCCAAAATTTCGATGTCCACCAATACAGGTTGAGCCCAACGAGCGACGCCACGATGAGCAACATACCGAGAAAGGCCCACATCGGCGTTGCATAACCCATCACGATCAATGCCAACAGCATCACCAGCGCAAGAACGATCAACTGCCATGCGTCGATCCATGCTGGCTGGTGCAGTAACTGTCGATTCAGGATCGCTGAGACAGCATTTGCATGAACTTCAACGCCCGGAAATGCGGGTGAGACCGGCGTGTTTCGAAGATCAAACAAACCCGGGGCGGTGGTTCCGAGCAAGACGATCTTTCCGCCAAGCAGCTTCGGATCTGCCTGCCCGCTCAGCACATCGCGCGCAGACACATAGGAAAACCTGGCTGCTGCGCCGCGAAAAGGAATCTGCATCATCAGTTCGCGGTCCACCGGAATCGCAAGCGTCTGATTCAGGTTGAGCAACTCAAGCCATTCGATCGCCGCACCCGGCAGGCGTTCGTTGATCCGATCGGCTTGCATCGCAGCACCACCCATCGCAGCACGCACCACCGCAACCGACAAAGTCGTGTAAAGACCCTCAGCCCAGGCAATCAGTGCCGGAACCCGACGGGTCACACCGTCGTGATCAAGATGTGGATTGATATGGCCTGCATCAGCTGCTGCGCTGAGCAAACCCGCAAGAACACCGGGAGACCCCTCTCCATCTATCGGAAAACTATAACGATTTGCGATACTTTGCAGCGACAGATCTGGCTCTGGAAGCAGGCCCGGGCTCTCATGGGGAGCGCCGCCTGGCGAAACAAAATGATAGGCCACCACCACGCGCCGGCCTTCAACCGCCTTGATGAGTGCCGCATCAGCGGCTGGTGATTCGGACTCAACGAGTACCATATCGAGTCCCAGCGTGTGAATCTGGTAGTGCTCAAAAAGGCGATCGATCAGCGCTGCAAGTTTGATTCTGCTCCAGGGCCAACGACCCAATTCGGCAAGGCTTTGCTCATCGATATCCACAATAACCACCGGATCGATCTGCGGCTGAGGCGGAAGCAAGCGAACCCGCTCGTTATAAACATAACCCTCAAGTACCTGCAAAAAGCCATTGGGCATAAGCTGCAGCACGTGAGCTGAGACCATCAGATAAACCGTGATCATCACCCCCACCGAGAACGGCCTTGCGGCGCTGAGCGCGCGCCACACAAGCTTTAGACCATTCAAGTCTTCAAAAAGGGTGGTTTACGGCCGACCAGGCTCTCAGCGAGGATCAAGTCATCATCATCGTGCCCTAGCCCGCCGGCTGGAACAATGCGAGGGGACGGCCAGCGCAACAGGTAACGACCAGCGTCGTGGTAGGTCGCATCGAATGTTTCCTGGATCGATTGGTCATCCCGGGATACAAAGGCAAAGCTGCCGTAGCAGTAGCAGATATAGCTGCGATGACGCTGCGATTCCACATAACAACCGGTGCCGCGGATACCCAGCGTTGCGCTGGTTGTGACAATTTTGCGTTCTGCGCCCTTGCCAAAGGCAGCAACCAAACCACCGCTCACCAGGCGCAATTGGTCCACGCTTGAGGCTTTACCTTCGATATGAAGATTGGCGCCACGCTCCTGGCCTTTCAAAATAAAAGCATCATCACCCACTGCAAAGGCAACACTGCCACCTGGTGACACCGTGACTGACTGACCGCTCCGAATCTGCTGCTGTGAGGCGATCGGTTTGCCGTCAACTTTGACCTGGCCTTTGATCTTGAGCGGCTCGCGGGTCTGCGCAAACAGGCCACTTGCCCCGCCGCCGCTTGCGACAAGCGCAAAACAGGCCCCCACACTCAGCGCAGATCGGCGTGTAAAGGGCTTGCAAACGGTCAACGGCTCATCAGCGTTCATCAGCTTACTCGATAAGTTTTCGCAGAGCGTGACTATATTCGATACGCGAGCATTCGGGCAACGAAGACCCCAGCGAAGATTCCTCACCCCAAAGGCTGTCAAGCGATTGAATAAGCCGCTTTTGCAGCAAAGGTGTAGAGCGGTATGCCGAATAAAATATTTAACGGAAACGTGATGCCCAGGCTCAAGCCCAAATACAGCGCCGGATTTGCCTCTGGAATGGCGTAGCGCAGGACTGCCGGCACCACGATGTATGAGGCGCTGGCCGATAAAACCATCAAGAGCACGGCGTCGGCAAGCGCCAAGCCCAGGAGCATGGACAGTCCGAGCGCGAGCGCCGCATGAACAAAGGGCGCAACGATGGCGTAGGCAAGCAAAGCAGGCGATGCGCTCAGTGCGCCCCGGAAACTCCTTGCAACGACCAATCCCATATCCAGCAAGAAAAATGAAAGCATGCCCTTGAAGAGATCGCCCGAAAACGGCTGCATAACCGCCTTACCCTCCTCGCCGCTGACAAGACCCACAAGCATCGCGCCAAGCAAGAGCAAGTGCGCGCCGTTGGTAAACGATTCATGAAAAATGCTGCCGATCGACGGGCTTTGTGCCGCATGCGACAGACCTGCTGCCGATGGATTGTTGGTCGCCAGGCGCAAAGCCTGTGGATGCTTTCGAACCTGGTTGGAAAAAAGCATCGCTAAAACAATTGCGGGCGACTCCATGAGCACCATGGCCACGGCCATATGGCCGCCGAACTGCAAACTTTTCTGTTCCAGGTATTGCATCGCTGTGAGAAATGTCACCGCACTGACCGAACCATAGGAAGCGGCCAGAGCAGCGGCATTGAATCCATCGGTAAAGCGGCTGAGTCCGCCAAACGCAAGCAGCGGCACCACGATGGCCATCGCAACAGCCGCAAGCAGGCAGAGCGCAATATCGGCGGTCACCCCAGACTGCGCCAAGGCAAACCCGCCTTTGAGGCCAAGTGCCATCAGGAGATAGAGCGAGAGGAACTTTGCAATCGCTTCGGGGATTTCCAGATTGGAACGAATCGCCCCGGCGAAAATGCCAAAAACAAAGAAGAGGATGGCTGGATCCAGCATGTTCTGCAACATCAGTCGTTCCACACGCGCCTTGATAGGCTTTTTTTGAAGCGCGATCGCAGACGCTTTTAAAAACTCCGCAAACGATCGATCAAAGTAAAGCCTTAAGTCGCTCGCGTTCGGCTTCGTTCGGCAGCACGCCGGTGCTTTCGGCCTCGAGCACCGTCAAACCGTCAGGGTTCGTGACATGAATTATGGCCTTTGCCCGTCTGCGCTCATCAATCTCGGCAATCAACCATTCACAGTGAAGCATTTCGCCGGCATAAACCGGACGCTTGAATCGAAGTGACATGCTCGCTGCGAGCCAACCAATCTGTCCGCCGATTTCAGTCATAAGACTTGCTGTGAGCAAGCCATGGGCAATGGGGGCTTTGAAACCCTTGAGTGCGATATAGCCATCGTCACCATGAACCGGGTTGTGGTCCCTCGATAACTGCGCAAAAAGAGCGATGTCATCTGCTGTAAAGCTTCGCGAAATCGTAAACCGGTCGCCGACTTGTAAACCCTCGGCAGCACGTTGGCGCATCGTTGTCATGTCTACAAGAACCCTGCGTCACCACCCTCTTTCTTGCGCTCCATGATAATACGACCTTCCTGGTGCAGCATGCGACCGGTGATGAGAATCTGCTTTTGTGCATCCTCGACATCGGCAACTTTCATCGGACCGCGCGCAGCGAGATCCTCGCGCACCGTGTCGGCCGCGCGTTTGGCCATGTTTTTGAAAATCTTCTCGCGAAGCTTTGGCGAGGCACCTTTGAGTGCGACCACGAGCAGATCCTGAGCGATTTCGAGCATGAGCGTCTGAATTGCCTTGTCGTCAAGCTCAATAAGATCTTCAAAGGTGAACATCTTCTCGACAATCGCATCGGCAAGCGCGGTGTCGTGTTCGCGAATCTTGCCGATCGCCTCCATATCCATGCCACCCGATAAGAGGTTGAGAATTTCCGCAGTCGGGATCACACCACCCACATTGGAGCGCTTGGTGTCTTGCGCTCCAATATTCATCATGGTCTCGTTGAGTTCCTTCAACGCTGCCGGCTGAACCTTCTCAAGCAAGGCAACGCGCAAGACAACCTCGTTGCGAATCTCCGCCGGGAAAAGCTTGAGCAAGCCAGAAGCCTGGGGCGGTTCGTAAAAGGTGAGAATCGTTGCCAGAACCTGTGGATGCTCGTTTTTCAAAATTTCAAAGGCAACGTCAGCGTCAAGGCGCTTCAGGGCATCAAGCCCCGACATGTCGATCGCTGCCTCGAGTTTGCCAAGCAAGTCCGATGCGCCCTCCGAGCCAAGCGCCTTTTGCAACATGTTTTGCATGAAGGAGTCGGTGTCGAAGGCAACCTGAGCGTTGCTGATCGTGGCCTCTTTGAAGTCACGCAACACCTGCAAGAGCATGTCGCGGTTCAGGGCACGCACGATCGCCATCTTGCTCGAGATGCGTTGAACCTCAATCGGGGTGACCTGCCGTAGCACATCGGCGGCCACTTCAGCGCCAACTGAGAGCAAGACAACCGCCGCCTTGGACGCACCGTCTAGATCCTCAAAGCTCATCGGAGCCTTGCCAGCCGACTTCGCACCCTCTTTGATTTGCTCAGCGAGTGACTTTGGCCGCTCGACTTTTGGTTCTTCTTCGGCCATGAATGCACTCCAAGGGCATTGATCGCGTAGACGATGGGGCACCTGGCGCCTGTCAGCAGCGCGGCGCAATAACCCGCATAGAAGTTAACGCGAGGGCCTCAAGGCTACTCTGATTTCGTGAATATAGCCAGCGCGCTGTTTAGCGTCCTCGGACAGGCATAAACCATCCTCGTACAGGCAAGGACCATCTTCGCGCGCAGCAAGGCAAAGGGTTGATCATCGCGCCGCATCGCGCGCCAAACCCAGGCTGGGTTTTGACACTATTACAATAGGATGAAATATCGCCTCCATGCTGATAAACATGACAACGCCATCACCAACCGGTTTTGTGATCTACGCTTTAGAACTTCATACCGTGGCGCGCTTTTACGCTCGCGTCTTGCTTGCAAAGATCGTCCACGCCGACGCCACCCATCAAATCCTCGCCTGGGATGCGGGCGAGCTTGTGGTGCATGCAATTCCACCCGAATACGCCCGCGGCATTCAGATCCAAACACCGCCTGTACCCCGCGAAGAACAAGCCATCAAGCCCTGGTTCAAGGTCAAGCACTTGCTTGATGCTCGTTGGACAACCGAATTTTGTGGTGGCGTTGTCTGCGGCGAAGTCTGGTCAGGCGACGGCTACAAAGCGCTTGATGTCTGCGATCCCGAAGGCAATGTGGTGCAACTACGCGAACATGACCACTGATTGGCGCAACGGCGTGAACATAGCCCNNACGGCGCGAACATCGCCCCTGATCTTCTGGTTGTGTAGCTTAAAAGCGTATCAGCTCGATCGCTTGCGGGTTTGTCAAACGGGCGTCGGCCGTGGCCGTCAAGCTCAGGCGCTGACCGTCGCTTGAAAGGCTTCCCCTCAAGCTTAGCGGCGCGGACTGTCCGTGCTGGATTTCGATGCTCACGTCCATGCCGCTGATTCGTCCCTCTCCCACCCGGGCCGCCAGCCCGCTTCCGACCGTTCTCAATTCAATCATTTGGTGCGATTGAATAATCTCGACCGCTTCAAAACCAAGACCGATTCGTGACGCGGTCCGCCAGCGCCCCTGAAGGCGGGCAGGCACGATCCATAGCATCGCCAGTTCGTCGGGTACCTCGTTGATGATCCGATCGGCACGCCATGATCCCAAATCGAAACGATTCGAGACGATGCGGGTGCCGGGCTTTAAGCCTTCAAGCCGAGGAACAAGCTTCAGGTTGATGGCCTCGCCAAGGTAAAGGGTGACAACACTGGCCTTGGAAAAATCGACCTCAAACAAATCGGCCTTCATGAAACTTGTCCGATCGGCGACCCCTGCACGAAGCGCATTGCGCCGCGAAAGCTCAACCAAATCCGGGTTGTATTCGATCCCAACGGCTCTTGAGCCAAAGTGCTTCGCAGCCAGAATCGGAATGACGCCGTCGCCCGACCCCAGATCGTAGACCACATCTGAAGCCTGCGTGTTGGCAGCCTTGAGCATCGCCATCGAGATCGCCTGGCTCGATGGCATCCACATCACGTCTTTTCCGGCGGTTGCAAGCTGGAGTCGGTAAAGCGCATCGCCATACAGGGCGCTGCTGCACCCACTCAACAGCCATGAGGCACAGAGCAAGGCGCTGCCGCCTAAAACGCTTCGACGCACGGGCCTAGCCATCAAAAAATCAGATTGACAAACCGTCAGATCAGTTTCGCGATCCGGACCGCCACCGCAGACCCTTGTCCCACCAGCGCACACCAAAACCTGAAAAGGAGCGAATCCTCGGTTGGACCCAGACCTGCGATCGCGTCATCGCGGTGATCGAGTTCGTCGTGACGAAAGGCTTCGAGCATGGATAAGAGGTCCGGATACGGTGCGAAAACAGCGGCCGCCTTGGCCGAACCGATGCCACATTGAAGCGCACCTGAGCAATCCGGTTGATTGGCTGTATCAAGACTTCGCTTGCTCGCATCGCTGCGCAACACCTCGATTTGCTCCAAATAGTGCACATCGACGAAACGTTCAACCGCAACAATCGTCCCAAGCATCCATCGCCTTCCGAGCAGCCCCGGGATGCTGCCGGTGAGGATGCCGGCAAGCACCCAAAGCGCAAGCAATCGGCTTCTGAAACGCCAGGGCAAGATGCGATTCATCGCATCAAGATGCACTTGTTCCTGTTTCATGTGGGACTCCAGCAAACGCTGCAAGTCCTTGTCACGCGTGAACCAGCGCATACTCCGGTAAATCCACACCGCACCGGTTTCGCCCGCATGATCCGAGCGCAACGAAGCCACCATATGTGCGGGCAACCAGTCCGGCCGAAACCACTGCAATGCCATGGACTGCATCGAGGGCCGGATGCGCAAGAAGAGGTCATAGACCCGATCCATGAACCACAGTCCGCCCGGGAGCCTTCCAATCAAAGCCAGGGTCCGCCAGGCTAGCGCAAGCCTGCGCCACAAACACACAAAGGCCGGGGCACCGTGGAGCCACTGACCATTTTCGTTATAAATATGGAATCGTTTAAGCAATTCCGAACGCTCCGGCCGGTAGCCTCCGCTGCCCGCCGGAATCTCAAGCGCAGGCACAGACAAGTCATGCCATACGATGTCGGGCGGCGAAGCGCGCCGATAAACCGCGACTTCGCGCACACACATCGGACAAGAGCCGTCAAAAAATACTTGCATCATGCGTCTTATCATAGAGCCTTTGCGAAAAGCCTGACGTGGTGATCTTCGAATCAAGGGGAATCTGATGTTGATACCGGACGATTTCCATGCGCTGATCATCGGTTCCACCGGTTCCCTGGGCTGCGCCTTTGCCGATCAGCTCAGGCAGGATCGCCGGTGCAAAAGCCTGACCGAGCTTTCGCGTTCGAGCCATCCGGGCTTTGATTTGCGGGATCCCGAGGCCTTCGACGCGGTTGTGCAAACGCTTGCTGCGCCTGCAGCCTTGAGCCTGATCATCGACGCATCAGGCACGCTGGTGATTGACGGGCATCGCCCTGAAAAAGCGCTTCGTGAACTCGAGGCCCGGCGATTACAACAGGCCATGGATATCAATGCGATCGGGCCGATGCTGCTCATCAAGGCTTTATTCCCTTTGCTGCTGCAGCGAGGCAAAGTGCTTTACGTAAAGCTGTCAGCCCGCGTGGGAAGCATCCAAGACAACCAGACAGGCGGCTGGTATGGTTATCGGGCCTCAAAGGCGGCGCTGAACATGATGCTGCAATGTTTAGCGCTTGAATGGCAGCGCACAAACCCGCAAGCGCAAGTGCTTGCCTTGCAGCCTGGCACCGTGCGTTCAAGACTGTCACGAGACTTTGTGCAGCCCTCGATGCATGCGCTTTCGCCTGAGGAATCGGTACGTCGTTGCCTGGCGGCCATCGATCAACGCACACCCAAGCCGGGCGCTCAATTTATCGACTATCAGGGCATGGCGATCCCCTGGTGAATCGCGCTGTGCCATCCTGCTCAAATCCCGGGGTTGACGCTTGGCTCAAGGTTTGGGTGAAGCGAAAGCTTATTGCGCTGGCCTGCTGCTTACCTCTGCTGCTTACAAGCGCTGCCAAGGGCTTTAGTTTTGATGATCTTGAGACCTCAAACTGGACTGCCTGCGCCGCCGAGGGCGGCATGTGCCGCTTTGAGGGAACTCGGTTGATTCGCTATGGAAAAGAACCGGTCTGGAGCTACGCAGTCGCTTCTGATCGCATCGACTGCTCAAATAGCCAATTCAGTGACTTGCTGCGAGGAAAGGCAAAAGTCTGCGAATTTGGCAAAACAAGCTCAAGGGCTATCGAAGGTCCCCGCATCACCGTCAGACCCGTGTTTTATGTATTCAGCGACGCAGCACAAAGCGGATTACCGACCGAGGCTGACCTGCGCTTGATCAGCCACTATCTGGCGCATGCGCGCGATCATTTCAAAAACCTGCTTGGACCGGAGGTTTCAGCCTTCGAAATTGGCGAGGCCAGTGTTCATTACGGCCGTTACGAATCCTCGGCCCTCGGTGGCCTTGGCGGCCTTGGTAGCAGCAGCGCGGTTGCCAGCGCTGGAGGGTCTGCTGGCGTGGGTGGGCGGGACACAAACACCGCGCCCGATTTTGAGCACGCCATGCTCAAGGAAATGTTCGAGTCACGCGCAAGCAATCGCTATCGTGAACATAGCGTTTTTGTTTTTATTCTGGTCAATCCCAATATGCAAATTTACCGACCTCATTGGGGTGGTGGCGGCCGCAGTTTTAACGGCGGCGTAAACGGCGGAGGTGGTCTTGTGGTTCTTGAGTACCGGCGCTTAAGGCATAGTTTTTATAGCACACTCATTCATGAACTCGGTCATGCCTTTGGCCTCAGACACGTTGATTGCTTCGGTCAGAGCATGACCGAGAGCGATTCGCTGATGTCCTACAACCCCCGGCATCGCAGCCGCGGCGCCGAAATCGCCCTCAACCCTGGGACACTTTCTGAAGGCGAGCGCCTGACGCTTTTGCTCAACCCAAGAATCTTCCCGCATCAACACGACCTGGCATCGCTCCAGGAGCAATCAAACGCCTGCGTGCTGCCAGCCATGGACAGCTATCTCGGAGGCGTTCCTACGGTGCATGGCCTTGGCTACGACTTGCTCTTCAACAACCGGATGGTGAGTGGATTTGATGCGATGTTTTATACCAAAGCGCAGGCAAAACGCCACTGCGCCGCGATGCGTCAACGCCACCCCTCCCTGCGGGTCGACTGCCGCTTTGCCGGAAAGCCGCTGGAATCACCGCTTCCCTGACGTCAGAAAAAGGCCATCGCCCGCACTTCGATGCTCTCGCGTTTGGGTGCGTCTCCCGGCGTTTGCGGGTCTTCAAAGGCCGAATGTCCCATGAAGCGGCAGCGGCCATCTTGCTCGGAGTCGTAGGTCTTTAAGAGCAAGGCGTGGTGCTTTTCCATTTGAGGAAAATACATCCACTGGTGATGCGGGGCGTAGCGCATCACGTAAATCTCGCCGGTTCGCTCGCGATACTTCAGCTCCATGCGAATCAAATCGTCGTCTTGGTGCGTTTGCGCATCAATCATTGCAAGCGGCAGCTCCTGCACCGTCTGGTAAAGCGGCTTCCAAACGTTAAAGAATGCAACGCGTCCTTTAAGTAATCGTTCGGCATCCTGCGGCACAATGTCGCGCACCCTTTGCGGACCGCTCTGCACGGTGTAGTCGCTATGTACCAGCAAAACCGCCGGCCTTTGCACCGTCGTTTGCTGCTTGAACTCGGTCGAAGGTCTTGAGAAGACCATTTGCTCCGGCGGTTGTCTTCGGCGAATCGTGTGGTCAAAAACTTCCACCCGAATCGCACCGCTGTGACGTTTCACAAAATCGACGACCTGGGGATAAAAGTGCTCCCGGATTTGATGATCGTGATCAAAATCTTGGAACGTTGAGTCAAATTCATGCAACTCAAATCCTTGGCGATCGACCGACAATTGATCGCGTAGCGACCAGGCGTTGTGAATCGCAACCTCATGCGGATCGGTTCCTGCAGGATTAAGCGCATCGTCAGGTCCCGGCTCGTAAAAGTAGTAGGCAGCAGGACGACCGTTATCCACGGTGTAATTCATTGTTGCTTTTACAGCGCTCATCATTTCGATCAAACCAAGCTCTTTATGCGTCGATCATAAAAAAGCAGGTCGGACTCAAGACGCCTCGAACGACCTGCATCATGCAACAAGCCCTAAGCTGGCTCGGTGGTGGTAAAGCCTTCATAAACCATCGTGGATTTCCAGCAGGCTAAAGCCTCAACATCCTCAGTCATCCACCGCAGCAGATTGGGATGTTGCGCCAACGGTAACTGTTGCCAGGCATGCAAATGTATGGGTGCAGCCAAAGCGATGTCGGCGATCGTCGGGTGTTCGCCGGCAATCCAACGGGTATGCTTTAAGCGCTCATCGAGAATACCAGCGAGTTTGTGAAACTGCGCATGCTGCGCTTCGAGCACGGCGGGGTCGGCCGCGCCACCAAGCAGCGGTTTGACGCAATTTTCAACCAGGTAGACATAAGTGCTCGGAAACCAGCTTGATGACTCCCACAACAACCATCGGTTGACGTCGGCACGCTGCTTCAGATCAACCGGATAAGCCTGATGGTTCCCTTCTTTGTCGGCAGCGTACTGCAAGATTGCATTCGATTCCCATAAAACCAAATCGCCATCGACCAAGGCCGGAAGCGAGGCATTGGGGTTGATAGCCAAGTAGGCGGCGTCTTTTTGCTCACCTTTAAAGTAATCAACGTGCTCGAGCTCGAACTTTGCCCCGATGAGATCAAGTCCCGCGAGCACTTTCCTACAGTTCACCGTTATCGGATCAGCATAAATTTTCATTGTCGTCTCCTGGTTTTGTATTGCCTATGAAAAAGCTTTCTTACCGAGCAGCTTAGCGATTTACCCCGGCTCGACAATAGGCTTAAATGCAAACACATTATTCGCATATCGGAAACAATCGTGATCAGCGCAGACATGCTGGCCTGCTTTGTCAAGGTCGCGGAAACGCTCAGCGTAGGACGAAGCGCGCAGGCCCTGAACGTCGCAAAAAGTGTCGTCAGCAAACGCATCGCCCAGCTCGAGGCTCACTTAGCGGTTACGCTCTTTAGCCGCAGCACCCGTCGCATCGTGCTCACCGCAGCGGGTGAACTCTATCTCGAGCATGCCAAGCGTGCGCTTGCCGAACTGCGCGCGGCTGAGGAACTTCTGCTAGCCAGCCGATCGGAGATCCGAGGTCAAATTCGCATCACCGCGTCGGTATCCTGGGGACAACGGGTGTTGTGCAAACTGCTGCCGGAATTTTTGAAAATGCACCCCGGAATCGAAATTGAGCTCAGGCTTGCAGACCGCTTGGTCGATGTTGCCTTCGAACGATTCGATCTGGCGCTGCGATGGACCTCGTCGATGCCCAAGCAAGAGCTCGTAAGCACGCCAATCGCACAGGTGAACTGGTTCCTGGTCGCAGCACCCAGCTATCTGGCGCAACATCCGGAGCCACAGGATCCGGATGTTCTTCCCCAATACAGCACCTTGTTTTACTGGCGCGAGCCCGCAGACCAATGGTGGCAGATGTCGGCCGGACAGGCGCAGCGACGCATTGCTGTCACCACCCGCTATCAGGTCGATCATCCCGAAGCCGTCCTCGAAGCTTGCCTTCAAGGCCTGGGTATTGCGCAGTTGCCTGACTATCTTTGCGCACAGGCTCTTAGCGACGGTCAGTTGCGCCAAGTCCTTCCCGGATGGATACAGCAAACCCGATTCGGCAATCTGATTATGGCGATCGCCCCGCCCGAGCGCATGCGCATCCTGCGCAACCGCCTCTTGATTGATTTCTTAATCCAAGCCTGCGATGCAAAACACAGTTAATCCATCGGACCCGGACCCACGAAACCATGAAACGCGCGCTTGCAGCCTCAAAGCGGCGAGTCTCCAAGAGCAATCCCTTCGCGACGCGGATCTGCTCCACCGAGGTAAACCGGTGAAGCCCTGCTCGGAATCGTCGTTTTGACGATCGTGGAGACCCCGCTTGACTGGGCTGCAAATGAGACCGTGTGGCCAAGCGATCGCAAGCCGTTCAAAAGCGGGTCATTGAGCCCGTTTCCGCTCAGGTCAACATAAGGGTGTTCGCCCCCGACTCCGGTTGTGGGACTGTTTGCCGCACCGAAATTGACCATCGAGGTCGCTTGCTGCGCATCGAGTTTCCAGTCGATCACACCGATCAAGGTCTTGGTCACGAACTGAATGATTGAAGCACCACCGGGCGAACCGGTTGCCATCAGGAAGTCGCCTTTAGAACCATCGGCAGCTTTGCTAAAGACGATGGTGGGTGCCATCGAACTGCGTGGCCTTTTATTCGGGCCGATTTTGTTGGCGATTGCCGCACCCGAGGCATCGACTGGATCGAAGGAAAAATCGGTCAGTTGATTGTTTAGCAAGAATCCTCGGGTGAAGTGAAACGAGCCCATGCTGCTTTCGATCGTGGTTGTCATCGAAACCACATTGCCGGAACGGTCGACGATCGTGATGTGGGTTGTACCGTTACCCTCCTGGGTGCTGCTTCCAAGGGGCTTTGCAGCAAAGACCCCGGCTGCTGCGGTTCCCATGCTTTTGTTCATACTGATGAGGCTGGCCCTCGCCTTGAGATAAGCCTTATCCACAAGGCTCGCAACACCGTTTGCCGGAAGCGGAAAAAAATCGGTGTCGGCCACATACTGATTGCGGTCTGCGTAGGCTAAGCGCTGCGCTTCGCTGACCAGATGCACAGCAGTCACCGAAGGTTTTGCACCCTCGTCGCCAATCTGCGCCGGCTTATAGGCTGACAGATCGAAGTTTTCCAGGATCCCTAAGGCTTGCGCAACGGCAATGCCACCGGAAGAAGGTGGACCCATGCCGCAAACCCAGGTATCGCGGTAGCTTGTGCAAACAGGCTCGCGCCGAATAGCCTTGTAGTTTGTCAAATCCTGCAGGCTTGTCAGCCCGGGCGTGATTGCAACCGGACTGGCGGGACCGCCAGTGCTGGCCGCAATTTTTTTGACGATCGATTCAGCAATCGTACCGGTATAGAATGCATCAGCGCCACCGCTTGCGATCAGTTTCAGCGTTGCTGCGTAGTCCGGATTTTTGATCACGCTGCCTAATGCCTTGGGCGAAAGATCCGGATTCAAAAAGTAGGCCACCGCATCGGGGTCTCGAAGCAGATCCGCCTGAGCACCCGCGATGGCCGCGGCCATACGCCCGCTAATTGCAAACCCGTCGCTTGCCAGTTGCACCGCGGGATTAAAGAGCTCAGCCCAGGGACGCTTGCCGTAGTCCTTGTGCGCAAGTTCGAGCATTCGCACTGCACCGGGCGTGCCGATCGAGCGGCCGCTTGCGCGGGTGCTGTTAAACGCTGTGGAAAGCTTTGGCAAGGGATTGGTTTTATCGGTTGCACTGACATAGCGCAGATAATCCTCGCTTGCTAAAGCAGGTGCAGTTTCCCGACCATCGTAGGAACGAACCGTTTTCGTTGAGGCATCGTAGTGCAACATGAAGGCGCCGCCTCCAAGCCCGGAGGATTGGGGCTCAACCAAGCCCAAGACCATTTGAACCGCAACCGCCGCGTCCATGGCGCTGCCGCCGTCGCGCAACACCTCGCAACCTATTTTCGTCGCCAAAGGATTTGCGGTCACGGCCATGTAGCTCAGGGCAGTGGTCGGCTTTTTGCCGAGCTTATAGCCTGATTGCGGTTCAGGAATCGCAGGATCGCCCGCAAGTCCCGAGCCCACCATCACCGAGCCACTGGCAACTGCTTGCTGGCAGGCAATGAAGTCGTC
>DDPV01000010.1:5767-7372 GCA_002342365.1 Burkholderiales bacterium UBA2459 | reverse complement strand
CATCTCCTCATTGCTGATCAAGAGATCAATCCGGCGTGCATCCACATCAAGACTGATCAGGTCGCCATCCTGTACCAAGGCAAGCGGCCCGCCGACATGCGACTCGGGCGCTACATGCAAGACGCATGCACCATAGCTTGTGCCGCTCATGCGCGCATCACTGATACGCAGCATATCCCTCACACCCTGCTTGAGAAGCTTTTGCGGAATCGGCAGTTGACCCCACTCGGGCATCCCTGGCGCACCCTGCGGTCCGGCGCTTTGCAAAACAATCACGGAATTGGCATCGATTGCGAGATCTGGAAGATCGATTCTTGCTGCCATATCGTTATAGTCTTTAAAAACTACAGCAGTGCCCGTATGTTTTCGCAAGTGCGCCTCCATCGCTGCGGGCTTGATCACCGCGCCATCGGGCGCAAGATTGCCCCGCAGCACCGCAAGACTGCCACTTTCGGTCAAGGGATGATGCCGTCGACGGATGACTTCATCCTGATAAATCTCAGCGCCTTCGATTTGCTCAAGCAGCCGCTGGCCGGTGCAGGTCCTTTGATCGAGATGCAGCAGATCACGAATCTCCCACAGCAGAGCCCTTAGGCCACCTGCATAGTAAAAATCCTCCATCAAAAACGCACCCGAAGGGCGTAAATTGGCCAGGAGCGGCGTTTGCCGCGCAAGTGCATCAAAGCGGTCAAGATCAAGCGCAAAACCCGCTCTTCGGGCAAGCGCGATCAAGTGCACGATGGCGTTGGTTGAACCTCCCAGCGCAAGCACAGCGGTCACCGCATTATCAAACGAAGCCTCGGTCAGAAAGTCGGATGGCTTCATATCGTGCCAAACCATCTCCACGATCGCCTTGCCGCTTAGGCTCGCCATCTGCCCGTGCCTCGCATCTGATGCCGGTATTGACGCAGCACCTGCCAAGGTAAAACCGAGGGTTTCGGCTGCAGATGTCATCGTCGACGCGGTCCCCATCGTCATGCAATGCCCAGCCGAACGCGCAATACCGTCTTCTATGTCCTGCCAATCGCCTGTGGTGATGTTCCCCGCGCGAAGCTCTGCCCAGTACTTCCAGGTATCGCTTCCGCTTCCGAGAAATTTTCCTTTGTAGTCACCACGCAGCATCGGGCCTGCAGGCATGAAAATGGCCGGCAAATTCATCGATAACGCGCCCATCAATAGGGCTGGTGTGGTCTTATCGCAGCCCCCCATTAGAACGGCTCCATCGGCCGGATATGACCGAAGCAGCTCTTCCGTCTCCATCGCCAGCAGGTTCCGGTAGAGCATGGTGGTGGGCTTTTGAAACGGCTCACTCAAACTCATCGCAGGCATCTCGACTGGGAATCCTCCCGCCTGCCAAACACCACGTTTGACTTCTTCAACCCGCTGCTTGAAATGCGCATGGCAAGGATTGATATCGCTCCAGGTATTGATTAGGGCGATCACAGGTTTGCCGGCATAGTCGCTGCGGTGGTAGCCCATTTGGGCGGTACGCGAGCGATGCCCAAAGGAGCGCATATCATCAACGCCATACCAGCGATGACTCCGCAGATCTTGCGCCTGCTTTCGTGGGCGTTCGCAAAGCCGACTTATCGTCATGATGCTTTC
>DDPV01000010.1:5558-5750 GCA_002342365.1 Burkholderiales bacterium UBA2459 | reverse complement strand
CGCTAAGTCGACTTGCCGTCATGCTGCTTTCCCGGTATCGCGCAGGGCACGCCTGAGAATCTTTCCCACGTTGGTCTTTGGAAGTTCCGATCTGAATTCAATAAACTTTGGTTTTTTATAGCCTGTAAGATTCTCAGCACAGAATTCGCGAAGCGCAACCTCAGTCAGTGCCTCATCGCGCTTGACCACAAA
>DDPV01000010.1:3258-5522 GCA_002342365.1 Burkholderiales bacterium UBA2459 | reverse complement strand
AGCACGCCAGGATGCATCGACACCACCGATTCGACTTCGTTCGGATAAACATTGAAACCCGATACAAGAATCATATCTTTTTTGCGATCGACAATCGTGAAGTATCCGCGCTCGTCCATGATTCCGATATCACCGCTCTTAAAAAAACCATCCGGTGTCATCACCTTTGCGGTTTCGTGGGGCTTATTCCAATAGCCAACCATAACCTGCGGCCCGCGAATCGCAATTTCACCGCGCTCGCCAACACCAAGTTTCCGGCCGTCATCATCGAGAATCACCACCTCGGTTGAGGGCAAGGGCATCCCGATCGTGCCTGAATATGCATCGGTATCGGTTGGATTACAGGTCGCTGATGGCGAGGTCTCCGACAAGCCATAGCCCTCACAAATTGGACAGCCGGTCAACTCAAGCCAACGCTCCGCCGTGGCGCGTTGCACCGCCATCCCGCCACCGTTTGAAACCCTCAACGAAGAAAAATCGAGTTGCTTGAAACCCTCATGCGCTGCCAGCGCGTTGTACAGCGTATTGACTGCAGGAAACATATGGAAACGATGTGGCTTGAGCTCTTTGACCAAGGCATCGAGATCGCGCGGATTGGGAATCAGAATATTGAGTGCGCCCACCCGCATCCCGAGCAATGCGCAAACCGTAAGCGCAAAAATGTGATAAAGCGGCAATGCACAAACCGTGGTGAGTTGCTCGTTGTCGAGCGAGGGTTTTCCAGCTTTGTGAAGCGCGGGTTGCATCCACGCTTCAGATTGCAGAACGTTTGAAAGAACATTTCGGTGTGTGAGCGTTGCGCCCTTGGAAAGTCCGGTCGTACCGCCGGTGTATTGTAAAAATGCCACGTCAGCATGGTGCAAGGCTGGGCTTGTGAAACTCAGGCTCGAACCCTGGTTAAGCGCATCATTGAACCGATGCGCTCCCGGCAACGAAAAATCAGGGACCAGCTTTTTGATTCGCCTCACCACGAAGTTGACGATCGTGCCCTTGAATCCAAGCAAGTCTCCCATTGATGCCAGGATCACTTGTTTAATGTCGGTGCGCGCGATGACCTGCTGTAGCGTGACCGCAAAGTTCTCAAGAATGACAATCGCCCTGGCACCGGAGTCCTTGAGTTGATGCTCGAGTTCGCGTGCGGTGTAAAGCGGATTCACATTCACCACCACCGCACCAATTCGCAAAATGGCGGCAAGCACGACCGGAAATTGCAACACGTTAGGCATCATGATGGCGACGCGATCGCCCGTCTCAACACCTTGTGCCTGAAGAAAAGCGCCAAGCTCACGTGAACGATCGTCGAGTTCACCATAGCTCATCGGTTTGCCAAAACCAATATAGGCAGGCCGGTCCCGAAAGCGCGCAAAAGCCTCTTCAAGCAGTTGCACCAAGGAGTCGTACTGCCCAGGGTCGATTTCCGAGGGCACTCCCATCGGATAGTTCTTTAGCCAATTGCGATTCATTTGCTTTGTCTCCTTCGTATTGACGATAACGATGCCCGCGCTTTTTATCGGCAATACAAGCTGCATTGCCCGCGATTACGCCTTACTCACCTCGACCAGACAGTCATAAAAACTTGCTGCCCGGCCCAAATCGGTGAGTTGTTGATGGGTCACCGCGTTGACATTGTTTCCACCGGCTGTCAGCTTATGCCACCAGATCCCGAATGCCACCACAAGACCCTGCCGCGTGCGCTCACTGATCATAAGCCTGGCATCAAGCGACCCCCGATCGTTATAAATACGAACCATTTCATCGTGATTGAGCCCGCGCAGCCGGGCATCGTCTGGATGCATGAGGCAGGTTTGCTCGCCTTCCATCGATCGTAGACTTTGAACATTCACAAAACTCGAGTTGAGGAAATTCCTGGCCGGCGGCGAAATCATCGCAAGCGGGTACTTTGCCGCGAGTTCAGGCGCACTCTCGGCGCTCTCGTAGGGGGGCAAATAATCGGGCAGCGGGTCGAGTCCTTGCGATGCCAGGCGCTCGGAATAAAATTCAACTTTACCCGAAGGCGTTGGAAAGTTTCCGTGTGCAAAAGGCGCATCGTCTACCGCCAGCTTAAGCCATCCAGCATCGCGAATCGTCTGCAGGCTTGCGCCGGACAGACTTGGATGCGCCCAATTCAGCGCACTGTGTGCAACCGTCAGGTCATCGTCCAAAAGACAGGGTTCGTCAAGCTCCATACGCCTGGCAAGCTCGCGAAAGATATCGGCGTTGGACTTCGCTTCTGCCACGGGCTCGATCGCTGCTTCGTTGATGAG
>DDPV01000010.1:0-3234 GCA_002342365.1 Burkholderiales bacterium UBA2459 | reverse complement strand
AAATGCTCAATCACAACGGTGAAGAGATCCTCACGCAGAAATCCTTTGCGAACTTTCGCAGTTTCGGGCGCCACCGCAAGCGGGTTGGCGTTGTAAACAATCATCGCTTCAATCGGCGGATCAGCCTGCAACAAGGCATCACCAATGCTTGACATATTAATCGTGCGCGGCAGGTGTGAGGGCGAGGCCTTAAGCTGTGGAATCAGATCGGGGCGGGAAAGGGCTGCGGGATTTGAAGGAAAGTGTCCAGAGCTTGAAAGCAGCATGCCCCCCGCAGGATCACGCCAGGCTCCGATCAGTGCTGGAAGGCCCGCGATCAAGCGCGCTGCGTTGCCACCGCCGCGAACACGCTGCATGCCGTAGTTCAAACGAATCGCAGAGGGCTTGATCGTTGCATAGTCCTGGGCAAGCGATGCGATTTGTGCCTGATCAATGCCGCAGACCTTAGCGGTGCGCTCAAGCGTCCACGCCTGCGCCCTCTCAAGCAAAGCGCTGCTTCCCAGGCTGTGGTCCCTGATGTAGGCCTCGTCAAGCCATCCTCGCTGCGCGATTTCGCGGATGATGCCAAAAGCAAGGGCTGCATCGGTTCCGGGCCGAAGCGCAACATGCTCATGACATTTTAGAGCGGTATCACTTTGAAAAGGATCGATCGCAATCAGTTTAGCGCCCCTGCGCTTGGCTTCTTGCGCGATGGACCAAAAGTGCAAATTCGAGGCGATCGCATTCGATCCCCAGATCAGGATCAGCTTCGAGTCGACGAAGCGCTCAAGGTCCATCCCAACCGAAGCACCCAGGGTGTAGAGCAAGGCGGTTGACCCAGCCGATGCACAAATGGTTTTATCGAGCAAAGACGCACCGAGTTTATGGAAAAAGCGCTGGGGAAACTCGCCTTGCACATAGCCCATGGTTCCGGCGTAGTTGTAGGGCAGGATCGCCTCAGGGTTTCGCGCTGCAATAGCCTTGAGCTTGCTTGCAATGCGCTCAAATGCCTCATCCCAGCTGATCGCTATAAATTGCGCTGATCCTTTCGGACCTGAACGCAGCATCGGCTGTTGCAAGCGATCAGGCGAGTAGCTGCGCTCGGGGTATCGAGAAACCTTGGTGCACAACACTCCTGCGGTCGTCGGATGGTCCCGGGCACCGGCAATCTTCACCACCCGACCCGATTCAACGGTGGACACCAGGGCACAGGTATCGGGGCAATCATGCGGACAGGCACCTTTGACCTGCCTGAGCACGCCGGCCTTGCCCGGATCGGGCGCAGCTATGTTCGCAGCACGGGGGTGTTCCGCAGCACCGGAATGGTTCAATTCCTGAGATGTCAAGATGGGGCTACCTTTCTGATTGGGCGACAGGTTTCAATCATAGTGCTATCTTCTGCAGACGAAGCATCGCCAATCGACGGCAGCTGGCTTTTTCGATGTCTGGATCAAGCAGCGCAGATATCGATGGGCCAAACAACACAGGCAGGAGACTTAGCTCATGAAACTGATCGATGAAATTGTTGGCGCGCAGGATGAAATTCGGGATATTCGCCGCGACATCCACGCGCATCCGGAACTCAAGTTCGAGGAGCTCAGAACCAGCGAGCTGGTCGCAAAAAAGCTCGAGAGCTGGGGCATTGAAGTTCACCGAGGCTTGGGCATTACCGGATTGGTGGGCGTGATTCACGGCAATCCCGATGCCAGAGACATCCCAGTTGGAAGCACCGTCAGCGCAAGTGGCGCCTCAGTCAGCACAGGTGGAAGCACCGTCAGCAAGGGCAGCAAGGCCATAGGCCTGCGCGCCGATATGGATGCGTTGCCAATGACTGAGTTCAATCAATTTCCGCACGCCAGCATTTTTCGGGGAAAAATGCACGCCTGCGGACACGATGGTCATACCGCGATGCTGCTCGGCGCTGCAAAACATCTTGCAAAGCATCGATCGTTTAACGGGACGGTTTATCTGATTTTTCAGCCCGGAGAAGAGGGCGGCGGCGGCGCACTGGAAATGATGAAAGACGGCTTGTTCAGCCGCTTTCCCATGGATGCTGTGTTTGGCATGCACAATTGGCCGGACTATCCGGCCGGAACCTTCGGCATCCGGGAAGGCCCGGTCATGGCCTCATCCAATGTCTTTAAAGTTCGGATCACAGGCCGCGGTTCGCACGCTGCCTTGCCCCATCACGGCATCGATCCGGTACCTATCGCCTGTCAAATGGTCCAGGCCTTTCAGACGATCGTTACAAGAAATCTAAACCCGACCGATAACGCTGTGATCTCGGTCACCATGATTCAGGCCGGGGAAGCCACCAACGTGATTCCGGACTACGCAGAGATCCAGGGCACGGTTCGAACCTTTACCGTCGAAGTGCTCGATCTGATCGAAAAGCGTATGGCAGACATCGCGCAACACTGTTGTGCTGCCTACGGAGCAAGCGCAGACTTCGAATTCCATCGCGGTTATCCACCCACCATCAATCATGCCAACGAGGCAGACTTTGTGCGCGGGGTAATGACATCAATCGTTGGCGCAGAGCAGGTCAGACGCTACGAGCCCACCATGGGATCGGAGGACTTTTCATACTTTCTTCAGGAAAAACCCGGCGCGTATTTTGTGATCGGCAACGGCAACGGTTCACATCGAACACCGGGCCACGGGCTTGGGCCTTGTGTGCTGCACAACCCCAATTACGATTTTAATGACGATGTGATCCCACTTGGGGCGACGCTTTGGGTGAGCATTGTCGATCAGTGGTTCAAACAGCACAGCAGCTGAATAAGCGGCCACACAGTCATTGCGGCCACATAGTAAACCCGGCCACCCAGTAAAAAAGCCCAGTCCGAAGACTGGGCTTTTTCACATGAAGCTTGCCTGACGATGTCCTACTTTCACGGGCGAATGCCCACTATCATCGGCGCTGCGGCGTTTCACGGTCCTGTTCGGGATGGGAAGGGGTGGTTCCACCGCGCTATGGTCATCAGGCATAGAGGGTTGACCAACAAGCCCCAGTAAACACCGAGGCCTGTTAGTCCAATTCGAAGATGACAAGTACAAGCTCTATTGACGCTTGGGTACTACGTTGTTTCGCATTTGCACGACTCAGTCTTCAACTCACTGAATCACAGTTGCGGCTGCTGGCAAAACCAGCTGCGCTAGCTTGAACACTACAAAGTTATAGGGTCAAGCCTCACGGGCAATTAGTACTGGTTAGCTTAACGTGTCACCACGCTTCCACACCCAGCCTATCAA
>DDPV01000005.1 GCA_002342365.1 Burkholderiales bacterium UBA2459 | reverse complement strand
TCAGCGTCACGGCATTGTGCACTAGGTTTTGGATCGTTCGCCGGATATGGAGTACCTGGAAATCATCGGTATGGCGGCCTCCGGTCGGTGGTCATGACGGTTGCCTCTGGAAGGCTTGCCTGCGAGCTTTCAAGACTCAATCAAAGATGCGCCCCAGAGGGGATGTTCGGCTGAAGCAAGCGACTGACGCGTGTTTTCAAATTGATGCAGCGTAATTTGTCTGCGCCAGCGCGATCGACCACAACTTATTAAATATTTTAATGATAACGAGATAAAGTATGGAATTTATAAGATCATATAGTTTCTAAGTCACCGAGCGTGAACGACTTGCAAGCCTTTGCCCCTGCAACCACCAAATCCATCCAACAAGGATCAAGGCTGGCAGATAGAACCAGTGCGGCGTCGGCCTGTCGGTCCTGACCTTGATTTCTGCGACTTGCCAACCCTGCTCAAAGCCGCCCTTCTTGGCTTGTGACCCAAATTTAACAGGCCCTATTTGCAACTGCTCTCCGAGCGGTACCAGTTGTAGGCCAGCATCCGCAAGCCGCTTGCGCCCCTCGGAACCTGCCTCGCCCAGTCGCAAGGCTACCGTCTTAACGAGGTCGGCGCCTTCAATTGAGGTGCCCTTGATCACCATGACAAGTTGTTCCCCCGACTCCGCGGCCTGAGCCACTTCAAACACTCGGGTGGGAGGTATGTCAGCGTATTCGGTCGCGATTTGGTCCATGAAAAAGCCGGGCCGGAACAACAGCGCGACCGCGAGGGTGAGTGCTGCCATTTCCCACCGACGGCACTGATCGCGGAACCAGCCCATGGTCAATGCGCAAAACACCAACATGGCCACCGTGCAGGCCGTCACCACGCGGATGAATTCCCAGGGCGTTTCGATGTCGACCAGGAGCAATTGGGTGTTGAATATCCAAATGAAGGGAAGGATCACGGTGCGAAGGGCATACTTGGCTCCTTGAATACCCGTGGCTATCGCGTCCTCGCCTGAAATGGCGGCGGCGGCAAAAGTAGCCAGCCCAACAGGCGGGGTAATGTCGCCCATGATCCCGTAATAAAACACAAAAAGATGCACTGCGATCAGCGGGATGATGAGTCCACTCCGCGCGCCCAACTCGACCACGACCGGAGCCATCAGGGTCGCCACCAGCACGTAGTTGGCAGTGGTGGGCACGCCGAGCCCTAACACGAGACAGACGAAGGCGATAAAGAGCAGCATGACAAGCACATTGCCTTGCGAAACGAATTCCACAAACTCGGTCATACGCAAGCCCAGGCCGGTCAAGGTAATGCCCCCCACAATGATCCCGGCTGCCGCCGTGGCGATGCCAATGCCAATCATGTTGCGCGAACCATCGTTAAACCCAGCCACCACCTCGTTCCAGCCTTTGAGCCAGTGGCGACCCGCCGGCAGCTTGCGAAACCAGGCGATTAGCGGGTGCTGAGTCAGCATCAGTACGAGCAGCGTGGTAACGGCCCAAAATGCAGACAAAGACGGTGAGAGTTCCTCGACCATCAGGCACCAAATGAGGGTGCCAATTGGCATCAAGAAATGCAGACCAGCCCTGACGGCGGGCCAGGTGTTGAGTGACGTGGGTTGTTCAAGGTTGATGTCCTGAGGCAAGTCAGGGCTGATAGCCGCTTGGCGGATGGCAAAAAGATAAAGCGCGATCAATGCCGTGCCGATGGCATAAGGCGCGGCTGGGCCAAGTGCGGCCTTCATGGCCTCAAACGTCAGATAAAGCAGTGCTATAACTATTAGGGTGCCGCTCAGCCCGAAGCCCAGGCGGAGCGCCCTACGATGCCAGGGCCTGAACTCGCGGCGTATCAAAGGGTGCATACCCATTTTCACCGCCTCAAGGTGGACAATGTAAAAGAGCCCGACATAGGAGAGCACCGCAGGAAGGAGTGCGTGCCTGACGATCTCAGCGTAGGAGATGCCAACATACTCGACCATCAGAAAAGCCGCCGCACCCATCACAGGCGGCATGATCTGACCATTGACTGAACTCATAGTCTCGATTGCGCCGGCCTTCACGCCGCCGTAACCCGCTTTTTTCATCAGGGGAATGGTAAATATCCCCCCTGAGACCACATTCGATACCGATGAGCCGGAAATCATACCGTTGAGCGCAGAAGAGACAACCGCCACCTTGGCTGGCCCACCGCGCAGATGACCGAGCGCAGCGAAACTCACCTGCATCATGTAGTTTCCACCGCCAGCCCGATCGAGCAGGGCACCGAAGAGCACATAAACAAAAATAGCCCCTGTGGAGACGCCGAGCGCGATGCCGTAGACGCCTTCAGTGGTCAGCCACATATGTGAAATCAAGCGGTTCCAGGATGCGCCCTTGTGCTCGAGAACTTCCGGCATATAAGGACCGGCTAACGCGTACACGATAAAAAGGGCCGCGAGGGCGGCCATCGGCCACCCGACCGATCGGCGCGTGGCTTCAAGCAGTAAGGCAAGTCCGACTGTGGCGATTACAACATCAAGGCTGCTCGGTTGGCCGGGCCGTGTCGCTACATCGGCGTAGAAAAGCATCAGGTAAGCGCCTGCGAATGCGCCAGCAAGAGCCAGCAGCCAATCTAGCAACGGGACATGCGTTTCGGAAGAGCGTTTGAAGGCCGGCCAGACCATGAAGGCGAGGAAAAGTGCAAAGGCCAGGTGAATCGCCCGTGCCTCAGTGTCATTGAGTACGCCAAATCCCAATTCAAACGGCATGGGTGAGGCGTACCAGAATTGGAATAGTCCCCAGGCGATGGAGAGCGCGAAGATTAGTGCTGCGGTAATGCCGGTCGGTTTACGTCCACCCGTATCGCTGTCGGCGACCAGTTGTTGAAGGTCGGGAGAGGCCCGCTCAAGGTCGCTTGCCATCTCTAACCCTCCTCAAGGCCTGTCGACCCAAGTTCAAGGCCTATCGACCCATGACGAAGCGCGAAGCCCAGTTCGCCCTTTCAAAGCCGATAGCGTTCTGTCTATTTGACCCAGCCCTTTTCCTTGTAATAGCGCAGGGCGCCTTCGTGCAGGGGAGCACTTAGGCCATCCTTGATCATGTTGGCAGGATTCAGATTGGCGAGGGCAGGATGCAGTTTTTTAAACTCATCAAAGTTTTCAAAGACTGCGCGCGTGATCTGATAGACGGTCTCGGCCGGTGTCTTGGCAGAGGTCACCATGGTCGCCAGCACACCGTAGGTGTTTGTAGGCTGCGGATTGTTCGGGTACAGGCTGCCCGGAATCGTTACCTTGGCGTAATACGGTTTCTCGGCAACGAGCTTGTCGATGAACGGGCCGGACAGTGACACCAACTTGGCCCCGCAGGAGGTCGTGGGGTCCTGGATGTTTGCGCTGGGATGCCCAACCGCGTAGTAAAAACCGTCGATTTTGCCGTCACAAAGTGCGGGTCCATGTTCGTCTGCCTTGAGTTCGGAAGCAAGCGAGAAATCACTGGTCTTCCAACCCATGGTGCCCAGCAGTTCCTCCATCGAGGCGCGAGTTCCTGATCCAGGGTTGCCGATGTTGAAGCGCTTGCCTTTAAAGTCCTCGAAGCGGGTGATATTGGCCTCTTTGCGAGCGACCACGGTGAAGGGCTCTGGGTGCACCGCGAAAACCGCTCGCATATCGGCGTAGGCGGCGTTCTTGAACTGGTTAAGACCATTGACCGCGTTGAACTGCACATCGGACTGCGTGAATCCAAAGTCCAGTTCACCGGCCCTGACGGTGTTGACGTTAAACACCGACCCACCCGTTGATTCGACCGAGCAGCGAATGCCATGTTTGGGCCTGTCCTTGTTTACCAACCGGCAAATCGCGCCACCCGCTGCGTAGTAAACGCCAGTCACACCCCCCGTGCCGATGGTGACGAATCGCTGCTGCGCACACAGATTCGCGGTCGTAAGCGTACCCGCGAATGCGGCAGTCACTGCGAGCGCCTTGAAGATCAACTTTGCGTTCATTGAACCACTCCTCATTAAATAATACGATCAGATCGATACAAGCGCTGAATCAATTGCTTCCTGCAGATGTTTCACAATGAGAGCAAGATCGGCATCGGAACAAATAAACGGTGGGGCCAACAGCACATGGTCGCCATAGTGTCCATCGACCGTGCCCCCCATCGGGTAAACCATCAATCCGCGAGCGAAAGCATCCCTCTTGATTCGGGCGTGCAGTTTAAACCGGGGATCGAAGGGCTTCTTGCTCTTACGATCTTGCACCAGTTCCACCCCCCAGAAAAGGCCTCGACCCCTAATATCGCCGATGTGTGGGTGATTACCGAGGGTGTTTTGCAGCAAGGTATGCAGACGCTCCCCGCCTTCTCTTACTCTTTCCAACAATCCATCGCGTTCGATAACTCGTTGCACTGCCAACGCCGCCGCGCATGCAATAGCATGACCGAGATAGGTGTGGCCATGTTGAAAAAAGCCACTTCCCAAGGACATCGCTTCGACCAGCTTGCCTTGCGCCAAAACAGCGCCGATGGGCTGGTAGCCACCTCCCAAGCCCTTGGCAATAGCCAGTAGATCAGGCGTCACCTCTTCATCTTCGCATGCATGCATTCTGCCGGTGCGGCCCATCCCACACATGACTTCATCAAGGATTAGCAACACCCCATGCCGATCACAGACCTCGCGTATAGCCTTGAAGTATCCCGGTACCGGAACAAGCACCCCGGCTGTTGCGCCCCCGATCGTCTCGGCCACGAAGGCAATGACCTGATCAGAACCAAGCCGGGTGATGGTGTCATCGAGTTCCTGTGCCAAGCGCCTACCGTATGTTTCTGAGGTTTCGGTGGCCGCCTGTTCGCGGTAGGGGTAGCAGGGTGAGACATGGGTCACATCAATGAGCAGTGGTGCGAACTGCGCACGCCGCCAAGCGTTGCCTCCGACGGCCAGTGCGCCGAGCGTATTGCCGTGGTAGCTCTGACGCCGCGCGATGAAGTGTTTGCGTTGAGGCTGTCCAATTTCGACGAAGTATTGTCGCGCCATTTTCATCGCCGCCTCCATGGCCTCGGAGCCACCACTGACGAAGTAGGCATGGCTCATTCCCGCAGGCGCATGACGAATCAGATGCTCAGCCAGATTCTCAGCGACTTCGGTCGTGAAAAAGCCGGTGTGGGCATAAGCCAGTTTGTCGATCTGAGAATGCATGGCCGACAGCACCTCAGGGTGCCCATGCCCTAGGCATGAAACAGCAGCACCGCCAGATGCATCGAGGTACCGCTTACCCGCACCGTCCTCAAGGTAGGCACCTCGACCACTAACAGCTGCCGGTGGCAGATGCTGGAGGTGGCGGTGGATCACGCGAGTCGTTGTCATGAAGTGATTATGTCGGGGTCAGCATCGCTTGTGCAAAGAACAGATACGATTAAGTAAGGCTTGCTGCACGAAACTCACGAAGTCGGAATCAAGTTTCACCCGCAGGTCCCGGCTTTGAGTCCTTGATTCGCCACCACAATAATTCGTTTAAATTTCAAGATTTAAATAACTTTCAATCCAAGCGTCGTCGCAAAAACTATCGCGAACTGGCTGACGGCATTCTACTGGTTTCCCATGTAGGTGACCACCAGCGGCGTTCTGCCTTTGCATCGACAAAGGCCTCTAGCTGGGGCAGGGGAGTCTTTACCTTGTAACAAAGTTCGAAGAGTCGTTTTCTATCAGGCGTGCGAGGGCCTAAGATATTGCGGGCGGTTCACATGGAGTCTGAGTCTTAAAGTTTGTTT
>DDPV01000025.1:8554-19782 GCA_002342365.1 Burkholderiales bacterium UBA2459 | reverse complement strand
TTTGAAAAATCCAGGGATGTTCAGCTTTAAGCCGCATCTGATAGGCTTTGATCTGTTCTTGACGTGTCAGCGTGAGTTCAATCTCGTCAAGCCCCTCAAGGAGGGCTTTACGTTGGAGGGCATCGATGCTGAAGGACTTTTCGCTGCCGTCAGGCAGTCGTAATGTCATCATTCTTAGATCAACGCAAAAAGTGCCTTGGCTCGCCATCGCTTGCATGGATGCGATCTCGTCTGGTGAAAATTGCAAGACCAACAATCCGTTTTGAAAACAATTAGCACGGAAAATATCGCCAAAGCTTGAGCCGATCAGGCATCGCACGCCAAGTTCTTGAATCGCCCACACAGCCATTTCACGCGAGGATCCACAACCGAAATTTGCCGCCGTGAGAAGCATTTTCGCGCCACGAAAATCAGCTTGATTCAAGACAAAACGGGGGTCTTCCTGACCGTCCTCGCGGTAGCGAAGCGCTTCGAAGGCCCAAGGGCCAAGCTTGCCGCGCGGTAGCTGTGATAAACGTTCTATTCTTATAATAATATCGGTATCAAGATTGACAGAATCGATGGGTGCGGCACGGCTTTCAAGCGTGGTGAAGGGCTCGCGACGACAATGTAGATCACTCGGTACCATCTAAAGCTCGCTTTCGCCTAGGCGGCAATCACACCGGCAATAGCACTTTTTGCTGCGGTAATGGGGTTGGCAAGGTGGGTTCTTGCACCAGGTCCCTGGCGACCCACGAAATTCCGGTTGGTGGTTGATACCGACCGCTCTTTTGGCCTGAGTTGCTCGCCGTTTGCGCCAACGCACAGCGAGCAACCTGGCTCGCGCCATTGAAAGCCAGCTTGCTTGAATCGCCGATCGAGTCCTTCAGCCTGCGCCTGCCGGGCGACTTCGAAGGACCCTGGAACGACCCAGGCTTGAACCCGATCAGCCACCCGGCCCGATCCGATAGCCTCTGCCGCGACCCTCAAGTCAGAAAGTCGGCCATTGGTGCAAGAACCGATGAAAACCCGGTCGATGGCTGTGCCCGCGATAGCGTCACCTGCTCGAAGCCCCATATACGCCAGCGCGTCTTGCATGGCTTGCGCCCGCAAGGGATCTCGCTCGTCTGCGGGATCGGGAATCCGCCCGTCAATCGCGATGCAATGCTCAGGCGATGTACCCCAGGTAATTTGCGGACCCAGGGCGGCAAGATCGAGTACTTCATGATGATCAAAACCTGCATGCTCGTCGGACTTAAGGCCTTGCCAGTAGGCGAGCGCCCGCTCCCACATCGCGCCTTTCGGCGAACATGCTTTGTGTTCCAGATAAGAAAACGTTGTGTCATCTGGGGCGATGATACCGATGCGTGCGCCCCACTCGATAGACATATTACAAAGCGTCATGCGCGCTTCCATGCCCATCGCCGAGACCACGTCGCCGCGATATTCGACCGCGTAGCCAGTACCTGCAGAAGCACCAAGTTGTCCGATCAGCCAGAGGATTAAATCTTTCGCCACCACGCCTTTGGCGAGCGATCCCTCAAAGCGAACCAACATCTGCTTGGGCTTTTTCTGAACCAAGCACTGCGTGGCCATCACATGCACCATCTCGCTGGCACCAATTCCCCAAGCCAGTGCGCCAACGGCGCCGTGGGTGGCGGTATGGCTGTCGCCGCAGACGATGATGGTGCCTGGTAGGCTCAAGCCTAATTCGGGACCGATCACATGAACAATACCTTGCCCGGGTTGTCCGAGATCGAAGAGGCGTATGCCGCGCTTTGCAGTGCCGCTTCGCAAACCTTCGATCAGTCGATTCGCCCAATCGTGCTCGCTTCCCTTTCTTCCGGGCGCCGTTGAGACCACATGGTCGGGTACCGCAAAATTGAGTTCGGGCGAAGCCATGGTCAGACCGCGCTTTTCAAGCTCGTGAAAGGCGCCCGGACCGCCCAAGTCGTGAATCAAATGACGGTCGACATGCAAGAGCGAATAGCCATCGCCCAAGTCCTCAACGACATGGGCATTCCAAATCTTATCAACGATACTAAAATGAGATCGTTCGACAGCCTGGTTCGAGGTTTGCGCGAATAAGGGTGTGTTTGCTTCGTTCATAGCGCTCAGGACTCTACAAAGCGCTTTTCAAAAGCCCATACCTCGTCAAAGCCGACGAGATCATGCAATTGGGCCATGCTGAAGGCGGCCACCTTCGATTCGCTTGTGCTCCCCGCCTGAAGCAAATGCTTGAAGTTCGCTTCGATGGCCGCGCAGGCTACAGCCATGCCGGCCGAGGGGTAGATCGCAAGATCAAAACCCCAGCGAATCAGATCTGCACGTTCAATCACGGGCGACTTGCCGCTAGGAACCATATTGGCGATAAGCCATGCGTCGATGCTCGCTCCAACGCGCTCGAATTCTTCGGCAGATTCAGGGGCTTCAATAAAAACAATATCGGCGCCGGCCTTTGCAAAGGCTTTGCCGCGGGCGATTGCTTCATCCAAGCCAAGCGCCGTCCTCGCATCGGTTCTTGCAATGATTAAGGTGTCGTCACGACGTCTCGCATCAACAGCGACCTCGATACGTTTGAGGGCATCTTTGAGCGGCACAACCCGGCGATTGGGCGTGTGGCCGCATTTCTTTGGCATCTCTTGATCTTCAATCTGAATTGCTTGCACGCCGGCCGCCTCGTAGCCTCTGACGGTATGCCGGATATTCAGCAGGCCACCAAAACCGGTGTCTGCATCGGCGATCAATGGCTTGGTGGAACCTTCTGCAATGCATCGTGCCCGACTGACCATGTCGGTGTAGCTGACCAAGCCGGCATCGGCTAAGCCTAAATACGAACCCGAGATGCCGTAGCCGGTCATGTAGAGGGCTTCGAAGGGCATGCGGTCCGCGATTCTCGTTGAAAACATATCGAAAACCCCGGGTGCCAGGACAAATCGACCCTCTCGTAATGTTTCTTTGAGTGCACCTGGCTTGGCGGCGATGCCTTGTGACATTTATGTTCTCCCTGTGTTTTGACGATGATGAAGTCGATGCTCGATGCTCAGCAGAGCCATGCTGCTGAGGCTTGCAAGGACAAGCAACAACAAGGCCAATGCCATGATCGACAAGAGGTCATTGAGTTCCATGGCTTTCAGCAGCAGATGGCCGATGCCGCGTTGCGAAGCGAACATCTCGCCAATTAAGGTCCCAAGCAGCGTGAGCGAAAAGCCGATTCTAAAACCTGAAACAATCTCCGGTACGCAGGCCGGGACCATGATATGGCGGGCGGTTTGAGCCGGCGTCAGTCGCATGGACTGCGCAGCCCGCAGCCAGATTTTTGGTAAGTGTCTTACCGCATTCATGGAGAACAGAATCACCGGAACAATGCCATGGAGCGCACCAAAAGCAATTTTTGCCGAAATGCCTAAACCAAAAAGCAGCAATACGACCGGATACAGCGCAATTTTTGGAATGGAATAAAGCGCCACCAGAATCGGTTCCCAAATTTCGCCCGTGAGACGATGGGCGCCCAGTGCAATCCCGATAAGCAGTCCACCGAACCAGGAGATCAATAAGGCGGACAAAAATGCGCGCAGTGTTTCCCAGGCATGTTTGGCGAAGTCATCGCTATGCATGATCGCAAGCAGCTTGGTGAAAGAAGCGCTTGGCGATGGCAAGACCGTATCACCCCACAACGCAGTGCCTGCATACCAGGCGCCTAAGAGCATCATCAGTAGCGCCGTCCGGTCTGCAAGCTTGGTCGACCAATCAGATCCCGAGACTTTGGATGCTTGGGTCGTCATGATTAACGGCCACCCCTGCGTTCGTGAATCAAGCGCTCCCAGCGATACAGGCTAAGGTTCAATCCGCCAACGCCTCCGATGAGCAGGACCAAGAGCCCATACATGGTTGCGTTGTCAAAGGCGTTGTACGCAAAGGCGATGCGATACCCGAAACCGGCACCCGCTAAGACAAATTCGCCCGCGATGACGCCAATAAAAGCGTAAACCACGGCCAGCTTAACCCCGGTAAACAAATAGGGCGCCGCAGCAGGCAGTTGAATGAACCGAATCCGCTGCCAGGCTGAAAGATTCATGCTCTGGCCAACCCGCATCAACACCCTGGGCACACGGTTTAATCCGTCGACGGTATTGATGGCCATCGCAATAAATGAGAAAACAAAGCCAATCGCAACCAGAGGCCAGCGATTGAGTCCGAACATCACGATAAAAAGCGGATAAAACATAAACATCGGAATGGCGTAGTAACTTGCCAGAAATGGGTCTGCGGCAGCCTTAAGTCTTGGAAGTCGAAAAAGCAGCAGCCCGAGTCCGAAACCGGTGATGACCGAGATCACAAGCGCTGCGGCCACGGTTTGCAGCGTGAGCAAAATATCCTCGGCGTATTGACCTGATGCGAGAAGACTGACCGCGCCTTGAAACATTTTTGATGGCGCAATCACTGCGATGGGATCGATCCACGCCATACGGCATGCCGATTCGAGTATCCCGATCAAGACCAGGATCATGAAAAAACGATAACGGGCAGCTCGGCTCACGGACGGTGATTCGGGGTCAGTGATTGACTAGACCGACTCATCGCGCGGGCATTGCCTTCAAAGATTCAGCGCGCAGGCGATCCCAAAGCCTGGCAGTAATCGCTCCGAAATTTGGATCGGAAACATTACGACTGTCTCGGGATGCCGGCCAGCCTGTTTCAATCAAATCGATGAAGCGTCCGGGTCTGGCTGACATAACCGCCACACGATCCGATAGCATGGCGGCCTCATCAAGCGCATGGGTAATCAATAACACGGTGGCCTTGGTCTCCCGCCAAATACGCAACAGTTCATCGCCCATCAATAAGCGGGTCTGCTGATCAAGCGCTCCGAAAGGTTCATCAAGAAGCAGCAACCGTGGTCGCATGACCAGCGTGCGGGCAATGCAGAGCCGCTGCCGCATGCCGCCTGAAAGCTGCGCAGGATAGCTTTCGGCGAAGGCTTCAAGTCCGACCATCGCCAAGGCCTCATCGACGAGACGCTTAACTTCGGATTGAGCAACGCCGCGACGACGAAGCCCGAAACTGGCGTTGTCACGCACATTGAGCCATGGAAAGCTTGAATCCTCCTGAAAGACAACGCCAACGCCTTCGGGGACGCCAGCTTGCAGTAAACGGCCTTCAAACCGCGCCTCACCGCGGGTTGTCGTGGAGAGTCCGGCGAGTACGTCGAGCAGTGTCGACTTGCCGCAGCCGGAAGGGCCGACGACCGAGAAAAACTCGCCTTGTCTCAGTGCCAGGTCGATCGGACCGAGCGCGTGGACCGCTTGTTGCTTGCCTATCCCCGGGTAGATCCGCTCAACAGCTTGTAGCGATGCAACGATGGCGCCGCTCATTTGCTCGTGCGCAAATCCGCGGGCAATAAACTGTCATTGATCACCTTACTCCAGTCGAAGGGGCCTTCAGGAATCGCTTTGACCAGTTGAAGACCACGCAGCATGGTACCCATGCCTTCGTAATCGAAGCTCCCCGGACTCCAATATTGGCCCTTGACCTTGAGAATATTCTCGATGGCGGACTTTGCATGTGCGGCTTCGATTTTGTATTCCTTGGCAAGGATTTGGGCGGCTTCGACGGGATTGCTTTGAACAAACTCCACACCTTTTCGCCTTGCCGCGATGATGCCTTGAATCACTTTCGGATTCTTTTTCAAAAAGTCCGTTTTCACGATACCCACGGTTTGCGTGACGCGCGGTGCGATATCCGTTGAGACCCAAACGAGGCGGTAGTTTGCTTTTTCCTTGCTCCATACCGGTTCAGTGACATAGGTCATATCGACCAAGCCTTCACGTAATGCGGTCAATCCGGCCGAGATCGACCCAATCGCTTTTCGTTCAACCTTGCCGCTGAGCTTGTTGGCTTCAAGCATCATCGTCGTGATCATATCGGTGACCGAGCGTGGACTCGAATAGCCGAGTTTTTTACCCGCAAGATCGGAAAAAGTCTTGATGCTTTGATCGTTGTTTCGTGTAATCCACACCTGATCGGCCACCGAGGCAACGCCAGCATGGACGATGCTTAATTCAACGCCTTGCTGAATGGCTGCAATCGCTGCAGGTACGGCAACTTCACCATAGGGAATATCGGATGCCAATGCATTGCGGATCGTAGTGCCACCGCCTGCTGAGGTGATAAAACCGCTAACCTCAAGTCCTGCCATTTCTTTAAACCACCCCTTGTCTTTGGCAACCGCAAAGGGCACGCCATACATGCCTTGGCCAAAGTGCGTGACCGTCAGGTCAGTCGCCTGGACAAGGTCGCTTTGACTTAGGCAGCTGGTTGCAACACAAAAAGTGCCAGCCTGCTTTAAAAAACGGCGCCGTGTAGTTGATCGCATGGGTTCATCTCCTTTTGTGACTTTTTGCGCTCGGATTTGTGAGTCTCTTCCATATAACTTAAACGGTAATTTCGCGGGACGCTCCCAATCGCAGCCCCTTTACTTGAGCGAGACCGCAAAGCCACGCTGCGTGGCCTCCCTGGCCATCATGCGCTGATACCAATCCCGGACATGGGGAAACTCTGCCAGATCGATTTGATGCCGCGGGTGGCGCCAGGCCCAACCCAGAATGGCGAAATCGGCAATGGAGATTTCCTCTGCAAAATAGGGCACTTGCGCAAGTCGACGGTCCATCACCCCATAAAGCCGGCGGGTCTCACGGCTAAAGCGCTGCAAACCATAACGCTGATCCTCGACGCTTTCAAGCCCGAGAAAATGATGAACCTGGCCGGGCATGGGTCCGAAACCGCCCATTTGAAACATCAACCACTCGATTGTCTGAATCCGCCTTCGGGGGTCAGCGGGCAGAAAGCGCTGGGACTTTTCTGCCAAATAGATGAGGATTGCGCCGGACTCAAAGATGTGAATCGGCCTTGCATCCGGGCCATCAGGGTCGGTGATCGCAGGAATTTTGTTGTTTGGGCTGATCGCCAAAAATTCTGGGTGAAACTGCTCATCTTTGGTGATGTCAACAATTTGCACCGTGTAGTCGAGTTCCATTTCCTCCAGAGCGACGGAGACTTTGCGCGCGTTTGGGGTGTCGTAAGCAAAAAGCTTGATGGCTGTCATCGTGATTTCCTTGAAAATAAGTGCTGGACTGGATCCTAGCTGGATTAGATCCTAAGCTGTTGAGCGTAGCCGCGTCGGCGAAAAAGGAGTCTTATGAAAGATCAAGTTTCAGAAGTCGAGTGGCAATTGCGTTGCGACCTGGCCGCCTGTTATCGACTGGTTGCGATGTTCGGCTGGGATGATCTGGTCTTCACCCATATTTCAGCCCGCGTTCCGGGCGCAGATCATCACTTTCTGATCAATCCCTACGGGATGATGTTCGACGAGATCAGTGCATCGCATCTTGTGAAAGTTGATCGGTCCGGACATCCGGTCATTCCCGCTCCTTATCCTGTGAATCCCGCAGGCTTTGTGATCCATTCGGCAATCCATGAGGCGCGCGATGATGTGCTCTGCGTGCTTCACACGCACACAACAGCCGGTGTGGCGGTTGCCGCCCAAGCGCAAGGGCTCTTGCCGATTTCGCAGCAGGCTTCGGTAATCCTGCCTTTGCTTGCTTATCACGACTACGAGGGCCTGGCGGTTCGTGATGATGAAAAGCAACGCTTGCAAAGCAATCTTGGAAGCAAACAAGCGCTCATCCTTCGCAACCATGGCCTATTGACCGTGGGGGCCAGTATGGCGTCGGCGTTCTTGTTGATGTTTACGCTAGAGCGCGCCTGCCAGATCCAGATCGCCGCACAGTCAGGCGCTGCCGACCTTCAACAGATCCGGCAGCATATTCTTGACGGTACAGAGCAGGCGGTTTTGAAAGCGACCGCTGGCATGGACGCCAGTGTGCTGGTCTGGCCTGCCTTGTTACGACGATTAAATCGTTTAAACCCTGGTTACGATCAATGACCGAAGGCTTCTGCGATCAAACGGTAGGAGTGTTTTCGCGCCTGATGGTCGTAGGCCCAGGTGTTGATGACGATCTCATCAAGCCCGAGTCCCTCGGCGAGCTTTGACAGTTTTTCGGCAACCTGGGAGGGGGTGCCGACGATTGCCTTGCGTCGTACCGACTCAACTGCAGCCAACTCTGCCTGGTTGTAGGGATATTTTTCTGCCTCCTCAGGCGAAACCAGCGGATTGCGCCTGCCCTGCTCAAAACCGACGCGCCAATGCTCCCGGGTCTTGAGCAGATGCCTCGCTTGCGCTTCACTGTCGGCCGCAAGTGCCCAAACACAAATCGTTGCTTTGGGCTCAGGAAAACGCTCGCTCGGACGGTAGTGGCGTCGATACAAATCGAGCGCCAGTTCAACCCCCGTGCCTTCGGAGAAGAAATACGCAAAAGCGTAGGGCAGGCCAAGATAGGCTGCCAGCTGCGCCCCATAATCAGAGCTTCCGAGAATCCACATTTCAGGGTAACCCGGTCCCTGCGGGTGTGCCTTCACGCTGGCAAAAGGATGATCCGCAAGCAGTGCATTGCCGCTTACCCAGGCTTGCAGGTCGAGAACCTGATTGGGGAACTGATCGGCGCCCAAACCATAGGGGTTTAGCGCCATCGCAGTCAAGCGATCGGAGCCGGGAGCGCGCCCAAGACCCAGATCGATCCGGCCGGGTGCAAGCGCTTCGAGTACTCGAAATTGTTCTGCAACCTTGAGCGATGAGTAATGCGGCAGCATCACGCCTGCGCTTCCGATGCGGATCCGGTCGGTTTTTGCCGCGATCGCAGCCATCAGCACTTCGGGTGCGCTCCCGACGATGCTGTCGCTGTTGTGATGCTCTGACACCCAAAAACGCTTGAAGCCTAATGATTCGCAATGCTGAGCAAGATCGAGACTGTTGACGATCGCCTGTGATTGCGGTGCATTTGCCATCGCGATGCTTTGATCCAGAACCGATAAGCTGAGCGATTGAGCCATGCGAAGCTTAGTCCCGTTTTGCGGCTGTGTCGGTGCTGCCAAGCGAACTGAGCGATGCCTCCTGAGGCTGCGCATCATGTTCGTGGCGGATCAGCCAGAGGTTGCGAATGTAGACGATCAGGCCAAACGCCTGCCCGACCATGAAGACGGGATCCTCACGCCAAACGGCGTAGGCGAAAAGCGTTGCGCCACCCGCAAGGCTGAAGTACCAAAAGAGTTTGGGCACCACGCTTTTCTTTGCCCGTTCGCTTGCAATCCACTGGATGAGAAAGCGTGCCGAAAAAAGCGCCTGACCCGCAAAACCAATCGCGATCCAGAAGGTTTGTGAAGAAACATTCATGCCTTTGCCTGCTCACTCATAGTTTCAACTCCCATTGAATCCGCCAGTTGATGTAGGACTGATTAAAGCTGGTCACTTCCTGCCGAAGGCTGCCGACAACTTGGGCGCGGGTGCTCACAAAATCGATCGGATGCAAATTGCTTGCGCTGAGGCGCACTTGCGAATTCGGTGAAAAAATCCACAGTCCATAGGCATCCCACACCCTTTTGAGGCCGGATTGAAGCACCGCGCTTTCTTCCGTGCGGGTGGTAAAGCCGGGTGTGAAATTCAGATTCCCGCCAAGTCGCAAGGGGGTCTGACGAAAACGGTGATCGAGCCCGACATTACCGGTGAATCGAGGTTGCTGATCGAGCCGGTTGTTTGGCCCGGGAACAGATTTCACTTCAGAGTTGAAGCGGCTCACATTGCTCTTGATCTCAGTACGTGGTGCAGCAGGCCAGATTTGATCGAGTCGAAACTTCGCCTCAAACTCGATGCCCTGCGTGAAGGCATCGCCGACGTTTTGCATGCGACTGACCCAGCGCGGAAACGCTGACCAACTCACGGTCTCGAGGCTGGTCACGCTTCGCATGTAGTCGCGGATCTCGCGATGAAATAGATTCACGCTAAGGCTTCCGCCGTCGCGAAAATAGCTCTCAAAGGCCAGGTCGACCCCAGTGGCAAGTTCGGGTCGTAACTCCGGGTTGCCTGCGCGGTCCGGATTGACGACCGTGTTGCCGCCACTTACCGGATAGCGTGCGTCGACGCTTGGACGGGCGATCAAGGTCGCAAGGGTTGGCGATTTATAGCTGCGCGTCAGGCTCAGCCGGACCTGATCCCGTGATTTTTCGTCCGGTTTCCAGACGGTATGAAAAAGCGGCGTCCAGACGGAGGACTGATTTTCGGGGGTGTTCCCGCTGATGGTTTCCCCCTTGGTGTTGATCGCCTCCCACCGAATGCCCGCGTGGGCGGCCCAACGCGGGGAAATAGCCCACTCGTCTTGCGCGTATGCGGCGAGTCGATGGCTGCTTGCCTTTAGGTTCTCGCCAAACTCGGTCAGAATCAAAACACCATCCTGGCTTTGGCGCTTGGACTCCTCGCGCCAGGAAGGCGCAAGTTCAACACCCGCAACAAGGCTGTGATCGTTTTCCAGCACCTTGGAGAGCTTGCCTGTGAAGCTCAGACTTTGTTCTTCAACACGGCTGTCTTCTTGCGCGCTGCGAAGCAAAAGCCCGGCGCGATTGAACTCCTGGCGCCCGCTGTCGGTCTTGTTCACCCAGGCCGAGGCTGAGCTATTGACTTCAAGGCGCGTGCCTGGAGCGAGATTGCGCCGCAAACTTGCAGTGAGCCGGCCAACGGTGAAATCGCTGCTGCCCGCGCCGTTTCCAAAATCGAAAAAGGGTGACGCGCTTGGGTCAGGTGTGCCGCTCAACTGATTCAAGGTGAAGGTGCGCTTGGTGTTGCCTTGTGCGTGAAAGAGCGAGGGAATCAGCAAAAACGTCTCCCCCATGGCACCGCGTTGTTGAAGACGCGCCGTGAGATTGAGTCCGTAGCGCTGGGTTTCGCTAAAAGTTTCAGAACGTTGGGAGCGGATGACTTGTTCGTTGTCAAGGCGAACATCGCGCAGCAATGCCGCATCGCGCTCCTCGCGATTGGCGTAAAAACTGCTCATCGAAATGTTATAAATCCAACGATCGTTACTATTATTGTAAGTCCAGGAAACACCGGGAGACGCGCGTCCGTTTTCCATGCCTACGCCAAGACGCAGGTCATTGAGCCGGCGCACAAAGCCTTCACGGGTGATGATATTGATGGTGCCGCCAATCGCCCGCGCGCCGGTTTCGGCCGTCGGCGCGCGCAAGATCTCGATGCGTTCGACTTGCTCTGGCGTGAGTGAGTCGATCGAAAATCCCGGAGGCGTGCGTTCCCCGTCAATCAGAATTTGTGTGTAGCCCGCTCCAAGGCCGCGCATTCGGGGTGG
>DDPV01000025.1:0-8425 GCA_002342365.1 Burkholderiales bacterium UBA2459 | reverse complement strand
GCGGTGGCGGGATTTCCGCTGCCGGAATCCGCTGAACTTGCCCCGGTTTGCGCAAGAGCAGGAAGGCATGCAGCGAGCAGCCCTGAAACAAGCCAATGGCAGATTCGATAAAAAGGCATGAAATACCCTGGATTAGGCCCAAAGACCAACATTGTGGCATTAATCCTTATGCAGGCTTTGCGTGCTTGAAGCCCTGCATCAGGCGAGCCTGAAGCTTCCTGAGGCTACTATTGGGCTTGCCTTACAGCGGTGTCATGTCATGAGAGCTCACCCTTCGAAGTCCGCTCGCGCGATCGTAATCGGCGCAGGCCACAACGGGCTTGTTTGTGCCTTTTATCTGGCGCAGGCCGGATGGCAGGTTGATGTTTACGAAAAGCGATCGCTGCTCGGTGGGGCTGCAATCAGCGACAGCTTTTACCCGGGTTTCCGCAATTCGATCGCAAGCTACACCGTCAGTCTGCTTGATGAAACCATCATCAAACAGATGCGATTGCATGATTTTGGCTTGCGCATTATCGAGCGGCCGCTTTCGAATTTTCTACCACTTGAAGATGGCCGCAGCCTGAGCGCCGGCGGCGGCTTGGCGGCCACGCAGGCGTCATTGGCACAGCTCTCGCTCAACGACGCGCAAAACCTGCCGGCCTATTACGCTCAGCTTGAGCGCATGGCGCAAGCCTTGCAACAGCTTGCCAGCGAAGCGCCCCCCGCCTGGGAGGGGGAGCAATCCTGGCTCGACTGGGGACGCAACAGTGCGGGAATGTTCGCCCGCATGCGTGAACTGGGACAACTCACGGCTGCAGACCGTCAAGCCTTGCTGCGATTGTTCTCCGACAGCGCTGAAGAGCTGCTTTCTTCATGGTTTGAGTGCGATGCGGTGAAAGCCTTGTTTGCTTTTGATGCAGTGGTCGGCCACTTGGGTTCACCGCGGATGCCGGGTTCGGCTTATGTCTTGTTGCACCACTGCTTTGGTGGCGTGAATGGCAAAAAGGGCCAGTGGGGTCATGCCATTGGCGGAATGGGTTCGATCACCGCATGCATGGCCAGGGCTTGCGAACAAATCGGTGTTCGCTTTCATCGTGATTCGCCGGTGGCTCGTATTGAACAAGATCGGGGAAGGGTTCGTGGCGTAGTCCTTGAATCGGGCGTCTGTAAAGACGCAGAAATCATTGCCTGCAACGCGCATCCGCGCATTCTGGCTGACGACTTGCTGGCAGGCCTGGCCTTGCCGGACGATTTTCTCAAGGCGATGGCGACTTATCGATCCGAGTCGGGCAGTTTCCGGATGAACCTTGCGCTGAACGCTCTGCCGCGCTTTAGCGCAAAGCCCGAAGCAGGACCGCACCATGCAAGCGGGATCATCATGAGTCCCAGTTTGCAGTGGATGGAGCAGGCCTACCGTGACGCAATGGACGAGGGCATTGCGAGACGTCCGATCGTGGAAATGCTGATTCCCAGTACGGTCGATGATTCGCTCGCACCACCGGGCTGTCATGTGGCAAGCCTCTTTTGCCAGCATTTTCGCCGCTATTTGCCGGGCAAGGCGACATGGGACGACGATCACAAACGCAAGGCCGTCGATGCAGTCTTTGGGGTGCTTGAAACTTTTGCCCCTGGTTTTCGTGACTCGGTGATTGGCTATGCCTGTCATTCACCTCTGGATCTTGAACGCGATTTTTCATTGCCCGGCGGCGATATCTTTCACGGCAAAATGAGTTTGTCGCAGCTTTGGGCTGCGCGACCCGCGCTCGGTTGGGGCGCTTATCGCATGCCCTTGCAAGGACTCTACCTTTGTGGTTCGGGAGCGCATCCCGGTGGCGGCGTGAGCGGCTTGCCGGGCCGAAACGCAGCCCGGCAAATCCTCATCGATACTCAGGATGCACGCTCGCTTTTATCGCGTGCCTTTAACTTCAATCGCCAATCATGGAGCAGGGGTTCAGTATAACCGCTTGGCTGTTCTAATCCTTTAAAGACCAGGTCGCAGGCTGCCTGATAGGCCATAGAACGATCTAATTGTTTAGCCATCGGCCGGTACAAGGAATCGCCTGCGTTTTGTTGATCGACAACTGCGGCCATGTTTTCAAAGACCTGCTTGACCTCTTCAGGGCTTACGACCTTATGCAAGAGCCAATTGGCCAGATGCTGACTCGAAATGCGCAAGGTTGCCCTGTCCTCCATCAGCCCAACGTTATGAATATCGGGAACCTTTGAGCAGCCAACCCCCTGATCGATCCAGCGCACGACATAGCCGAGAATGCCTTGCACATTGTTTTCGATTTCCTCACGCTTTTCCGCTTCAGTCCAGACGCCTTGCATGCTGACAGGAATTGTCAGGAGTTCATTCAGGATGGCATCCCGGTCCAGGTCGACGCTTCCCACTTCCATTGCCTCTTGAATCGCCGCAACCTCGACCTGATGGTAATGAATCGCATGCAGCGTCGCTGCGGTCGGCGAGGGCACCCAGGCGGTGTTTGCACCCGCCTTGGGGTGCGCAATTTTTTGCTCGAGCATGGCCGCCATCAAATCGGGCATAGCCCACATGCCTTTTCCGATTTGTGCCTTGCCCCTTAAACCGCAGGCAAGTCCAATCAAGACATTGTTTCGCTCATACGCGCTGATCCAGGCGCTTGACTTCATCGCGGCCTTGCGCAGCATCGGGCCAGCTTGCATTGCGGTGTGCATCTCGTCGCCGGTTCGGTCCAGAAAGCCGGTGTTGATAAAGGCAACGCGGGATGCGCCCTCAGCGATGCAGGCTTTCAGATTCACACTTGTTCGCCGCTCTTCATCCATGATGCCAAGCTTTACGGTGTTTGGCTCAAGACCGAGTACTGCTTCAACGCGTGAAAAAAGCTCACAGGCAAAGGCTGTCTCCTGCGGACCATGCATCTTGGGTTTGACAATATAGACCGATCCGGTTCTTGTATTTCGGATACCCGGCTGCTCCATCCGATTCAAATCATGCATGGCGATGGCGGTGGTGACCATCGCGTCCAAAATGCCTTCGGGGATTTCCTCTCCGCCGCTGTACAAGACCGAGGGGTTGGTCATCAAATGTCCGACGTTGCGCAAGAATAAGAGCGAGCGTCCGTGCAAGATCCGCTCCTGACCGTCCACACCCTGGTAATGGCGATCCGGGTTGAGCCTGCGCGTAAATCGCTGGCCGCCTTTGCTGACTTCTTCGCTCAAGTCGCCCTTCACAATCCCAAGCCAATTTGCATAAGCAGCGACTTTGTCCTCAGCGTCGACAACGGCAACCGAGTCCTCCAAATCCAGAATCGTTGAAACCGCCGCTTCAAGGATAATGTCTTGCACACCAGCTGCATCATGCGAACCGATCGAAGCTTCGCGATCGATTTGTAGATCGATATGCAAACCATGATGTACAAAAAGAATCGAGCTTGGCTGCTCGGGATGGCCCTGATAGCCGATGCAGTGATCGGCATGCTTCAAGCCGCTGAGGCTCCCATCTTGTAGCGCCACCTCGAGTTCGAGTTTGCCGTTTTCAGCCGGCTTCAAGCGGTAGTGAACCGCATCGCGATGTGAACCATGGGCAAGCGCAAGCGCGTCATCAAGAAAGCGACGCGCAAAAGCGATGACTTTTGCGCCTCGAATCGGGTTGTAGCCGCCGCTGCGTTCGGCACCATCTGACTCGCTGATCGCGTCGGTGCCATACAGCGCGTCATAAAGCGATCCCCAGCGGGCATTGGCAGCATTGAGCGCATAGCGCGCATTGAGAATCGGAACCACGAGTTGTGGCCCCGCTTGATGCGCAATTTCGTGGTCAATTCGGCTTGTGTTGACCTGAACCGGGCCCGGATCGTCGACCAGGTAACCAATGCTGCGCAAGAAGTGCTGGTAAGCGGGCATATCCTCGATGGCACCGGGATGGGACTGATGCCATTGATCAAGCGCTGCTTGCATGCGGTCGCGTTCGGCGAGTAAATGCAGGTTTTTCGGTGCGAGGTCGTGAACAATGGCGTCAAAGCCCTCCCAAAACCTTGCCGGGTCGATACCGGTCCCCGGTAAGACTTTGTCGTTGATGAATTGATAAAGCCCGGTGGCCACTTCAAGCCGATGGATCGGGGTGCGCTCGGTCATAAGCTGCTCGCCTGTTGAGGGTTGGTGGAGGTCGGTCCTTTCAAAAACGCTTTTGAGAACCTTTACCGCCTCGCATCATAAATGATGTGAGAGCAGCCTTTTAGTTCGCATTTTGGTATCGATCTTGGAGCGTAATCCACGCCTTCAGGCTTCTTGGTGCGGGCGACGCTTTTTCGGACCCTTGCACAGCCTCCGAAGTCAGACCCTTGTTGACGGCAGTTTGGATGGCATCCATGATCGACTTCACATAACGATTTGGCCCTGATCGCGCATGCCCTACCTGACTGCTGCAGCCTGTACGGCTTTTGGCGACTTGCAGACCCTTTCCACCACCGACCTGATGGCCCAAGCCACCGATGATGTTCTGTTGCAATCGGGGCTCGAACCCGGCCAGATCGACGGACTGCTTTGTGGCTATGCGGTCAATCTTCCGCACCTGATGCCGGCCGACCTTTTTGCCGAACGCTATGGCTTGTCGCCCGCGTATGCGCACGGCATGCAAATGGGTGGTGCAACCGGGGCCGGCATGGTCATGCTTGCTGGAGACTTGATCAGAGCCAAGCGCTGCCGGCAGGTGCTTGTTGTTGCGGGTGAAAACCGGCTTAGCGGCATGGCGCGTGATGCTGCAATCGCCGCCTTGGCCCAGGTAGGTGACCCGGACTACGAGCTGCCCCATGGAACGACGGTTCCCGCTTACTACGCGCTGCTTGCTTCACGATATATGGCGGCAGCAGGGATTCAAGAGCGCGATCTTGCCGAGCTCGCTGTGCTGATGCGCTTGCATGCAAGCACGCACCCCAAGGCCCATTTTCGTGAAACTATCAGTGTTCAGAACGTTCTCCAATCAAGATCCATTGCTTCCCCGCTCAAACTTTTGGACTGTTGTCCGATTTCCGATGGTGCAGTGGCACTTCTGATCAGTGCTGATCATCCGGGGCGACCCGCATTAAGGCTGCGTGGCGCAGGGCAAGGCCACCGACATCAGCATCTGAGCGCGATGCGGTCAGCTGAAGACTTTGGTGCACGGGACAGCCTTGCGCGCGCCCTTGAACAATCGCGCTGTGATCTGGCCGACGTGGACTATCTTGGTATTTACGATTCCTTCACGATTACCTTGGCGATCCTGCTTGAGGACCTGGGCCTTACCCCAAGGGGGCAAAGTGCAGCATTTGCACGCTCGGGCCACTTCGATGCGCAGGGCGAGATGCCATTGAATACCCATGGTGGCTTGCTTTCCTTTGGCCATTCGGGGGTGGCTGGCGGCCTGGCGCATATCGCAGAGTGCTATGCGCAGTTGAGTCAGACCGCCGGTACGCGACAAATTCCGGCCCGCGAACTCGCACTGATACACGCCGACGGTGGGGTGCTTTCGGCGCATGTTTCGCTGATTTTTGATGCTTGTTAGCCTTCGCGTCGATGCATTCCTTCGCTACCCCGCTTTGCGTAAAGCCCTTTGTCGATGGTTTGAAGGCTGGCGAGATCCGCTATCAGTTCTGCAGCCGCTGCCAGCTACCGCAATCGCTTTCGCGTTATCGCTGCCTCGCCTGCGGCTCGAAGTCGCTGCAATGGAAGCAGAGCACTGGCCTCGGCGAGGTCGAAGCGCTGACGGACATCGGGCGCGCTTCAGATCCGGCGTTTCAGGCCTTGGTGCCCTATGCCATTGTGCTCGTTTGCATGCGCGAAGGATTCCGCCTGATGGCAATTCAAGACCCCGAGAGTCGAACGAGAGGCCCGATGCTAAGGATCGGTGATGGGGTTATGCTGAGCCCGCGGCTTTGGGGCCAGCGCATCGGCCTGCTCGCAAAGCCGATTGAGGTCTTTGACCCCCGGGAAGCGCCATTGAGCTAACCAAGGAGTGGCTTAGTCATGACTTCGAAAATTATCGCCAACCCATCGCCAGAGGCGCGGCGTGCCTCCTTGCTTTCGGCCTTTCATCCCCGCTCGGTTGTGATGTTTGGCGCATCGGACAATCCCAACAAAATCGGTGGCAGGCCGCTCAAATTTTTTAGACAATGCGGTTTCTCCGGTCTGGTCACGCCAATTCACGCCCAGCGCCCTGAGATTCAAGGCTATCAAACCGCCGCATCGATCGAAGCGGTAGCGCAGCCTCCTGATCTGGCAATCGTGGCTTTACCCGGGGAATTGGCGATCGATTCGGTCAGGAGTTGCGCCAAGGCTGGCGTTCGCAACACGATTGTGATGAGCTCAGGATTTGGCGAAACCGATGCTGCGGGCAAGGCGATGCAGCAACGCATGCTTCAGGCGGCCTCGGAAGCCGGGATGCGAATCATCGGGCCAAACACGCAGGGTATGGCCAATTTCAGCAACGGCATGGTGGCTAGTTTTTCGACCATGTTCATTGAAGCGTCGCCGATGGATGGTCCGGTGGCGATCGTCAGTCAGTCGGGTGCCATGAGCGTTGTGCCTTATGGCTTGCTCAGGCAGCGGGGTATCGGTGTGCGCTATGCGATTGCGACTGGCAACGATGCCGATGTCACGGTCTGTGAAATGGCTGCTGCAGTGGCGCATGATCCCGCACTCAAGCTCATGCTTCTTTATCTGGAGGGCATCCCGGATCCTTGGCATCTTGCTGAAGCTGCCGCGGTGGCGCGCGAGCAGGGCATTTACATGATTGCGCTCAAGGCCGGACGGACTCCCGCAGGTCAGCGAGCCGCAAGTTCGCACACCGGCGCCCTCGCGAACGAGGATCGTGTTGTCGATGCATTTCTTGAGGCTCATGGCATTTGGCGCGTGAACGACATGCTTGAGCTCGTGGCTGCAGTCGAAGTCTATCTGAAGCATTGGGCACCAAAGGGCAAGCGTTTGGTTGCAATCAGCAATTCGGGAGCTGCTTGCGTGCAAGCCGCTGATGCTGCGAGTCAGCGCGGCATGACCATGGCAAGTCTTGCGCCCAAGACCCTTGAAGGGCTTGCTGCGATACTTCCAAAATTTGCAACGATTACCAATCCGATTGACATCACGGCCGCGCTGCTGTCAAACCCCAACTTGTTTGGCGATATTCTTCCGGTGATTGCCAGCGATCCCGCATCCGATGGCTTTATTATCGGTTTGCCGGTGGCAGGTGAGGGTTATGACATGGCATCCATGGCCGAAGACGCAGCTGAGCTGTGTCGCAGCACAGGTAAGCCGCTTGCCATCGCTGCGCCACAGGCAAGTGTTGCAGCCTATTTTCGCGAACGCGGTCTGCCGGTTTTCGACACCGAGATGCAAGCGGTCAACGCCCTTGCGCAGTTGATGGCGCATCAGGCTTTGATCAAGGATTTGAAGCTGCGAATGCCCGATGCGCAGGCCAAGGCTGAAGCTTGGCGCTGGCAAGCGCAGGCTTGCAAGGCCGAGCTTGGTGCTGAGCCGACACAAGCGGCTCGCTGTCTGAACGAAGCAGACTCGCTTGCCTTGTTGAAAGCCTCGGGCGTGAGCGTGGTTCCGCATGCGTTGGTGCAAACTGTCCAGCAGGCGCTTGCCTGGTTCGAAACGATCCGCGGCGATAAATCCGATATGAAGTTTGTGCTCAAGGGCTGCAGCTCACAGATCCAGCACAAAAGCGAGCTTGGTTTGGTCCGCCTGGATCTTCAATCAGCCCAAGCCATTGAAGCGGCCTATGAGGACATGCTCAGACAGGCCGCGAAAGTTTCGGTCCAGCTCGATGGTGTACTCATTGCGCAGCAGGTCAAGGCGCGGCGCGAGGTGATGATTGGCGCACGTTACGATCCCGTGTTTGGAACTGTAATCCTGGCCGGCGATGGGGGTTTGTACCTTGAGGCGATGCCTGACAGCGTTGTGTTACTTGCCCCCTTTGATGAGCAGGCGATTCGTGCAAAGCTTAGAACACTGAGGATTGCACCGCTGCTAGACGGCGTGCGCGGTGAACCAGCGCTTGATGTAGCAGCATGGGTTCAGCAGATTCAATGCGTGGCTGCAATGATGGCCACTCAGCTGTCCCTCACCCAACAAGGCAAGGCCAAGGCTCATCTGCTGTCCATCGATCTTAATCCCTTGATGCTTGGCGCGGTCGGCGAGCCCTGCATGGCTGTCGATGCCCTGATCTGGACATCGGATTGGCCATGCAGTGACAGCCGCTTGTCAGGATCTGAGCCTTGAAGCCTGCTAACTTTTGATGTTGTTGGCGCGAATGATCTCAGTCCACTGTCTCGCTTCTTGTTCCATGAATTCCTTGAGTTCCTGGGTGCTCGAACTTCGCACCGTAACGCCCTGCTTTGCAAAGCGTTCACGAAAGGCGGCATCCGATGCAATTTTTTGCACAGTCACCGCAAGCTTATCAATGATGCTCTGGGGTGTTCCTGGTGGAACG
>DDPV01000014.1:52152-58638 GCA_002342365.1 Burkholderiales bacterium UBA2459 | reverse complement strand
CTTTCAATGTTAGGACTTTTCTTGTTCACTGGCGGCGGGGGTTGGCGATGATTCAATCGCAGCTAGCCCATCTGTTCCCGGGTTTCAGCAGCCATCGCCTGAAACACGGAGGCGCTGATTTGTTTTGGCTCAGTGCAGGACGCGGGCCTGCCTTGATGCTGCTGCATGGCTACCCGCAAACCCTGGCCGCCTGGCATGCGGTGGCCGCAAGGCTTTGCGATCACTTCACCTTGGTGCTGCCGGATCTGCGTGGCTACGGACGAAGCCTCGGCCCGGCAGCAGACCAAACGCATGAGGCTTACAGCAAACGGCAAATGGCAGATGACGCCCTGGCCATCATGCAAGCGATGGGTTTTTCGCGTTTTGCTCTGGCTGGGCACGATCGGGGCGCTCGCGTTGCCTACCGTCTTGCGCTTGATCATCCGCTGTCGGTATCGCATCTGATTGTGCTTGATATTGTCCCGACGATTGAGATGTGGGATCGCATGAGCATGGCCGGTGCCCTGCGCAGTTATCACTGGCTTCTGCTGGCGCAGCCTGCACCCTTACCCGAACGATTGATCGGCGCAGATCCGATTTATTATTTACACCACTTGCTGGATCGTTGGAAAGGGCGAGAAGCGAGCCTTGATGCATCGGCCGTTGCCGACTATGAGGCAAGCTATGCGCGCCCATCGGTCATTGAGGCCTGTTGCGAGGACTATCGCGCAGGAGCCACTATCGATCGCCTACATGATGCGCAAGATCGCGAAGCGAATCGGATGATCGATTGCGAGGTGCTAGTGATCTGGGCAGAACAGTATTTGAGCAGTCAGTCCCCACTAGCGACCTGGCAACGCTGGGCAAAGCAGGTGCGTGAGTTGCGCTTGGACTGCGGCCACTTTATCGCCGAGGAAAAACCAGCGGAAACCGCCCAGGCGATCATTCAAATGTTCAGAGCGTCGTCATCATCTGGCAATGAATCTCGGTAAATCTTGCGCTTCATAGGCAGGCGATGAGAGGCGCGGTCTCACGCTTGAAACCACGTTAACAAGGGGAACATGCCGTGGACGATAAAGCGTTAAGTGCAGGCCATACGCCTGCCCAACCGAGTCTCGATCAGACAAAAGCGGTGATCGATCAACAGGCGCTTGAGCGCTTTCGTGAGGAGCTTCTCGACACACTTGATGAAGAGCTCGAGCTTGAACTTGAAGACGAGAGCTTCGTGCTCGCTGAGGGCAGCCCAAAGGCGAAGGCTAGCGAAAGCGAAGGCGCGCTGGCACGTCGGGTCTATTTCACCGAGCTGATTCGATTGCAGCGCGAACTCGTCAAACTCCAGGATTGGGTGGTTGCCAACCGGTATCGTTTGGTTGTGGTTTTTGAAGGGCGTGATGCGGCAGGCAAGGGCGGCGTCATCAAACGCATCGCTCAACGACTCAATCCACGGGTTTGCCGAATCGCTGCCTTACCGGCACCCAACGATCGCGAGAAAACGCAATGGTATTTTCAACGTTATGTTTCGCATCTTCCCGCAGGCGGCGAAATCGTGCTCTTTGATCGCAGCTGGTATAACCGGGCTGGTGTTGAAACCGTTATGGGATTTTGTAACCAGGATGATCTGGAGGAGTTTTTCCGATCAACCCCTGAATTTGAACGCATGCTGGTTCGCAGCGGGATCAAGCTTGTGAAGTACTGGTTTTCGATCACCGATGAAGAGCAGCATGCAAGGTTTCTGGCAAGAATTCACGATCCCTTGAAGCAGTGGAAGCTAAGTCCGATGGACCTGGAGAGTCGCAAACGCTGGGAAGACTACACCCGCGCCAAAGAAAACATGCTCGAGCGCACCCATATCGAAGAATCACCTTGGCATGTGGTCTCTGCGGTCGACAAAAAGCGCGCAAGGCTCAATTGCATTCACCATTTGCTCAATCAGGTTCCTTACCACGACGTGAATCACCCCGAGGTGGTGCTGCCCGAGCGCATTCGAAATCCTGAATACTTCCGCCGCCCGGTGCCTGAATCGATGTACATCCCTGAACTGTACTAGCCGCCCTCAGCTTAGGCACAATGGGCAAGCGCCATCAGGCTTTGCAAATTGTGCACCGGCAGGTGCGCGCTCACATGGGGCAACAGGGCACGAACGCCGCTGGCTTTGGGCTCGAAGCCTTGAAAGCGCAACAGTGGGTTGAGCCAGATGAGATGTTTGCATCGCCGTGACAAGCGCGCGGCTTCTCGGCCGAGCGCTTTTGCATCATCACGCTCAAGTCCGTCGGTCACAAGCAAGATCATCGTGCGGGAACCCGCCATGCGCTGAGCGATGTCTTTATTGAATCGTTCAAGATTTAATGCAATACGTGTGCCACCGTTCCAATCATCGACAAGGCTGACTGCCTTGGCAATGGAAGCGTCTGGGTCGTTTTCACGCATCGCAGCAGAAAGATCAGTCAGTCGCGTGCCAAAGACGAGGGTTTTTGTGCGCGGATCGACGCGGGTCAAGCTGTGTAAAAAATACAAAAACATCCGCGAGTAGCTGGTCATCGAACCCGATATATCGAGCAAGGCAAGCACCCGCATGGCCTGCTTGCGGGGCATTTTGCGTGGCAATTGCATAATTTCGCCGCCGCTTCGCAGCGCTGACCGGGCAACACGCCGCATGTCAATCGGACCATGGTGCAGGGCGGCTTTTTTGCGGCGGGACAGCACAAGTGGCATGTGCGGCACCAATTGGCTGACCAGCCTTGAAACCGCCACCCATTCGGCGCTGCTCAGGGTTTCAAAGTCTGCTTTTTGTAGCAATTCGCGACTTGAAAAGCTCATGCGGGCTTCAATCGATTGCTGATCCTGTTCGTCGTTGTTTTCAGCGCCCCTTGGCTTGGCAGGCGCAGAAAGAGCTTGCGCTAAGCGTCGATTTGCTTCGTGCGCTGGCGCAAGACCGCCGTCGACTTTGGGCAGCAGCATTTGCATCGCCTTGCCCAACAGATCAGGGTCGCGCCAAAACGCGGTAAACGCCTGATCAAAAAGGCTTTGCTGATCGGCGCTGGTGGTCAGCGTGCAGCATAAGCTGTAGCGCAAATCGTCAATGGATTGCAGCCCCACCGCGAGAACCGCTTCGGTTGCAAGCACCACACGGTCACTGGCGAGCGGCAGGCCAGCGCTGCGTAGCACCCGCGCAAAATGCACGATATTGTCGGCCAGCTGGCCCTGCGTCTGCGTGCTCATCCTTGCTTGAGCTTGAGGCTTTTGGGATTGAACAGCGCCCGCAGGCAGTGGCCGATAAACTGCAGCGAAACAAGGCTTCCGATGGCAAAAACAGCAAAACTCAGCCAGGGAAACGCAATACCGAGAAAGGTCGCCTGCGCAGCCTCTGCACAGGAGTTCGATGCAGCAAACATCCAAGGCCAGCGATGCTCAAGTCCGCTTGCCATCAGGATACGGTCAGCAAGACTCATCACGCATTCGGTATCCTTGCTTGCGACAAACTGTTGATAGAGCGATGCAGCCATCCCTGCGGCTTGCACCAGTCCCAGGGCCAGTGCAGGCAGAGCCATCGCAAGAGGTAAACCTATGCTGCCAAGCATGAGAAGGCTCAGCGCAAGGCTTATCAGCATCATGAGGCGTTGGATCACGCACCAGGGGCAGGGCATCATGCCAAGTGCGTGTTGGCTGTAGAGCGCAAATCCGATGGAACTAAGCAAGAGCGCTATCCAGGCAAGGATCAACACCCTCAAGTAGTCTGCGCGAATGGTAAGGTTTAGCATCACAGGCCTTCAAACATCAAGCAAGGAGCGATCCTGCCATGAATCTGCTGCAGCTGCGCGTGCTGCGTGAAGTGGTGCGTCAGGATTTCAGTCTGACCGAAGCCGCGCAGGTCTTGCACAGTTCGCAATCGGCGCTGAGCAAGCAAATCCGCGAGCTCGAAACTGAGCTTGGTCTTGCGCTCTTTGTGCGCAAGGGAAAGCGATTTACCGGCCTCACTGAAGCTGGTGAGCAGGTGCTGCCGATGCTTGAGCGTTTGCTTCTGGAGGCAGGCAACATCGCAAGGGTGGCTGAACATTTTCGTGAGACCGACGCAGGCCAACTTTGCATCGCCACCACCCACACGCAAGCGCGCTATGTCTTGCCCGAGATCGTGGTTGCATTCCGGCGTGAATTCCCAAAGGTTCAGTTGAGCCTTCAGCAAGGCAGTCCAAAGCAGATTGTCGACTGGCTCTTGCGTGGACAGGCCCAAATTGGCATTGCCACCGAGTCGCTTGCCCAGCATGAAGAACTGGTGACTTTTCCTTATTACCAATGGACCCATGCGGTGGTCGTGCCTGCAGACCATCCACTGCTTCGGGCCCCGCTCGATATCGAATCGCTTTCCAGGTGGCCTTTGATCACTTATCACAGCGGTTTTACAGGCAGGCAAAGGATTGAAGAAGGCTTTATGCGCTGCGCCAAAAAGCCAAATATTGTGATGTCTGCGCTTGATGCAGATGTGATCAAGACTTATGTGGCTTGCGGTCTGGGAGTCGGAATCATCGCCTCCATGGCGTTTGATCCGATTCGAGATCAAGGACTGCGAAAAATCGAGGCGGGGCAGCTGTTTGGGCCGAATGTCACCGTGATGGCATTTCGCCGCGGACAAATTTTAAAACGTTATGCTTTCCGATTTGCGCAGCTCTGCTCGCAAACGCTGTCACCCGATGCACTTCGTTTACAGGTCGAATCAACCCAGCCCACGCGCCCAGCTTAAGCCCGGATGCCGGAGCTCAAACTTTTTTGCGGGTCGAAAACTGCGGATAAAGGGTTGCGACCACCTCTCCATCACTGGCCCAGCTGTGACAGCCATCCAGAAAATGCGGTCGACCGGACTGATCGCCGCGTGAAGCGTCGCGCTCGCTTCGCCGGCGTTTTTCTTCGTCGGTTTGCGCTTCGTCTTCCCAGCCAAAAAGGGTCTGGAAGGCAACGGTAGCCATCGGAAAGAGCAATTCGCGTGCGTGGGTGCATCCCTTTGTCGAACCGACCACCGCAGATACCGCCTTGCGCCAGCCCACACCGACCCGAGCGCCGATCAATTGTTTGAAATTCGGAATGGCGCCTGCGCAACTGGGATAAGGCACAGCGGGCATCAACACCTCGATGTCGTGCACCACGAAGTCATCGTCGAGGGTGAGACGGATGGCGATGTTGTGCACATCACTCTCGGCTTCGCGATGGCCTCGGTAGGGCTCTTGATAGGCGAAGGGTTTGCTGTCTACGATGCGTGCTTCGATGTCCCATAAGCCATCGTCTCTGCGAAAACCCTGGGACTCAATAAAACGCCTGTGCATGAGTTTGCGCGCAGCCGGCTTTGAGAAATCGGCCAGCAGGCCCTGATGGTGGTCAGCATTCATGCGCCAAGCATATCAAAGCATGGCTTCGCGCTGCGTTCCCCCTAAAGCCCTGCGCCGGCTCCGAGCCAAGCCCTTGATCGGCTCCCAAGAAAGCTCCTCATCAAGCGCTCACCAAAGCCCCCAGGGGGCTTCGGCCTTCAGGCTGAGGGCTGCATGCTCCTTAGCGGGCTTGACTGGATGTGATGTCTTTGCGCCGATTGACCGATATTCAGCAGCCGGTTAGCCAGTACGAGTGCCTGCTTGGCATCACCTTGGCATAAATGAATATTGCGGTCTGAGAGCACAGCAACCGCTTGCATCGGCTGTTCATTGATGACCCGGCCGCCGATCATCCAGGGCGTTGACCGCAGCTCAGACTGCTGTCGAACCATCTTCAAAAGGTCGCGGACTTGCTCAAGCGATTCGGTCTGTGTGACCGTGATCGCAATCAATTGAGGCCGAAGCGCCACGATGCGCTGAAAAGCCGCCTGCAAGCTCTGCGGTTGAAGCAAATTGACATCCCAGTGATCCTTGCGGAAAAAGGCGCTCAACATCTTTGCACCGAGACTGTGCTGGTCGCCTGGCATCAAACTGATGAGCACGGAGGCTTTGCCAGTTCTTGTCTGACGGGCGCCTTCAAAATCCTGATGGAAATGATGCAGGATTTGCTCAAGCTGCCAGGTCGCAAGCGTGACATCGCTGAAACCTATCGCATCGCGCAGCCATTTCTCGCCCAGCAGTCTTGCAGCCGGCGTTAAGAGTTCGCTGTAGATCACCTCAAGCGGATGCCCCTCATGACGCATCGCCTGGATGCTGTCGAGCACAGGCTCGAGCTGGTTTTGAAGCAGCTTTTCGATAAAGGCTTCCAGATCGCACATCAAGCGCGGCCTGAGACCTAACTCACGATGGGTTTGAACCATCTTGGGCAACACCAGCCGCTCGACCATCTCACCGATGGCTTGCTGGGCGGTGTCGCCGTCATCTGAACGCCTTGATCCCACACTCGTCCCCTCAAGTTGATATCTTCGTGAATCTGAGGAGGCACGGCGCACCGTGTCGAGGAAAACGATTGGTCTTTTCCCCCGGATCGAGTATCAGTTGATTGCGGTCCGGAGGCAAGATTTTTCTTGCCAAGGACAAACCGTGGACAAGG
>DDPV01000014.1:50210-52034 GCA_002342365.1 Burkholderiales bacterium UBA2459 | reverse complement strand
TTCGGATTGTCTCCCAACCCCCCGACGCGTGGGGTATTGAGCCTGCCACTGTGCAGGCTCTTTTTTGTCTCTCTTTTTGACTTGTGTTCAGGGCAGGGCGCGCTGCGCAGGCGTCTCAGTGCCCGAGCACGCGCAGTTGCAATTGCATGATCTCGCCCATGGGCTTTGCGTCTTCTTGTTTAATCTGCACTGACCAAAGGCCTGCTGCTGCCTCGGCCATGAAACGAACGCTATGAAATTGAAAACCCTGTTTCAGGTTACCGCAGACGCTGCTGTTGCAGTCGCGTGGCGCGCTCAGTTGCACGCCCTGACCGCTTGGGCTGATCAGGCTGATCCGCAAGCCGCTTGCGTCCTCATGCGAGGTGGCAAGTGTCAGGACAACGCTTTCGATACGCTGCACCGCGCAGCTCTGAAGCGCTAGCGGCAGCGACCAGGCAGGCGCTGAAGGTGCAGGCGCTGCGGTTGCGCTGCAGGTTTTTTGCGGCGGCAAACCCTGGAAACTGCGCGCCATATCCACAGCGGCTTTTGCATCGACAAGTCCATAGCCAACCTGCTGGTGAAAGCCATGGGCGCGCAAGCTTGAGTTTGCGCTGCTCAGTCCGGGCTGATCGTAGCCCGGAACAGGCCGTGCAGTAGACGCAAGAATCCAGCGCACATCGCGCCAAGTCAAGCTGGGCCGGGCCTCGAGCATCAGTGCGGCGACGGCGCTGATCATTGCGGTTGCCGTTGAGCTTCCCTCAGGCAGGCGCTCGGTACCGTTGTCGACTGCAGGCGTATTGGCTTGTGAGGAAAAGGCCGAAATCAGCACCTGCGCGCCGGGTTCAGAAGACGCAAGCGGTCTTGCAAAGGCGTCAACAGCACCGACCGTAATCACAAGCGGGTGCTGAGAAAATCCGTCGTAATTGGCCTGATCGCCTGAATCGCTGCGCCAGCGTGAGGGGCTCCAATACGCCGCGCCATTGCCTGCAGCTTTGACAACAATTGCGCCCAGTCCTGAGCGGCCCTGCGCCTGTGCGCTATCTAAGGCATCGAACCAGGCAGCAGGGGCTGGATAAAACGACCGACTGCCGCCCTGACCCGGGTCTGGAGGTGACCAGCTGTGATTGATCACGGTGGCCTTGCTGCCCACAGCGGCTCGCATCGCCTGCACCAGCAGGCTGTCATTGCCGATTGCGATGGCATTGAAGCTGATCAGCCTTGCCTGCGAGGCGATACCCCGACCTCCAAAGCCATTGTTTTCTCTGCCGGCGATCAGCACCGCAAGTCCGGTCGCATGACCCAGATCGTTCAACATGTTTTGATCGGCTGCAGGGTTGCTTGAATTGCCCGCGGCCGATCCTGGAGACAGGGCCGCCCAGTTGCAGCAAATTTGCGAAGCTTCGGTCAGTTGACCGCCTAAGTCCGGGTGGTTTGCGTTGACTGTGCCGTCGATCAAGGCAATGCTTTGACCTCGACCCCGTTCGCTGAGCGATCGCAACGCAAGATCGTAGGGAAGATTGAGCGCGGTGGCGTCAAGATGCCACTGCCGATCAAGCTGCGGATCCGGACTTGAGGGGTTCGAGGCAGGGGGGCCTGCAAAGGCCCCAGGGGCCTCAGCAGAAAGTGGTGCACTTGGTGCCTCGCTCCCCGAGGAGCAGGCACCAAGCATAAGCAGGCTTCCAGCAAGGAGGAAGACCTGCAAGCTGCGCAGGCAAACGAATCGGCAAACAATCACAAACCGATCTTGCCACCATCCGTGCGCGTGATCATCAGGGTTGCAGAACGAGGACGCTTGCCGGGACCATAGGCGCCGGTGAGACCGCCACCGTTGGTGGGCCAGACGCT
>DDPV01000014.1:49473-50127 GCA_002342365.1 Burkholderiales bacterium UBA2459 | reverse complement strand
GACTCCCCCAGGGTTGCACCGATAAAGGTTGACTGCTGACCGCGGGCGCCAGACAACTCGTTATCGATGCTTATGCCACGTCCATCGCCCACCTGTCCCGGAATCGCAGCGAGCAACATGCAATTGGTTTCATCGGTGAAAGCGCCGTCATCGGTCTGAATCCAGCAAATGCCGGTGGATGCAGAAAACCAAAGACCGTCGGGTGAGGAAAAGCTGTTGGCTGCGGTAAGTCCCGATAGATTGACGTTGCCGACCGAATCTTCCTCAGCGCCGAACAAGAAGATGTCCCAGCGAAACTTCATCGCGGTTGATGCGCCACCATCTTCAGCGAAGCGGATGATATGGCCGTTGGGGTTGCCGTCACGCTTGAGACCATCCGGGTCGACGTACGAACGGGGGTTTGCGGCGTTGACCGTCGCGGGCGTTCTGTTGGCTGCCGTGTTGTTGGTCAATGCGAAGTAAATATCGCCGTTGGCTGGGTTGACTGCGCCCCACTCCGGACGGTCCATTTTCGTTGCGCCCATCGCATCGGCGGCGTGCCTTGCGTTGACGAGCACATCGGCTTGGTTGGCAAAGCTGTATGCGGTGTAAGCCTTGATGGCCGGGTTATCAAAGCTCAGTTCGAGCCACTCACCGGAGCCGTCGCTGTTGAAC
>DDPV01000014.1:43185-49428 GCA_002342365.1 Burkholderiales bacterium UBA2459 | reverse complement strand
CTGACGAACTTGTAGATGTACTCGTTTCGGCTGTCACAACCCATGTAAAAGGCTAAGGGCTTGCCAGCGACAGGCGTGCCCGGTACGCAGGCTTCGTGCGCAAAGCGGCCCATGGCCACACGCTTGGCAGGTACGGATTTGGGGTCGAGCGGATCGATCTCAACGTTAAATCCAAAAGTGTTGGGCTCATTGCGGAAATCAGCTGCGGCACTTGCACCATCGGCTGAAATGTTCCAGCGTGCAAACACCATGTCAGGATCAGCATCCGCCACCGTGTACCAGCCCTGACCGGTACTCGCGGTTGCTGTTGCGGCAAGCGGCGCACGGGCAACGCCATAACGGGCGCGAGACGCTGTCAGCTTGGCGTCAGCGGCTTTGCCAGTTGCAGGAATTTGCCAATAAACTGCCCAGTTCTCCTCGCAGCCAATGTAGGTGCCCCAGGGGGTTTTTCCATGACCACAATTGTTGAGCGTGCCGCGAGCGTTTGACCCCGTCGGATCGTACTTGGTCACCATAAACTGTTTGATGTCGTTCAGGTGCGCTGACGGGCCTGCGATCCGGGTGAGTGACTGGCCTGTCACGCGGCGGTTGAGCGGCGAATCGAGCACATAGCCTGTGGGTCGGCCTGATGCGTCAAGCGTCAGTTCAACAATCGAAACACCGTGATGGTTGATTTCCTTGAGTGACTCTAGAGCGGGTCTTTGCCCCAGGTTCCAGGTTCCGAACTGATCAAACTTTCTGCCGGTCACACCGCCTGAGGTCTGGCCTTTGGGGTGGAAGAAGTGTGCATCAGCCGAACTTTCGTGATTGACCGCGAGCACGGCCTTGTTGGTTGCGGCGGCCGAGTATTTGCCGTTTGCACCGATATAAAAAATATCCATACCGTCATGGTGATCGCCAACCCGACGTGACCAGTCGTCCGTTTCCAGGCCTGCATTGGAGTAGGCAGGAATGCTGTTGTCGAGACGGTCGCCGGTTGCGTGCAAGACGCGAACCGTGTAGCCCGCAGGCACAGTCACCTGATCGGCGAGACTCTTGCCTACGGCAGAAAAACTCAAGGGGGTCGAAGGCGCGGCCAGTGAGGGCACGTCAGCGCTTCCGCATCCTGCAACCATGGGCAGACTTGCGACGGCGCTGAGGCCTACGCCACCGCGCAAAATGCTGCGGCGCGAAGGGCTAGCCAGTCCCTTGTTTAGCACTTCCTGAAAATGCTGATTTGCAGAAGTATTGCAATCCAGATCATCACTGCGATGCGACATGAAAAACTCCTTGTTACGAGCTGTTACGTGAAAACGAACCCGGAGTCTGCTGATCTTGTGTGACCCAGATTTGACGTTCTCATGAAGAATGGATGACAAAGTGATGGAGGCGGGCCTTGCTCCGATCGCCAGGCGATATACCGAAAGTGCATCGCACAATCACCCGCTATAAAACCCTGCGCAAAGGTCGTGCTCTTCAGGCAGAAAGGTCAAGCCCTTCAAAAAGCCTGCATGGAGCCGATGTATCATCCGCCCGCAATGGAACCGATCAATCAAGCAACCGAGCATTCCAAGACGTGAAGCATCGTGTTTGTCAAGCGCTGTGCTGCGGCCTTGTGCTGCTCATGAATGGCATACCGCTTGCTCACGGGGCAAGGCCCTTTGTCACCGACGATGCTCGACTTACCACCGCGGGAAGCTGCCAACTCGAGAGCTGGACGCGTTTGAATCGCGCTAGTAATCCACGGGCCCGAAGCGAAGAGTTTTGGGCCTTTCCGGCCTGCAATCCAAGCGGAAACCTGGAAGTAACCCTGGGCGGTGCGCTCGGAAAACCCGCTTTTGGTTCGCAAAGCAGCGATTACGTGGCGCAAGCAAAAACTCTCTTTGAAAATCTGAGCCCAGGCAATTGGGGATATGGCTTGGCGGTCGGAAAAGTCTTTCATCCTGAAATCAGCCCAGGCCCTAATCAACTCGGCAACAGCTACGCCTATGTTCCCTTGTCTTACGCTGCAAGCAGCGAACGCTGGGTGGCTCACTTCAATCTCGGTGTTTTACGCGACCGCGCGAGCAAGGAAAACCGTTTCACTTTCGGTGGCGGTCTGGAGCTGCGAGTCAATGAGCGTTGGCTCGGCATTGCCGAGCTCTTTGGCGATAGCGGCGGCGGACGCTACTGGCAAGTGGGTGCTCGCTACAGCATTATTGTCGATCTTTTGCAAGTTGACGGCAGCGTTGGAAGGCCCTTTGGATCGGCTGCGGAGTCGATGCAATCGTTCACAACGCCCTACGGGCCCTCACCTTGGCTTTCTTTTGGCTTGCGCTACACGCCGGCGACGATTTTTTAGTGCCTATGGGGTTTGCCGCGCTCTCGCTGGCTTTCGCCTGGGTCATGAGCAGGCTAAAAAGTTTTGACCACGAGCCTGCCTGAGTGCTTCTTCCAAGCGCGGGTCAGGCGCTTGTCGATCCAGCGTACGGCTCATCACCTGCATGCTTGCGAGCCAGTTGCCGAGGAACTGCTCGATCTGCTTTTCATCAAAAGCCTCCGAGGCCCAAATCTGCTTTAAAGCATAAAGCATGGCCGGTTCGCGTTCACAGGCAAGGCGGGATACCGAAGCCATCCATTGTGCGCAGGCCAAGCCGTGCGAAACCGATTCCTCAAGCGTGACCCGATACGACAAGGCATGCACCAGCGATGTTTGCGTTTTCGCAATCAGTTGACCTGCTTCAAGCGCTGCGTCGCTCATGGCTTGGCGAAGCGACGCACTGTCAAGCTCACGCAGCAGTGGCGGCAAGACCGATACAATCACTGAAGCGATCCGAATGGCTGCAACGCGATCCTGCGCTTGCGCACGCCGATTCCACAAAGCATCCAGTGCATGAGCTAAGGCGTCAAGGCCGCAGTCTCGTGTGAGCTCGTAAGGACAATGCATGCTCAACTCATAGTCGATAAGCGCGGCATCGGCAAAAGCACGGGCACCGGTAAAGCTCTGCTTGCTTTGTCCCCACAAGGTCGCATAGGCGGTCACTTCGCTGCCGGTTCCTGAAGTCGTGGGCATGAGCACAAGGAAAGCGCGATGCAAGCGCTCGTGATGGCCAAGCATCCACGTCAACCAGGCCTCATCATGAAAGTCTCGCAATCGCTCGCGTTGCGCAGAATCCGGAAACCAGCGCGCAAGCTTTGCGAGATCCATCACGCTGCCGCCTCCGATCGCAAGCAGCACCGGATTCCGGATCTCGGCGCGATGCCAGGCTGACCATAGCGACTCGCAACAAGCTCGCGCCTGTTTGATCGTGAGTAAGCCGTCGGCTGCGCTGAAAACACGCTCATGGGGCGCGTGAGCGTCCAGCCCAACAAGCTGCCTGCATAGCTTCTCGGTTAGGCCATGGCTTGCCGCCTGCGGGTAAACAAGCGCCCAGCAATTCTCAAGCCCTGGACTGTGTTCCTGCAACCAGGGTCTCAGGCGGTCTGCCACACCCGGGATGCGGTGCACCGCAGGCATGTTTGCTCCCATCGTCGAGACCTAAATCACCCGGGAGCGCAGCCAGGCCGAAAACACATCAATCAAGGATACCGACAGCACGATGATGATCAACACCGCACAAGTCTGCGCATACTGAAAGCCGCGAATCACCTCATAGACCACCACGCCGATACCCCCGGCGCCGACCATGCCCACGACCGAGGCTGAGCGCACGTTGGACTCAAAGCGGTAGAGCGCAAACGAAACCCAAAGCGGGAGCACCTGCGGAATCACCCCGTAAACCACCTGAACCAGAGGATGCGCGCCCGTGGCGCGGATGCCTTCAACCGGTCTGGGATCGATGGCTTCCACCGCCTCGGAGAAGAGTTTGGCCAGGGACCCGGTGGTGTGCACAAGCAAGGCGAGCACACCCGCAAAAGGCCCGAGTCCGACTGCGACAATAAAGAGCATCGCAAAAACCATCTCGTTGATGGCGCGAAAGGCGTCCATCAAACGGCGAAGTGGCTGATAAACCCAGCTTGGCACCATGTTTTCGGCGCAAAGCAGGCCAAGCGGAACCGCAAGAACGATTGCGGTCACCGTACCCCAGAGCGCAATTTGCATCGTCACCAGCATCTCGCGCGCATAAAGCTTCCAGTCACGGAAGTCGGGCGGAAAAAAATCTTCGAGGAACACCCGCATATTGCCCGCATCGCGAACCAGATCGCCGGGCCGTATTTCGGCACCCTTCCAGGCATGCGCGAACACCGCGAGCACGACCGCCCAGCCCAGGTAGTACAAAGGGCCGCGTCGTAAAGAGGCCTCGCGCTGCCGCACGCGATCAAGCGAGGCAGCCGAGGCCTGCTGGGCAATCATGACCCAAACGCCAGCGAAGCGCTTCGGGCTTACTTCAGTGCTGCAAGTTTGGCGTCGATATCAGCGAGAGCCTTGGCTTTTTGATCGGCGTTCATGCTTGCGTCGCCCTCGATTTTCGTCCGATCTTTAAAAAGCTCGAGCTGACGGATCGGCACAAGCTGGGCGTTGGTCGATTCACGAAAACCGCCGTAGTTATAAATTTTAGCAAGAATAGCCTTTTCCTGTGGATCGGTCTTGGCGTAATTCAAAACAAAGGTTTTGACTTTTTCTTTGACCGCAGGATCGAGATCTTTGCGCCAGACAAAGGGGTCACTCGGAATCAGGGGACTCTTCCATAAAACCCGCAACTGCTTGGTCAACTCCGGTTTGGTCCGCTCGAGTTGCTCGAAGGTCTCGGTATTGTTTGTTACGACATCGACCTGCTTGGCGAGCACGGCCTGGATGTTGGCACCGTGGCTTGCGTTACGAACCGTTTTGAAGATTTGCCTGGCTTCGAGATTGCGTTGCGCAAACAAATAGTAAGTCGGAACCAGAAAGCCAGATGTTGAGTTTGGATCTCCGATGCCAAAGTTGATTTGCTTGGCATTTTTGTAGACATCATCGAGCGTTTTATACGGTGAGTCGACATGCGTGAGCAAGAGCGCGTGGTAGCCATAGGTACCATCGGCAAACATGACCTGTGCGAAGACCTCGCCGTTTGAACGGTCCACTGCTTCCATGGCGGCCTTGTTGCCGTACCAGGCAACCTGCACCTTGTTAAAGCGCATCGCTTCGATCACGCCAGCGTAATCCGGTGCATAAAATGATTTGATGCTGAGTCCGGTTTTCTTTGCCATGTCGGCAAAAAAAGGCTCCCAGCGTTCTCTTTGCACATTGGCAGCGTCGGTGGCGATGATGCCAAAGTTTATTTCCTGCGCGTTGGCCGATCCGGTTACAGATGCAAGTGCTGTGACACTGAACGCAAGCGAAAGGCCCAGACGCTTGAGTTGTTTCATCGGACTGAAGGTTTGATTCATAAAGCTTCCTCGGGTTGTTGACGGTATAACTGTGAAAGAAAGGCTTCGTCGAAAGCGTCCTGGTTGGCATCGAGCAAAACCTGGCCTTCGCGCATCGCGATGATGCGCGGACAGTACTGCTTGGCCACATGAACCTGATGCAAGCTGACCAAAAGGGTCATGCCATGAGCCTGGCAAAGGCTCGTCATCGAGTCCATGACGCGTTTTGACGATTCGGGGTCGAGCGAGGCAACCGGCTCGTCGGCAAGAAGGACTTTGGCTCCCTGCAAAAGCGCCCGCGCCACAGCAGCCCGCTGTTGTTGACCACCTGACAGGGTTGAAGCGCGTTGAAAGGCCTGGTCAGCCAGACCCACCATCGACAGCGCATCAAGCGCCAGAGCCTGGTCTGAAGGGTTGAATCGACCGACCATCAAAGGGAGCACCGGCCGCTTGCCAGCAAGGCCCATGAGTACATTGGTCATCACATCGAGTCGTCCGACCAAATTGAACTGCTGAAAGATGACCGCAAACTGCTGACGCAAACGCCGGATTTGCCGGGACAAAACGCCCTTGGCCTGCAGCACGCCAAGCGGCGTGTGCACTTCACCGCTATCACGATCACAGCGTTCAAGTCCACAGATCAATCGGATCAGCGTGGATTTTCCTGATCCTGATGCGCCGAGCAAGGCAACAATCTCTCCTTCCTTGAGCCGCATCGATACGCTATCGACAGCAGGACGCTTCATGCCGGTGAAATGCTTGCTGATCGATTTCACTTCGAAAGCGACATTCGCTTGCAGTGATACCTCCGCTGATAGGCTATTCATGGCGCTTGATCGCGTGGCCTAAAAATTGACGCGCATCGTAAATGACAACAATGATTTTCATAGCGGCGAATCATAAAACCCTGACCATGACAAGGTCGTGAAATTCGGT
>DDPV01000014.1:35201-43126 GCA_002342365.1 Burkholderiales bacterium UBA2459 | reverse complement strand
AGCTTTCAGGCGGTCAGCCAAGTCAAAAACGCGGCGCAAACAAGCGACTTCGGCTCGACGCTGCGACGTGCTCAGACGGCAAAGCTGCCCGCAGACATTCGCAGCTTAAGCAGCGGGGCAAGCGTTCTATCCCGTTTCGTGCTTGGATTCAATCCGCCGACGGGACTGCGTTCCTGGGCTATTGCAGGCCTGGTTCGCCATGCCTACGGAGTGCAGGCTTTTGAAGCCGATCTGATCGAAGAGGATGATCCTGAAGCGGCAAGACAGCTGCGTGCCGAAGCGGTCAGCGCGCTTCGGCTTGCGAGGGAGGCCGGCTGGCAGCGCCTGGAGACCATGGCGCTGCATCAAGCGCCGAAAGCTGATGAGGACGTCGGGCTTGTGTTTTGGACTGCCGCGGCTTGGGGCGCGCTGCTTGGTCTTGATCGGAATGACCTCGATCTTCTTGCCGATTGGCCAAAGGCCAAGGCCTTGGCGATGTGGGTGCTTCGTCATCAGCCTGACTACGGAGACGGCGCAGCGCTGGTGCTGGGTGCAAGCTTTGAGCTTGCGAGTCCCGGCGGGGATAAAGCGCTTGCCAGGCAATGGCTTCAAAGCGTGCTCGAGCGCCACGGATCGAAACAAGCCATGCTTCATGTTATGGTCGCTGAACAATTGGACTTGGAGGCGGGCAATCGGGACGCATTTGTGTCCCGGCTTCAGCTTGCGCTGCAAGTGGCAGATGCCCATCCGGGATTTGAAAATCGTCTTGCAGCGACCAAGGCAGGCTGGTTGCTCTCGCGTATCGATTCACTATTCTGAACATTACCTACGATGAATGATCGGCGAAGAAATCTGCTGGTGACTGCGCTGGGCGCCTGCTATGTTTGCAGCGCGGCAGGCAACGAGAGCGGCCGCGAGCCGGTGTTGCGCATCGCAAGCCTCGTGCCGAGAAACTCGGTCTACCACCAACAACTGCTGCATTTGGGTCAGGCATGGCGTAAGGCGCAAGACGGCCGGGGTCGCTTCAGCGTCTTTACCGACGGCAGTCAGGGCGGTGAAGCTGAAATGGTCAAGCGCATCAGGATTGGCCAGTTGCAGGGCGGTTTGCTTTCGGTTGTTGGCTTGCGCGATATCGATGAATCGGCAACTGCAATGCAGTCGATTCCACTGCTTTTCAGGGATTGGGCCGAAGTGGATTTTGTGCGCGAAAAGCTGCGCGATTCGATTGAGCGTCGCTTTCTTGCCAAGGGTTTTGTGGTGCTTGCCTGGGGTGATGCAGGTTGGGTGCGGTTTTTTTCAAAAGCGCAGGCCAGCAAGCCCGACGATTACCGCGGGCTTAAGTTTTTTACCTGGGGCAACGAGCCTGAGCAGCAGGCGATCATGAAGGATTTGGGTTACCTGCCTGTGCCTCTTGAAACCGCCGACATCTTGCCAGCGATTCAGACCGGCATGGTCAGCGTGGTGCCTTCAACCCCATACTTTGCGATGGCCACGCAAATTTTTGCAAGCGCGCCGCACATGCTTGAGTTGAACTGGGCGCCAATCGTTGGGGCCATTGTGATCAGCCGCAAGGCTTTTGAGGCCATGCCCGCTGAGGTTCAGCTTGCTTTGCGCCAATCGGGCGAGCAAATCGGCCCGATCGTGCGTGCGCGAGCGCGTGCCGAGGTCGACGAAGCGGTCGCTGCGATGGTCAAGCGAGGCTTGGTGGTGACCAAGCCGAGCGCACAGGACATGAGGCAATGGGAGAGTCTTGCCGAGCAGCTTTACCCGAGAATTCGCGGCAAGCTCGTGCCAAGCGAGCTCTTCGATGAGGTCATGGCTCAAGTAAAGGCCTTCCGCGCCCAGCGTCGTTAAACGTGGATTTGCGCGGCGAACAATCGCTCGGGGTTCTCGAAAGGCTCGCCGCAGCGCTTGCTGTGGCAGCCTTGATCGGCATGCTCCTGATTCCGGTCATCGAGCTCGTGGCCAGGCCATTTCGTGGCGGTCTGATCACCAATGCTCCCGTTTTAACCCAACATTTAGGTCTGGTTTTAAGCCTTTGCGGGGCACTGGCTGCTTTTCCTGCCGGGCACCTCTCAACCCTCACAGGATCGGTATCGGTCCTGCAACTTGGCGCCTTCACGAGCCTGGCGCGCTGGCACCATGGATTGGCGATGGCTATCGCAGGCCTTTGTGCGCTGCTTCTAAGTGTTGCATCGTTCGAACTCGTGCTAAGCGAGCGTCAGGCCAGTCACCCGCTTGCTTTCGGACTCGAGGTCTGGATGTTTCAGGCCGTGATGCCCTTGGGGTATGCCGCGCTTGCGATCAGCTTGAGTTTGGCTGCGGTGCGAAGTTTGCGGCCGCAAACGCCCTTTGTTGCCGCAGTGCCGCTTGCAGCCCTGCTCATCGGCCTTGAACTGCTTGGCTTTTCTCAAGCGATACAAGCGCTTGAGCTTGCCGCATTTGTGGCCTTGGCGCTGTTGCTTGCAAGCGGTGGTGCGCCAATTTTTGCGGTGATCGGATTGCTGACCGTTGGCTTATTTGTATCGGTGGATCAACCGCTTGCTTCGATTCCCTTGTCGCAATACGCGATGACCGTTAACCCCTCGTTGCCGGCGCTTCCGCTGTACACGCTTGCCGGATTGCTCTTTGCCCGCAGTTCAGCAGCAAGGCGAATCAGTGATTTGATCGCACAACTCTTTGGTGGAGGGTGGCGCGCAAGCGTTGTCGCTTCGGCGCTGCTTTGCTCGGCGTTCACAGCCCTTACGGGTGGCAGCGGGGTGACTTTGCTTGCCTTAGGTGGCATTTTGCTGCCGATGTTGCGCTCAAGGGCTTATCCGGAGCAACAAGGCATCGGACTGATTACCAGTGCCAGTGCGCTGGGGGTATTGCTTGCCCCTTCGGTGCCGCTGATCATGTACGCCATTCTTGCAAGGGTGCCGATTCAGACCATGTTGCTTGCGGGATTGCTACCGGCACTGGTGATGGTGATCTGCCTTTTGTGCTTTGGCGGCTTTATGCGGCGCAGCACTAAGGGCATCGCAACGCCCGATCATGAAGCCGGCGTTACAAGCCTGCAAGACCATCCGATGACGCGGCAACCAAGCGTCGAGCGCAACGCGGCGGGCAAACAAGGGCTTGGGGCCGTCGCGCAGGCAGGCTGGGAATTGATGGCGATACCGGTTGCCTTGCTGCCCCTGATCAGCGGCTGGGCAACACCGACCGAATCGGCTGCGCTGACTGCCGTCTATGCGTTTTGTGTGGTCACGATGATTCGTCGTGAACTCAGCTTGAGCGATCTTTGGCCTTGTTTTTTGCTGACGGCGCAATTAATCGGCGGGGTCATGCTGATATTAGGGATGGCGCTGGGACTGACCAATTTTTTGGTAGACGCAGGCATCCCCGACCGAGCTATTGAATGGGTGCAGTCATTCATTCAGGACCCTCGGGCTTTCTTGCTGGCTGCGGTTTTGTTTATCGCGCTCGCTGGTGCTTTGATGGAAATCTACGCGGCGCTCGTGGTGCTTGTGCCGTTGATGCTGCCGCTGGCAATCAGCTATGAAATCCATCCGGTGCACTTCGGTATTGTTTTTCTTGCAACCCTTGAGATGGGATTCCTATGTCCGCCAGCGGGTATGAATTTGTACTTTGCAAGCGCCGTCTTTCGCAAACCGCTTCGGTTCATCATGGCATCAGTCCTGCCAGCGCTTTTATCCATTCTGGCCGGAAGCGCTTGCATCGCCTTGTTGCCGGAGATCGCGCTCAGCCTTCCTCGATGGTTCAAACAATNNNAATGCTGGCTGCGTGCAGCGCTCAAAACATGATGGCTCAGGCCTCAAAAAAAGCCCGGACTTTGCCGGGCTGTAAACCTCACTGAATCAGTGAAGAGGAGACAACCGCGATGCGTTGCGGTCAGCGTGAAGTATAGGTTTTGAAGATTTCGCCTTGATGACCTGCCCTGATCACTGAAGCAAGATCAAGGCTGATCAACGGGAGGACGGGCTGTCTTGAGATTCAAGCCTGAAGGCCTTGACATCGGTTTTTCACAATTCGCGGATTAAATAAAAGTAGATAAGAAACTCAAGGGGTAAGCAGCATGCGCAAAGCACAAGTCGACCGCCGTCGCTTCATCAAGGCTAGTTCAGGTGCCGCCGCGGTGGCAATCATCAGCGGGCTTCCCGCCTGTGGAAACAATGACGTATCACCTTCAGAATTCCGTTACGGCGTTGCGAGCGGTGATCCCTTGACTGACCGGGTGATTCTGTGGACCCATGCCAAAATAGCTGATTCCACGACAGCCGTTGGATTGACCTGGCAGGTGTCCAGTGATGCCAACTTTGCGAGCCTTGTTCAATCAGGCCGTTTGATGGCAACGGCCGACACGGGATTTACCGCCAAAGTCGATGCCACCGGACTTTCAGCAGGTAGCAGCTACTTTTTCCGTTTTATCGACGATGCCGGTGTTGTTTCTCCGGTCGGTCAGACAAGAACGCTGCCCAAGTCTGATGTCAGCAGCGTCAAACTGGCCGTCTTCTCATGTTCATTGTATTCAGAAGGCTTCTTTAACGCCTACGAAGCAGCAGCAAAGTCCGACGCCCAATATGCGGTACATCTTGGTGACTATATTTATGAGTACGCGTCTGATCCGGCCAAGTACGGCAATGCCGACGCGGTGAAACTGGACCGGGTGATTGCACCGGCCAATGAGATTGTGACGCTTGATGACTACCGCACGCGGTATGCGAAGTACCGCAGTGATCCGGATTTGCGCGCGGTGCATGCCAAAATGCCTTTCATCACCATCTGGGATGACCATGAGTCTGCCAATAATGCTTGGGTAGGCGGAGCGGAAAATCACAAGGCGACGCAAGGCGACTGGAACACGCGAAAAGCTAACGCTGCCAAGGCCTATCACGAGTGGATGCCGATTCGTACCGACGCAAGCGGCAACCTCTTGAAGATATATAGGCGTTTCGACTTCGGTAGCTTAATGACACTTCACATGCTCGATACCCGTATCGAGGGTCGAGATCAGCAGTACGATGGTTTTGGTGATGCTGACCAGGGCGTGACGCGCTATCTCACAGCGCTTGCAACCGGCTCTGATGCGACCCACCGAATGATGAGCGTGGCGCAACAGACCTGGCTGGTAGACGGCATCAAGTCATCCACAGCGAGCTGGCAGGTTCTAGGCAACCAAACCATCATGACAAGAATGTGGTTTCCCGGCAATGTCATTCAGGCCCAAAACAACTATTTTGCGAGCCCGACAAAGGCAAACCAGGATGCTGTGACCAAAGCCATCGGCGACTTTTTAACGGCTAAGTTCACACGCTTCGCAGCGGGTCCAGCCGCACTTTCGGCATCGCAACAGGGTTTGCTCGACACTAAAACCAACCCTCGAATTCCCTATAACCTCGACGCCTGGGATGGCTACCCGCTGCAACGCGAGGCGATTTTCCAGAGCGCGAAATCAGCCGGCAAGAAGCTCGTGACGATTTCGGGTGACTCCCACAACGGATGGTTTGGCAATCTGACCACGTTAGCGGGTGAAAAAATCGGATGGGAATTCGCAGGTACCTCAGTGACCTCGACGGGATTCGAGAGTGCGGGTTTGGGCGGTCTTGGACCGCAACTCGACGGAAGTATGTTTACCGCGCAGGTCGGTAATGCAGCAATCGGTGCGGGTCTGGGATTGATCGACGATCTGGTGTACACCGATACTTCAAGGCGCGGATATTTGTTGTTGACCGTTTCGGCAAGCAGCGTGAAGGGTGAGTTTGTTTTTGTGGACACGGTGAAGTCCAAAACCTATGCCACAAGCGTCGGCAAGACTGTAACCGTACAAAATAACGGAACGGTTGTTGTGGCTTGATCGTTCAGCGTATGCATCATTGAAGCCGCTCATGCGCCTTCGGTTTGTCGTGAACAAGGCGGCGCGACGTTCGGCGCAGTGCCTGCTGATGGTCATTGGCCTTGCCTGGCATGGATTTGGGCAGAGTCAGGAGCAAGTCAAACCGCTTGTGCTCTTGATCGGGATCGATGGTTTTCGTGCCGATTACCTTGAGCGTGGCTTTTCACCGAATTTGCTCGCGCTTGCCCAAAAGGGTTTATGGGCAAAGGGCTTGGTCCCTGTTTTTCCGAGTCTGACTTTTCCGAATCATCTAAGCCTTGTGACCGGTGTTCACCCGGGGCGCCATGGCATTGTCAACAACAGCATGCAAGATCCGATGCGCAGTGAGCGTTTTCGGCTCGGGGCGACCTCGGTGATTACTGATCCCTTCTGGTGGACTGAAGCGACACCGATCTGGATCAGCCTCAAGCGGCAAGGCAAGCGCTCGGCGACGGTTTTCTGGCCGGGCTCTGACGTCAAGATTCAGGGTTTTTATCCTGATCACTGGCTGCCTTATCAGCATGCGATGCCGCATGAGCAAAGGCTGTCGCAATTGTTGCAGTGGCTTGAACAGGCACAGGCTGATCGTCCAGATTTTGCAACGATCTATTTTTCCGATGTGGACTCGATGGGACACGCAAAGGGCCCAGACAGCGATGAAGTGAATCAGGCGATTGCCAAGGTCGATCGCTCGATCGGGCAACTGATCGCGGGTCTGAGCAAGCTTGGCTTACTTGAGCACACGAGCTTTGTGATTGCAGCTGACCACGGTATGCGGTTTGTACCGATTGTGAATACCATCGATGCCGAAGCCGCCACCGCCAGGTTTCCGAAACTTCAATGGCAGTGGTTCGGTGCAAGCTCGGGATTTGACCTGAAGGGCGAATCGCAGGCTGATGTACTTGCCGAACTGGCTCAGAATCCGAAGCTACGCTGCTGGCCAAAGTCCTCGCTACCTGAGCATTTCGGGGCGGCTTCCCACCGGCGCATGCCCGATGTGGTCTGCCTTGCTGAACCGGGCTACTCGGTTGCCCCCAACCGTTTCAGGCCGGGGCCGCTGGGTCAGCACGGCTTTGATCCGGACGATGAGCAAATGCATGGCTTGCTGATTGCCTCAGGCTATCGTATCGCTCAGGCGCGCCTTGCCACTGTCAGCACGCTTGATGTTTATCCCTTGCTATGTGCCCTTTTAGGCATCGTGCCAGAGCCGCATCAGGGCACTGAGGTGTTAAGCCGAGCAGGCTTGCTCACTAAAGTGCCATAAGCGATCGGCCAGTGCAGGCTGAGCAGCGAGCGGGCTGATGCTCGCGGGCCGGCATTGCGCAAAGTACAGACCGCTTTGATCGGCAGCGGCATTTTCAATGCAGTGCAAACTTGTAGCTGCGCCCTCTTCCGGACTGAGCATCGGACGCAGTCGAAGAAGCGGCCTCAACAAAGCGGGCACGCTTCGCCAGATGTCGGTCGCGACAACGCCTGGATGCAGCGCAAAGCAGCTGATCTCGGTGTGCTTGAGACGCTTGGCAAGCGATTTAGTAAAAAGAATGTTACAAAGTTTGGATACTGCGTATTCAGGAATTCCACTGAGTGATCTTGTGGGACTTTGCAAAAGCTCCCAGGGGATCGAGCGGGCCATCCAGTGCGCCCGGCTTGAGACGTTGATAATGCGCGAGGGCGAACTGCTTTGCAGCCGATTCAACAAGCCCTGGGTCAGGAGAAAGGGGCCTAAGTGATTGACACCAAAAGCCATTTCATAGGACTGTTTGGTTTGACCTCGAAGGCCCGCAATGCCCGCGTTATTCACAAGCACATGCAAGGGTAGATCAAGCGCCAGAATCTGCCGCAAGCATCGGCGCACGGAATCAAGGTCATCAAGTTCAACCGGCACAAAGTGGTTGGGCCCAGCCTGGCTGATGTGCGCGATTTCATCGAGCACGGGCTGGGTTTTTTGCGCCGATCGTCCGACCAGGATCAGCCGATAGCCGCGCCTGGCCAGTGCGAGTGCAGTGACACGACCGATTCCGGTGTTCGCGCCAGTCACAAGAGCAACAGGGTAATTCATGGATTCGACATCTTG
>DDPV01000014.1:14872-35129 GCA_002342365.1 Burkholderiales bacterium UBA2459 | reverse complement strand
CCGGCGCCAAGTCTTACACGGCGGACTGGTTGCTGCAAGCGCCTCGCTGCTTGCGCCCTTATCGCTTGCGCATGCGGCAGATTCAACAAAGGCCTTGCGCACCGGGGCCGAATCGGTGGCAGGTCAGTCCGCTACGCCGCTCAGCCAGCGGCTCGGGTTCAAAGCAGTTGCAGCCCAGGATCGCGATGGTCTTTGGGTGCCCGAGGGCTATGAGGCGCAGATTGCCTTCATGTGGGGCGAACCCATCGGCGCAAAGGCTGGATCGCCAAGCTGGCGCAAGGATGCAAGCAACAACGCGCAGGAACAGGCTTTGCAGCTGGGCATGCATCACGACGGGATGCACTATTTTCCGATCGAAGGAAGTCGGCATGGTTTGCTCGCGATCAATCACGAGTACACCGATGAGGGTTTGTTGCACCCTGACGGTCAGTCCGCCTGGTCAGCCGAGAAAGTGGCCAAGTCGATGGCAGCGCACGGTGTCAGCGTGATTGAAATCGCCAACCGCAAGGGCAGCTGGCAAATCGTGAACCCTTCGAAGTACGCAAGGCGAATCACGGCCACAACCCCAATGAGCATCAGCGGCCCTGCCCGGGGGCACCCTTTGATGCAAACGCGCGACGATCCACAGGCTGTGACGGTGCTTGGTACCGTCAACAACTGTGCCAATGGCTTTACGCCCTGGGGAACCTATCTCACCTGCGAGGAGAACTTCGTCAATTATTTTCAGGGGCGCGATAAACCTACGGGCGACGAAGCGCGTTGGGGAATCCGTAAACGGGAAGCCGGCTTTCGCTGGTACGAACACGAAGAGCGCTTTGTGGTGGAAAAGCATCCCAACGAAGTCCATCGCTTTGGCTGGGTGGTAGAGATCGACCCCTTCGATCCCGAAAGCCCTCCGGTCAAGCGTACGGCTTTGGGTCGGGCTGCTCATGAGGGGGCATGGGTGAGTCTTACGCGCGACCAGCGGGTTGTCGTCTATATGGGTGAGGACGCGACCTTTGAATACATTTATAAATTTGTGAGCGCTGACAAAATGAAACCGGGTGGTTATCGCGCCAACAAAGACCTTCTGGACCGAGGCACGCTCTTCGTTGCGCGGTTTGAAGCCAACGGTCGGGGCGAATGGATTGCGCTCAAACATGGCGAGCGCGGGCTTGATGCGAGCAAAGGATTTCGCGATCAGGCTGAGGTTTTGATCCGCTCGCGTCAGGCCAGTGATTTCCTTGGCGCGACCAAGATGGATCGACCCGAATGGATCACGGTTGACCCGAACACGGCCTATGTGTATTGCACGCTGACCAATAACAGTCGCCGGGGCGCCCCCGGTCAGCCCGGTGTGGACGCGGCCAACCCGCGCGCAAACAACAGCATGGGTCATATTATTCGCTGGAAGGAAGACGGTGACTTCGACGGCTTGAGTTTTTCCTGGGATCATTTCGTGCTCGCCGGCGACCCTGCCAATACCAACGCCGCTGCAAAGGGCACGATCCGGGGCGATGCCTTCGGAAGTCCGGATGGTTTGTGGTGTGACCCGCGTGGTGTGCTGTGGATTCAAACCGATGCTTCAGCCAGTGAAATGTATTTCGGAGACTATCAGCGCCTGGGGAACAACGCCTTGCTCGCAGCCGATCCGGCTACGGGCGAAGTCAGACGCTTCATGGTCGGGCCGGTGAATTGTGAAGTGACAGGCATAACGGCAACGCCTGATCTGAAAACCCTTTTTGTCAACATTCAGCATCCAGGGGAAAGTCCTGGAAACTGGAGCGATCCGCAAAATCCGGCACGCTACTCCAATTGGCCAAACAGCATGCCCAATGATCGCCCCCGCAGCGCCACGGTCATCATCAGAAAAAGCGATGGTGGCGTGATCGGCACTTAGCCGTCGGACAAGCGACGACGCCCCCATCAGTCGATCAAGGCAGCTTCGGCATGAAAGGGGTAGGGGCCCTCGAATTTTCCGACCGGCATGTTGTGGGTAACAAGTCCCGCTGATTTTGACCAGGCATGGATGCGAAATCCGCCTGGCTCAAGATTCCAGCGGGAGACAGCCTGCGGATTCAGGTCAAGCACCACCTGATGCGCCGGTGAGGGCGCGGTCGATGCAATCGTCCCGGCAAAGCGTGTCTCGATTGCCCGGTGCAGGTGGCCACAGATGATGCGTTCAACATTGCAGAACTGTCCAAGGAGCTGTGCAAGCTCGGCGCGACCGAGCAGCAATCCGATTTCATCCATATGGCCGATTTGCGTCAGAAAGGGCGGGTGATGCATGGCCAAGACAACCGGCCGATCGCCGCAAGCTTTCAGCGCATCGTGAAGCCATGCAATCGCTTCTTGATCGATTGCGCCAAAGCTCTGGCCTGGGACCGTGGAATCCAGTGCTATTAATTGCAGATCACCCACGGCAACCGAGTAGTGGGCGGGGCCTGATGCACCCAGATAGTCATGCTCTGGAAACACCAGCCTTAAGCTGCTCAGGCAGTCATGATTTCCGGGCAGCAAATAAATCGGGCAGCGGATGTCTGCAAGAAGTTCGCGCAAGTGCACATACTCTTGCTCGCGGCCGAAGTCGCAAAGATCACCGGTAATCACCAGAGCGCTTGGGGCCTGCGGGCATTGGGCTATCGACTCGATCGCAGCGCGCAGGAAACTGGCGGTATCGATCCTGCCATAGGCCACACGACCAGGCTCTCGAATATGCAGATCACTAAGCTGAAAAAGATAAGTACTCATTGGCGAACTCCAAAGGTTTTAAGCGCATCACGCTGAATGTCAACATGGACAGAATCATCGACAACAAAGGAACAGTCTCTCGATTCCTGAACCCGCAATTCGATGCCTTCCGGTGTCAACACCCGGAACTGGATGCGATCGCCAAGAAAGGCTCGTTGAAGAATACGCCCTAGACCGAGCGGACTTGGGTCATTGGAAAGCGGGTACAGGCGAATATCCTCGGGCCGGATCAGAACCTCTTGCGCGCCTGCAACCCGGGCATCGCCTTCAAGCGCAAGCCAAAGGCCACCCAGGCGAATGCCCGGCCGAGCATGCTCGTCAAAGCTTATAGGAACCCTGTTCATGTGCCCGAGAAAGGAAGCCACGAAGGCGTCGGCTGGTGCGCGATACAGCTGCTCGGCGCTACCCACCTGAATCACTTCACCGTGGTGCATCACGGCCAATCGATCGGCGATTGCCATCGCCTCGTGCTGATCGTGGGTGACATGGATCGCCGTAACATGCAATTGTCGCAACAGCGCAGCGAGTTCATCACGCAACGATTCCTTAAGCTTTGCGTCCAGAGCCGTCAAGGGTTCATCGAGCAACAAAACACGCGGCCTGATTGCAATTGCCCTTGCCAGTGCGACCCGCTGCCGCTGACCACCTGAGAGCTCAGCAGGCCGCTTGTGCGCCAGGCCATCCAGGCGAACAAGATCGAGCAAATCAGCGACCCGCTTGCGAATTTCCTCAGGGGCGATCCCGCGAATTTTCAGACCGTATGCAATGTTTGCTGCAACATCCATTTGCGGAAACAACGCATAGTGTTGAAAGACCATCCCGATTTGCCGCACTTCGGGCCTCAGACCGCCCACCTCATCGGCGCCAAAGAAAATTTGTGCTCCGGGGTTGGCTGTTTCCAAACCCGCGATGATTCGCAACAAGGTCGTTTTTCCGCAGCCAGAAGGACCGAGCAGCGCAAGAATCTCGCCGGGGGCAATGTCAAGGTCGGTGCTGCGCAAAGCCACCGTCCCATCGGGATAGGTTTTAGCACAGTGTCGAATCCTGACCGATGTTTGTTGTTCAGGCATAGCGCTTGACCAGAACGCGTTCGCTCAACTGCATGAGCCACAACATGGGAAGCACCACGATTAAAAACACGAAGGTGTAGGCCGACCCGATTTCGATGCGCATCGACGCATAGCTGTCGGCCAAGCCCACCGGCAGGGTTCTTGTGAGCGGGGTATGGAGCATCCAGGTCAAATTGAACTCGCCGATCGAAAGCGTAAAGACCATCAGCGCGCCACTCAAGATCGATGGAAGCACGGCCGGCAGCAACAGGCCGCTAAAGCGTTGCCAGAAGCTTGCACCAAGCGTTGCCGCCACTTCTTCGATGGCAAGCAACTCCCGACGTCGAAAGGCCGCAGCGACCACGCGCACCATGAAGGGCAGGGTGAAAATCACATGGCCCACAAGGATAAAGGCAAGATGCTGTCGGAACCAGCGCAGCTCGCCGTAGACCAGAATCAGTGCAAGTGCACTTGCCAATCCGGGCACTGCAACCGGCAGCGTGATCAGTTCTTCAAACCAGAGCGCCCAGGCTTTCTTGCTACGAGCAAGCGCATAAGCGCAGGGCACAGCGATCAGTATCGTAGTGAAGACTGTAGCGCTTGCGATCGTGATCGATGCCATCACAGTTGAGCCGTAAGCGCTCCAGACTTCTGCTAGCCAGCGCAGGGTGAAGCCCCCGCGCCAACCGATGGCGTAGTTCTCCATGAAGCCTGCGCTGACTGAGACCCCGATAGGTCCGATCATGAAGATGCTGACCGTCACGCAGATTGCGAGCAAGAAGCGATTGGCATGCATCACGATCGTGCAGCTTGCCTTGCTCTAAAGGCCGAGCGCAGCATAGGCGCCTTTTCGCCGCGACAGCGCAAGCGCTGCCCAAGTCACCAGACCGAGGCTTATCGAAAGCGAGGCAGCAAAAGCAAAATTGGCGTAATTGGTGAATTCGCTATAAATGGTGATCGGAAGCACGTCGAACTTGCTTGCCAGCGTAAACGCGGTCCCAAAGGCGCCCATGGCGGTCGCGAAAATAATCGCCCCGCAGGCGATGGTGGTCGGTGCAAGCTCGGGAATCCAGACATCCCGCACGATATGCCAGGCGCTTGCGCCAAGCGTGCGCGCGCAATCCTCAAGCGAAACATCAATCGCCTCGGCGGCTGCGGCATACGCGCTGATGGCTCGCGGCAGCGAAAAATAAACATAGGCGAGAAAGAGCCCGATGAAGCTGTAGGCAAATGTCCATCGTCCAAACCCCATCGTATCGCTCAGGCTCGGGATCAATCCTTGTCGGCCGCCCAGCAGGATCACGAAAAACCCGATGATCACGCCAGGGAAAGACAAGGGCAGGGTGAGCACGCCCAAGAGCATGCGCCGGCCTGCAAAGCGATGCCTGGCCAGAAACAGACCCACGGCTGCTCCAAGCACCAAGCTCACGAGGGTTACCGCCAGCGAAAGCAGCAGTGTATTGATAAGGCTGAGCAAATAAGCCGGTTGGGTTAGCACAACGAAATAGCTATCCCAGGCCTTTTCCGCCGGAAGTGCAATCAGCCTTGCCATTGGCAGCAGCCAAAAGGCAGCAAACACCACAAGTGCCGGTGCAAGCAAGAAGGGCTGCCAGCGGCTAGCCAAGGCTTACCTGCGTCCTTGAGTGCCGATCGCAGCCCAGTCCTTGATCCTGCCGCACCGCTGCAGCGCTTGTCAAGGCTTCAGCGGACGTCCTTCAGGTATCGGTCGGCGAAGGCTTTTTGCACTTCGGCCATCTTGCCGTAATCAACCGTTTTCGCGCGCGCGTATTCGCTTGCGGGTAAAAAGCGTGACTGAACATCTTTGGGAATTGCCCCTGCGCGAACCGGGCGCAAATAAGCATTGGCCCAAATCGCCTGACCTTCGTCGGACAAGACAAAATCAAGAACCTTCTTACCGTTGTCGGCGTTGGGGCCCTTGTTGACCAGTCCCATCACATAAGGAACCACGACGCTGCCCTCGGTCGGAATCACAAACTCGACATTCGCCTTGTCCTTGTATTTGGCACGGTAAGCATTGAAGTCATAGTCGAGCAGGATCGCAATCTCACCGGATAGCACCCGTGCGTAGGATGTTTGCTTGGGCACGATCGGATCGTTTTTCATCAGGCTTTTGAAGTAGTCGATTGCCGGATTGAAATTGTCAAGACTTCCGCCCCTGGCTTGATTGACCGCGACCGCGCCGACATAGCCCACGAATGCCGATGCCGGATCGAGATAGCCAACCAGGCCTTTGTATTCGGGCTTGAGCAGATCACTCCACGATCTCGGAATGGGCTTGCCCTTGAGCGCATCCACGTTCACCATGAAACCGAGGGTGCCCGAATGGATCGTGAACCAGTAACCGTCGGGATCTCTCAGTCCTGCCGGCACATCATTCCAGTTCGCCGGTTTGTAGCTGCTGACCACACCCTCTTTACGCGCTTGAATGCCGAAGGTCACGCCCAGGTAGGTTACGTCGGCCACCGGACTTGCTTTTTCTGCAACGAGCTGCGCCAAGGATTGACCGGAGTTTTTGTTATCTGGCGGCACTGTGATCCCTGTCTTCGCCTTGATCGCCTTGAGTTGCGAAGCCCAGTCAGCCCATTCGGGTGGACAGTTATAACAAATCGCAGTTTGAGCCTGTGCATTGAGGCTAAGCGCGCCAAGGCAGATCATGCTCAAGCCCAAAAGCTGGATTGCAAACGGCCGGTGGATGGCACGAAACATCGTCGTTAAAAAACAAATCATCGTAAAACTTCCTGTGCAATCGTTTTTAAATGGCTCCCAGACAATGCCGGAATGATCGTGTTTTCACGTGAAAGATTGATGACGTCACGCGCTTAGCGCCTCGTCGTCACAGGCTTTACATCCCGGGGTCACGACCGCGTCATGAAGAGCGCTTTACACTTCAAAAAATTTGTTTTCTCCGCGAACAAGAGGCTTCATATGCATGATGATCCTCAATCGCCTCCGCCAAGTGAGCGCGACCCCCTCCCGAAAATTTGGGACGAAAAAAGCACGATCGGTGAGATGCTGCGTGGTCGGCGAGGGCTTATCGTTGGCGTTGCGAACGAACAAAGCATCGCTTTTGGTTGCGCTGCAAAGCTGCGCGGTTTTGGCGCTGAGGTCGCGTTGACCTACTTGAATGACAAAGCGAAGCCCTATGTGGAGCCACTCGCATCGCAAATAGGTGCCTCGATGTTGCTGCCGCTTGATGTGCGCGATGTCGATGCCATACCGAGGCTCTTTGAGCAGATCAAGCACGAATGGGCCTATCTCGATTTTGTGATTCATTCCATAGCGTTTGCACCCAAGGAGGATTTGCAAGGGCGGATTATGGACAGCTCCCGCGAGGGATTCTTGCTGGCCATGCAAGTTTCCTGTCACTCGTTCATTGAGCTTGCGCGCCATGCCGAACCCATGATCCGCCCTGGGGGTGTGCTTGTCACGATGAGTTATTACGGCGCGGACAAGGTCGTTGAAAACTATAACTTGATGGGGCCGGTCAAGGCAGCACTCGAATCCTCGGTTCGCTATCTCGCGCACGAACTTGGATCTTCCAAGGTGAGGGTTTATGCGGTGTCGTCAGGTCCCTTGAAAACCAGGGCCTCAAGCGGTATCGATCACTTTGACGAATTGATCCGAATGGCTGTGGAACGCACGCCGGAACACCGTCTGGTTGATATCGCTGAAGTTGGACGTGTGGTTGCCTTCCTGGTGGGCGGAGGTGCCTCGGGAATGACGGGCGATGTGATTTATGTGGACGCTGGCCTTCACCATATGGCCTAGCAACACGGGGCCTAGTCAAAAGGAATCGTTGTTATGAGTTCTATTTTTGATCAAATCGTGGTCAACCCCTCAATGCTTTCAAAGCAACTCGAGGATGCATTTGCTTTGTGGCGACAATCCCTGGAGCACACGCAAGCCGAAATGCAAGCGGGATCAGGCAGTTTTGATTTATTGAAGACTGCCGCATCGCGACACACAGAGCGCATGCGTGAGTCGCACAGCAAGCGTGGGCAGGCACTTGCGCAGCGCAGTCAGGACATGGCAGCTGCGATGCAAGAGGCCCAGCTGCGGGGTCAATTGTGGGCTCAGTGGGCATCGTACTGGCTTGATGCGAGCCAAAGGGCCGTCCTCACCACGGACACCTTGCGCAAACGGGGCGACATCTTTCTTGAGCATGAGGCGAAGGGCTGTCCGCCGGTGCTTGTTTACGACTACGAAATCGTGATGGACGGTCGGGATCAGAAGTATCCCTCGAACTATCAACTCTTGAAAATCCTTCCACCTGAGGGTGTCACCATCGATGACACCCTGCGCCCCTATATCGTGATCGATCCGCGGGCCGGACATGGCCCAGGCATTGGCGGGTTCAAGGTCGACTCGCAGGTTGGCGTGGCACTTCGCGAACACCACCCGGTTTACTTTGTTGCGTTTCGACGTGATCCGGAGCCTGGGCAGTTTCTGGCCTACGTCACCCGATCGCAGGCTGCTTTCGTGCGCGAAGTCACCCGCCTGCACCCTCAGGCACCCAAGCCTGTCATCGTTGGTAATTGCCAGGGCGGCTGGGCAACGCTACTTTTAGCGGCCAGCAACAGCGACTTGAGCGGTCCGATCGTGGTCAATGGGGCGCCCGTCACGCCTTGGGCGGGTAAGGTAGGCGAAAACCCGATGCGCTACAACGCCGGCGTGCTTGGGGGCACCTGGATTCCGATGATACTTTCTGATCTTGGAGGCGGGAAGTTTGATGGAGCTCATTTGGTTCAAAACTTTGAACTGCTCAATCCATCGCGAACCTTGTTCAGAAAATATACCGATCTGTTTCGTGATATCGATCGGGGCGACGAGGCCTTTTTGGAATTTGAAACCTGGTGGGGTGGCTTCTTTTTGATGAACGAAGCCGAGATTCGCTGGATCGTTGAACAGCTTTTTGTCGGCAACCGCCTGACCAAGAACGAGGCTCGGCTCGAACCGGGCCGTCCGATTGACCTCAAGTCGATTCGGGCGCCGATCATCGTGTTCGCGAGCCACGGTGACAACATCACACCGCCACAGCAGGCGCTTAACTGGATTGCAGATACCTATGCCGATGTCGGGGAAATCCGCATCCGCGGCCAGCGCATCATTTACATGGTGCATGAACAGGTCGGCCACCTCGGCATTTTTGTCTCCTCGCAAATCGCAAACAAAGAGCACAGCGAAGTCGCCTCAACGCTCGATACCATCGAGGCGCTCGCTCCGGGTCTTTACGAGATGCGTATCGAGGACGTCCGCGAGGTCGGCGGAAAGACGCGCTTTACCGTCGGCTTTTTGGAGCGCACGATCGAAGATCTGCGCGCTCTGGACGATGGGCTTTCTGATGAGCGCCCCTTTGCGGCGGTTGCGCGCGCCTCGGAAGTGCAAGCGCAGCTGTATGACAGCCTGCTGCGACCCTGGCTTCAGGCGACTGTGACTCAAACCGCTGCGGAGCTTTCCAGAACCGCTCACCCTCAGCGATTGAGTCGTGCCTTGATGTCAACGCGCAATCCGCTGATGGCGCCGGTGGCCGAAGCCGCTGAACGGGTTCGCCAAAGCCGAAAAAAGGCAAGCGCAGACAACCCCTTTCTGACCGCCGAATCGATTTGGGTTCAAAGTACCGAGCAGATGATCGATTTTTATCGTGACCTTCGAGACATGAGTTATGAACTCGGGTTTTTTGGTTTTTGGGCAAACCCATGGGCTCGGGCGTTTGGCAAGACCCATGAGTCACGCCGGACTTTGAAGACCGGCGATGAGGTCCGGGCTTTACCGGAAGTGGTCGCAGCCCTTGCGGCGATCGGTGAGGGCGGTTTTGCCGAAGCAGTAATCCGCATGCTTGTTTTGCTGGCGGAAAATCGAGGCCAAGTAAGGCGCGACCGGCTTGAACGAGCCAGTGAGGTGCTCACGCAGGATGAGCCCTTCAAGTCGCTTGGCTCTGAGCGTCGCGCAATGATCATTCATCAACAAACCATCATCGCAAGCTTTGAGCCGGAGCTTGCGATCAGCTCGCTGCCACAATTGCTGCATGACCCTGCCGAGCGCGAGCTTGCGGTGTCGCTTGTGCAATACATTCCCGGTTCTGTGCAAGAAATGTCCGATGCGACCCTTGCCTTGTTGGGAAGGTTTCGCGAGGTCCTGGGGCTTGATCCAGCGATTGAGGATGTTCCTGAAAACCCTTTGCACCTAGATGGTGGGCAGCAGCCTGATCAGCCATCGGAGCCTCTGCCTGAGACAAACCCGGATGAACCGCTTGTATCAAGCCCTGCAAAAGGCCGTCGACGAAGAAAAGGTCCGTGATGCACCTGGTAAACCGTACCTACGATGAGCTGGCAGCTGGAGATAGTGCAGAGCTCAAGCGGCTGATCACCACCGATGATCTCTTTGCTTTTGCTGTCTGTTCTGGAAATCATAATCCGCTGCATCTGAGTGAGGCGATTGCCTCGCAAGCGCACAGCCCGCAGCAAAGTGTTGCTCCCGGTTTGTTTATCGCCTCCTTGGTTTCAGCGGTTCTCGGCACGCAACTGCCGGGTGCCGGCACACTGTATCGACGCCAGCTCCTTGAGTTTCACGAAAGAGCCCATGCTGGAGAGGAGTTGATTGGCAAAGTGGTGGTGCTTGAAAAGCTGGCTGACGGTGGGGTTCGGCTTCAGACCACTGTGCACCGCGTGTCTGACCATGCACTTATCCTGAGCGGCGAAGCACTGGTGAGCGCGCCCTTACAACGCATTGAGACCAATGTCTCGCTGCCCGGGTTGGTGGTGCAAAGGCATCGCCACTTTGAGCGCTTGCTTGAAACCGTCCGTCCCCTGAAGCCGCTTCCGATGGCAGTCGTCTGCCCCACAGAGGCCAACGCCCTGGAAGGCGCACTGCTCGCCTGGCACCAATCGGTGATCGTACCGATTCTGATCGGGCCAGCCACAGCGATCCGTCGTGTGGCCGATGCCTTGGGAGAGGATTTGTCGGGCCTTGACATCGTCGATGTGCAAGGAGGCGACGAGGCTGCCGCGGCGATGGCCTGCAGCATCGTGCGAGAGGGCCGCGCCGCAGCGGTCATGAAGGGGCATTTGCACACCGATGATTTGCTGCGTCCCATACTCGATAAGGCGCATGGCCTTCGGGCCGGGCGCCGGTTAACGCATGCCTTTGTGATGGATGTGCCCGGCATGACCGAGCCCTTGATGGTGACCGACGCTGCGATCAACATTGCGCCCGATCTGGCAACCAAGGTCGATATTTGTCAAAACGCGATTGATCTTGCGCGATCCATCGGGATGGAGCCTCGCGTCGGTGTGCTCAGCGCGGTTGAAACCGTGAATCCAGCGATTCAGTCATCGATTGATGCGGCTTTGCTCTCGAAGATGGCCGACCGGGGACAAATTCGCGGCGGCTTGGTTGAGGGGCCTTTAGCCATGGACAATGCGGTCGACTTAGGCGCGGCGCGGACCAAGGGATTGCGAGGCGGCGTAGCGGGTCAGGCCAATATCCTGCTTGTGCCGGGACTTGACGCTGGCAACATGCTTGCCAAGCAGCTCGCCTACGTTAGCCATGCCGAGGCCGCCGGGGTCGTGTTGGGCGCGAAAGTGCCGGTGATTTTGAATTCGCGATCCGATAGTGCGATGTCGCGGCTGGCATCGTGTGCGGTTGCCTGCTTGCATCATGCATCGCAAGCTCAGGCTTCGTGATTAGCACCCGAGCGCCAATGCCATGGCTCCTCAAGCTGTTCTCACCTTAAATGCAGGGTCGAGCTCGATCAAATTTGCGCTCTTTGCCGAAGACTTTGACCAAGCGATTCTGAGCGGTCTGGTTGATCGCATCGGTGTCGAAGGCTTGATTCGGGTGAGCGATGCAAAGGGTCAGCCTTTGCAGGTGCAACAAGGCGGACTCGATAGCCATGAGCTCGCGTTTGCGCGAATCATTGATTGTCTCGGTCTTGAAAAGTCTGGACTAGGCCTGAGTGCAGTCGGCCACCGGGTGGTCCACGGTGGCAAGGATTTTGCGCTGCCTGCCCTGATCGATGACCAGCTGCTTGAGGCCTTGGGCCAACTGGTGCCCTTTGCACCGCTTCACCAGCCGCATAACTTAAGGGGTATTGCGCTTGCCAGGGCAGCTTTTGCGGGCGTGCCGCAAGTGGCCTGTTTTGATACCGCCTTTCATCGCGCGCACCCCTGGGTGAACGATACTTTTGCTTTGCCCCGCGCGCTTTACGATGAGGGCCTGCGTCGCTATGGCTTTCACGGTCTGAGCTATGAGTATGTGCTCGGTGCTTTTCAGCGCGCTTATCCCGAGTTAGCCGATGGCAAACTCATCATCGCGCACCTCGGCAACGGTGCATCGATGTGCGCAATCGAGGCGGGGCGCTCGGTGGCATCGACTATGGGCTTTTCAGCACTTGACGGTCTGCCCATGGGCACGCGCTGCGGTCAACTCGATCCCGGCGTTCTGCTCTATCTCATGGACCAAAAGTCAATGACTGCCGCAGAAATTTCTGATCTCTTGTACAAACAATCAGGACTTTTGGGGCTCTCGGGGCTATCCAACGATATGCGCAGTCTGCAGGCTTCTACGTCCATCGAAGCGGCTGAAGCGATCGACTATTTCGTGTTTCGCTGCCAACGCGAGCTTGGGGCGATGGCAGCGGCGCTGGGCGGAGTCGATGCCCTCATCTTTTGCGGCGGCATTGGTGAAAATGCGAGTCAGATCCGCGCACGAATTTGCTCCCGCCTCGGCTGGATGGGCATCGAAGTCGATACCGCGCGCAATGAGCGAGCTGAGCGGCTGATTTCGGCCGAATCCTCGCGAGCGATGGTACTCATCATTCCGACCAATGAGGAATGGGTGATTGCAAGGGCAGCGCGCGCGCTGGGCTTGCGGGCGGCGCAAAGCGCATCAAGCAGGTAACGGGGAAGCAAGCATGAGCGGTGACCAGGAATAGAAGTGGCGGCCAGCTCGATCTGACCGTTCTGGGTGGTCTGCAAGTGGACGAACTCGGCCATTTGGGAAACTGGAAAGTTCCGGGAAAGATGGTGCCTGGCATGGGTGGAGCAATGGATCTTGTCAGTGGGGCAGCCAGGGTCGTCGTTGCCATGCAACGTGTCGCTAAAGGCGAGTCAAAGCTTGTGGATCGTTGCCGGCTTCCGCTCACGGCGCACCGGCGGGTTGATTTGATCGTTACAGAGCTTGCCGTGATTCAACCCACAAGCGACGGGCTGTTGCGACTTGAGCGGGCGCCTGGCGTGGCAGTGGAAACCATCCAGCAGGCGAGCCAGGCTCGGTTGACAATCCCCGACGAAGTCCCCGAGATGCGCTTTGATTAAAGCCATCCTGCCTTTTTGAATCGCCGGTAAAGCAGACCAGAAACCAGTCCGATGACGCCCAAGGCTGCCGGATAGCCGTAGGTCCAGGCTAACTCCGGCATGTGCTCAAAGTTCATGCCCCAGATGCCGGCAAGCGCTGTGGAGGCGGCGAAAATTGCGGCCCAGGCCGCCAGTCTTTTGGTCACTTCGGTCTCGTCAATCGTCACGAGCGATAAGTTCATTTGGGTCGCGGTTGTGATGCCATCGCGAAGTGATTCAAGATTCATCACGGTGCGGGCAAGATGATCATGGACATCGCGAAAGTATTCCTGAACCGAGTAACAAGCTGGCGGTACGCGACCGCCGTGAAGCTTTCCGATGAACTCAAGCAAGGGCAAGGCTGCGTGCCTTACCGTGGTTGATTGCTGTTTTAAATGGAACAAACGACTGATTTGGAACCGAGCATTCTTTTGTTGAAAAATGGACTCCTCGATCGATTCGAGCTCCTCTTGCAAGGCTTCGGTGATCTCAAAGTACTGGTCAACCACATGATCAAGAATCGCATAAAAAACATAACCTGGGCCGAGTCTCAAGAGATGGGGCTCTTCTTCACAGCGCCTGCGTACACCAAGAAAGTCCTGATCACTGCGCGATCGCAACGACAAAATGAAGTGTTGATTCACGAAAACATCAATCTCGCCGACTGCGATTTCAGCGTTACGGTAATGGAGTAACTGGATCACCGAAAAAAGCGTGCTTCCATATTCTTCGAGCTTGGGTCGCTGGTGACCGTTGGCGGCGTCTTCGATCGCCAAAGGATGCAAGTTGAAATGAAACTTCAGCCGCTCAAGCTCATCGGCACTCGGATCTTTTAGCGCTATCCACAAAAATTGTTCAGCTTCTGCAAATTGTCTCGGCAGTTGATCGAGGTCAAGCGACTGCATGCGCTTGCCGTCTGCGTAAATGGCGCCATTAACAAGCATGCCGACTCCTTTTGACGAGGCTATCCACGGGCAGGTTCAGGCGAGATGGATTCGCCTTTTTGATCACCGGCTCAGGCAAGGTCCGTTTGCAAATCTCGCCTAGCGTCGAAGCAGCAATAATAAGGGTCCTGAGGCATCAACAAGCACCCATTGGGCATCAGCCGCACTCAACTCGTGTAAGCGCGGATAGTCCCGGGCCCGCACAATCACCTGCTCGCCGATTTGAGGCGTAGCGGCCTGCGTGATTTGCTGACGATAAAAGGAAAACGATGGCGCTCTGAGCTCAAAGCTGACGGTGGGCCTATGTGCCGCGCTCAGTGCCAGAGTTTTGATCGGGCCTTGCAGAATCTGTCCGATTGCGGGCAGCAGCACAAGGCAAAGGCTCGCTTGCATTCCCAGCCCTAAAAGCAGCCAGCTCTTTTTTTCCAAGCGCGTGAACGCTGCAAAAATGATTGCGATCGCCGCGAGAACAAGCACGCTACGCTCGGTCAGACTCCATACCGAATGCTGCAAACCATGCTCAATCAGCGCTGCATAGAAGATTTCCGTTGACGGATGGGCTATTGCGTAGGCGAGCATCGCATGCAAACTTGCGGTGGCAAGAAGCATCAAAAGGCCAAGTGCGCAGCAGCCTAGCCAGAGCTTGCGCGATGTCTCAAGCCTGATCCCCATCAGCACCAGCAAGGGCAGCAGGGCGTACATCGCATAATGGGGCAGCTTGGTTGCAACAAGGCTAAACAGCATCAGCATGCCAAGGCTGTGCGCGAGCAGGCCAATTACCGGCTGGCTCAGGGCTTGTTGCTTTCGAAGCTGCCAAAGCGATGTCACAAGCAAGGGTGTGAAAGGCAGCGCAAGCACGATGAGCATGGCAAGCGTGTAAGCAGGCGAACCACTGTGGCCTTCCATGGCTTGCAGGCTTCGGCTCAGGTGATGTTGCCCAAAGAGCCCCTGAATAAAGTCGTTTGGGAAACGCCAGTAGGCGTAGACGTACCAGGGTAGACCGATGCCGGCCCAGGCAAGCAAGGCGAGCGGATCGGAGAAACTCCAGCGCACCGCCTTGAAATTTCGCCCGGCGATGCAACTGCCAAGCACGACCCAGGCGGGCGCCAGTAAGCCGATCAGCCCCTTGGTCAGCAAGGCAAGCGCGCAGAAAACCCAGGCAAGCCGCATATGCAGCCTGGCCTGTGCAAGCACGGCGACATTGGCTTCGCCTTGTTGCTCGGTGGTCGTGTTCAGCCTCAGTGATTCGATCAGGCAACAGGAGCAGGCGCAAAGCCAAAGATTCAGCAAGGCATCGGCTGTGGCGGCGTGGCGCATCACCAGAGGTCCAAAGCAGCTCAGATAAAGCACAAGGACGATCAGTGCTGATTCGTCACGCCCGCTCCAGCGCTGTGCAAAACGCGCTGCGATGAAAGCGCTCGTGATGCCAGCAATCAAGGAGACCATGCGTGCGCCGAGTTCGTTTTGTCCCCATAAGAGCATGGACAAAACTTGAAGCCAGTAGACCAAAATGGGCTTATCGAAGCGCGGCTCACCGTTTAAAAAAGTAAATCCAAAATCACCCGATTGGAGCATTTCGCGGCTTGCTTCGGAAAAGGCGCCTTCGTCAACATCAAAAAGCGGCGTAGCTCCCATGCTCACGATGCCCAAAAGCAGACTGGCTAAAGCCAGTAGCAGCATCGCCCTTTTTGCAGACGGAGAGGATTGCATCAGGATCGGGGTCAAGCCGAAACCGTCAAGGCTTTGCGGGCGGCGCAAACTTGCCGCCCTCGATCACCTGGCGAATGACATAGGTGCGCATCGTTGACTGGTTTGACTGATTGCGCACCACAAACTCAGCCAGCACGCCGGTACACATCAGATGGATGCCCGACAAAAGCAGCAGCACGCCAAGCATAAGCATGGGCCTGCCCCCGATGGCGGCATCAAAAAAAACCTTGAGCACGCTCAGTCCCACCAAAATGCCACCGCCAGCCACAAACATCGGCAGTCCGATCGCTCCAAAAAAATGTGCGGGCCTGCCTGAAAATCGCAAAAAGAAAACGACCGTGAGCAGATCGATCAGCACCCGATAGGTTCGCGAAATCCCGTACTTTGATTGGCCGGCTGTGCGCGCCCGATGATTGACCGATACATAGCGCAAACGCCTGGCGTCTGTGACCGTGGCGAGCCAAATCGGGATGAAACGATGCATCTCGCCAATGAGCCTGATTTGTTTGAGCACCGCGGCTCGATAAAGCTTGATCCCGCAACCGAGGTCAATCGACTTGACACCGGTAGAAATACTGATGAACCAGTTGGCGAGCTTGGAGGGCAATTTACGCGCAAGAAACTGATCCTGTCGCCGTTCTCGCCAGCCTGCCACCAGGTCAAGACCTTCATGACGCAGCAAGGCAAGCATCGGAAGGATGTCCCTGGGATCGTTTTGCATATCACCATCAAGCGTTGCGATGAATTCGCCGCGTGTGGCGTCGATGCCCGCCTGCAAGGCAGCGGTTTGCTTGAAGTTTTTGCTCAATTGCAAAATACGTGCCTGCGGCGCTTGCTGAATCGCCCGGGCAAGCTCATGCAAAGTTCGGTCGCTGCTGCCGTCATCCACAAGGATCAACTCCCAGGGCTGTGCGTTGGCCGTCAAATGATCGATCAGCTCACGGCAAGCCTCAAAGGCAATCGCCTCCTCGTTATAAAAAGGTATGACGACGGACAAAAGTCCGGCTACAACTGTCGGTTTGAATTCAGCCTCGGTGACCATGGTCGCTGTGCATATTGCCTTTGAATAAATTGCCAAACAATGAAGGCGAACCCCAGCGCGATCGATCCTTGCGCACTGCATGAAGGCGGCAAGGGCATCACGATAAGAATGAGCGCAAGAACAAGCCGGGCCATGGGCACGAGGCCATCGATGCGGGGCAGACGGCTTTGAAGGCGCAGGATCAGATAGGCACAGAATAATCCGACCAGCATACCTACTCCAGCGCCTACGCAGACATCGGCCGGCCAATGCGCACCGCTGGCCATTCGCGCCAGACCGACGGCGATCACGAGAAAGCCGAGGACAAACCGCAGCCTTCGTGCGGGCAGTGACAGTTCACTGCAACAGGCGCAAATCAGTGCAAAAACAATCGCGATCGTCATGGTGTGACCTGAGGGCATGGACTGTCCCCAAAGGGTCTCACCGATCAGATGCAAGTCCTCAGACATCAGCGCTGCTGGCCTTGGGTGATGCAGACTGAATTTCAAGAGACGGGTCAACCCACCGCCGACGATTGTGGCAAGCAACAGCGCCCACAGGGCAACTGCCTTGGGCATCAACACCAAAAGCATCAGGGCCGCAACCAGAAAATGGCCAAAGAGGTTGATAAACTGCCATAGGGAATCCGGGAAAAGCTTGGTGTAGCTCTGGACCATGCGCATGTGTTCAATCGAAGCGCCGCTGATGACAACACCGAGCAGGATGAGAGATCCGGCAAGACCGATGAGAAAAAAAACGGTTTGTTTATGCACGTTGGCTTTGAAGGGCTCGCTTACGGTCACAACATGGCAGTGCTTGTGAGGTGGCAATCAGTTCGACAGGGCATCATGATACCGGCATCGACCCCATGAAGGGTTCGAGCCTATCGATGGCAAGCGGCCTGTGGCTGCGCTGGCTTGCTGGCCTGGGTGTGCTCGCTCATGCGATTGCCATCCACTGCCAGGCGCTGCCCTACACCACCGACGAACTTCAATATGTGGCCTGGTCCCAAGCGCTTGATTGGGGCTATTTCTCAAAACCTCCTGGGATTGCCGCAGCGCTATGGCTGTGGTCCTTCGCCGATCCGCAGGCAATCGCCTTGCGCTTTCTGTCACAGATCTGCTACGGATTGAGCTTACTCATCTGCTTTAACATGTTGCGCGACGACGGGTTCTCGCCCAGCACCGCCTTCACTGCGCTGCTATTACTCGCCTCGATGCCGATGATCGGCTTTGCGCAGTGGTTTTTCACAACCGATGCGCTCTTGCTGATGTGCTGGCTTTGCGCCTTGACGCTTGCCTGGCGTGCACTTGCGATAGGAAATGCCCACAACGCCATGCGGCGCTGGGTTGTGCTCGGTTTCGTGATTGCGCTCGGTGTGCTTTGCAAGCATTCCATGGTGTTTTTCTGGTTGGGGCTTTTGATTTACATGCGTTGGATGCAGGCAACGAGTGCAGCGCAATGGCGCGGCCTGGCGCTTTGCTTTCTTGTTTTCACCTTGAGTCTCACCCCCCATATGATCTGGCTGCTCGATCATCCGGGAACAACGCTCAGGCACCTGGCCGATTTGCAAGGGATAGGCAGTGCCTTTGAGCCAGAGGGCACCGCTGACGCACAAGCTGCGGTTTCCTTGATCGAGCACCTGCTGCAAGCCTTTGAATTCATCGCAGTTCAGTGGCTGGGGCTTGGATTGGCTGTGCTTTTGCTTTTACGCCGGCAAGCGCGCTGGTCGCCGCTGCAACGTTGGTTGCTTGCCCAGTCGGTTCCTGTGCTTGGGCTTTTTGTGCTCCAGGCAAGCTTGAGTCGGGCTTACGCCAACTGGGCATTGCCAGCGACTTTTACCCTGGGACTGGCCTTGCTTGCGCACTTTTTGAACGATGGCAAGGCTGAGGCTTTTGGCGGTCTGAGCGATGAAAGCGCAAGGCCTGATGGCCATCAAGCATCGGGAGCCCAGGGTGAAGCGGTCACGACAAGGCTTGGCCTATGGCTTGTGAGCAACTTGTTGCTGAGCCTTTTCATTTCCTTTGGCGCACAAGGCCTAAAGCTCATTCGCCCCGATGCAGGGATTTGGATTGACCGTATCGATGCTTTTCATCGCCAAAGGGGCTGGGATGAATTCAATCGGGCGCTGCTTGCCTTGCAGAAACCGGCGTCGGTACCCTGGGTTGTGAGCGACCGTGATGCCGCAGCACGGATACTGCAGCGATTCGGTGAAGCGCAATTGCTTTATCGTCCCATGCCCGGCGCAAAACCGAATCACTACGCGCTTCGCTACCCCTTTGGCGATTCCATCACACAAGCAGCCACACAACAGCCCAATGCTGTCAACAGCCGTAGCTGCACCTGGTCGTTGATGCGAAATCGAGCCCCGGATGATCCAAGGCAGCAACTGCTCGCCCAGGTTCAACGGCCGCGTCTGAGTGGACGTACAGAAACCTGGTTTGTGACGGCCTCAGCTTGTGACTGAGCCTGTGCAATCAGCGGCTGATCGCATCACGCTCCGAAGGAACAGGCCCGTTCTTGTGGTGGCGGGACTTCTGATTGCGTTGGTCGCTTTACGCTATCTCGATGGGGTTGATCTCAAGCTTGCAGCCTTCTTTTTTGATAACAGCTGCCGCTGTTTTCCAGCCAGCAAGCTTGAGAGCCTGCGTTTTTTTGACCAGTTGGTACGCTGGGCCGGGCGCCTTGCGATCCCTTTGCTCCTGCTCTTGATGCTGTTGCTTTGGCTCTGGTCAAGCTTTTCAAAGCGCGCAGCCGTGCGCTGCCGCAAGGCGCTCAAGGCGTTGAGCTTTATGGTCTTGCTCGGGATCATCACGCCGGTACTGTTGATTCACGAGGTACTCAAAACCGAAGTGGGCCGTGCAAGGCCGCGAAATATTGAACAGTTTGCGGGCCCTGCGGTCTTCACGCCGGCATGGATTCGTTCTGATGCCTGTAGCGGTGATTGTTCGTTCACCAGCGGACATGTGGCTTTTGGCGCCTGGCTCATGGGTGCATGGTTTCTTGGCGGACGCCGCAGGTGGATCAGCTTGGGCTTGGGAACCTTGCTCACCATGATGATCGGTTTGATGCGGATGGCCCAAGGCGCACACTTTTTGACCGACGTGCTTGGCTCGGTCTTGCTGGTGTGGCTGACCGCGTATTTGCTGTCGTGGATCCGACATGACCGGTGGTCCAAGCCATCAAGGCCATGATCGCCATCAAGGCCCCCCGGCGGAGCTGTTGAAACCTGGATGACCAAGCTGGATCAAGGGAATTCAATCCCGAAAGCGCAAATGCGATTCAATGCGACGCGCGCTGCCAATCAAGCGCGCCTTGTGGCAAAAACCGTGCCGCAGGAACCCTTGAGAGACCTTCGATTGCACCATGCTTAAACAATGTCTGATTCCGGTCCTTATGTGTTCAGCCATCCTCAGTGCCTGCGGTGGCGGGGGCGGAGGTTCGGACGCC
>DDPV01000014.1:10189-14821 GCA_002342365.1 Burkholderiales bacterium UBA2459 | reverse complement strand
CAACCCAAGCAACCCAAGCACGAAGCTTTTGCCGCCGCCAACGCTAAGCTTTAGCGATACCGGCATTAGCCTCAGTGATGGGCTCACCCAGGACGGCAAATGGACAGTATCAAGTTTGCAGGGCCTGGGCTGGGAGTATTCACTTGACCTGGGTCAAAGCTGGACCGCTGGCACCGGTAACTTTTTCGTGGTGCAAGGCGATGGACCCAAAATGATCTGGGTTCGCACCCGCGATGACCAAGGCAATACCTCCGAAATTGTTAAAGTAACTTGTACGCTCGACACGACTGCGCCTGCAGCGCTCCAAACGGTTTCTGCTTCTCAAGCAGGTCTGCGCAAGGTCAGTTTTATCGGGCTCGAGCCGCAGGCGCGCTGGGAGTATCGCCTGGATCCCAAGGGCAGCTGGCTCGCTGGGTCTGGGGCGCATCTGTGGCTAGCCGGTAACGGGCTTTCACGCCTGGAAACCCGGCAGATTGACGCTGCGGGCAACATCTCTGCGCCCACAAGCCTTGATCTGGCACAAGCGGGCGGCGATGACAGGATTGAATTTTCAAACAATCCCTTGGCACCGAGCAAGCTTTCTGCGGCGCCGCCTGCCGGCGAAGCGCTGCTTTTGCATGGCAGCGTTCGTGACCCTGATAAAGATTATATTCTTATCACGATTCCCGCATCGCAAGCGCTGCGCTCTCTCAAGCTGGTGCACTATGCATCCGACGATAAGATCGCCTTTTTCGCGATTCAGCGGGCGGCTGTTTTCGATGCCGGTATTGATACCAGCCGGATGATTGCCTTTGGTCATTTCGGCCCCGAAAAACTGGGTGACAACCTGCTCGCTTCGCTTTCACTTGCTCAGCGGGCGTCCGGCCCGATGGTCTTATGGGTGCAGCAAACAGGCAGTCTGAGCACAGACTACGTCTTCGAACTCATGCTCGAAACCAATCCTTGATCGGGATCAGCTGTCGGATGCGTCCTGCGCCGCCGCACAAAGCGGTTGAGGAAGATCTCTTTTGCGCCAGGGCGCCGGTGTTTTGGAAAATGTATCGAGTACCTTGATGCATCGCTCAGCGGCATAGTCCGATTGCGCTGCGAGCCAGCCCACGGCAAACCAGGCTTGCGGATTGCTCGCGCTGTATTCCTTGTAAAGCGCATGCGCCACGTGCAAGTCGTTGTATTCGCCCAGCGCGTCTTGCGCAGCCGCCATGACCTGTAAAAACTGTTCGAGTCGTTTCTCCTGCAAAAGGCTTCGCAGGAACTCAACGCCGTAACGCAGTCGCTTCATTCGTTTGCGCAGGTCGTGACGCTCATCAACGCTCAACTGGCTGAAATGCGCGCTCATTTTCTTGCATTTTCGATACCAGCGCTGAAGGACTTCAAGCAGCACGGTTTGCGCCGAAACCGCTGACCAGGTCTCTGGGCTGCCGGGGCGGGTGTGGCGATCGAGCTCGAGCTTGAGGTCGTGTTCAAGCCATTCTAAAAACCATAGCTGACATTGCTTGTCGCGAATCAGTTCGCGCGGTGTTTGCAAACCCGTTGGCGAGGGTATTTCGATGAGCGGCGCTTCGATGTCGCGCAAACGGGGCCAAAGGGTTTCAGCCAACACATCGCGGTCACGGCTTGCGCCGAGTTCGCCGGCCAAGGTTCTGGCTTGCGCATCCCAGTGGCTGATCGCATGCAATCGCTCACCAAAAAGCTTAAACGCCGTCCGCAAGCGCCTTAGACCGACGCGAATCTGATGCACATGTTCCGGGCCGTGTCCCTCTTCAGCTGCGATTTGCGAGGCATTTTGCATAACCTGCCGCCGGCAGTCCGAGAAGATCGCAAGCAGTGCCTCGTCAAGGTTTGCGTCGTGCAAAAGCTCGATCGCGCCCGCTTTGGCAGGCGAAGCAAATAGACGTCCTTCGGCAAGCATATGACCGCGCTGCGCCTTGGTGCGCAGATCGATCCAAACCTGATAGCGTTTCACATAGCCCGCTGCGGCTTCGAGCACAGCAAGTGGCGATCCTTTGATCGCCTCGATTTCAAGTTCGCGAAGCGTCATCTGTCGGTCTTCGCTTTGAATCAGGCCTTCATCAAGGCTAAGCTCGACGAAGCCTCGTCGGGTGCGCTGAATCTGGCTCTGTCGCCTCACGTCGGTGGCAAAGCGCCGCTGCAAGCTCTCGCCTTGAGCGCGCTGCAACAGTAGCTGCAGCCTTCGTCCTGCAGGACTTCGCAAATGCCGATTCAGATCGAGCGCGGGCTCGGCGGCGCTGCGATCGGGCAGGCGAATATTGTCCTCTTCACGACTGAGGCTGTCATTGCCTTTTCCGGCCTTCAGGGTTTGCACCCAGTTTCGTCCTTCACGCCGCAGGCGCAGCGCCATGGACTCTGCAGCGAGCAGGCGCGATGCTGTGTCAAAGTAAACCGCTTGTAGGCGTTGTCTGCGCAGGTTTTCGGGGGAACGTGCTTTGAGTTCGTGTGCCAAGGCGGCACGGGCGCTTGCAGGCACCTGTAATTTAATCTCGATTTCGGTCATCTAGAGGCTCCAGCCCCGCTTCAGGGGCGTATCGACAGCCTCTACCCTATACCAAATCGGGGCCGATCGCAGCTTTCACTTGCCAAAAGGGCTCGGCATCTTTGCGTTGGAGCCACCACAGCGCACCCTTTTTCAGGCTCCAACAGGCTTCGGCGCCNNNCCTGACTTTCTCAGGTGTGCCTCATCAATCTTGATCGCCTGCAAGGCCTCCTCAAGGCTGCTGCCTGGCAACAAACGTGGTTCGGGCCTAACTTTGGCTGATAAGGTCATCGCTGTTTGTATGGCACGTTGCGCCGGGCTGCTCACAACCGCAAAGCTTTCGGGAAGTCTGGCGTCAAGCCAGCGGCTCATGCGGCTTGCCTGCTTTTTTCCACGGTCAGAAAGGTTACGTGCCAAGTCCTGGGTGAAATCTTCCACGCTGTCGCCGGCATCGGCATGCCGCCAGACGATTAAATTCATGACGAGACGTCTGCCTTCAAACCCGCCTTGAGCTCCAAGGCGAGTTGACTCTCGGACCTTTGCGTGAGCTTCTTCATTTCTGTCCAGTCGATGATTTCAAGCCGCCCGTCGGCGTGCTCAACCAGAGCGGTCAGACTTTCCACCCAGTCACCATCGTTACAATAAAGCACATCGCCGATCATCCGGATTTCTGCGCGATGAATATGGCCACAGACCACGCCGTCAAAGCCGCGTTTACGCGCTGCGTTGGCAAGCGCTTCTTCGAAGGCGGTGACAAAACTCACAGCCCGCTTGACTTGGTCTTTCAGCCATTGACTTAGGGACCAGTAGGGTAGACCCAGTCGTGCGCGTGCAAAATTAAAGGCGCGGTTTGCGCGCAACGCCCACTCGTAAGCGAAATCGCCAAGAATCGCAAGCCATCGGGCGCATTGAACCACGCCGTCGAACAAGTCGCCGTGGGTCACCCAAAGCCGCTTGCCGTCTTTTGTGATGTGGATGGATTCGTATTCAATATCAATGCCGCCAAATTGCAGGCCGCAAAACTGACGAATCGATTCATCGTGATTGCCCGGAACAAAAACCACGCGTGTCCCTTTGCGGGCCTTGCGCAGGATTTTTTGAACCACGTCGTTGTGCGCTTGCGGCCAATGCCAGCGTCGCCGCAACTGCCATCCGTCAACGATATCGCCCACGAGATAAAGCGTCTCGCATTCGAAACTTTTGAGAAACTCGAGCAATTCGGTCGCCTGGCAACCGGCTGTACCGAGGTGAATGTCCGAGATGAAAACTGTCCTGTACCTTTGCTCCGATGGTTCATCGGTCGTCAGGTAGTAGGGCAGCGGACCGTTCATGCGGCAAGCGGTCCGAAGCGTTGCCTGAAGCGATGATCGAGCTGCTCAAGCGGCAAGATGACCGGGAAATCAGCACAGCCAAGTTCATGGTCGACGCAGGGCTCACCCATTATCATCGCGCCTGCCTTCAAATAAGCCCGCAACAAAGCAGGTACCTCGACCTCCTGGGCTGCGTCGCCATCAACCCGCTTGGGGACGCGTGTGAGCCGTTGCAAAGGCCAGACACGAAAGCTTTCACCGGCGTCATGACTCGGCATCAGTTGCTCGTAGAGGCGAAGCACTGCGTCGGGACCGTCTTTCAGCGATACGCTCACGCAACCCATCAAATGCGTGTAATGTTGTCCCGAAAGCCAGCGCGAAAGACCCGACCACATCAGCATCAAAATGGTGCCGCCGCGATACTCGGGATCGACGCAGGCCCGACCGAGTTCGACAATCTCATGCCGAAGCGGATCGAGTCGCGTGAGCCAGAACTCTTGCTCGGCATAACGGCAGCCCAACTCGCGAGCCGATTCCGGGGTCAGGATGCGATAGGTTCCGACTACGTCGTCACGGACCGGATCGATGGCAACCAGATGGATACACCAAGGATCAAAGAGGTCATCGTCACCGATGGACTGATGATGCACCCTTGACTCGCAGACTTCGCGAAACACCCGAGCTCGGAGGGCAAGCGCCTGGGCGATGCGTCGATCCGAGCGCGCAATCGCAATATGCACGCGGGCGGACTGGCACAGCAACTCGTCGCCTGCTGAAGCTTTCAAAACCTGCTGAGCTTCTTCATCCAAGCTATTCATAACTCGGCATTCC
>DDPV01000014.1:176-10140 GCA_002342365.1 Burkholderiales bacterium UBA2459 | reverse complement strand
TCGATCCTTCCGAGACTGTTGTATCAAAGTAACAGCCTGGGGGTGCAAACACAAGAATGGTCGAACCATGCTCGAACCATCCGAGTTCTTCGCCCTTGCTGCAAGGCTGCTCACAGTCGAAGTGATGCGGCCCCTGATACCGCAGACTGAGCTGCTGATCGATCGCGTGAATCCGCATGCTCGCAACCAGCACCGCTGCAACCGGTACAAGCACAAGTGGCCTGTCCGAATGCTTGACCGAAAAGCGCAAAACTGCACGTTCGTTGCGGCAAAACAATCCCGGCACCCGCGCCAGCGCAATCGGATTGACATTCCAAACATCGCCGGAGTGGTAGGTCACCGCGCGCAGCACCGCGTCAGCGGGCGCATGAAAGCGGTGATACATGCTCGAGAGCAAGCGAAGCGTGACGTAGGGTGCGCCTTCGAGCTGATCGGCAAGCGCCCGGTCGCCCAGCAAATCCTCAAGCCGGTAGCTCAGTCCCTTGGTTTGAAAAAGGGTTTGCGCTTGCACCCGTCCGCAGGCCCCTACAATCGCGTCGCAGGGGCTTGTCCAGATGCCTGGTCTCGAATCGATGGGTCGAAGACCCTCGCGAAGCTCGCGAATGAAGCAATCGCGCAGCGATGCAAACTGCGTGTGCTTGGCCTCACGAAGGTCAAGGTCGGCAAAAAGCTTCCAAATCCACACCGAGAGCTTCGTAAGCACTGGGCTTTGAATCGAGGCGAACCAGCCCATGAAGTGCGTGAGCGCAATACGCGGGATTCGATTGGTCAGGATGAAATTGAGCTCGTCGGCGATTCGGCGTTTGAGGGGTTGCACCATGGATTTAAGCTGACCTTTCTGGCAGTACGAGCTTTCACAAAGCTGTCATTTCACTGTTTTACAACCAAGCGATCTTAGGGAGTACTTTCATGAGTTTGTCGGTTGCTGCTGTCACTTCATTGTCGCTTTTACCACCCGCGCTGATCTGGTTCGCTCCGGCGGCTTATCGGCGGCTGCTTTTGTCGCGCGCCAAGCACCGCTCGCTTAGTGGTCACGCCCGCATGGCGCAACGCGTCGCGCGCCTGCTGCCGGGTTACCGCTTCGATGAGCAGAGCTTTTTCCGTGCAGACGCCTGCGACGCCGAAGTCGAGCAGATGCGTCGTTCTGCATTCTATGAAATGGCCGGGCGTTTCGCCAAACGGTATGCCCACTCGATTGAAGCGACGGAGCGCGCCAAGCAATCGCTTTCTGATTTGCAGTTCATTTCAAGCTATCGGGTGCCGTTTCAGTTCAGCGATCTGGTCAAGCGCCACCTGAAGGTGGGTAGTGTGGTTTCGGCTTCGCACGAGGTTTTTCTGGAAGATCTGGACGGAAACCTCTTTTACGATCTGAGCGGTTCGTATGGCGTCAACCTCTTGGGTTACGATTTTTATAAACGTAACATCGCAATCGCAGCCGAGGCGGCGCAAGGTCTTGGACCGGTTCTGGGCATGTATCACCCGGCAGTGATCGAGGTAGCTGAGCGCTTGCGGGTGATCTCGATGCAAGACGAGGTTTCGTTTCATATGTCTGGCACCGAAGCCGTGATGCAAGCGGTGCGACTGGCACGCTACAACACCGGCAAGTCCCATCTGGTCCGCTTTTGCGGGGCCTACCACGGCTGGTGGGAGGACGTGCAACCCGGGCCAGGCAATCCGATGCCGCCGCGCGAGGTCTATACCCTCGAGGACATGAGCGAGCGCTCGCTCAAGGCGCTGAGGGCGCGCAAAGACGTTGCCTGCGTGCTTATCAACCCCTTGCAGGCCTTGCATCCCAACCGACCGGCACCTGGCGATTCCTCGCTGGTCGACAGCAGCCGTCGAGCGGGCTTTGACAAAGCGGCCTATACCGCGTGGTTGCACAAGCTGCGTGCGCTGTGTACCGAGCGCGGTATCGTTCTTATTTTTGACGAAGTCTTTCTCGGATTCCGACTCGCGGCAGGCGGAGCCCAGGAGTACTTTGGTGTACAGGCTGATATGGTCACCTACGGCAAAACGCTTGGAGGCGGGTACCCCTGCGGGGTTTTGTGCGGGAAGTCTCGATTCATGCGCCGTTTTCGCGAGGATCGGCCAGCCGATATCTGTTTTGCCCGGGGAACTTTCAACGCCCATCCTTACGTTATTAACGGGATGCTGCATTTCCTGAGAGCCCTTGAAACGCCGGCGATCGCAAGCCTTTATGAAGGGCTTGATGAGCGCTTTGCTCGGGCTGCCGACCGGCTGAACCAGCGTCTGCGCGAAGCACAGCTGCCGGTGCAGGTCGCGCCGATGGCAAGCGTTTGGACGATTCTTTTTGAAAAGCCGTCCCGCTACAACTGGATGCTGCAGTTTTACCTGCGCGAAGCAGGCCTTGCGCTCAGCTGGGTCGGCTCCGGCCGCTTGATTTTTTCGCTGAACTACAATGATGATTTACTCAACGCTGTGTTTGAGCGATTTGTCTCAGCTTGCCAGTCCATGCAGCAAGCGGGATGGTGGCAGGGACCGGCTTTGCTGAGCAATAAAGCGATTCGCCGCAGTATCTTGAAAGAGATGTTCGCGCGCAAAGCTATCGCCTGAGGGTTTTTCGATTTCGCAATGAAAAACGCGCTGACCGAAGGTTTCGGTCAGCGCGTTTTTGTGCTTTTTTCTGTTCAGTGTATGCCGAACAGCTTTAGCCGGTTTCAAGCCTTGCGACGCTGTTCAATGCCTTTGCGCATCAATTCAATCGGTGCGCGATGGTAGAGCTTGATGTCATGAAAGGGATCGGTGATGATTTTGGTCGCCCAGACAAAGCCCGTCATCCAACCGTCGCGCACGCCGAGTTGAAAGACCCGAAAAGCCAAGCCTCCGATGCCCAGCATGAACCAGAATTGACCCACATCCCGAACCCATTCCTTAAAGCCGTTGGCAGGTTCAATCATGCCGAAAAGGCTCGGCTCAAACCAGAGCACAACCGGTGCAAAGGCCCAGATGGCCATCAAAACCACCTTGCGGCGCAGGTTGTAGCCCACCTTGATGGCCTCTTTGTACTCATGGCTTGCATCGTTGACGTAATCGTAATCTCTGGGCTCAAAGAAGAAGTGTCCTGCCTGCCTGCTTGTCATTGAAACCAGCCATGCGATCAAAGCAGACACAACCGGATCAATCAGCAGATAAACATAAGCCACAACGAAACTGCATGCGCTCACCAGATGCAAGGACTGGTTGACCAGGCTGTGATGGTAATAACGGTGATCATCCCAACGTTGCTCTTTCAGCATTTCGCTAAAACTCTGATTCGCCATCCTGTTTCCTCCGAAGGCTATTAAGCGTATTAAAGGGTGATTCAATCCCGCCGGGACTGAACTTGTCAAGCATAACGCTGCATGCTAGCCGACTTTTGTCGTGAGCTGCAAACAGAGCCACCACCGAGACTTTGCACGCGCTTGGTGAAACTTTGTTGACAGTAGGGTGACGTTGTCATGACAAAAACGATGCACTTCAATGACGGCCATGCGCCGTCATCGGTCTGTGATCTTTCTTTGTGAGCATAAACTCAGACCTCGGCAGATCCTTTTGCATGCCGACTCAAAGGGGTGAGCCCAGCATGGATCGACCGATCAAGATCGCAGTCGTGACCGAAACCTTCCCGCCGGAAGTCAATGGCGTGTCTTTGAGCCTGGCCAAATTGCTCGAGGGCATGACGCCGCACTGCGACTGGCGCCTGGTACGCGTGCAACGCGATGGTCTTGATGCGCCATTGCCCGGCGAATTGCGACTTGCCGGGTTTCCGATACCGGGGTATGCCCGTCTTCGGGCCGGCTTTCCGGCCTGGCAGCGTTTGCGTCGTGCCTGGCTGCGCGAGCGCCCCGATCTGGTTCATATTGCGACCGAGGGTCCTCTCGGTTTGAGCGCACTGCAGGTGGCACGATCGCTGAAGATTCCTGTATGTTCGGATTTCAGAACACATTTCGAGCAGTATGTCGAGCACTACAAGGTCTCCTGGCTCGAACCGCTTGCGCGAAGCTATTTGCGCTACTTTCACAACCGTTGCGATCTCAACTGTGTGCCGACGGAAATGCTGGCCCGGCAACTGAAGGTTCAGGGATTTGACCGCCTGGCGGTTGTGCCCCGCGGCGTTGACCTGGCGCGCTTTGGGCCGCATCACCGCGACGAAGGCCTCAGGGGCCAATGGCTTGGCGCGAGTCGAGGTCAAATGGCTGGCGAGCAAGCACCCATTCTCCTCTGTGTCACGCGGATGGCTGCGGAGAAAAACCTTGAGGTCTTGTTGCAGGCCTACCGGGCAGCCAGGCAGTCCGGTAGTCAGGCACGCCTGGTCATGGTCGGTGACGGTCCGGCGAGGTCACATCTGGAGCGGGATTTCCCGGAAGCCTTGTTCGTCGGCATGAAAACCGGGTTGGATTTATCCCGATGCTATGCCAGTGCCGATCTGTTTTGCTTTCCGAGCCAAAGTGAAACCTTTGGAAATGTGGTTCTTGAGGCGATGGCAAGTGCCTTGCCGGTGATTGCCTACAGACACGGCGCAAGCGCTGCTTTGTTACAAGATCAAGAACACGGATGGATCCTGCGTGACTTCAGTCCCTCGGCTTTTCACCAGGCCTTGAAGATTGCCTTGTCGCAATGGCCGGTCAGGGATGGCCAACTGTGGAAAAGCATGGGGGAGAAGGCATGGATCAAGGCAAAGACCCAATCCTGGGAAAGCGTGGTGAACCTGATGCTTTCGCATTGGTATGCTCTGGTTTTTCCGACCATGAAAGCCAAGGCCCGGCATGAACCCCTTGCCCATTCGCCCCGCCTATGAACCGGCAAGCCACGGTAGCTTGTCTGGCGACAGCGTTGCTTTAGTTCCCCTTGCACCTGCGCACGGCCCTGATCTTTTTGCCTTAAGCACAGCCAGCGGCGCCGATGATCGATTTCGCTACCTGTTTGACAGCGTACCCACCGCTGAGACTTTCCCTCAATTCATGCGCAACGCCTGTTCAAGCAAAGACCCCTTGCATGTTGCCGTGATCCGCAAAGTCGATGGACGCTGCCTCGGGCGTCAATCGTTGATGCGGATCACGCCCGAACACGGGGTGATTGAAATCGGCAACATCCTTTGGGGTGCCGAGATGGCGCGCACCCGAATGGCAAGCGAAGCCTTTTTCCTGCACGCCTGCTACGTGTTTGAAACGCTTGCCTATCGTCGCTTCGAATGGAAGTGCAACGCGCTCAACGCGCCATCGCGCCGGGCAGCCTTACGTTTTGGATTTCGATTCGAAGGGATCTTCAGGCAGCATATGGTGGTCAAGGGCGAAAGCCGCGATACCGCCTGGTATGCGATGCTCGATCACGAGTGGCCGGCGATTAAAGCCGGTTTTGAGGCTTGGTTAGCTGCCGAAAACTTTGACGGTCGGGGGTTTCAAAAAACCCGATTGCAATGCCGTTCTGTCTAATGCCTCACAAGGCTTGAGGCAATCGTGGTTTCGTCAATCGAAAAACGACCGGCTGCAATATTCGCTTTTAACTGATCGAGTGCCTTGCGATCCTGAACGTCGGCATGCTCAGCCTTTGCGGCTTTCGCTGTTGAAGCGCTTTTTGCTTCGCTGACAGCGTCGTTGCGTAGCTCAATGATGGCCGCTTTATCGTTGAAACCTGGCAGCGCAACATGCGTTTTTTGAAGCGCGCTTTCAATGGCGCGCACGGTGAGTTGGGCAACCAGCGGCGACTGGGTGAGCCGAGACGCCGCTTTCGAGGCAGCTTGTGCAGCAACGTCCGGCGCAATGCGCTTTGCCGATTCGGCTGCTGAGAAAATATTGGAAGACGTGTAATCCATGTCAACCGCCCAATGCTACAAGTGTGGTACTGAATCCCTGACTGAAGGTCCTTGGTGCGACTCAGGAGCCAAACAACCTACTCCTTCTACAGTGGAATACGGTCTTTTGGAGCCCTCAGTTTAGGTTCAGCCAGGCGGCTCAGATGAGGTTCAGCCAGGCGGTCATCCGAAACGGCCAGTGATGTAGTCTTCGGTTTGTTTCTTGCTCGGTTTGATGAACATTTGCTTGGTCACGCTGAATTCGACCAGCTCGCCAACATACATAAACGCGGTGAAATCCGACACCCTTGCAGCCTGCTGCATGTTGTGGGTGACGATTGCCACGGTGTAGTCCGATTTGAGTTCATGAACCAGCTCTTCGACCTTGGCTGTGGAAATCGGGTCAAGTGCCGAAGTCGGCTCGTCGAGCAGAATGACTTTTGGCTTCACAGCCACGGTTCTGGCAATACACAAGCGCTGCTGCTGGCCGCCCGATAGCGACAAGCCGCTTTGATTCAACTTGGTCTTCACTTCATCCCAAAGGGCCGCTTTCTTCAGGGACCACTCAACCCGGGCATCCATATCGCTGCGTGATAGATTTTCGTACAGTTTCACGCCGAAGGCGATGTTGTCGTAGATCGACATCGGAAACGGCGTTGGCTTTTGAAACACCATGCCGACCTGAGCGCGCAAGAGATTCAGATCCTGCTTTGCATCAAGAACATTTTGCCCGTAGAGATTGATTTCGCCCTCGGCACGCTGCCCCGGGTAAAGCGAGTACATGCGGTTGAAGGTGCGCAAGAGGGTTGATTTGCCGCAACCCGATGGGCCGATGAAGGCGGTTACTTTGCGCTCTGCGACGTCAAGACTCACGCTACGCAGGCCCTGGAAGCTGCCATAGTAGAAGTTCAGATTTCTGACCTCAATGGCGTTTGCCGACTGGGCTGTAGACTGGGTGGCTTGGTTCATGGTCAATCCTTGGATCAAATGGCCATCTTAAGAACTTACTTTGTCGCTGAACACTGTGCGAGCTACGATGTTGAGCACGAGTACGGTCAGGGTAATCAACAGTGCACCGCCCCAGGCCAGTCGCACCCAGTTGTCGTAGGGGCTCATCGCAAACTGGAAAATCACAACCGGCAGATTCGACATCGGCTTATTCATGTCGCTGCTGAAAAACTGGTTATTCAGCGCGGTAAACAGCAGCGGCGCGGTCTCGCCGCTGATGCGCGCCAAGGCAAGCAGGACCCCGGTAACCACCCCAGCTTGGGCTGCGCGCAGCGTGACCATGGTTGCGACTTTCCAGCGCGGTGCACCGAGTGCAAAGGCGGCTTCCCGCAAACTGCCCGGAACCAAGCGAAGCATGTTTTCGGTGGTTCGCACAACGACCGGGATGGCAATCAGAGAGAGCGCAAGACTTCCTGCCCAACCGGAGAAGTGTTTCACCTGGGCCACCAAAATGGCGTAAATGAAAAGCCCGAGAATGATCGAGGGCGCAGACAGCATGATGTCGGTCACAAAACGTGTGATCGAAGCGGTACTGCTCTCATCGCCGTATTCGGCCAGATAAATCCCGGCAAGAATTCCCACGGGCGTGCTGATAACTGTTGAGAACCCGACAATCAAAAGACTGCCGACAATCGCATTAGCAAGCCCACCTCCTTCCGATCCGGGTGCAGGCGTGGACTGGGTGAACATGGCCCAGTCGAGCGCTGCGATACCGTTTTTGAACAGGATAAATAAAATCCATAACAACACGAACAGTCCCAAGGACATGGCGAACATCGATAAACCAACCCCAAGGGTATTGGCGAATTTACGACGCTGGTAAAGCGCGTTGTTCATGTTTTGGCACCCTTCGATTTTTCATTCCGAACAATGAGAAGCTTCGCTAATGCAAGCACAACAAAGGTGATGATAAAAAGCAGAAAGCCCAGCGCAAACAAGGCCGAGAGGTGAAAATCACCGGCCTCGGCAAATTCGTTGGCAAGTGTTGAAGCAATCGACGAGCCCGGTGCAAACAAGGAAGGGACCAAGCGCTGTGAGTTGCCAATCACAAAGGTGACAGCCATGGTTTCGCCCAGAGCGCGACCCAGGCCGAGCATCACGCCGCCGATGACGCCTTTTTGTGTGTAGGGCAACACCACGTGCCGAACAACCTCCCAGGTGGTGCAGCCTATGCCGTAGGCTGACTCCCTCAGGATCGGTGGAACGATCTCAAAAACGTCACGCATCACGGCAGCGATGAAGGGCAAAATCATGAAAGCCAGAATCAGCCCTGCTGCCAGAATACCGATACCGTTCATGGCCCCGCCAAACAGTGATCCAATCACGGGCATTTGGCCTAAGGTGGACTGCAAGGCAGGCTGTCCGTATTCGGCAAAAAGTGGTGCGAACACAAATAAGCCGAACATGCCGTAAATAATCGATGGCACGGCGGCGAGCAGTTCGACCGCGGTTCCGAGGGGCCGGCGAAGCCATACCGGGCAGTTCTCGGTGAGAAAAAGTGCGATACCGAAGGACAAGGGCACGGCGATCAAGAGCGCAATCGTTGCGCTTGCTAAGGTTCCAAAGATTGAAATCAGCGCGCCGAATTCTTCATTCACGATGTCCCATTCGATACGCCAGACGAATCCCAAGCCAAATTTCTGGAAGGTCGGCACCGCTTTGATGATGAGCGAGGCAATAATCCCGATGAGGGCAAACAAGACCACCAGGGAAAAGAGCATGGTGATCTTGTGGAACCAAAAGTCCTGTAATTGCTGGCGTCTGGCAATAGCAATCATCGAAGCGGCCGGGCTATGTTCGCCTGCTGCAAGAGATTCGGCGGTTGGCTGTGAACTCATGATGTGCTGTGCCCCATAAAGCGAAGGCGCAAATCAATGCGCCTTCTGTAGATCAAACAACCAATCGATACCAGGCAATCTGTGATTCGACGGCAACCGGCCCGGTGGCTAACCGGACCCTTGCTTCGATCCAGACCCTCGCTTCAATCGTTGAGCCTATCGATCTTTTATGACCTGCCAGTTACTTGACGGAAACCTGCGACCAGACTTTTTGACGGATCTGCTCGGTCAAAGCATCCGGCAAAGCCACATAATCAAGTTCGGCGGCCTGCTTTTTGCCGTTTTTGAAGGACCAGTCAAAAAACTTGAGCACTTCAGCCGACGCAGCTTTATCCGTGGGTTGCTTGTACATCAGGGCAAAGGATGCGCCAGTAATCGGCCAAGAATTTGCACCTTTCTGGTTAACAAGCGAAATACCCATGCCTGGGGTGCCGAACCAATCGGCTCCTGCGGCTGCAGCAGCGAAAGTCAAATCATCGGGTTCAACGTACTTTCCATCACGGTTTAAAAGCGTCAGATGCGGGATTTTGTTCTTTTTGGCATAAGCATACTCAACGTAGCCAATCGCTCCCTTGACCCGGCCCACGTTGGCAGCAACGCCTTCGTTACCTTTGCCGCCCACCGATGAATTGGCGGGCCACTTGACCGAGGCTCCTTTGCCAACCTTGTCTTTCCACATAGCACTCACTTCGGTGAGGTAGTCGGTGAAGATGAAAGTTGTACCCGAGCCATCGGCGCGGTGCACGACGGTGATGCTTTGGTCAGGAAGGCTTTTGCCAGGATTCAGCGCAGCAATTTTCGGATCGTTCCATTTGCTGATACCGCCAGCAAACATGTCGGCTAACACTTCGCCGTTCACACGCAATTCGCCGGGCTTAAAGCCGTCAATGTTGACGACCGGAACGACACCACCCAGGATCATGGGAAACTGCACCATGCCGTCCTTATCAAGCTCCTCGCCTTTGAGCGGAGCATCCGTAGCACCAAAGGTGACGGTTTTGGCACGGATCTGACGAATGCCGCCCGAAGATCCGATTGATTGATAATTGAGGCCGACGCCGGCAGCTTTTTTGTAGTCTTCAGCCCATTTGGCAAGAATCGGATAAGGGAAGGTCGCACCCGCACCGGTGATGTCGGAAGCCTGCGAAGCGACAGGGAGCATCGCAACCGACGCTGCCACGAAACTGAGGCCCATCGCTGCTGTGCTTGCAGCTTTTTTGAACGTATTGAGGAAATTCATTGACGGTTCTCCTGTTAGAGGGAGCCTTGAATCTATCGACCGGTCTTTACAGCGCGATGACAGGCTTGGCTTTGTATGGCTCATCGC
>DDPV01000014.1:0-168 GCA_002342365.1 Burkholderiales bacterium UBA2459 | reverse complement strand
ATCGCTGAAGCACATCGCTCAAGCAGATCACTAAGCCGATGGACGCAACGGTGGGCCGCGCTTTAACAAGGGGTCGCCTTGCATGGGCTTGTCGCGCCCCGAGCTCAGAGCACCAGCGCTTGGCTGATTTGTCCTTAAACCATCTGCTTCATCAACCTGGCACAATCG
>DDPV01000004.1 GCA_002342365.1 Burkholderiales bacterium UBA2459 | reverse complement strand
ATCCATATCGGTGCATCTTCTTTCCACATGCGCAATGCCTCAGCGCGACCACCCGTCGCGGTTGGAATCGCAAAGCTCTCGCGAAGTGCTTTTGCACGGGGCGTCTCGTTTCCTTCCACGGCAATCCTTGAAAGCATTTCTAATATTTCCAAGGGGGTACCCGATCTCATCGAAAAAGCTAGCCCCCCTTCCAGCGCAGCAATTGGAGCCTTAAGGCCTTGCTCCAACAGGGTTGGCGTGTCGGGAAGCTTTGGGCTTCTGCTTGCTCCAGTAACGGCAATGGCGCGAAAGCCCTTATTCATGACCGTGGTCGCTGCTTGGTAGGACCCGACCGCGACCTGTAACTGACCCGAGCCCATATCCACCCACATGGGTGCTTCACCCTTGTAATGCACCACCTGCATATTTGCCCCCAAGCGTTTGTTGAGGGTTTCGGCCAGCACGTGTGGGTACGAGGCGGGCGCATACGATCCCATCGTGCTCTGATTCTTACGGCTCCATGCCACAAACTCGTCCCAGTTTCTTGCGCCGAGTCTCTCCGGCACAACCACGACCAGCGGCCCTGAGGGAAAGACGCATACCGGGTCAATGTCCTTCGCCAAATCGAACGGAAGTTTGCGATACAGCACTCGGTTCTGCCACACGGCGCCTGTGGTTGTGCCAAGAATGGTGTACCCGTCGGCGGGCGCCCTGACGACAGAATCGATGGCGATGTTGCCCCCGGCGCCAGGGCGGTTCTCAACCACGCAGGGCTGACCCAGCTTTGCAGCAATCTGATCGGCGAAGAGTCGGCCATAGGCATCCGTAAGCCCCCCAGGAGCAAAGCCAATCACGATTCTAATTGGGCGGTTGGGATAGTTTGCGATTTGTGAAAGTGCCCGAGGGACGGCTGACAATGCAGCTGAAGCGCCCACGGCGGCTATCAAGGAGCGACGTTTGAATTCAGTCATGGCACACCTTTAGGATACAAAAATAGGTTTATAGAATTAATCATAATCGTGAGACGGTTTAGGCTGCGCGGCAAGTTTTTTCCCAGTCTACCCTAGGCAGACCTCGTGAGCCCTGGCGACAAAACAGGACATTCTTGGCGTGCAAATGACCCTTTCGTGAGTTTTGGAAGGGCCATCGGCGGGCCGTTGCGTGTTACCACTAGCGCTGATAAGTGTTTGCGGGGCCCAGTCAATGAACGATCAGCAACGTCACTCAGAAGAAGTTCTAAAGCGATCAAGAGCGTGTTTACTTTCTGGCCGTTTTGTGCCAGCTATCAAAGGTCTTGTGCTTGCCACGGGATGTTGCGTGGGCCTAGCGATGAGTACCAAAAGTCTGGCTGCTGATCAGTCTACGGCTGCGCCATTGTGGGAGATTGGAGGGTTTGCTCTTGCGGTCTCTCAGCAGGCCTACCCAGGCGCAGATCAGCAAGTGCAAAGAATCCTGCCGCTGCCCTATGTGGTTTATCGCGGTAAGTTCCTGCGAGCCGATAGAGAGACAACCGGGCTACGGGCGATACGTACACCACGCTATGAGCTTGACATTGGCGCTGCGGCTTCATTTGCTGCTCGGTCCTCAGAGATTGAGGCCCGTCGGGGAATGCCCGAACTCGGAACACTCATTGAGTTCGGACCTCGACTTCGGGTCAACTTGAGCGACGACTCGGGAAGCGGTCGCTGGAGGCTCGATTTGCCCTTGAGAGGTGTATTTGATTTGAGTAATGGCGGTGCGCACCGCGGTATGGCTTTCGAGCCAAGGATGCTTTGGCAGCAGCGTTTATCGCCCAGCTTCGCTTACACAGCAAGCCTTGGCCTAATCGTCGGGGATAAAAGGCTTGCGCACAGCTTTTATGGTGTTGAGAGTGCCTATGCGCTCCCCGGCCGTCCGGCTTACGTGGCAGACGGCGGATTGGTTGCCTGGCGACTCAGCACCGCCTTGAACTACAGCCTGACACCGCAATGGCGCGTCTTCGGATTCGGCCGGATCGACAGCGTGGCAGGAGCCGCCAACGAAGACAGCCCGTTAGTTCGTCAGACTACCGGCGTGAGTGCTGGCATCGGCGTCTTTTACACCTGGCTTCGTTCAACACGCAGTGCCGAGGACTGAGAAACACCAGCTGGGAAGGTATCGCGTCATCTGCCAGCGTGTTGCCCATGAATCTTGCCGACGTTGTGATGCTGTTTCACCTTGTCATTGTCGCGTTCAATGCTTCGCTGCTGGTCCTGATTCCATGGGGAAGATCGCGTTGGAGATGGGTGAGGAATCGCCGCATCAGGCAAGTACATCTACTGATGATGCTCTTTATTGCCGCACAGACGATATTGGGCCAGTACTGCCCGCTTACCTTGCTAGAGGCCGATTTACGTGGCGAGGAAGCCGGGCCGCTGTTTCTTGCACGCATCGTGCATGCGGTGCTTTACTGGGATCTACCGCTTGCTTTTTTTGGAGCGNNTATATCTTTTGTGTGCCGCTTGGGTCGTAGCGCTATGGCGCTGGGTGCCCCCCAGCACCGAGGATGTTTAACGGGTGGTCGAATGACTAACCTGCACAACGAACCAACCCTCCCACCAACATTACCCACACCCCTCACCCCAACCTCTTGGCGCCCAAGGCACGAGGCCTCGCAAACCAGACCTTATGGTTCATTTCCGTTCGGTCAGCTCGAGCAAGACACATACTGAAG
>DDPV01000009.1 GCA_002342365.1 Burkholderiales bacterium UBA2459 | reverse complement strand
CTGACTTCGAAGCTGTAGATCGCGGGGAGTTCGTAGGGGTGATGATCCTGCACCAGGGTCCAGAGTGCAGACGCGTTGCTTTGACTCGTCTTAAACAGGATGCGCCATTCGGTTTCGTGTTGGATTGATCCATCCCATGGATATAGACTTTGGATCGTATCAATCTGAACGCAGGCTGCACGTTTTGCCTCGAGTGCCATTTTCGCAAGCGCAAGCGCATCCGCTTCGCTTCCTACGCTCGTGTGAAGCGCAATAAGTCCCGCCTTAGGGTGTTCGGGGATTTGGTTTTCGGTCACTTGGTTTTGGGACCTTTGGTGTTCTGTCATGTGGCTTTCGGACATGGGAATTTAGGCTGTCTAAGCAAGGCCCGAAAGCTAGCGCACAAACTCAAGATCAAACATCACCACGCTGAGATTATCTTTCTCACCATGCAGCCAAATGGTGCTTTTGCGCTTTGTGCTGTAACGCCAGACTTGGCATTGCACGCTGCGACCGGCAATCCGACAGGCTTCGTCGCTTCGTGAATCCGGACTACCCAGGAGTCTTTCGACGTCTAGGGCCATCATCCCGGTGGCAAGCGTTGCAGCCTTTTGCGCGGTTTCTGCGGGCTTTGACGAGTTGCTTGCCCTTTGGAACATCGAGCATCCGGCCAGGCAGCCGATGGTGAGAGCCACAAGGAAGTGTTTCATGAGTGGACTATTCGGGTTTCAGGGACGGATATTATGTTTGAAACGCAGGCGACTGGGTCGGAAGTGATGATGGCGGTCGCAAGGAAATTCCCTTAGCGGAATCGGTTGAGCGGAAAGCGCGTGGTGTCAAGCACATAGGGCGTCGTCAATTGATCGTCCTTCCAGGCACCCGAAACCTGGACTGTGCCGTCTGCTGCATACAGCACGCCTTCGCCCTCGCGTTTGCCGTCAACATATTCGCCGACGTAGGTCGTCTTGTTCGGGAACCTCGCGCTTCCAAGGCCATGGGGCTTGCCAGCTTTCCAGTTGCCAACATATTTGCTGCCGTTTGGGTGGGTGTAGGTTCCGCGTCCCTCCCGGCGGTCCTCGCGCCATTCCCCCACGTATTGATCCCCTTGACTGAAGATGAAGGTTCCAAGTCCGTGGAGCTTGCCTGCTTGAAACTCGCCGCTGTATCGGCCATCTGGAAAGCTGCGCATTCCAGAACAGTTATGCCACTGCTGAACTTGCTTTCCCTGGCATGGCGGTAATGCCGCCTCGCCCCAGGTGAGAGGAGAGAGTGTGCCTGCAAGGCAAGCTGCAATCAATTGATTGATCATCAGCCGTCTCAAGGGACATCAAACCGAGACTGTTGGCCAAGCCATTGTTGAAGGAAGCTGCAAAGCCTAAGCGACAAATCGAACCAGGACCGCAACGCAGGCTGCGATATGTGCAAGCGTGATGAGTACCGAAAGGCCATGGAGCCACTTGAATGCGCGCTGATTTCCGGTATCGCTTGCCGCGTTGATGCTCGGCATCAGAATCTGCCTTGCAGGGACGGTGCTCAGCGTGATCGCAATCAACAGCCAGGCTGCGAATTCGTCAAATCGCCAGATCAGCGCCGCAGCGCAGGCCGAAGTCACAATCACCCACAAATAAAAAGGCGGAAAAGCCCGCCGAATCACCGATCGTGCGGCCTCTGGCGGCAAGGCGGTGAACATCAAAGCGGCAAACCCGAAAGCGAACAAAGTCATGCCACCGAAAAGCAGCGCAACGCTGAGCAGCCCAAGTGCATCCTGCCAAAACGTCCACGAAAACCAGAGTGTGTCTTCCATCGCGCTAGCCTGAGTATCGGTGCAATGTTCGTTGCTGCAATCCGTTCAATATAGCTTCCTCGTTTGAGCTCTTCATGCTGCAGGATGCCACAGTGCGCTGCAGGAGCGACTCAGCAGGGATTAGGCCGCTGAGGGTCGGAGCATGATCAGGCTTTGTAGGCTACTTCAAGCAAACGATCCGAGAGACCGGGTGGTCATATGCAAACCAGACGGTATATGGTGCCCCCCCGCAGAGTCGAACTGCGCACCCAGTTGCGCTGCGAGGGTTCAAGCCCTAAGACCTCGCAGGCCTTCACACACTGAGCTGCTAGAACGCTCGGATCGTCATAGCGGAAGGCTGCCGACTCGCACACAACAAACCAGGCTGCGGCTTTGCGATACACAGGCAAAAGTACCAGCGCTCGCTCATCATTCACCTAGGAGTAAATCGCCAGCAGATCGCCATGTCGGCGAGCGTTGTGAGCTTTTCGAAGATCGAGGGATACGGGCATAGCGCTTGGCAGTCTTTACAGTTGACTGCGAGGCTGCCATGCCTGGAATCACACAAAAGCATTCATACCCACTAGTCGATCGACAGCTCGAACATAATCGGTTGCGCTGTGGGCCCATCTTTACCAATAGGAAAACTGGGATTCATGCCCTACGTAGCCATCAACGCGCCAGACACGCCCACTCCGCCGGCACAGACTTGGACCAACATCAAGGTCCACAGCAACGGGCACTGCTTCGTTGCCGGAATGACCTCACCTGGGGACAGCATGTATGAGCAGGCAAAGGGTACGTTCGAATCGATACGACGTACGATTGTTGCTGCGGGCGGATGCATGGACGACATCATGGCCATGCAGATCTTTGTGACTAACCTCAGTGAGAATACCGAAGTTTGGCGTGCCCGCCGGGAGTTCTTCGCCGGCGACTTTCCAACTTCGACGTTGATCCAAGTTGAGCAGGTCGGCTCGCCAAAGGTCTATCCGCCTCCGAGGATCGAGATCAATTGCAGCGGCTACATTGGCGGTAGCCAATAGGTCTTTCAGGTCATTCCCAAAGCTGATGCAGGCGCTTCAAGCCCGCGCTCGCCCCACTTGCCAAGGCGCTTTTTCGTATATACGATTGTGACGTGCGTATCTCTTACGACCCGGCGAAGCGCGATTGGACACTGACTAACCGGGGGCTTGATTTTGAGGACGCAGCGAGGGTCTTTGACGGAGTGACCGCCGAGGTTGAAGACGCAAGGCAGGACTACGGCGAAGTCCGGATCCTGTGCTTCGGTGTGCTGCAGGATCGACTCGTGGTTATTGGGTACACGCCGCGTGGCGATGTTCGTCACGTATTCAGCATGAGAAAGGCAAACGATCGTGAAAAAGCTCGCTTTGCACCCTACTTTGGGCTCCGACCTCAAGCGCGTTGATGCGCATGTCATCAAGCCCGAGGAGTACGAAGAACTGCCTGAGATGACCGATGAGATGTTTTCTCGCACGGTCTTTAAAAAGGCCGGCAGGCCTAAGTCAATCAATCCGAGACAGATGATTAGCCTGCGCTTACCCCCGGAAGTGATCGCCCGATGGAAGGCCACTGGCCCGGGTTGGCAAACACGAATGGCCGAGCATCTTGCGAAGTTACCGCTTCCTCGGGTCTCAAGTGGAGCCTAACCCTACGCTCAACCGGACGTGTAACAGCCCCATTGGCGCGCCAGCAGAACATGCGCCTGTCGGCGTGAGCTAAACAGCCACGAAAACGCAAAGCCGCAGGTGCAGTTGCTCGACCAAGCAATGCAGTGTTTTTGGGCAAGAACAGTCGCAGTCCCATGAACCAACAAGCTATCGCTGAACTTCCTGGCCTCGGCCCGATGTCAGCAGCAATGCTCGCCGGTGTTGGCATCACAAGCGTCGCGCAGCTAAAGCGCCTCGGCTCGG
>DDPV01000011.1:29810-47935 GCA_002342365.1 Burkholderiales bacterium UBA2459 | reverse complement strand
TAATGACGCGCCGCTGAAATCCAGACTTACGTCTAAGGAACCGTAGCTTGAACTCGGGTCGCTCGTGTACACTCGTAGACGTTCGTTGCCCCGGGCCATGGTTGGATCGCTCACCGCATCGGCTCCCGAACCGAAAAACACCGTACGTTGCGCCCTCGCGAACTCGGTCGCCTCAAAGTTAAACGATCCGGTTGGCGCCTGCCCCGGGTCGACTAACGACACTTTTGCGACCGCCGCGTCTGAGCTCGAAGCCGACTTTGAGCTAAGCATTGCGCGATCCTGAATGGCGCTTGATGCGGAGTACACCGAATCTACTAGCGACATCAGTTGGCCCATGGCCGAAATCGATGACTGCGCTGTCTTAATCCGTCCTTGGGTGGCGGTGAGCGGCTTTTGCTCGATCGTCATTAGTTTTGAGACGATGCCCTGAACGTCGATCATTGTTCCTGAAGGGCCGACTGACGATGTAGACATAGTTTACCTGTAGGGGGTTATCCAGCTTTGACGTCAGATTCACTAACGGATTGATCGCCAAAAAGATTTAGCGCGCAAGACGAATTCGCCTTGCGCGCCCTGTCCCCGGCTCGAAAAGCCGGATTCGCCTACGGGCGATCAGCCTTCTTGCTTACTGCTGGCGCAACAAGCCCAGGATAACGTTCGGCATTGCATTGGCCTGCGCCAACATCGCCGTTGCGGCCTGCTGCAGAATCTGCACTCTTGTCAAGTTCGCAGTCTCAGCACCGTAGTCGGTATCCTGGACGCGACTCAGAGCAGCCGTCAGATTTTCAGTTTGAGCGGCCAAGTTTGAAACGTTGTGCTCGAGCCGTCCTGCGTAGGCTCCAAAGTAGGATCGATGCGCATTAATTTGCAAAATTGCGTCGTCGACCAGCGCGTTGAGCGAGTAGTCGCGCGCACTTGCAGCTGCGTCCGCGTACTTACCACCCGGGGCAATGATCGCCGTCGTTGGAGCAGGCGTAGACGAGTTAGCATCCACCGCCGCAGTGCGGGCGTTGCCGTTCGCATCGACAGTGGTCACTTGTTCACTCGGCGGCTTCGAGAAATAATCGTAGCCTCGTCCCGTCGGCGGCGCATTGTCAGGATTGGACAGCCAGGCTATCCGCGTGTAGAGGGCGTTGAGCGCACCAACTTTAACCGCGCCCTCGCCGTAACCGACACCGTTCGTTGCGGCGACGGCCTCGGAGCGGCTCGCCCAAATCGGGATCAGGTCAATCCTAACGTAATCACTTGCGCCTGCCCCGCTCAAAAACTGCCATGGACCGTTTTGCCCCATTGTCGGCGTGCCGAGTATGTCGGTTCCATTTTGGTCAAAACGAAACATTCCAAGCAGATTGTTACCGTTAAAGGTCGTCCGTCCGGCGACGTTGCGCAATTCCTCCATCAACTGCTTCATTTCCTGAATCAGGAAGTAGTACTGATCTTTTGACATCGAATCGTTAGCACCCTGGGTTGCCAGTTCTTTGATTCGGGTGAGCATCGCCGAACCCTCCTGGAGGGCACCTTCCCCCGTTTGGATCATGGACACCGCATCGTTGATGTTTTGATGTGCGCGACTGGCAATGCTGATCTGTGACTTGATGACCGAGGCGACCGCCATGCCTGAAGCATCATCTTTCGCCCGGTTGATCCGCAGACCCGAAGACAGTCGCTCTACCGAGGTCGCAAGGCTTTCCTGAGCACCTGCCAAGTTGCGTTGCGCAATGATTGACGCGATGTTGGTGTTCAAAACAGATGAAGGAATACCCATAATACCTCCGAGAAAAATATAGAAATATCAAATACTTATGAAAAAGGTGCGAAGACAACAGAAAATATTTCCGACCCTTGGCTAAAGATCAATCTAAAACTAACCGTATACCTGATGAGCGGCAATGCGCCCGATTACGAACCCTCAACAGGAGAGATAAAGATGGCATCAGTTCTTAATACCAACATGGCGTCGATCACGGCCCAGCGTTACCTGACCACTGCCCAAAACAAACTTCAATCGTCCTACGAAAAGCTCTCCAGCGGCTCGCGTATCAATCGGGCGCAGGATGACGCCGCAGGCATGGGGATTTCGCAGAAGCTGGTTGCTTCGATCAACTCCACCTCGATGGCCATTCGTAACGCGAACGACGCCATCGGAGCCGCGCAAACGGCTGAGGGTGCATTGTCTGAAATTTCTACCATGCTCCAGCGGTTTAAAGAACTGGCGGTGCAAGGCGGTAACGACGCGCTTTCCGGCACCCAAAGGGGCTTCTTGGTCGGCGAGATGTTGCAACTGCGAGACGAAATGTACGCTGTTGCCACGCGAACCAAGTTTAACAACAATTCTTTGTTGGCCAATAGCACACCAACAAGCCCACTCTCTTTCCAAACCGGAGAATCGGCGAGCGACTCGCAAGCGGTTGCTGTTTACAACCTGAAGGTATCGGTTTCTTCCTCGGACAGTGACTACCAAAAAGACCTTTTCGCCCTGCTCGGCGACCCAACCGCAGGTAGTGGATCTTTTCTGACCAACACCACAAGAGCAAGCGCTTTCACATTTACTACATACAGCGCAACCCGAGATGCGGCAGCTAGCGAATTTGGTGCACCCCTCCAAGAAGCCGTTGACGACGCGATCAACTACATCGCGAGTAAGCGTGCCGCATATGGATCGCTGATCAACCGACTCAACGCCAACGTCAACAATCTTACGGCCTTGCATGAAAACCTGAGCGCTGCAAACAGCCGGGTGGTGGACACCGATTACGCCAACGAAACCGCCAGCCTGACCAAGACTCAGATTCTTCAGCAAGCGGCTACGGCGATGCTGTCCCAAGCTAACGCTTCTCCCAACGTTGTTTTGGCTCTGCTTAAGTAATTTTGAGATCAAGCGTCTACTTACTAATGTTTGGAGGGATCTATGACTAGCGTATCCTCCTTGAGTCAGGCTAGCATCCAAGGCGTGCAAGCGGCGAGCCCTAGGCCCGCCGCGGATCTGCCCAATCGAACTGAGTCGAGTCGCGCCGAGCAGCAGGTAGTGGCTGCTACCAAAGCCGCGGTCGAAAAGCCTAGGCCGGTTCCATCGGTTCACGAGTCGGCCCAAATATCGAGGCAAATGGTTGAAGCGGCTGCAGCAAAGATTCAGCAGTTCGCTTCCTCGATGGATCGAGATTTGAACATTCGCTTTGACGCCAACAGCAAGTCGACAACGCTGGTTGTCACAGACACCCAGTCCCACGAGGTAATTCGGCAGATTCCAGCGCCCGAAGTCGTCGAGTTGGGCCGAACAATTGACTACTTGTCTAGTCTCTTGATCAGCCAGAAAGCCTAAGTTCGAGCGCTCGCTTTCGGCGCAGATTAAGCAAGAACCTTGTGCTCTCAAAGAGAGCATAAGGTTTTTGTCTTTTCTGAGCTGATTTTTACCGTCCATGCTTGGTATACGGCGAGATTCTAAAAATTGATTAGTTGCCAAGGCATCCCCCACAAAAGTAGGGATCTCTTGCTGCACCCGAAACCTAGACTTCGTTATGTCCATGGATGAGGGTTACGGGCAGGCTAGGATTTTTGTTTAGCTGCCTGTTCGAAACGCCTGCGGACGTTGAGCAACCAGGGTTTATCTTTTTAACCGACAGGTTTACATTGCCTGAATGCGCGCCACTGTAGCAGCAGCTTTATCAAGAATACCGCTCGCCCAGACAGCTGCGCCGCTGCTGGTGCTTGTCGTATTGGGCTTAATGCTCCTGCCGTTGCCACCGATTGTGTTGGACATTTTGTTCACCTTCAACATCGGCGCGTCGATGATTATTCTGCTCACTGCGCTCCAGATCAAATCCTTCAAGGACATGGTGGCGTTCCCGACTCTGCTTTTGGTGGTGACCTTACTGCGACTTTCTCTTAACGTGGCCTCAACCCGCGTGGTGTTGATGCAAGGGCATACCGGACCGGACGCCGCAGGAAAAGTAATCGAGTCATTTGCCCAGGTGCTGGTCGGCGGTAACTATGTGGTCGGTGTGATCGTGTTTATTGTGGTCACCATCATCAACTTTGTGGTAATCACCAAGGGCGCGGGCCGTGTGGCAGAAGTGTCGGCGCGATTCACGCTCGATGCGATGCCGGGCAAGCAAATGGCCATTGACGCGGATTTGAACGCCGGCATGATTCGTGAGGACGAAGCGCGCAGGCGGCGCGCCGAGGTTGCCCAGGAGGCGGATTTTTACGGCTCGATGGACGGTGCGTCAAAGTTTGTTCGTGGCGACGCGGTTGCGGGCATCATCATCCTCATCATCAACCTGTTAGGCGGCGTCGCTGTAGGGATGATGCAATTCGACCTTTCCTTCATGAAGGCGCTCGAGACCTATGCGACCTTAGCGGTCGGCGACGGCCTGGTTGCCCAGGTGCCCGCACTGATTGTCTCGACCGCTGCAGGTATTGTGGTCACGCGTGTTGCAACCGAAGAGGACTTTGGTCAACAGCTCGCTTCGCAATTAGGTTCCTCCTCATACCCCTTGTATCTGGCCGCCATTATTTTGGCGATCCTTGGGGTGATCCCGGGCATGCCTCATTTTGCTTTCCTTTTGTTTGCAGTGGCTTTTGGAGCGATTGGCTTCATCTTGCAGCGCAAGGCAAAGCAGCAGCAAGTCGAGGCCGCAAAAGCGCAAGCGATCGCCGAAAAGCCCAGCGATGAGGTGAATTGGAAAGATGTACCCGTGGTCGAGCCGCTTTCGCTTGAACTTGGTTATCGCCTGATTCGGCTTGTCGATGCAGGCGATCAGTCGGATGTGATCAAGCGGATTCGAGCGATTCGTAAGAAATTTGTCGCTGAAGTTGGTTTTCTCATTCCCTCAGTCCATGTTCGCGACAATCTCCAGTTACCGCCTGAAAACTACCGAATCCTGATCTTCGGCGCGGAGGTCGGACGCGGTCAGATTCTTCCCGACCGGCTCCTGGCCATCGAACCTGTCACGGATCCGGCACCCATGGACGGCATTCGTGTGCTGGATCCCACCTTCAAAATGCCTGCCGTGTGGATTTTCCCGCGCGACAAAGATAGCGCAATTGCCAAGGGCTATACCGTAGTCGAGCCCTCGGTGGTCATGGCAACCCATCTTGACCAAATCGTACGAATGCACGCCCATGAGCTTCTCGGTCGCCAAGAGGTGCAAGATTTGGTGGATCACTTCCGCGAGCGATTCCCCAAACTGGTCGAAGACACCGTACCCAAGGTCGTAAGCCTGCAGGTGGTCCAAAAGTTGTTGCAGCTTCTTTTGGAAGAAGGCGTGCCGGTACGCGATTTTCGAAGCGTTCTCGAAGTGGCGGCCGACCTGGGAGGAAAGGATCCTCAGCCGCAAAGCCTGCTTGCGCCCCTGCGCTATGCTTTGAGGCGGACGATTGTGCAAGAGGTCTTTGGCGAATCGTCATCCATAAGAGTCGCAGCCGTTCATCCGGACTTCGAGCGCATCATCGAGCAGGCCGTAGGCACATTAGCGGCTGCACCCGAGGGATCAATCGAACCAGGGCTGGTACGTTTTTTTGAAGAAGAAATCGCCGCAGTGGTCGACGATATGGAAGGACTTGGCCTGCCGCCCGTGATCGTTGTGTCAGCACGAAACCGGTTAACCCTGTCGCGTATTGCACGTAAAGCGAGGCCTCAGGCTATTGTTCTCGGCATGAATGAAATGCCCACCGACGCTGATCTGGCGTTTCACCGCATCGTTTGTTCGAGACAGGCAGCCTGATGGCAAGCTCTGCAACATCCGGACCAAGGCGATTCGTGGCCGCCACGGCTACCGAGGCGCTTTCGATGGTCAAGCAAGCGATCGGCCCGGATGCGATTTTGCTGTCCAATCGAGAAGTGGAAGAGGGCATCGAAATCATTGCAATGGCGCAAGAGCAGTTCAAAGAGATCGCACCGCGCGCAACCGCAAAGAGCCTGGTGCAATCCCAGCAAGTCAGCAAACCGGTGCTGAGATCCTTCGATAACGAGCCGGGACTAGCGTCAGCCAACCGGGCTTTTCCTGAACAAACGACTGCCGCAGCCTTTGGGATTTCAGCAGGCGCCGATCGTGCGCCCCGCCCCGAGGCACTGCGTCCAAAGTCCGATAGCGCCATTCGAACTGCCAATCACAAAATTGTTATTGCCGACGTTGCGGACCGGCCGATGCGTAATCTGGACGGTTCACCGGTGTTTGCACCCGACGTTGCTGCTGCGCATTTCAGATCAGAGACAGGCGCCTCTTTACAACGCGGATCCACAACGGAATCTCAGGAGACCAGCGCGATTGCGAGTGCTCAGGCGCGTGCGCAAGCTCCCGACGCTCCCAACCCAGCAGGCTCGGGAACCAACCCGGCACTCAATGAACTGGCCGAACGCTTGATGGGCCAAGTCAATGAAGTGAAGCACTTGCTCGAGTCGCATATTGCCGGTAACACCTGGAATCAGCTCAAGGGGGTCTCTCCGGGGCGTGCCGAAATGCTCAAGCGCCTGCTTGCTACAGGTTTTTCTCCCGCGCTTGCAACCTCACTCCTTGAAGAAGTCGGTGAGGTTGACGAAGGCGCATCGCTTATCGGCACCCTGCGATCACCGCTTGCAAACCGGATGCGCACGATCGACCCGGTCACGCTTTTTGACAGCGGCGGCGTCTTTGCATTCATCGGACCGACCGGTGTGGGCAAGACAACGACCGTTGCCAAGATTGCCGCGCGTTGTGTGATGCGATTTGGTCGAAAATCGGTTTCCCTGCTATCCACCGACACCTACCGTATCGGCGCACTCGAGCAACTTCGCGTCTTTGGCAAGATTTTGGGCTTACCGGTAACCGCACTTCGCGACGCGGAAGATCTGACCACCCGAATTCAGGAACTCGAGAAGTTTCATGTCGTTCTGATCGACACCGCTGGAATGGGACAGCGCGACGTTAAAATGGTCGAGCAACTCAAAGTGTTGTCTGAAGGCTACAAACAAGCCCAGCGCTTGCTTGTCATGTCGGCAACGACCAGTCTGCAAACGATGCAAGACGTGATTCAGGCGCACTCGCAGGGCCGCGAAAATGGCATCAAGGCTGCTGTGATCACGAAAATCGACGAAGCGATGAGCCTTGCACCCTCGGTCGACTGTCTCATTCGCCACGACCTGCCGCTTTTGTTTATCGGCAACGGACAACAAGTTCCTGAGGATTTGCACGTAGCTGATCCGGGTTATCTTGCACACCGATCCCTTCAACCCCGCGCCTATGCTTCCGATTTTGAGCCCAACGACGAAATGGTTCCAGCGATGATTGCTGATAACATCTCAGAGTGGGCACGGCGGAAGCCTTAGACCGTGATTGTTCTCTCACCAATATTTTCCGAAGAGCCATCATGACCGATCATCAGGCTTCTACCGCGGGACTTGGCCAAACCGACCAGGCCGCTGGTTTGCGTCAATTGTTTGGTGAGGGCTTTGCCCGCGTCTGGTGTCTCGTCAGTTCTTTGCCTGGAGACCCAACCGTAATGGTCGCTTTGGGCGCGGCAAACGCATTGCGTCGTGCAGGCCAACGCGTTTTGCTTGTTGATGAGGTACCGCTCACGAACCGCAGCTTGCTTGGTGGCACACCGTTTCCGGTCCGCTACGACTTAGGGCAGGTTTTTGCAGGCTCGATTGGGATCGAAAAAGTCGTCAAACAGGTGGGAGATAAGCTTTGGTATTGCGTGGCAACCAAACTACGGCGCGCCAAAGAGGACAAGAAAGCCCGGCCACCCACACTGGCTGAGCGGCTTCAGAAAGCCGGCATCGACATCGATGTCGTTATTGTGGCAAGTACCGACCCGCACCGAGGCACGCATCAACTCTTTGCCGATGACATGGAGCACATCCTGATTTCAGGCACCGGCGAGGCGGCGATCGAAAAGAGCCTCCATATGGTTCATGAGCTAGCGGTACTCTTTGGTGGTTCTCCGATTCCGGTACTGACGGTAGGGGGAGAATCGGCTGAATCAGGGCAAGAATCCTTCGATACCCTTCAAGCGCAAGCACTGGCGATGATGGACCAACCTCTGGAACATGAGGGCTGGGTGCGCGCAATGCAGTTTGCCGCCTCCGATGGAAGCGATAACGGTGAAATGATGGTGCCGGCAAGCCTCTACCGTATGATGGCCGGCCGAATTTTCCCGGAGGGCGTCGTGAAGGATCATGGCAATGAGTTTGCCGATACCGACTTGAGCCCGGACAAAGCATAAGAAAACAATGCGAAGTCGCGGCTACGGCGCTTTGAAGACTCATGATGTTGAGGCACAACTCAAGCAGCACGCACCGATGGTGCGCCGCATTGCGATGCAGGTCGCCTCAAGACTGCCAAGAAACGTCCAACTCGACGACTTGATTCAAGAAGGCATGTTGGGCTTGCTTGATGCGATCAATCGTTATGAGCCGAAGCCTGGGGCGTCCTTTGAAACCTACGCTAAGGCGAGGATACGAGGATCAATTTACGACTCACTTCGAGAAGATGACGTCATTCCTCGCCATGTGCGTGACAAAATTACCCAGCTTGAACGAGCAAGCGAGGAACTCAGACAGTCCTTAGGAAGACCACCGGAAGACAGTGAGATTGCAGCACACGTCGGTATCAGCATCGACGAATATTTTGCGATCCTGGATTCAGGCATGACCATCACGATTGTTGACGAAGAACTACCTGATGTTGTCGATGAAAGCGCCGATCAAGCAAAATTGCTAGACCAAAAACAACTCGCAGCGCGCATCGAAAACAAACTCAAAGAGCTTCCGGAGCGGGAACGACTCGTGCTCGCGCTTCATTACCAGCAAGATCTCAGTTTTCGTGAGGTCGCCTACGTGATGGAATTGACTCCAGGTCGGATTTCACAGCTTCACACGCAGGCACTTGTCCGGCTTCGAGGGATGCTCGCAAAGGAGCAAGAAGAGAGTCGGCAAGCTTAGGCGTCGGAGGGGCGTTTCTATGGCTTGACACTAAGCCGATGACGCTTCCGGCTGGGCCCGGAGCATCACCATTAAACGTGGGTCGAGACCTTCAGGCCCGGCCGAGGAGCCAACGAATCAAGGCCATAGGTATCGTCGCTTGCGCTTACTGCGTGGAAACTCTTCAAAGCGTTGAACCGTTGGAGATTGATTTTGATCAATTCGGATGCCGTCTTTCGGTCGACGGCCGCGGCCGCGAACCACTGCTCAAGCTGATTCCGTTCTCCAGCCGAGAGGCTTGACAATTCTTCGCGTAAGCCTTCAATTCCGCCAGGAAACCCGGAAATTGAATAAACCGCTTCTTGGAGTTGAGGAACCGCCTCCGAAAGCGCGGTCCAGTCACTGGCTGCCAATGCTTGTCGCTGCTTGGAAAGCGCACCAACAAGCGCCTCAGCCAAGTTTAACGCGCGTTGATTGAGTGGATTATCGTTCGTCAAGTCGCGCTCGGTATGAAGACTGTCTGGACAACTCCCGTCGTGCTAGCCACGTCGCAAACCGCGTTGCTGGACCGCCTGCGCGACCAATTGTGAGGCAATCGTGCCGTAGTCAAACTCGAACGAACCATCTTCGATCTTTGCTTTGAGCGCATCAAGCTTTGCTGTGTCAAGCTTTCCGGACTCCTGCGGTTTTTCGGCGCCCGACAGACGCGCAATCTTTCCAGCGTCGACCGAAACCTGGGCAGAAGGCTGAGGTGCCGACGAACTGAGGGCTGTTTTTGCTAAAGCATCGTGCACCGCTTTTGCTGTTGCCTGAGCGATGCCCGCCTGTTTCGCAATGTCCATCGCTTGTGCACGGCTCGTTTCAGCAGACTGAACTCTATTCAGTTCTGAACCACCGACCAAGCTTGATTGAATTCCCATAAACACCCCCAAACCCAAACGCGAAACAACAACCCATTTAAGCCTTCAATCGATCCGGATTTCAACCAAGCCCGATCGAATGACAGTGGCGCTGACCACTTGCCCGCTTGCCATTTTCACCCTGATCGCTTCGCCGACCGCCCCTTGCTGGATAGCCACCGCTTCACCACCCACCGTGAAATTAAGGCCTACCATTTGCACACGCACCCGCTCTCCTTGTCTAATAACGGCTGTTTGGCGAAGGAAATTTAGCCCGATCGCCTGGCCAGCAAGTACGGTGCGGGAAATCGTCCGGCCGATTGCCTGCTCGGGGTCGGAAAGCACATCCTCCGGTAAAGAGGACCAGTCAGCTTCGAGGATCATCAGATCGGACTCGCTCACAATTGAACCGAGTGAAAGGGGTCGAACCGCCGCGAGGTAACGCTTTCGAGCGCTAACAGTGGGCTGAATCGAGCCAAGCCAACGCGGTGAATCGCAGCGCAGGCTCACATAGATCCGTCCAACCGGTTTGGCCAAATTGCTAAGCTGCACTTTCGGATCTTGGCAATCGGGCCAGTTTGGTCTTGTCGCTGGCCAGGCAATCTCAAATGGATGTCCGGCAAGTGGCGACTGTTCGCCGATTGCGCGTTCAATCGCCGACTCCCAGACTTGTGACTTCGTTTGTGCATGCACATCCCAACAAGGACTCCAAGATGCAAGGAAAACAATCAGCCATGCGATATGCAACAGGATACGCGCGTTCGTGAGTTCGTTGATCAATCGCTGATCAACCATAAACCGGGAAATGGAGCCCATCGGGCGTTAAAACGATCCCACGGTAGCGCTCTCTGCGCCGAAGATGTTGCGGTATCTCGAAGCGCACACCCACCGACACCTGGCCCATTTCGGTCGAAATCATGCGGTCAGCCTCATCGCCAATACACAACCGTACCGACAACCGGCTTGCGGACTGATCCAGCGCGTGCTGCCGCAGGTTTAACGGATTGGCAGCCTGCTCAAGCTCTGCATTAAGGAATTGCGCCCAGGGAACAGCGACCCATCGTCCTTCAACAACAAGCGGAACGATGCGAAGCAGCCGCGCCGAAGCCGGAATCACGAATCGCATGCGCAAGGCTTCCAAGTCAGATTCCAGTCGGCCCCCAAAGTGGCCCGCCAACTTTGCAAAGGGCTCGGATGGCACGGGGGACTCGAGTTGCACTGCGAGAATCAGCGTGTGAGCGACCAAAATGGCGTCGCCCATGCCTTGAAGTCTTTGATGACGCATCGCTTGTGCCAAGGCGAGAACCAGTTGAGCCTGGACCCTGATCGTCGCTCCGGCGGCCCAGGTGAAGTGGGTTGTGGTGATCAAAGATAGCGGCAGGTGATCAAGATCGTCGACTGATTCCAGCAAGGCGCCAACTCCTGTGAGCCAGGGCCCAGAATCGGTCAACTTGAGTGCCCTGCGAAATGCTTGATCGATTTTTGCCCCCGAGTAAAGCGCTTCGCTTGTCTCAGCTGCGTCGTCGCAGTCAAGTGTCCGCTTCGACTCAGCAGCGACAAGCTCATGCGGAAACGGCTGATCTGAGGCAAGCGGCTCAAGGGCCTCAATCGTCGATGGACTGTGCCCCAGTGCGACGTCAGCGGATTCCTCAACGGTTTGCATCGATGCATCGGACAGCGCTGAGCGTTCGCCCCCAAGCAAAACCGTATCGTCAAGCTTCGAGCGCTCAAGTCCAGCTTGAATCCGATGGGCAAGCTCATCGACTGCAGCAATTGCACGGGCAGCGTCTTGAAAAAAGCGCCCATTTGGAAGAACACTCGCTGCTGGCTCGTTGCCTCGTGGCTGTGGCAGTTTCGCAAGGAGTCGTCCCAAGGCTTCTTGATCATCAGGTAAGCTATCTTGAGCTCGAATCGCTTCAAATTGCGCTTGTGCGAGTGCAACGAAATCGCGGGCTAGCCGCCTTCCCTGCCCTTCATCAAGTGCCGGAAACGCTTTAGCAAACTCTCGGCAAAAGCTTGCGTGGCGGGTGAGCCCAACCGATTGAAGCACGCTGTCGAGGTAGTCGACCGTTGCAATGACCCGCCGCGTCTGCAGTTCGGTCTGGCCGGAACCAAACTGCGCGATCTCCTTGACCGCTTGCTCTGCGTCAAGAACGAAAAGTTCATTGTGTCGGCTATCCATCATGAAGTCTAAGCGGGCTTAAACCGAGTTTCGCTGGCGGATATAGGAAGCTGGAAGCTCAGCGACCGCGCCCTCCTGAATGCCACGAATGAGGGCTTCACTGTGGCGGCGGAATCGTTGAACGTCTTCGAAAAGTGTTTCGGTTCGCTCCTTCAGACTATCGGAAGCAGCGACCATCCGCCTGCCCTCTTCAATCGAATGCGACAGGCGACGCTCGATCTGGGCAACACCACCTGCTTTGCTGACGCGACGAATGTCTTCTGCGAGCGAACCAAGGTTTGCATTGAACGCTTCAAGATCGTCAAGCAAAGGATCGGAGCTTTCCCCTGAACGAACCTGAAGCGATAAATTCATCGCCAAGGCTTGCAACTCCTCGGTTCGTTTGCGCAAAACCGCAGCATCCATGCTCGCATGCGGAGCATCCTCCTCAGAAACCAACTGCAGGCTTTGAACGACCATGTCAGCGCGCCCTGCAAGGGTCTCAACAGCCGCCAACACCGCCCTGACGTGTTGTTCGAGCTGCTCAGATTGTTTGTCGAGCAAGGCCACTCGGCGTTCAGCCATCGATCCTGCCTCAATCCAGTATCCGGAGGCAACGTGATCAATCGGGTCCTCCACAGCGGCTTCCGCAAGTTCTCTCACGGATACCGCCGTACTGACTTCGCTGGCGATTCTCGCCGCGATACGCGCTTCAATCGCATACCCATTTGCGTCCACACTTGGCTGGCCGTGGGGAGCCCCATCGGCTGGAAGCCCGTCATGCGGCACGACCAAACCGACCGGCGCAGCAGGATGCGGGGAGACTTCCGTTTGCTGCCTGAGTTGCACCCAGGTCAGCGCGATCGCCAATAATCCAAGCCCAACACCAACCCAAGTGAGAATTGAACTGACCACAAGCAGACCGCCTCCACTTCGAGATTGCAAAAGCATTCGCTCAGCACTGTCGATCTTGGCTGAAACCTGCTCGAGTCGGGACAAAGCTCTTGATCTTTGTGTTTGAAAATCCTCAAGCATTCTGGCGTCGGCGAGCAAGCGATCAACCAAATCGCCACGATCGATCGGCAAGGCGGCAAGTACCTCGCGCCAAGCGGGGTTAACGGTTTTTTTGCGTGACTCTGCGCTTGCACCGGCAAGATTCTCCGCAAGCGACATGCTTGCCGAGGTCATACCCGGTAAAGCTGCCGAGGCGCTACGCGCATTCCGAAGCGCACCTGCTGCCCCCACATAGTCATCGATCAAGGCTGAAACACGCTTGAGCGTCGGGGCGTCTGCGGATTCCGAGGGTTTTAAGCTCGACTTCAAGTTAAAAGCACGTTCAACCTGCGCCGTGCTCGCCGATAAGCGCTCGAACCCGGATTGCATCGCAGCAATGGCGGCCAGTTCTTTGACAGGCAAGACGAGATCGGCAACGCGCCCTGCATCGTTTTGAGCCTTTGCTTTGCTTTCCACCTCTTTGGTGCGCTCGATCAGGCTACCGATGAATCCCGGGTCAAGCGCTCGAGGCGCATCAAGCGTACGCCTGAGTTGTTGTACTGACGATGCGAGGTCACCAAGCTCGACGCGCTGTTGAAAACCTTGTTCGAGATTACTGCGAAACTCCCGCTCATAGTTGGCACCAACAAAGACGCAAACGACCATGGAAAGCCCGAAAAACGCGCTTAAGCCGTAGCTCGACATCCATGTCGACAGCGTTGTCAGTTTGACAGGTAGGCGCTTAGCGAAAATCATCGAGCTCTTCCCCGCGACGCCGTTGCACGATGCGAGCATGCTCGATTCGGGCAAACGCAACGGGTCCCTTCACGTCTTCCGCTAACAAACCGATGCGACTGAGCCCCTGCTCTTCCTTGAGAATCAACAGCCAGTCGCCCTGAGCCTGCATTCTGGGCATTTCGGTAAAGACTTGCGAGGCATCGACAAGCCAGACTAGCCATCCCTCGACCAGAACAAACCCGTGAACGACACCCTGGCCGTCCCAATCGTGAATGACTGGATCTCGAACGACCCGATCGATCAGACTAAGCGGGATCGCATACTGCGATCGACCAACGCCTGCCAGAAGGTAACGCTCTTTCGCATCAAGCCGCTCACGGGAATCGGACCGTTCACGGATATCAGGCGCTTGCACCGTCTCCAGTCCTTGAGGCATTGCCTGTCAGTGCTTGCCCATCAGTCGCGGCGGACGCAACAGGCTCCACGGAGGCTGGCGCATCAACGCCAACGGCCGCTGCGTTTGCGATCTCACCCTCAGCGGCTGTCAGGCTTTGCCCAGCACCGGCGGCGTCAGTCGCCCCAGAACTGGCTGCAGTGGTTTGCTCTTCGTTGGCAGCGGAGGCTTGCTCAGCGATAGCCATGGGCGCTTGCTCACCGCTGGCAGCGGTCTGGTCGTCAGAGGGCGCTGTAACCGCCCGATTCACGTTTAAGGAAGCAGCATCGGCCGCTTGATCGGCCGCTGAATCGCCAATGGCTGATGCAACAGGGGCGTGGTCAGCCGTACTGCCTGGTGCATGATCGACAAGCACATCGTGATCAGATTCAGCCTCGTCTTGTTCCGAAGTCTGGGATTTTTCTTCATCCGCATCACTGGCAAGCGCAACCCGTGCTGCCAACTCGGCTAGCGACATGCCTGAGGCTCCGCTTGCAGCCACTGAAGCACCTGCACCCTCGCGGTAACCAGCATCCCCTCCAGAACCAGCACCTGCGCCGGCTATAGCACCCGCAAGCGTGGCAGCACCCACTGCCGCAGCCTTTGAAAAGCCGCTGGCCGCAGGCCCAGCGGTTTGAGCGCCATCCGAACCCCGTGCTCCCAAGCCTGTCTGTCGGGCCGCTGAACGGCTCAATGCCTGGGACTCAGGGGCTACCGCTGAGGTCGAGGCGGCAGCAGCGTGGGCAAGCTGATCCATTTGTGAACGAAGACCTTGCAGCTGCGCTTTGACCGCACCAAGTCCGGCCTCACTCAAATGCTTATTGAGCTGCAGGGCCGCAGCAAGCGCTGCAATACCCGCGATCAGTGCAGCCAGGAGCAGCGCACCGATCTTGATAAAGCCGGCCTGAAGTTTGGCCTGCATCGAGTCAAGAAGGCTGTCGTGTTGGGCGAGCGCTTTGCTGAACTTACTGTGGTGATCGGCAAGGATTTGCTCGGTCTTAAGCCACATCGGATCGTCTGGTTTGATGCTGGTTTGCTCTACGCCGCGCTTGACGAGGTTGCCTCCCAAAAGCGCGAGGCTTGTGGCATAGGCAAGCCGCTCGTCCCCTGCCAATCCCTCCATGTAGGCTCTGGAAAAACCGCTGCGCAGATCGCGTCGGTCGTTGTCACCCACAAAGCGATAACCCTCGGGTATGTCAAACAGCAAGCCTGAATTCGAAGAGGTGAGGGTTTCGCCCTCCGGTGCCTCAAGCTCGCCGCGCAGTACTTCGTTGCCGCGTTGCACCTCAAGCAACGCCGAGGTTTTCCCTGCTCCGGTGAGCTTGCGCAGGGTATCCCAGACAAAACCTGCCTGCTCACCATCAACACTCAAAATCAAGTCGCCGACGCGAAAACCTGCGCGCGCGGCAACGCTGCCCGCCACAACGCCTGCCACGTTGGCGCGGGTGCTTCGCAAAATCGCTTCGGCACGGGTGTTTTCAAAATTTGCCACCTGCTCAAAGGCGTAATCGATACGGGCATCGGTTCCTTCGGGCAAGCGGATTTTGGCGTTGTTTGCAGCCTTAGCTTCTTTTGCCTGATCACCCTTACCTGCAGCTGCTTTGCCTTCTGCTGCCGGGGCAAGATCGCCCAGATCGACCATGGGCGGTGCTGCGCTGTGAATAGCCTTGTTGAGGCTGTTTTGAGAAAAGACCGAGTAAAGCGCAAAGAGCACAAGCAACAAGGCCAGGGCGCTCAGGCCCTTCATGGTGAGGTCAAGTCGCGTCTGAACCTGCTGATCATGGCTTTTGGCAGGCGATGCTTTCGCTTTCGCTGCGCCGGTCTTCGCATCCGCTTTGGGCTTGATGAATTTTGATAGACCGGGCACCTTGCCCAGTGCGGCCTGTAGATCAATCGCTGGCAGTTTCAACTTTCTTCCCCACTTGCATAATGCGGAAGCTGCGCTTCATGGCATCCACATCGCGCGATGCCGCTTCCATTAATGTTCTTTGCAACCGGTGATCCATCCGCAAACGCAGTGCGATGAACTCCGAAAGCCAAGGACCGACGTGCAAACTCGAAACAAAATCTTTATCAAGCTTCGCGCGACTCGAATCAGGCCGGGCCCGCACTTCGGCAAGCAGCCTCCCGTCCTCATCGTGCAAAGCGATCTCATAATAATCGATCCTGCTGTACTTCCTCTCGAGAACCCGTAGCAAATACCAGATGCCTTCAAGCTTGAAGTAGATTTTCCACGGGTCGCTGTCTTCGTTAGGCAACAGCACATCATCAGGTTCGATGCCGACCTGGCCGTGCCAGGCACGGTCCATCGATTGCGCCTCCTGGTTTTTCTTAGGTAGGGTTTTGAGGCTTTCAAAGAGTTCAAAAAGCGTGAGCGTGAGCCTGTGCTCAGTGGCCAACTCACGCACCCGAACCACATGCCGTTCGGTATCGAGGCGATCAGCCTGCATGGAAGCTTGCAACTGCGCGAGGTCCATGTTCAGCTGCTTTTGCAGATCGCTTAAGTGCTGTTCCATCCGCTTGACAATTTGCTCGGCGGTGGTGGGCGGCAGTTGCGCTTTGCCCACTGTAGTCGGTTTAGCACCTGTGGCGGCGTCTGAAACTTCTGAGGCCGGACGTTCATTGCGCTTTTGCAAAAAGGCGCCAAGCCAGACCAGCCCCACTGCCGACAAGAGCAAAAGAAGCACAAGCATGACGGTGTAGTCGGTTTCGGTGAGCGTGCCGGTCATACCCATCCTTTAGCTCCCATGGTTTCAACCAGTGCGTCCGGAAACGCTCCCGATTGCCACTGCCCGATCTCCACCGTGGCGTTCGGGCTCATCGCACGAATGTGGTTTGCCGCGCGATCGGCCTGTAAATCCTGATCGGATCGGTTAAGCCAAACCCTTGTTTCTTTTCCATAGTGCACGCTCAGTTGAACGAAGTCCAGGGAATCCGTAAAACAGGCAACTTCCTGCCAGCTGCGACAGGGGACCAGATCCTGCTTGCGGGGCGCAGCCATGGAAGGCGGTGGAAAGAGCAAACCGAGCATAGCTCCCCATTCATGACGTGCAAGGCTGAGCGCAGCGCTAGCCCAGGCCGCTTTTCCGCTTCGTGTGCTCCCGTAAAAAGGTACGTTGAAGCCGAGAAACGGCTCAAAAAGCTCAGCCTGCCGAATCGCACCTTCGCGTCGGCATCCGAGCCAATACCCAAGCGCCGCTCCCAAACCAGATCCGACCCATTGAACCGGGCCCACCGCATCGACCACCGCTGATAGGCGGTCGGCGTTGTGTTCCATCGTGCCGATGTCGCCATCGCGCCAAATCTGGCAGGGTCCAATCCAAGACCGAACGCGGCGCACAAGTTCTTCCGACGCGAGCGGGCTGAGGCCCGGGCAGCAAATTACTGTGGTAACGGCTGACATAGAGCGATGGGCATAAGTTCAGGTGCCTGCCGCATGGGGTGGTCGTGCTAGATGCGCACGAGAAGTATTGGGGTGACCGATGGGATTCGAACCCACGACAGCCGGAATCACAATCCGGGACTCTACCAACTGAGCTACGGCCACCACCGAGAACCCTTGATTGTAAGTTCGAGGCCTGACGGCGTCAAACTGAAGCATTCTCAGGCTTAACAAAGTAGCGTACGAGGCATCTCCAGGCAACGGATCGCGGAGATTGATCGATGAACCTTGAGAGCAATTTACTGACCCGGCTCGAATTCCAGACATGAGCTGAACGCTTGCTTCGCGAACTCGCCAGCAAGCGAGTTAGGCATCGAAGTCTTCACGAGGACGCATGACGAGGGCTTGTTTCCCGAGGCGCAATGAGGGAATCTGCCGCAGGGAGAGGAACTGGCCTGCCCAGCACGACTCGAACGTGCGACCTACGGCTTAGAAGGCCGTTGCTCTATCCAGCTGAGCTATGGGCAGATTCGTTGGCTAGGTGGTCGGGGTGAGAGGATTCGAACCTCCGACATCTTGCTCCCAAAGCAAGCGCTCCACCGGGCTGAGCTACACCCCGA